>JBDKTY010000276.1:0-60330 GCA_039679945.1 Syntrophobacter sp. | reverse complement strand
CGAACCTGTCATCACTAAAAAAGAGTGGGACGATATCAGGGCGAGAGCCGCAACAGCCAAAAAGAGAACTGGTCCAGTAAATCGGGATGTGAGGTTCATACTGGATGGACTTCTCAGGTGTGGAATTTGTGGCGGCAAGGTTCGCGGGAGAACTTATCAAAAAACGGGGCAGCGGTTTTACGCCTGTTACTGGCATGAGTGTTGGGAGAAAGAGAGGCAAGCAAACGGTCGAGAGAAAAAGTGTCCGCTCCCACGCCTCAACGCAGAAATGGCGGAGAAATTTGTTTTCGGCCATATTGTTGGTGAGCTTCTCTGGGGACTTGATGACCCTGATTTGCAAGACGCAAACACTCAGAACAGAAATACAACTTTCAAGCCTCGGGACTGGGAAAAGCAGGAAGAACCTATCCGGAGGCGGATCGCGCATCTTAAGCAGGAGCTAAAAGAGATGCAAACTCTCCTCGAAAATCTCAAGAGGATGCTGCAAAGCAAGGTTTTTGAAGAAGAGGACTATGAAGATTTTAGGAAGCAAAGGTCAGCCGCTCGACTCCATAAAAACCAGATTCAAATCGAACTCCGCGAGAAACAGGCGGAGCTTCAAAAAATAGCAGAACTGAAAACCCATGAACAGAAACTGATTGATTTTACAAGAGGAAATCCAGGAATCCTCCACGCAATTGATAAGAAACTGTGGTCGCTGCCAGATCGGGCCAAGGCGGAAATAATCAGAGGGTGTCTGCTTGATGGAATCCTGAGAGTTGGCCCTTTGGAAAAAGAGGGCGTACCTTTCAGTTTTGATAAATTTGAAAACGCAATATTTGGACACTGGCGGCTGAACCCGAAGATTTTGCAGAAATATCTTTTCGACAAAACTGGGATCGCTGAGGAAGACATCCGGGAAGGCGAGAAATTGGGACAGTACTGGGGAGAATCATTGTCACAGCCCGAAGATACAGAGAAGGATGATGATAGTCCTGTAGAGCCTGATGAAAATGCGTTGGCAGTCGATGGGAAACTTACCCTCGAAGAACTCGCAAGTAACGAGAAAAAAACTAAAAACCGAAAGGCACGTTCCTTAAAGAAGATCAATCCTTAACCGCGTAGTTCTTGAACAGGTACATCCACGCGCAGACGCGCATTATTCCGGCCCGTGTGTCATAGCCGGAACGGGCGCGGCAGCGGTGGTATACGAATTTGAAGGGCGGCGGTTCGATGCCGCGGATTGGATCGAGTTCCGTAAGGACCCTCGGCGTGAGCGATACATGGAAGGTTACTTTTTTCGGATGAACCCAGCAGAGCTTTCGTATGTGGACTTCCCCGGACGAAACCTCCCAGAGGATCTCCATCATGGAGTACCCTTTGGGCAGCGCATCGAGCAGGTCCAGGACGTTTTCGTCTAAATCGGCCAGACCTTCCAGAAATGAGCGGCAGAAATCGGCTGTTTCCCTGGCCAAACCGTCCCGCGCGCCCGGGATTACCTCCCACGGCAGCCCCTGCACCGCCATCTTCCGTAACTGAAACTGGCTGGCAAGGTGGGCATCTTTTTCTTCCATTTCCTCGAAAAGCTCTGCCTGGCGCTGGACGTCTCCGCTGTCCGCCTGCCTGAAAATCCGCGCGAGCCGCTCCGGGGTCAGGCCGTTGGAGGGATACCCGCTCCAGCGGTCGCGGATCGTGGCAACCGAGATCTCACGGGTGTCCGGGCGGACCGACGCCGGGTTCGGAATTGGACGGGAGAATTGATCGTATAGCTGTGTCATAATCCGTGCCTCTTTTCAGTCGAGATTGCGTTTAGCAGTGTGCCGGAAAAACCCTGGATTCCCGCTTTCGCAGCACGGTAGGTTGGGGTGAACGAAAGCGAACTTGTGGAGCCCGATTTCAGCGTTTGGGAATCTCTTTTCGCAGCACGGCAGCACGGTAGGTTGGGGTGAGCGAAAGCGAACCCCAACACCCACGCGTCACCTTTTGCCGAAACTATACTCGTCTCGCATTCGCACACCTCCACCCCAATTCCGATCCTGCGTTCCGGCGGCAATGCAACAGCAGATGCTCCAATACGGCCAATCCGGAGGAAGATGTTGGGGTTCGCTCCACTCACCCCAACCTACAGGGCTACAGGGCTACAGCGCTGTGTCATAATCCGTGCCTCTTCAGTCGAGATTGCGTTTGCATACGATCCTTCGTCCCGAGCACAAACCTCGCGGTTGCGCGGTACGACCAGGGCGAAAGAAACGGCGTTGCGGACGCTCATCCATGGCCTGTTCAATACCCGCGGGACCCCGGCATCCGCCTCTCCCCCGCGCTCTCGTATTCGACCGGTCCTGTTTCAATTTCCGTGGCCGCGTGCCAGGCGAGGGCGCAGGCTATGGCCGCATCGCCGTGCCGGGTCCCCCCGTCACGCCCCTTCCCGCGATAATTCTCCGGGACACGCGCGATGCCTCTTTCCACGCGCACGGATCGCAGGTCGTCCAGGACATCCGGATCACGGGGGATCGCAATTCTACGGTCCTCGAAGGCCGCGCGGCAGGACGGCATGTTTTCCAGGTACCACCGGTCGGAGAGCATCACCTGCTTTATCCGCCAACTCCCGTATCTCTGCATCGCGACCTCGGCCAGGTAATGGCCGTTTCCGCGCGCATCCAGGGCGCCTCCGGAAAAGCGGGGGAGTCCATCCGCTATGTGGAACAGAATCTGTTCCTGCTGGCGGAAGGGGACATTTCTCAGTTCCACGGTGAAAGGGGCGCGGTATTTGAGATTCCCGGTTTCCTGGAGCGGTACTATGACGGTGAGGTCACCGCTGCGCCCGAAATCTTCCCCGAAAAATGAGGGGCGCTCCCGGGGGAGGTCCTCCAAAAGCGGGGTGAGGTTTGTCCGGCACCATTCCATTGCCTCGGTCCGCCTGCGGGTTTCCGGAAGTTCGGCGAATTCGTTCCTGCATGCCCATCGGACCACGGGGATGCTCTCGTCCATGCAGCCTTCGATGAGCGCGCGCGGGAGCCAGGAGCCCAAGCCCCGGCTGGGAACGCAGAAAAGCTCCTCATCGCTGAATTCCCCGTAAAAATCGATCAGCTCTTTACGCCAGGCGGATTCCGCCTGCCCGGACCAGATCCGCCCGGTCTCGAGGCAAATGCGCCGGAAAAGCCCTTGTTCCAATGCGTCATCCAGGGTGATCCTGTGCAGCGAGTAAGGCTTCCTGCCCGATCTGATGTCGTTCACCAGTTCATTGAAGGGGTTCTCGTCCCCGTTGTGGGTGCTTATCACGACGAGCCGCCCTCCCCACATGAGCAGGGCGATGGCTGCCTTGAGCAACTGGGGCAGGTCGTTGTGGAAAGCCGCCTCATCTATCACCACTTTGCCCTGTTTCCCCCTGAGATTGTTTGGACGGCTGGAGAGTGCCGTCACCCGGAAGTCCGTGGCGAAGCGGATTCGATATCCCAGGACGTCCTTCTTCTCATCACTGATGAAGGTCTCTTCCAATTTTCCCGCCGCGACCCCGAAACTTCGTGCCCAGGAAGCGGTATCATTGATGAATTCCAGCGCCATTTCCCGGTTGTACCCAAGGTACCAGACATTCATCCCGGACTTGGTTCCGGCCGTAAGAGCGGAATCCGCCGCTTCGCACCAGGAGAGGCCCACCCGCCGTGATTTCTCGCATACCTTCACGGGCGCCCGGTCAAAGATCCACTTCCATTGATATGGCAGAAGGATAAGCGGCGCCGTCATACCGGAATCCCCAGTATTTTTCGCCGGATCTCGTCGGCTGCCTCATCGGACAGACCACCGCCCCCGTCCCGGGGCTCTTCCTCGGCCGACTTCTTCTCGCGCCTTTTGAACTCGAGCCTGAGCCGCTCACGCTGAACGTTTGAGGACTGGAGCCTTGAGAAAAGAGACAAGAGTTTGGCCAGGGTCGCCACGTCCATCTCTTCCGAAAAGAGTGATTCGAGGATCTTCAGGGCAAAGAGCCGTGAAGCGGCTTCCTCGAGGACCATTGCGCTTTCGTCGTCCGATGCCAGCACGTGCGATTTTTTCTCCACCATGCGCAACCGCAGGCAGCATTGCATGAAATCCTCGCCATACCGGCCGATGGCTGTCTTTCGAATGTCGTAGCCGCGGGAGGAAAGGAACGCCCCGATCCGTTCACCGGAAGCCTCACCTTCCGACAGGAGCCCGTCGAGTTGTTCCATCACATCCGGCGGGAGGTCCTCGGCGAGTGACCGGCCCAGCCTCGTCCCGTCCCCTCCCGTCAGAGCGGGAACGTGGTTTCCGGATGCTCCCCGCTTCTTCTTCCGGGTCCCTCCCATAAGCGGCGGGCCTTCATACTTATGAGTCCCGCTTTTATTAGAACGGGGAAGATTTATCTCCGATGCCTCACCGGGCTTTTTCCGAACTGCCTTCTCCATCAGTTCAACTCCCGCTCTATCTGTTCAATCTCGCCGCACAGGAGTACGAAGTGCTCTCGCAGCAGGTGGAGTTCCCTCATGATTTCGAGCGCCTCGTCCGTGTGCAGGTCCTTCAGCGGTCTCACTGACGCGGGCTGCACGGTCTGCCTTATGGCGGTGATCAAACCCTGGGCGCGGGCGGCAAGGCGCATCCGTTCCATCTTTTTTTCCTGGAGCACGCCTTTCAGGATCAACCGTTCGCTCACGAGTCCTCCTTCCCGCTGGCCTGCTTTTTGAGCCGCACCATGGGACAGAACTGGTTGAGTCCTATCTGGTCGCTGAGCCGCGCAAACCCCTGAGCATTCATGATGAGTACGTCTTTCTGGTCCGAAGCCAGGTTGGAGTACGCCCTCACGAGTTCCATGTTCTCCTCGTACATGCGCCTCACCTCCGCCAGGCCGTCCTGGTAGACCTTCTGCTGGCGCAGCGTGTCCTCGCGGTAGGCCTGGAGTGTTCTGTCATGGCTCCGCTCGCTGAAATACCAGACCACGAAGATGATCCCCGGTACCCCGAAAGAGGATGCGAGTTTGACGGCGAGATCGAAGGGAAGCTGATCCATGGGCCTGCTCCTCAGCTCTTCCAGGTCTTGACGCTTTTTTCCACGGTGCGGCCGATGATATAGCCGCCCACTCCCAGCTTGAGCAGTTCCCACATGTCCGGAGGCACCTCCAGGCGAACCAGTGAAAAGAGGGGAGCAATGATGTAGTTGTGGGCGACCACGTAGGTAAAGGTGAGCATGAGGATGGGACGCCAGTTGCGTTGAAGCCAGCTATGCCCTTCCGCTTCGGCGGTGATTATTTTCGCCTGTGATTCGATTTCTTTCTGGATGGAAGAAAAATCCTGATTCAGCATTTGCAGTTCAAAATCGTGCTTCAGCTTGTTGGCCATGTCTTTGTCCTCGACCATTTTGTCGATTACTTCCACGGCCTGACCGACCACGCGTCCGATAACGGGCAGGGCACTGAGAAACATACAATCTCCTTATCCAGGCTGAGTGCTGCAATCCGATCCATCTCCCAAACGGCTTCTTCGGGATTTCCGGGATTGCGTGTCAATTTGTCGGGATTACGTGTCAAGTTACACGGGCGGAAGTATCGTCGCCCGGCGCCATGAGAGCCTCTTTTCGGAATTCGAAGCCGAGCCCGGTCTTTCCCGGGGCGGGAATAAGCCGCGAATCCTTTGTGAGAGCGAACCTAGCAGGTCGTTTTTTCACGTAGTGAAAAAATAGTTGGGGGCATTATGAAAAAAAATGACGGCAAAAAAAGGCGGGGGATGGGACCCCCGCCTGGAGAGTACATTGTCTAACTATCGAGGATTAGCCAGTCTCAAAAAGCCGGCTGCTTCGGGCGATTCCGAAGACTCCGTATGATAACCCGAGAACTCGCTCATCCTGCTTATAAGATAATAGGGACTATACGCGTGTCAACGCTTCCTCGAAGGATTCAGCCCGAGACTCCATGCGGTTAGGACGGTTGGCCGCGCGGGGTGGAAGGAAGGGCAAAACCCGCCAGACCTCACACCAGGTGTGAAGGGGCTTGGTGAATATGCAAAAACGCTATTCATGCCAGTCCCCATGCTTAACCGGCCAGTTCCCAGGACGCCATGATCCTGGCGCCCGCGCCGGGTGCGGTCTTTATCTCGAACCAGCCGCCCGACAGCTCCGTTCGCTCCTTCATGGAGGTCAATCCGAGCCCGCCCGTCG
Organism: Syntrophobacter sp.; assembly: GCA_039679945.1. Lineage (GTDB taxonomy): Bacteria > Desulfobacterota > Syntrophobacteria > Syntrophobacterales > Syntrophobacteraceae > SbD1. Next base: position 54,192 of record JBDKTY010000276.1, on the reverse strand, counting down.
AATCGCACCTCGAAACCGCGGCGCAGAGATCGAAACCGACCCCGTCATCTTCAATGCGCAGATTGATTCTGCCCGAGTCCCGGGTAAGCGAGAGTGTTATCTTGCTCGCCCTGCTGTACTTGGCGGCATTGTTCATGGCCTCCTGGATAATCCGGAAAATGATGATTTTCAGGGGTTCCGGTATCTCGGCTTCCTCGACATCGACCAGTTCCTCAACATAAATATCCGAATAGAGTGACCGGTAGCGGCGACAGAACCAGCCTATGGTCACGATGATGCCCAGGTCATCGAGGATGGAGGGGCGCAGATCGGTCATGATACGCCTGGATTCCTCTATGGAGTACTCGACAACCGAGGAGAGATGGGTGAGCAGTTCAGGACCGCCCGAACCGGTCTTTATCTGCTGCACCGCATTCTCGATGCAGAATTTGACCGCGCTCAGGGAGGAGCCGATGCTGTCGTGCAGTTCCCGCGCAATGCGTTTGCGCTCGTCTTCCTGGGCCCTTAGAAGTTGCGAGGCCAGAGTCTTCAACTGGTTTTCCGATTCTCGAAGCGACTCCATTGCCTCCGCCAACTCGATCGTACGCCGGTAGACCCTCTCTTCAAGGTCGTCGCGCGCCTGCTGGAGTTCATGCTGAATCTGCTTGAGTTCGCTCATGTCCCTCCAGGCCGCGACCGCGCCGGTTACGCTCCCTGAACTGTCGAGAATCGGGCCGGCGCTCATCAGGATTGGAAGAGTATTCCCGTCCGTGGATCTGATGAGCAGTTCCTCATTGGATACGGTCTGCCCCTCGAGGGCGGCCCGTACGATGGGAAGAGAGCGGAACTGGTCACTGTTCGTATTCTCCGTGCGCAAAAAGGGGCGAAAACTCTCAGTGAGACTATGCCCCTCGACCTTCTCCCGCGAGAGCCCCTCTATCAGCAGAGCGTATCTGCTCAGCGCCTGTATTTTCAGCTCGGGAGCATCGACAATGGCTATCCCTTCCGGGATATGCTCCAGGAGAGCCTCCAGTATAGCCTGGCGCTGTTCAGCTTCCATGGCCCGCCGCTCGGCATCGGCCCGCGCCTCCGCATGCTGGACAGTCCGTTCATGCACCAGTTTCTCAAGGTTCAGCCTGTGCCGTTTGAGTTCTTCCTCGACGCCCTTGCGCTCTATTGAATACCGGATCACACGTTCCAGAAGTGGAGCGCCGAACTCCCCTTTCACCAGGTAATCCGCCGCTCCGGCCTTCATCGCGCGCAGGTCCAAATCGTAATTGCCATAGGCCGTAAGGAATATAATCGGGGCCTTGCAGCCCATCTTCACTGCACTCTCAAGCAGATCGAGGCCGTTGCGGGCATCCAGAAGGTAGTCCAGAAGGTACACATCCTTGTCCCCCCGACCTACGGCCTCGAGTCCCTTTTCGTAAGTGCTCACCCACTCCAGCTTATATTTCGGACTGCTGATCTCGGAGAGCATGTCTGAAATGATGAGATAATCTTCCTCGTCATCATCGATGAGAAGCATGTTAATTCGTTCTTGCATCCGGCTACCTCTGTCGCGGTACTGTAATCCCCGGTCCGCTCGCCCGCCAGTAACAAACGATTATCCGGAATCCGGGACCAGATTCACTGCCAAACCGGTGCATCCATTAAGGGGATGCGTTGTCGGCACCGGGCGCCGCTCCCGAACTCGTGCTCTCTCTATGTCCAGTTCCCCGCTGCCTTCGCGGCAGCCGAATCACGAATGTTGTCCCTTTTCCCGGCTCACCGCGCGCGGAGATGGTCCCATCGTGACGCTCGACCACTCTCTTGCAGATAGCAAGCCCGATGCCAGATCCCTCATAGCCGTCGCGGCCATGGAGCCTCTGAAAGAGTCCAAAAAGCTCTTCAGCAGACTCTTCCTCGAACCCCATACCATTGTCTTCCACGAGAATCTCATACCATGGCTGAGTCGCGCCCTTTCCGGGTGGTGGAGCGATGTCATGGGACGAAATCTTGATAATCGGCTCGCGATCACCGCTGAACTTCAGTGAATTACTGATGAGGTTCTGAAAGAGATGGCGCATCTGGTCCGAGTCGGCTTCTATTACCGGCAGGTTATCGAGTTCAATCCTTGCCTTCTTGTGTTCGATTCGGATTTCCAGGTCACGGATGATCTGATCTAAGACCTTCCGCAGATCCGTATCAGTCATCGGCCGCGCCGCGGCGCCCACCCCGGAGTAACCAAGGAGAGACCGGACCATGGTCTGCATCCTTCCAGCCGCATTCTGCATTCTTCTTATATAATCTCGCCCTTCTTCGTCAATCTGGGACCAGCATTTTTTTTCGAGACGATCGCCAAAAGCCTGCACTTTTCGCAGGGGTTCCAGCAGATCATGCGAAGCCTTCGCGGCAAACGCGTCGAAGTCCCTGTTGCTCTGTCCGAGCCTCGCCAGATAGAGGCCGCGCTCCTCCTCGGCCCTCTTGCGCTCATTGATTTCCCGAACGAGCCGCGCGTCCATTTCGGCGAACTCGGCCGCGTGCTCCCGCACACGCCGTTCAAGAGCCTCATTGGCCTCCCCGAGCTGTTCCCGGGCGATTCCAACAGCTCCGCATGCCCGCACCTGCTGGAGGCCGAGGGATGCGACGGCGGCAAGCTGAGTCAGGACCGCTTCATCCTCCCGCGTGAACTCGCCTTCCCTTTTGTCTAACGCCATGATCAGTCCGCGGGTATTCCCCTCCGTGTCCTTGAGCGGCGCGCCCAGAATCCCGCGAACAATGCCGTGGTCCTTCACGAATTCATTCCACGACGGGTGCCTGCGCATCTCGGCATCAGTGTAGCGGACGGGTAGTCCCGAATCAATTATCTCCCTGTAGATCCCGTTCCGGGAGAACCGGAAAGTCTCGAAAGACGGGCAGGAAACGATGTCCGAGGCCCTGGACACCGATCCAACTCCAAGATCATCACCTTCCCGCATGCCCACGACGGCAAAGTTTGTATCCGTTAACACGCGGGATGCATCCACAATCTTTTGCAAAAGCCCCTGGACGGTGGTCTCGGCGAGCAATTCGACCGTGACTTCCATGGACCCGCGCAGCCGGCCCAGATGGCTGAAGCGCTCGACCTCCCGCAAGTGTATCTCTTCCGCCATCTGGTTGAACGACTCGGTCAGGTCCACTATCTCGGGTGGCCCCGGGACAATGAGCGGCTGGTTTTTCCTTCCATTCGCAAGGGAAGCGATGCGATTGCGCAGTTCCTCAATGGGAGCGGCGACGGTGCGTGAAACTCCAAAGGCGAATATGATCATCGCGGCGGCAAAAACCAGGAGTATGACAGTATGCTCGATAATCCCCCGGATAATGGGACCGCGGATATCCTCCCGCGCCCGAATCGAGCATGACAGGAAACCCGATGAAAAGACCGGGGTCAGTGCTATGAGCTTATTCTTTCCGTCAGTGCCGGGATCGAAAGTGTCGACCAGTTCATCCCCCCGCAAACCCATCAGAACCGGCGGACTCTTCGCCAATTTCTCAAGCTCGTCGGAGGCCGGCTTGTGGCCGGAAGGCCATGCAACGGTCTTTCCGGTCCGATCCAGGATTACGACTACCGCACCCGCGGTTTTATCGAACGCCAGTGTTTTACTGAGTTCATCGGGTAATACCGAGGCAAGCACCACCCCCAGTAATCTTCCTTTGTCGTCGCGGATTCCCCTGGCCAGACCGATAACCGGCTCCCCGGTCACCCCGGAATTGAAAATATTGCTCAGGAACAGGTCCCGGCCCCGGGATATCGCGCGAAACCACTCGGTTTCGCTCAGGTCGGCGCCGGTGATCCCGGGAAGGCTGGATGCCAGCACGAGTCCCTCGGCGTCCACCCATGCGAGGCTGTAGACTGAAGGGCACGCGGCACTGCTCTTGTCCAGAATGGACTGAATCTGGAGAGGGCTCCATTCCGGCATCGACAACGCTGTTCCGATGGAATGAGCCAGGCGGGATATCTGTTCCACGTGTTCGTTGAAACTATTGGCGGCGAAACGGGCTGTTTGGAGCTCAGCCCGGGCGGCTGCCTTTTCCTGGTCGCGGAAAAGATTGTACAGAAAAACGCCTTGAAGCAAGGCGAAGAACAGTAACGTGCCTATAAGGAGCAAGACAATTCGCGAACGAATGCTGAACCGGGGTCTGGATGGCGCTCTTTGCATTGCCGATCCTGTCCTATACTTTAGGTTGCATTCAAGATGGTATCAAAGGATCCTTTCTAAAAGCGTGGAAGCCCGAGCCCCGCGTACCCCCTTCGCCGTTACGCGGCTCGTTATGGCGCGCGGGAATCATTCCCACGCTCCTTTTAACTCGGAAAGCAACATCTCGACCGCAAACTCGTATCAGTGGGTTTATTGAGCAGGAGGTTTAAAGCAGAGATGGATCTTTAACCGAATCTATCGGCTCAGCGTATTGAATTCTCCGCCGCGGGATTTCATTTTTGATATGAGATGAGCGAAAGGTTCATGCTACCAGAAGCAATCAGCAAAGACAACACGATGCTTCTCGTCCAGGGACGATCGAGCAGCCATGGTTTCGATCCATGGCGCCGGCAAGACCCGGGGAGAAGCCACCTTCGCGACGGGTCCGGCTCCGGCAACCGGCCACGGTTATTCCCCGATTCCCATTCCGCTCATCGTTTATCGTTCTCAAACCGGTACATTTCGTGGAAGTGATGTACCGGGCCGTGACCCCGACCGAGCGGAAGCCCATGCCTGATCGCACCGGTGATATACTCCTTTGCCCTGCCAACCGAGTCCACGACTGAAAACCCGCGCGCGATACACGCCGCGATAGCCGATGCAAACGTACATCCCGTGCCATGCGTATGCGGCGTCTGGTGCCGCACGTTTACGAACTCCCGAAAAGATGTTCCGTCATAGAGAAGATCCATTGGACTTCCAGCCAGATGGCCGCCCTTCACGACCACGTATTCCGGCCCGAAGTCTTTTAGCGCCATGGCTGCCTTTCTCATATCATCGGGGGTCTCAACCCGAATGCCCGTCAGTCTTTCGGCTTCGTGCAGGTTCGGTGTGACAACCAGCGCCAGAGGGAACAGTTCCCTCACAACCGCGTCCACGGCTTCCGATTTTAACAGGAGGTCTCCACTCTTGGCCACCATTACCGGGTCAACCACCACCCGGTCGATCTTGAGGTCCCGGATATCCCGCGCTACCGCCATCACAATGGCCGCATTGGAAAGCATTCCCGTTTTTACCGCATCCACGCCGATGTCCAGGACAACGGAACGAATCTGCGACGATACGAAGTCGGGATCAATCTCGACGATTCCATTCACTCCGAGCGTATTTTGGGAAGTAAGGGCGGCAATCGCGCTCATTCCATAGACACCGAGGGCCGCGAAGGTCTTGAGGTCCGCCTGGATTCCGGCGCCTCCTCCTGAATCGGAACCCGCGATAGTGAGAGCTCTTGGTATGGTCATCATAAAAGCCTTATTTCAATTTTCCGCTTTCATCGTTGTGGGGCGTTCCCAAAGATCATGACCGCCCTGAACCTGATCAGCGCCAGATGCTATTGACCCGCGAAATGGTCCCACCCTCTCCGGCCCTTGGCCAGGCCGGCCTCCGTTCCGTCGGGGTGAACAAGCCGCACGGCCCCGGCCTCATCCGTGATTGTCCCTATCCGGCTGCACCGCAGACCTGTTTCATCCTCCAGCAGTTTTTGAATGCGCGGAACATCTCCGGGTTCAACCGAGAAGAGAAGCTCGTAGTCCTCACCTCCCGAAAGCACCCAGCCCAGCAGCTCTTCGCCCGAGGCGGCGCATATTTCCATGGCCGCATCGCTCAGCGGAAGCCCCCCGATTCCAACCACCGCCCCCACCCGGCTGGCTTCGCAGATGTGCCCCAAATCGGCGAGAACCCCGTCGCTGACATCCACCATGGCGTGTACAAGACCGGAGCGGGCCAGGATCTGACCTTCCCTCAGACGGGGCTGAGGAGTCAGGTGTCTTTCCACTGCCGACGCCCTGGAACGAGTGCTCACATCGAGATCGGGACGGCGCACGAGTTCCAGCCCCGCTCGCGATTCCCCGGGGAACCCGGTCACGAGCACGGCATCACCCGGTTTCGCTCCGCTTCTCCGAACGAGCCGATCGGGAGCAGTCTGTCCGAGCAGAGTAATGTCAATCACGAACCCGCTCATGATACGGCTGAGATTGCCGCCAACGATTGCAGCGCCGGCGAGTCCCGCCTGTTCGCGCATACCGCGGTAGAGTTCCTCGATGTAGCCGATTTCCGTTGTTTCCGGTATTGCGAGGGACACGAGCGCCCACAGCGGATTCCCGCCCATGGCGGCAATATCGCTCACGTTGATCGCAATGGCCCTGCGCCCCAACTGATAGGGACTTATGATGTCGCGATTGAAGTGAACGCCCTCCACCTGGGCGTCACACGTGGCAAGGAGGTATTCGGGACCGGAGGTCTTCAAAACGGCGACATCATCACCGATTCCGACAACCACATCCGGCGGAGAAGCGGGAAGCAGCCGCGAAATGAGGCCTATAAGGCCGAACTCACCCGTCTCTTTCAGGAGCATGCGGCAAAACCCTTCCACAATGCCTTGCGCGCGGGCCGGTTTTCCAGCCCTTCAGTTGCGATCAGACCAGGTAATTTTTAGTCGAGGAGGTACCGGACAAGAAGCCGCCCGGAGCTATCAACCATAGAATAACGCCGATTCCCCCGCCGGCCAAAGGAAAAAGGCGAACGGGCCTTTTTGCCGGGCCGGTTCGCCTCTTGAATCCCAGGAGAGTCTGCCGATCAAATCGATCGGGAATAGTCACGATCCATTTTGAGGCCCTCGATATCACTGGTCTTTTCACCACGCGCCGACCTGATCTGGTCAATTCCACGCTTCACCACGGGCCGTCTGGTAGCATAGGCGAGAGCAATCTCCTCGCTGATCAGACCTTCCTCGTAATGGCCGACGATGCACTCGTCGAAAGTAGTCCAGCCGAAGGGTCTGCCCTGCTGCATCATCTCGTAGAAGGTCTTGCCCTCGGATTCACCCTGGATTATGGCTTCCTTCACCCGGAGGCTCGAACCCATTATTTCCATGGCCGCAACGCGTCCCCCGCCCAGTTTGGGCAGCAATCTTTGAGAAACTACCCACCGGATAGTATCCGCGAGCCGTATACGGATAAGCCGTTCCTCCTCGAGTTCGAACATACCGATGATGCGGTTTATGCTCTGACCGGCATCCATGGTATGCAGCGTGGTGAGGACCAGGTGCCCGGTTTCCGCGGCGCTCAGGCCGATCTCGACTGTCTCGCGGTCACGCATTTCCCCCACCAGGATCACCTTCGGGGCCTGGCGCAACGCGGCCCGGAGCCCATTCGCGAAGGCATCGAAGTCCAACCCCAGTTCTCTCTGGTTAAAGGTCGCCTTAAGCTGTGGATGGATAAATTCGACGGGGTCTTCCAGGGTGACCACGTGGTAGGGTTTGCTAAGGTTAAGCTCATTCAGCACGGCCGCCAGTGTGGTGGATTTTCCACTTCCGGTCGCCCCGGTGACGAAGATGATCCCGAATTTTTCTTCCGCCACCTGCTTGAGAACAGGCGGCAGCTTCAGTTCGTCAATGGATGGAATCCTGGTCGGAAGCTGCCTCATGGCGATTGAATAAGTGCCGCGCTGGGAGAATACGTTCACGCGAAACCGCGCCCGTCCGGGCAGATGGTAGGAGATGTCGCAGGACCCTTGCGTGAGCAGGTGCGCTATCCCGCGCCGGTCGTTTCCCACCAGATTCAATGCGATCGTTTCCGTATGAAACGGTGTCAGCTTGCTGATCCCGAAGTCGAGGCAGACCGGCTTCAGCAATCCATCCACTTCTACTTGCGGAGGTTTTCCCACCGTAAAGTTAATATCGGAGGCCTGGGGACTCTCATCCAGGATGCGCGTGAGGAATGCATCCAGTTCCGCCCGTCTCATAATCAGTATTCTCCTTGTGTAAGGACCTTATCTATCCGTTTCTATCCGGCCGCGTTCATCGCCATCCATGCAAGAGGCGCGGGTTCGTTGAAGCAATCAGTCGTTTCGCGCGGCGGCCCCTCATGCATGGTTTCGGGATCTGCCCTCTTTCCGGGCACGGAAAGTCCGTCCCGCCGAGCCCGCTTATACTTCCGTGAAGTCCTCGGGAGGCTCGGTCAGGTACTGACGGAACTTCTCCTTATCGACACATTTCATGTACGCTTCGCTCGCACTGATTCTTCCGGACCTTAGATGGGCCGCGATGGAATCATCCAGGGTCTGCATCCCGTATTTCTTGCCGGTCTGAAGAGCCGAGGGGATCTGGTGTGTTTTCGCTTCCCGGATCATTGCCCGCACCGCATGGGTAGCGATGAGTATTTCGAGCACCGGGATTCGGCCCTTGACGTCGAGTCGCTTGAAAAGGGCCTGCGAGACCACCGCCCGAATACCGTCGGCCAGCGTTGAGCGAATCTGGGCCTGCTCACCCACTGGAAAGACTTCGATCATGCGATCAACCGTTTTAGCGGCACTTGTCGTATGGAGGGTTGAAAACACGAGATGGCCGGTCGCGGCCGCTTCAATGGCAAGCCTTATCGTTTCCAGGTCGCGCATTTCACCCACCAGAATTATATCCGGGTCCTCGCGAAGGGCCGCTCGGAGGGCCGCGGTGAAGTTACGGGTATGTGTGCTCACTTCCCTGTGGTTTACAACGCAGTTCTTGCTCTGGTGGACGAATTCTATGGGATCTTCGATCGTGATTATGTGGTCTTTGCGCTTGCGGTTCGCCTCATCGATGATCGCCGCCAGGGTAGTGGATTTTCCACTGCCGGTCGGACCCGTTACGACCACCAGTCCGCGGGGAAGATGGGCGAGGCGGCTTACTACCGGAGGAAGACCAAGATCTTCGACGGACAGGATCTCACTTGGAATTTCACGAAAAACGGCGCCGATTCCATTTTTCTGCATGAAGAAATTCGCGCGGTACCTGGCCAGTCCCGGAATCTCATAGGAGAAGTCCAGGTCCCCGGTTTCTTCGAAGATCTTGATCTTGTCCTCCGGGGTAATCTCATAGAGCATCGACCGGAGTTCATTGTCATCGAGTGTTTTATATTTTATGCGTTCGAGGTCACCCCGGATTCTCAGCACCGGTTGCTGGCCTGAAACGAGATGAAGATCGGATGCTTTCTGCTCGTTCACCAGTTTGAAAAAGGCATCAATTTTTGCCATGAACTCCCCTCGATAAGTTTGGTATAGGAATAGGCAATCCAATCCACCTAAACTGCGGAGTCTCGCACTCCGGCTTTATGCAAAATTTGTACCCAAAGCGCATGCCCAGTGAACCGGACAGCGCCGCGTTCAAAATGTCGCCAGCCCCGGGGCGGCAAATGGCAGTCACCTGACCGCAAATTTCGTATTAGAACTCCAATTGGACCCAATGCCGATGCCGGTCATCAAGCCGGGTTATACCCGCTTTACGGGCCGCCTCCAGGGCGTCCCGGAACTCCTCGGAAGTGATCGCGCGGTTGATCGAGCGCTTTTGGCGCGCCTCCCCGCAAGGGTGATACTGGTCCATGACGTTCAGATACGTATCGCGTGAAACCTCCCTGGCCAGGAATTCCACCAGTTCCGATGTCCCTCCGACCCCGTTCGGCATGACGAGGTGGCGCACCAGGAGCCCTCTCCGGGCCACGCCCGCTCTATCAAGAACCAGGTCGCCGACCTGCCTGTGCATCTCTTTCAGAGCCCCCCGGGCACGATCCGGATAATCGGGTGCGTCACACAGCTCTTTTGCAATGGCGGAGTCCCAGAACTTGAAGTCCGGCATATAAATATCGACAACTCTGCTCAAAAGCTTAAGCGCTGCTATACGTTCATATCCGCCGCAGTTGTAGACGAGGGGAACCCGCAATCCCTTCTCGATGGCGATGGGAAGCGCCTCCAATATTTGGAATATGACATGCGAGGGCGTAACGAAATTTATATTGTGGCAACCCTTTTGCTGAAGGACCAGCATAACCTCCGCCAGCTCCTCGGGGCTCACCGGCCTGCCCTCTCCGCCATGGCTGATGTCGTAGTTCTGGCAAAAAATGCAATAGAGGTTGCAATGCGAAAAGAAGATCGTTCCGGAGCCATTCCGGCCAACAAGCGGGCGCTCCTCGCCGTAATGAGCCCCGTAGCTCGCCACCTCGGCAAAGCGCCCGGTCCCGCAATAACCCGTCTCTCCCGACATGCGGTCAACAGCGCAGAGACGTGGGCACAACGTGCACTTTTTCATCCAACCCGCGGCTCGCCTCAGGGATTCTTCCAGCCGCCCGCTACGGTATGCTTCAATATAGGAGGCCTCCATGGCTTGCTCCTTTTCATAGTCGGAATTGCGTTCAAGATGAATCTACCCCGAGAATGAAGATGCCGATGAAAATCGGCCCGTTCCACCCTTCGATACCGCGCAAGAAACAGCTTTTGAGAGTGAGCAATATCGAAGGCTTACATAACCGGTGGAGATCCGGGTCACGCCATTCCGGAACAGGAACTTCCCCCCGTTCGCCCTGAGCGTGCCGAAGGGTGGAACGGGCTGGAATCGAGCGGACACAGCGCTGTTTCCCGGCTACGCCTTGCCACGCGAATGCGGGGTTTACCTCCGCTCAGGGCGAATGGGGGATGTAACGTTTTGAACGCGAAAAAGTATCAGGCCTGGAAGGCAAAATAATGCAAGCCATCAATGACTGCACTCCAGACCACGGATATTAAGAAATGGTCCGATGAGTGATTTGATTTCCGAGATACTCATACGGGACATTGAACAAATAGTGGGAATTTGTCAATCCCGCTCCGGATCGGCTGTTAATTACCATGCTTCATTATCCGCTTCGGTCCAGAACCCGGTTCAAGCAGTCAACACCTTGTCACTTCAAAGGCGGCAAGGAACTCGCGGTTCGAAATGAGGCGTAGTTTCCGGCGATATTTGGAGCCGGCACATATACGACATAAGCAGGGGCTGGCAGTCAATTCAATGACGCAACCTATAACGGCATATGGGGTGATGCAGGGAATATGATGATGAAAAAAGCGCTCACTGGGAGCGCTTCGTTGGGTGAAGAGGGTTGCTGTCGCCGGTGTCTGACTACCGGTCAACTTCCGCTTTGATCGATTCGAGCAATATGTGATAGTCCTCATACATGTCAGCCGAACTCTCAATTACTTCATAAAGATCATCCAGATCCATATTCACCACGGCATCCTTGTCCGGGGATTCCTCCTTCAGTTCGATCCAGATCCAGTCCAGAAGCATCTCCTCAGAGTCGCCATAACCTTCCTCGTGTTTATCGAGAGCGCCATCATGCATTTTCTGGCCTACTTTCTTTATCGCCGCTCTCACGAATTCCCTCATCTCCATCAACTCCTCCTTATTGCCTGAAGCTTGCCCCTATGCCGTCAAGGAAAGCCCGGCGATCGATAGAGCCTATAAAGGGCATCTGCCCGCAAAATAGCTTATTCGCGCTGCCCGTTCAAATACTATTTCCTCATGCTCCGGCGTCGAATCACCAGGAGATGCCGCGGATGTATCTTCCGGGCGCTCGCATTTCCGGCGGTAACGACTCAAAGCTTGTTCGGCTTTCAAGTACCTAATATAATCTTTCTCTTCTCGCGAATATATTCAATAACGAGCAAAAGAAACGATCAAAACCCGGGCAATGCCCATGGACGTGCCGAGGAGCGGCATGCGGCGGTAAGCTCCCCTCGGCTCTGAAAATGGAATGGCTCCACTGTAGCCGTTCAGTGCCGCAAAGACAACAGAGATCGGTCAGTATCGACCGATATTGGCATGGTATTTCACATTCAATCCGCTTCGGAAGGAACCTGTCCATGACCGAAAAACAGTACGTGATCGATGCAATGACCATTAGTGATTCCTGGCGCCTGTTCAAGATACTGGCGGAATTCGTGGATGGATTCGAGGCCCTGGGCGACCTCTATCCCGCTGTCTCGATTTTCGGCTCGGCTCGCATCAAACCCGGTGAGGAGACATACGAAAAAACGGTGGAGATCGCCCGCAAGCTTGCGCAACATGGCTACAACATTATCACCGGCGGAGGGCCGGGTGTAATGGAGGCTGGAAACAAAGGAGCCAAGGAAGGCGGAGCAAAGTCGGTGGGCCTCAACATTGAGTTGCCTCTCGAGCAAAACCCGAATCCTTATGCCACGCTGCAGCTCAACTTCCAGTACTTCTTCGTCAGAAAAGTCATGTTTGTCAAGTATGCGCAGGCATATATCGGGATGTCCGGCGGATTTGGAACACTTGATGAGGTGTTCGAGGCGCTGACCCTCATCCAGACCAGGCGCATAAAGCCCTTTCCCGTCATTCTTGTCGGAAAGGAATACTGGTCGGGTCTGGTGGAATGGATTCGCGGGACCCTGATGAGCGGCAAATTCATTTCTCCCGACGACCTGGATTTTCTTACCATTCTGGACGATCCAGACGAGGTGGTGTACACTATCAAAAAGTATGTAATTCTCTAAGACAGTGGCCGCCGGGCGGCTCCCTGACAGTACCCGCGCGAACGGGTGAAGCACGGAGTCCGGGACCATTGGCCCGGAGAGCTGAATGGAAGAGTCGCGGCCGAACATGGCGAGGGCCGCTCCTCAACCGGGTTCAACGCGATTTTGTTTACTCTGATCAGGAATTCCCATGCCTATCTATGAATACCGATGCGGCAAATGCAACAGGAAATCCGAGGTTATCACCTTCAGGGTCGGTGAAGAGTTTACCCCTGTCTGCAGCCACTGCGGCAGTGAGGCGACCAGCCGGATTCCCTCTCGCGTGAGGGTTCGTCTCTCGGAGGAGACGAGGATGGAACGGCTCGCCGATCCGTCGCGCCTCTCGGGCCTGGACGAAAACGACCCGGCGAGCATGGCCCGGTGGATGAAATCAATGAGCCAGGAGATGGATGAAGATATCGACGTGGACCAGATGATGGAAGAGGCCATGGCAGAGGAGCACGGTTCCGGAGATGATCCATCCCTGGATGCGCCGTCGCCCGGTCCGGGCGCCATGCCCGGTCTGGACGAGGACTAGCCCGGGAATGCGGTGTGTACCCCGTTCGCCCTGAGCGTAGTAAGCCCCGCTTTCGCGTGGCAAGGCGTAGCCAGGAAACAGCCTGTAGGTTGGGGTGAGCGGTGCGAACCCCAACACCCACGCGTGTGGAAAATGTTGGGGTTCGAATGGCCAAAGCCCAATGTTGGGGTTCGCTCCGCTCACCCCAACCTACAGGGCTACCGGGCTCAAAGGATCCCTTCCATCATAGAATCTACCGGGCTCAATCTCGGACATGCCGAGAGAAAAAATCGCTCAAAATATGGTACCTTACGCTTTAAGAGCCCTGGATTTCCGCTTTAGCGGGAATGACGGCGTGCATGTTTCAGACACCATGTAAGTGTTTGATATCGCTCACTCTCAAAAGCTGTTTCCTGGGAGCGGAGTAAACCCGGCATTCGCGTGGTAAGGCGTAGTCGAAAAACAGCCTTGCGGTTGCTCATTCCCGGAATCCGCGGCTTCCCGAGAAATATCACGGTATGAATATGAATAAAGGGACACCTCCCGGCAGTCGCTCATCATCACCCGTGGGTTCCTCATCATCACCCGGCACTCGCTCATCATCTCCTGGCGGCCGCGCATCTTCTTCCGGGGGTCGGGCGTCGTCTCCCGGCCTGAGTTCCGCTTTCAGGTGGAGCGCTCGGGAGGAAGACAGGGGCAAAAGGCTTGACCAGATCGTCTCAAGCTATCTCAAGGTCCCTCTCGCCGAATCCGCGGGCCTTATCGATTTTGGCTCCGTTTACGTTCAGGGGCGAATCGAACGTGATCCATCCAGAATAATCAGCGGTGGGGAGGCGATATCCGTCACTTTTCCCTCACACGGTCCAACCAGGTTCTTTCAGATCGACCCAAACCGGATCCTCTATCGCGACCGCTTCCTTCTCGCCTATGACAAGGAAGCCGGCATTCCCAGCCAGCAAACCCCTTCCGACGCGTACAACAATATATATGCCGCACTTCTGCGATTCCTGGAAAAGGAGGGGGGACCCGGCCGCCACGCGGCACTGCACCACAGGCTGGACAGGGAAACGAGCGGAGTAATGCTCTTCGCGCTGGAGCAGAAGATTAACAAAGCGCTCGGGGCTGCATTCCAGGAGAAGCTCATCCGCAAGGAGTACCTCGCATGGGTCGAGGGCAGCCCCGGTTCGGACCGGTGGACCACTGATCTTGGCATCGCGAAGATTGGGAACAGGTACTGTGCCGCACCTGACGGCGGAGGGAAAAACGCCGTAACCGAGTTCCGCGTCCTGTACCGCGGCCGGGACGAATCGCAGGGCCCGTCCCGGATGTCCGGGTACGGCGCCTCCCTTGCCCGGCCGTTATCACCGGTTGAAGGAAGAGACGATCATTTCAGCAATGGGGAGGTCGGGAGCAGGATGAGAGTCGATCAGGGCACGGGCGCCGATCGGGAGGCGTATCATGGAGAAGATCGAGAAGTGTTCCCAGTGCGGAAAACAGATCAATCCGGTCATCGTGCCGCCGGGGCACCGGAAACGCGCACGCTCGTACTGGCAACTCCCCTCACCGGCAGGACGCATCAAATACGAATACACCTTGCCGCGGAAGGCCATCCCATCCTGGGCGACCGCGCACATGGAGGAAGGCAGGCCAAACGGCTCATGCTTCACGCCTTCCGCCTGGTACTGCTTCATCCCGCTACCAGGGTCCCCCTCACGCTGGAAGCTCCCGTTCCCGGGGACTTTCCTGTTCCGTACGGGTTGGAAGTCCCTCCAGCACCTCGCGCCTGAGTTCCGCCAGATCGTCGATCATGGCCGAGGCAATCTGACGGGAACTGGCCAGCACTTCCAGCGCCGCCAGCCTTTCCTCGCCACGCAACTGGCTTTGCCGCAGCAGGTTTACAAAGTCCGCCTGCACCATCTCGGCCCGTGCCTTGAACTCCCGGAGCAGGAAGATGCAGCCTTCGTCAATTATCCGGTAGAGATAGGTCCCTTTCAGATTTTCCCTGAAATCACCAATCGCCCGCAGCAGTTCCGATTTCGCTTCGCTACGGGCCTTCTGCCTTGCATGCTCGAAAAGTTCCTCCATCGATCCGTTATCCGAGCCGCGCAGGAGGCTCTTGCGCATTTTCGCCCTGATACCGTGAAGAACTCCGGACAGGGAAGTGATGCCGAACTTTATGAAAAGAATGCCGCGCACGATACCGCCTCTGTCCAGGAATGCGCTGAAGGGAGGCGGCAGGGCGATACCGGAAAAGTCCGGTTCGACTCCCGCGCTTGCCGTCCATGTACCGGATGCCTGTATCTCCGGTCCGAGTATATCCCGCCTGTAATCGGCAAGAGCGGCATCGAAAAAGCCCCACATGGTTCGGGACGATTCCTTGATCCTTTGACGCAACAAGGCTTCTTCGTCCTTGACCAGCTCCATAATGCCGAGGTTGACCCTGTCAGTGAGGCGGCCGATCAGCTCACGCCGGAAATCAAGATAGAAGCTGTAGTATTCCCGGATAAGTCTCGCATAATCGGCGTCCTCGTACTCTCGCAGACGCGTGTAAGCGGAGCGTTCAACTATGTCAATAGCCTCCCGTACGACAGGACCGGCAGCAGGATCGAAAAAACTGTCGATCTTTGCCCCAAGTTCTCCCTTCAGGTTTTGGTTCAAGCCGGAAACGGCATCGGCAAGGCTTTCCAGAGTGGACTGGAGAGCGGAATGCCTGCTCTGGAGCTGCTCGGCCGTCTGACGCACCGCACCGGCGTTCTGTTCGAGGACGGAATGCCGGAGGCACACGGAATCGAGCATGTTCGCCGCAACCATTTCCAGGCG
The DNA here is from genome assembly GCA_039679945.1 of Syntrophobacter sp. Classification (GTDB taxonomy): domain Bacteria; phylum Desulfobacterota; class Syntrophobacteria; order Syntrophobacterales; family Syntrophobacteraceae; genus SbD1. The sequence goes on along the minus strand of JBDKTY010000276.1, from coordinate 38,340 downwards.
GCTGAAACCGAACCCGAGAAGCACCTGTGATTTTCGAGCATTGATGCGAAGGTCGAGTTCCTTCTTGAAGGCCGAGAACCCGCCTTCGGCCGCTTTTGTGAGCGCTTTGGACTCCTTCCAGAGTTTCATGCGCCGGCGGTCCGGCTTGGGTGATTTCTCCCCGAGTTGCCTGAGCAAATGAAAAAGACCCGAGAAAGCGAAAAGCCGGGGATCGGGCACCATCCAGGAAAGTTCCGAGCGAACCCGCTCGATGCATTTATCGAGCTCGTCCCTGTCGGCATGCGCATCGAGATCGAGGTTCAGAACAAAAAGGGTTTGAGGAAACATCCTCAACGCCTTGATAAGATTGAGCAGTTTGAAGTCTGCCTCGCGAAGACCCGTGCGGCTGCTTATCACATAGATGATGAAGTGGGCCTGGAGCAGGTATTTCTGGAGTAATTCATAATGGGTGGGATTGGGTGAATCACTCCCCTGGCAATCGGCCAACTCGATGCGCTCTCCCAGCCACGATACCGGATGATAGAGCTCGATGTCCCGCACCCATACCGACCTGCTTTCCTCGCCGACATAGAGCTGATGGCGTGAAAGATTGACCTTGTCAAAAGCGGTGCGACGGATCTCGTCGCCTATTTCCTCCCGAATCAGGTCAAAACCTTGCAGGCAGCGCTCGAGGAATAGGAAATGAGGATCAATACCGCCCCTCGACTGGAGCCACTCGGACCTCATCCTGTCCAGCCAAAACCCGAGTCGGGTCCTGTCCTCGGGATCGCGAATATCCAGTGGCCGAGCACTTTCGCGGTCATCGAATAAGGGGAGCATATGCAGGCTGGCATTCACTTCGTCATTGATCTGTTGCCAGGACTTGAGTTCAACCCATCCACCCGGATCATCGGCGCTTATGATCCGCGTGAGGAAGGCCGTGATGATTCCGGCGCCCCTTTTCAAGAGGTCTTCGCCCAGCATCGCATTTATGAGGGTGCTCTTCCCCGATTTCACGGAACCTGCGACGGCAATACGCAAGAAGGGGTCTTCCATGGACTGGCCGATGTCACTGAGGTGATTGCGCCAGCACTGAACAGTCCGGGTTTCGGCCGCGCCGGCTTTTTCAAGTTCCTGAATGGCTTCTTCCAGTATTTCCCACCGATGCTGAATCTTCTTCTTAAACAGCGAATAATCATCCATTGTGGTATATCCCGAGGGCCCGCAAAGGCCCTGATTTTGTCCGGGGGGTGGACAGGCGAGCTGGTTTGCTGGTTTCGGCAATTGACTCGCTTACCTGATATTCTATAATAAAGAGTTTATAGTATCGGTGATGCGAGTCTTGACGCTTGCGGCAGATTCCCATTTCTTAAAGCACACTCGGAAGCAAACATAAAGCAAAATTGGGGGAATAAATAATGGGCAAGGTCCTCATCATTGGTGCCGGTGGAGTAGGGAGTGTGGTTACGCACAAATGCGCGCAAGTCCCCGAGGTTTTCTCCGAAATAACGCTTGCCAGCAGGACCATCGACAAATGTGAAAAGATAAAGAAGCGCCTACCGGTACCCATACGGACGGCCCAGATCGACGCGGACGACCCGGAGCAAACCGCCGCCCTCATCCGGCGGGTTTCCCCCGATCTGGTCATTAATGTTGCCCTTCCCTACCAGGACCTGTCCATCATGGACGCCTGCCTGCTCACGGGAGTCAACTATCTCGATACAGCGAATTATGAACCGCCCGAAGAGGCTGCTTTCTCCTACACATGGCAATGGGCATACGAGGAAAGATTCAAGCGGGCAAACCTCATGGCACTGCTCGGAAGCGGTTTCGACCCCGGCGTCACGAATGTTTTCTGCGCGCATGCCCTGAAGCACCATTTCGATGAAATCCATCGCATCGACATCATGGACTGCAATGCCGGAGTGCATGGACATGCCTTCGCGACGAATTTCAACCCCGAGATCAACATCCGGGAAGTCACAGCGCGAGGCAAGTACTGGGAAGAAGGGCAATGGAAGGAAACAGACCCCTTGTCCGTTCACGATACGTTCGACTTTCCGGAAATCGGACCGCGGGAGATGTACCTGATGTATCACGAGGAAATGGAATCGCTTGTGAAACACGTACCGGGGCTTCGGCGAATTCGTTTCTGGATGACTTTCGGCCAGGAATACCTGACCCACTTGCGTGTCCTGCAAAATGTCGGCATGACGAGGATCGATCCGGTACCGTATGGAGGCATCGAGGTCATTCCTCTCCAATTCCTGAAAAGCCTGCTCCCCGACCCGGCCAGCCTGGCGGCTAACTACAAGGGCAAAACCAACATCGGCTGCATGATGGAAGGGACAAAAAACGGGAAGTGGCGCAAGTATTACATTTACAACGTATGCGACCATGAAGCCGCCTATCGGGAAGTCGGCGCCCAGGCGATCTCCTATACCACGGGGGTCCCGGCGATGATCGGCGCCAAGATGATGCTGACGGGGGCCTGGAAAGGACAAGGGGTTTTCAATATGGAACAGATGGACCCCGACCCGTTCATGGCTGACCTTGCCCGCTATGGTCTGCCCTGGACGGAGGTCTTTTGGGACTAAACGGGCGAACGGGGGATGTATCATCTTGAACGCGAAATAGTATGAGTTCGAAAAGTGACATCCTGAATGCAAATCCACTCGGTCACCACGCCCGAGCGGCCCGAGGAAACGAGATTTGACCGTGGACAGCAAGCTTCTAAACGATTTGGCCTCAGTGGAAACACCCTCATATATAGTGGATGAGGAACTCCTGGAGAATAATCTCCGAATTCTTCATCGCGTCGGGGAGGAGGCAAACTGCAAGGTTTTGCTTGCCCTGAAGGGCTTTGCGATGTTCAGTCTGTTCCCCTTGATCTCCAAATATCTAGACGGCATTGCCGCGAGTTCTCTTCACGAGGCGAGACTCGGGTTCGAGGAATTCGGAAAAGAGGTCCACATCTTTTCTCCCGGTTATATCGAAGAGGAGTTTGAAGAAATTCTCGGCTATTCCAACCACGTCGTCTTCAATTCTTTTTCGCAATGGCAACACTTTCGGACACTCATTCCCGGCGATTTACGCGGCACGAAGTTCGGAATCAGGATTAATCCGGAACATTCCGAGGTAAAAACGGCCATCTATGATCCGTGCGCCCCCGGTTCCAGACTGGGAGTCACACGCGAGAATTTCCGGCCCGAAAGTCTTTCGGGCATCTCCGGCCTGCATTTTCATAATCTTTGTGAACTGGGCGCGGACTCGCTGGAACGGACCCTGAAAGTGGTCGAGGATAAATTCGGCCTTTTTATCCATGAGATGGAGTGGGTGAATTTCGGCGGCGGACACCATATCACGAGGCCGGGCTATGATATTGAACTCCTGTGCGGTCTCATAAGGGATTTTAAGTCGAGGTACGGGGTTGAGGTTTACCTTGAACCGGGCGAGGCAGTTGCCCTCAATACGGGGTTTCTGGTTGCATCCGTCGTGGATGTGCTCAAAAATGAGCGCAACCTCGCCATCCTGGATGCATCGGCCGCGGCCCACATGCCGGACGTACTGGAGATGCCCTACAGACCGGAGATTGCCGGGGCCTCGGAGCCGGGCGAGTATCCATATACATACAGGCTCGGAGGCCACACCTGCCTGGCCGGGGACGTAATTGGAGATTATTCCTTTCCCGAACCTCTCACCATCGGATCCAGGGTAGTTTTCCTCGATATGGCGCACTATTCGATGGTCAAGAATAACACCTTCAACGGTGTGAAACTTCCATCTATCGGGGTCAGGGATTTGGGAGGCAGTGTGCGGATCGTGCGCCGGTTCGGGTATGAAGATTATCGGAACCGGCTGTCCTGAGCATCGGCGGCCGCGGACAAGCCGCCAAACGGCTGCCCATGCTCAGGGCCGGTGATTATTCGGCGCCTGACGGCTGATTCGGGTGTGGGAGTAAGCACCCTATGCCGAGTAGGACGTTGCATTTTGCCCGTACCACATATGCGGCGCCATTTTCCTGATGGCATCGATAGCCTCCGGACCGCTGTTGTTGTACTCCGCGATTATCCTGTAGACGCTGGATTCCGAAAGCCCTATGTGCATGGCGATTTCCGAAATAGGCCGAGGATCGACCATGACATTGTAGATCACCAGCCACTTCTGAAATTTCAGGAAGCCGGCGCTCATCTGCATCTTCATCTTTATTTCATCCACCGAAAGATGGCCTGCCACGTGTAATCCGCTCATTTTCCCCTCCTGGCGGTTTGCCGTCAATTATCCAGACATCGGAATACCGATTCGCGTACCATTATCCTTGTGGCAACGAAAAAAGAAATACAGGCTTTACCCTATTTATAAGGATAGAAGTAGTATTTTTGCCAACGCATTCATGTAGACATTAACGGCACAGGGTTGAAGGAAATATGGAAATTGTTATCCGGCTGATTAACCCGCCACCGCGAAGCCCGGTATGCCTTTCTGCTCCAGGGCGGAACTGACCGCGGCGGCAATATCCTCACTCTTGGCGTTTCCCTTCGTGAAGAAGTGGCTCGCGCCACTGCGAAATGCAGCCTCCCGGTATTCAGGTATTTCGTAGCTCGTTAGAATTATTATATCTATTTCGGAATTTGAGTTTTTAATCGTCCTGGTCAGCTCGAGACCGTTTCTGCCAGGTAACTTGATGTCCATAAACACAAGGGCGGGTTCATGCCTGTCTATTATATGCATTGCCTCGTCGCCGTTAGAGGCTTCTTCGATGCCCATATCCGGAAATCGCATTGCCAGCATCTCTCTAAGGGATGCACGAAACGTCAGGTTATCTTCCACGAGCAGAACAAAACACATTTTTATCTCCACGGGAGTCGATTCTAAATCGGGCAGGCATGATCCGCCTCTATCCCCTGCCCAACGCTTTCCCATCTCTGGCCGCAAATTAGCGTGAGTGAAAGAATAGGTAAATACGTTACACACAGTAATTTTCGAAGGGGAGACACTGTATTCTCCCGCAATTATTTTTTCCTGGAACCTCTCTGCAATGGCGAACGAATGGAAAAAATACTACCAAGTGTGGACCGATTATTGTATTAGCATTATATAGTTGAATTGCTGTGTCCATCGCGATCGAGTGGTTTTCTGGATAATTGCTACCGGAGCCAGCGCTCCAAAAAACAGAGGTTCAAGCATGGATAGAAGACGAATCGTAGTCGCGGAAGACCATACTATCCTCCGGGAAGGCTTGAGGATGCTCCTGTCCTCAAACGCTGATTTTGAGGTAGTGGGCGAGGCTGGCGACGGACTGGAGGCGATTCGCCTCGTGGAATCGCTCAAACCGGACCTGATCCTCATGGACCTTTCCATGCCGAGGATGAATGGGATGGGGGCAATCCAGGAGATCAAGAAGCAATGTCCGGCCACCAAAATCCTCGTTCTCACGGTGCACAAGACCGAGGAATACATATTGGCTACTCTGAAGGCCGGCGCAGACGGTTACATCCTCAAGGATGCAACTCACAGCGAGCTTATGCTTGCGATCGATAACGTATTCTCGGGCAAGAGCTACCTCAGTCCAGGGATATCGGAAAAAGTGATCGAGGGGTACCTGGAAGGAAGAAAGACTATCAAGTCATCGACCTCATGGGACACTCTCACGCAGCGGGAGCGTGAAATACTGAAGATGATTGCCGAAGGGTATAAGAACAAGGACATAGCGGATTACCTCTGCATCAGCGCAAAAACGGTTGAAAAACACCGCGCCAACCTGATGAAAAAGCTGGACCTGCACAGTGCTTCCTCCCTTACGGCTTTCGCGATGGAGAAGGGGCTGATTACAAAATAGCGTTTCACCCGCTCGCCCTCGACTGCTCAGTTATCCTCCCCTTTTTGAGGGAGGATTTTTTTTGCCGGATCTTATACGGTGTTGGGTTCCAGATGAATCTGCCCTGAAAATGAAGATGCCGATCGGAATTGACCCGTTCATGCTTCGATACCTCGGCGGGAACGGGAGGGAATGTCCCATTTGGGGCGCGAACTGGTATTAATCCATCACGGGTTTGGGGACGCCTTTTGACAGTGCGCCGGACAACCCGCGGGAAAGATAAACATGAACTCCATACACCTTCATCCAGGCCGTGAACGACGCATCCTGCAGGGTCACCGTTGGGTATTCAGCAATGAGATCGCGGATCAACTGCCGGATTATGAGCCCGGGAGCTGGGTCGAAGTGTTTTCGGCCAAAGGGGCCCCGCTCGGCTCCGGCTACATCAACCCGGCATCGCTCATTTCGGTGAGGTTGGTATGCCCCCCCGGGCATAAACCCGATGCGGATTTCTTCCGCGAAGCCATGTTGAGGGCAGCCCGCTATCGAGAGGCCGTTTATCCCGGCTCTGAGTGTCACAGGCTCATTTTCGGAGAATCGGACGGCCTTCCCGGGCTGGTGGTCGATCGCTACGCAGATGTCCTTGCCTACCAGATCGGGACACTGGGGATGGCAAAGCTCGAGCCATTGCTGCTCGACCTGATGTCCGAAGTCTTCCGTCCCTCGGCGGTAATCTTCCGCAATGACACTTCATCACGCTCTATCGAAGGACTCCCGCTGGACAAGGGAGTGGCTCTCGGAAACCTTCCGGACAAACATGTAGTCCGAATCGGCGATATCGTTTACGAGGTAGATCTTCTTGAAGGGCAGAAAACAGGGATGTACCTCGATCAGCGCGACAATCGCGAAGCATTGCGGCGTCTGGCGCGCGGCCGAAGAGTCCTGGACCTTTTCTGTTATAACGGAGCATGGAGCCTTTCGGCGGCGGCCGGCGGCGCGTCGGAAACGGTCGGTGTGGATGGATCGGCCAGGGCGGTCGAACAGGCACGGAAAAACGCACTCCTCAACAATTTCGAAGACCGGTGCTCGTTTACCGCGGGAGATGTATTCGATTACCTGAAAAAGGTACGCCCGGGGCACTTCGACATCATAGTACTGGACCCGCCCGCATTCGCGAAAACAAAGTCCGCCCTCTCCGTGGCCAGAAAAGGCTATATGGACCTGAATCGTCGAGCACTGCTGGCCCTGAAGCCCGGCGCTTTTCTTATTACCTGCTCATGTTCCTACCATATGGGCGAGGAGCTTTTCAGGGAAGCCCTGCTGGCAGCCGGCCAGGCGAGCGGTCGAAGTCTGAGGCTCGTTCAGGTCAAGGGGCAGGCCCTGGACCACCCTGCACTCCTCTCCATGCCCGAGACAAGATATTTGAAGTGCTTCGTCATGGAAGTCATCTGACCTCGGCTCGAAATCCCCCGCCGTATCAGTCGAACTCTTTCCCGGCCCACCGGACCCGGCCGAGAATGTACGTTTTGAGTTGCTTTTCGGGGTCCAGCGAGAATTCGAACGGCCGGTAGACGGCCGTATTGTCCGAAAGGCAGGCAAGCTTCAGACCGCCGGCATCTCCGCTCAAAACGAGTCTTTTCAAGGCAACGGTCCCATCAGGCAGGATGACCAGATATATCCGGCCCGTGAGCACATGAAGACGCTCTCCCTCGAAAGTATCCACCAGGGCGATTTCCCCCTGGTTTATGGTCGGAGACATCGAATCGCCCCTGACCCGCATCAGGATAAGCCCCTTGAACCGGTCCGGACTCTTTCCCACGAGTTTCTCCACCCACCACTGCTTGAATGGATAATAATCCGCGATTTCCTCGTAGAGGATCTCCCCATCCGGTCCACCGGTAACGCGGGACTCCAGGAGGGGTATGAGACTGTAGTCTTCCTTTTGAGCGTACCTGTCCTGCCCGCTGCACGCGACATCCGCAGCCGTTTCAGGTCTTTCTCCCATGAGCAGCCAGCCCGGACTGACAGTAAACTCCCGGCACACTGATTCCAGAAACTCGGCGGAGGGGGAAGTAGCCCCGTCCCGATAGTTGATGAGTGTGTTCTTGGACACGCCAGTTTGTTGGGCGAAGCGGGACAAAGGTAAACCAGAATCTTGTATTATTTTTTTCAGTCTCTGGGTAAGCATGACACCCCCTTCGGAAGACTTTTCAGAATCATATCCGTCAAACCATGCGAAATATCATGGAATTCAATCTCGGGAATCACCTCTGCCGGCGGGTTGGAGGCAACCAAAAAATTAGAATGAATGGTAAAAATTTTGGTTGACTTCCAGCGCTTTGATGCTAGCATCAGCCCGGCTGATAAAATAATTTGGTGAAGGGAGACAAGAATGACACCGTTCGAGATTAAGGTAGCGCTCATGAGAGAAGGCGTTTCAATGCGATCGATAGCCAAGAAATTGGGAGTCTCCGCTAATTCCGTTTCACTTGTCGTAAATCGCCGGATGGTCAGCCGGCGCATCATGGACGAAATCGCAAAAGCAGTCAAAGCCGACAGGGCTGACGTCTTCGGCAAAACCTCCAACCTCTCCTCGGTACCCCGGATTATGGTACGGAAGAGTATATAATCTCGGTTTTAATGTCAAGCATTATATCCAATATAATGGTTCATACTGGCAACATTGGTCAGAACCGTTCAAAATGTTGGTAACAAATCAATACAATCGGAGTGGGAGGGCATCATGGAAAAGATTGAAAAGTGTTCACAGTGCGGAAAACAGAAAAAGCTTGTCGCAAGCGGGATGTGCTGCGCGTGTTATCACCGGGAAAGAAGGAAGAGGCTGGGGAGCGCGAGTCAGGACCGGAAAGGTGAATTTACTATTGCCGTGGACTTTGCGCCAATGGCTTTCCTGCTGGAGGAGCTTAGAAAAAGGGCCGGCGTCGAATTGCGCGAAGTTGGGCCTCAAATACTCTGGGAACTGAACAAGAGCCTGGGAGCCATCGCATGTGCACCGTAGAAAACTGGAACGATGTAGACAGGATGCTCGAAGAGATCGGGAGGCTGGACCTGGCCATATCCGACATTTCCTCCGCCCTGGGACGGAAGCTTCATGGACTTATCGGAGAGTTTTCACGGGAAATCTCGGAGATTTCGGGACAGCGGCATGCCCTGGAATCCGCCCTGCAGCTCTTCTGCCTCTCGAACAAAAGCGAATTCGGAAAGAAACGCAGCAGGAAGTTCCATTACGGCCGGATTGCCTTCAAACTCGCGGAGAGAATCGAGGTACCGGAAGAGTTGCAGGATTCCGTTATAGCAACGCTGAAGAAGCTGGGATTGAAAGACTGCATCGAAACGCGGGAGCGCCTGGACAGGAATGCGCTCAAAAGACTTCCGGATTCCGAACTCGCCCGTTGCGGCATAAAGCGTATTCGCGAGGATCATTTCCGGATCGAACCCGATATTAATCTCATATCGGAAAAGATCGGGAGGAAGGACCTTGTATCCCCTTCTTTTCTGCTCGATGTGGAGAAATTGTCAAAAATCGTGAAAACAAACAACACGGAGGCAGAACGTGCCCCCCAGGTGGAATAGCAAGACCAGCCAAGTCTCAAAGCACCCCACGGCCCACAAACCAGGAGCAACGGGGGAAAACAAATTCAGGCCAAAGGTGGGGCATCGCGGGAGAATGCGCGACCATGCCGTTATTCTCTATAAGCTGTTGCGGGAATACAGACGCATCTCCATCGGCCGGATCGCGGAAGAAATGGAGATTAGCGAACCGACAGCCAGGCGCTGGGTCGATTCGTTTAGCTGCGTATTTCCCATCCGCATGGAAAGCGGGATCGTGATAGTTGACAAAAAACTCAAATAGGACCCGACATGCCCCGCCGCACCGGCGGATTGCCGCATTCCCAGTCCCCCATTCATACGCGCGGGGCATGTCCATGAATATTTGCTTCAGGTTGGAAACGGGTTTGCACCCGGTTATTGATGGGCTGTCCACACTGCCGCCATGTACCGGCCGATTCATCAGTAGGGCGGATAGCCCCTGTCTCGTTCCCAACTGTCCTTGATGGCTCCACCGACTATACCGGCCGCGCCGCCGATTGCCGCGCCCGCCGCCGGGTTGCCGAAAGCAGCCGCTCCGATTCCAGCGCCAAGGCCGGCGCCTATTGCCCCACCGCCTAGTATATTCTGCTCAGACCTTGACATCCCCGCACAGCCGGAAAGGACGAAAACCAGGGCCAATATCGTCAATATATGAGCTACTCTCATTGCAGTCCTCCAGTAGAGGTTCTCTGTTTTGCCTTAACAGCTCAAATCTCTTGTAATAATAAGTACGGAGGCACCATGGTCAAGTAGGTGTTCAGATGAGCCGTTTATGGGATTCGTTTAACGGATATCCACAAACAATCTTTTTTCTATTCCGCGGCAATGCTTTTTGGTAATAGACGATCACACACTTTCAACAGGAGGGAATATGCTGAATTTGCTCTGCGGCCGCGATCCAGCCGAAATCGGAATAAAAACCTATGACGGATGGAACATCACTGCATTTCTCGACCACCTGAGTTCTTGCGAAAAGTGCTCAAAGTCACAGGAAAAGCTGATCGAGGAACTCAACAGGATCATTGGAAGCAAGGAATAAGAGCAAATACAGGGAAATTCCCAGGCCTGCCCATTCCCGCACTCTCTGCGTTGGAGGACCGGGCATCGAGCCTTTCGGGCAGGTCAGCCACGGATGGCTTAAATTCAGAGTATCAGGTGAGTTAGCACGTATTCGCAAGCCATTCCCGCCACTTCCACCAATCCATGCCGGTTGTCCAATATGCGCGTCAGTCGCAACGGAATGCCCGACAGCCTCAGACGTCCAGGATAACGAGGGCTTCCCACCCGCGTGCCGTCTGCTCCACCTTGAACCTGTGCAGGGTGACCGCCTTCACATCCACGATCAGGTCATGTTTGCCGGGGTCGATTCTTTCGCCTCGGCACTTTGACGAAACACAAAAGGCGCCGTTGCCGTTGCTGACTGTAACTTCGGAAACCCGCAGCAGGATCTCGTCCGCGTCCTTGTAGTAGATTATCTCCTGGAGGAAGTTAAAGAGGAGCATATCGATGGCATCGGCCCGGATGTCGATCCGGCGGCTTTCCGTCGGGCTTATCGCTTCGAGATCAGCCACCATTGTGTTCATGGTCGCATCGGCGGCCGCGGTGAACATCTCCCCCAGAGTCTCTCCCCAGGCCTCGAAGGCGACGTCGGCCGTGGCAATCTCTTCCAGGAAGCGGTAGGGCATTCCTGCTCCTTTCCCTCGCTTTGAAGCGAATGTTCAACGAGCCGCTCCAGGTGACCCTCCAGTTTCCCGCCAATGCGCACGAGCCTGATCGTTTCGGTGGGGGAGTCTCGGAAAGCGGCCGTATCGCGGCATAATCAGACCGCCAGGGTTTAATCGCCCGCCAGGGATGTCAGGCGGCCTAACCCTTCACATTCCCCACGGGGATGAACCGAGCCACCCTTTTGCTGATGCCGGCCAGTTCAGTCGCGTGGACAACCTGGTCTATGTCTTTGTAGGCGGCGCCGGCCTCTTCGGCCAATCCCGACCAGGATGCGGTACGAACATAGATCCCGCGATGTTCCATATCCCGCTGGAGTGTTTTCCCCTGGAACATCCTCTTGGCCTGCCGGCGGCTCATGGCCCTGCCGCTTCCGTGCGCCGTACTGAAAAAGGACTGATCACCCGTTTTCACCCCGGCAAGCAGATAAGAGCCGCTCTCCATGCTGCCTCCGATAATTACCGGCTGCCCGGTCTCGCGGTAGATGGCTGGAAGCTCCATCGAGCCCGGTCCGAAGGCCCTTGTGGCTCCCTTCCTATGCACCAGGAGTTGCCTCGGCAGACCATCGACCATGTGCGATTCCAGCCTGGCGGTGTTGTGGGCTACGTCATAGACCTGGTGCATGCCCAAGTCCCTCGGGTCCCGGTGCAGGACATCCGAGAAAACCTCTCGAATCCGATGCAGGATTACCTGACGGTTTGCAAAGGACATGTTGATGGCGCATTTCATCGCCGCGAAATAGTCCTGTCCTTCCGGAGAATGAAATGGGGCGCACGCAAGCTCGCGATCCAGTATCCTTATGCCGTATTTTCTTTCCATCACTTTCAGGAAGATCTGGAGATAGTCCGTGGCTACCTGGTGGCCGAATCCGCGGCTACCGCAATGAAACATCACGACAACCTGGTCAGGCATGGTTAATCCGTAGGCTTTGGCCAGAACGGGATCGAAAACGTTTTCACTCCTCGCGACCTGGATTTCGAGGTAGTGGTTCCCCGACCCCAGCGTTCCAATCTGTTTGTACCCGCGATCCACGGCCTTCTGGCTGACTTTGGAGGCATCCGCGCCCGGGATGCAGCCGAACTCTTCCGTACGTTCGAGATCTTCTTCCCACCCATACCCGTGCCTGACGCACCAGCGCCCCCCTTGATGGACTACCTCGCGGAACTCATCATGCGACAGTTTGAGAAACCCGCTGCTGCCTACTCCGGCGGGAACGCGCAGGAAGAGCCTGTCGACAAGAGTCCGCAGGTGGTCCCTGATTTCATCGAAAGTGAGGCTGGTAAGTACCAGCCGCATCCCGCAATTGATATCAAAGCCGATCCCGCCCGGTGAGATGACACCGGAGCGCGCATCCATCGCCGCCACTCCGCCTATGGGAAAACCATACCCCCAATGGCCATCGGGCATGCAGTAAGCGTATTTGACTATTCCGGGCAGTGTGGCCACATTGGTCACCTGGTCCACGACACCCTCATCCATTTCCCGGACGATATCCTCGGTGCCATAAAGCCTTGCCGGGACAAGCATCCCTTCCTTATGGGACGGCGGCACTTCCCAAACAGCCTCCGAGATTCTCTTCAATACATTGAGATTTGCCATTTCGGTTACCTCGAAAGAAGTTTCAGGACAGGGCCGAACAGAAAAAGCCCCGTACACCCCGGTGGGCCGGGTACCGGGAGAGGTTACCCTCCGGTCCTTCACACGAGTAACGCAGGCGGCGAATCAATAGCGATGCCCGGGCCGGTGCACGCGGCGATTAATGCGTCATCAAAAGCGCCTGCCGATTTGAAGATACTGATCACCCGGACCGATGTCCATGAAAGATCTTTTATGGCGGCGGATTCCGGGTTAGAAAGGTATTCTAATGCAGGATGCGGATCACTTCGCCGGGGTCCATGGGATGCCGTGCCCCCTTCGGCGCGGATGACGGGCTTATGGAGCCCTTGCGGCTAACGGAAAGCAAACGACCCGCCACGGGCCATCCAAGTCACTCGGAAGAAAGTGCGATATTTCCATGAGCCGTTTGACCAAAGCAGGACAGCGAATAGCGGCAACACCCACACCCGGAAAAGATCACGGTGGATTATCGCGTGAGACGCCGGATCATCCCGCCGGTCACGGCGAAGGACCAAGCCTTCCGGCAAAGATCTCCCTCGGAAAACGGATGCGAAAAAGCTCTCTTCCCTGTTTCGGAATAGACCCCAACTGGCTCGATTATCCCGAAGATGTGCGCCGGATGATTACGGAGGCCGCCAGGATCTACTACCCGGGCCCGTTCTATGAGGCCATCCTGCGCGCTTCGGGCAGGGACGTTTTCCCCGGGAATTACTATGATTTTCTGGGAAACAAGATTGCGCAAACAGAGCTGTTCGAGCTGTTGGGAATACCCCACCCCAGAACGCGCATATACTATGGGCGGAAACGGTACGGCGGGGCAGAGGCTGATTTTCAGTATCCCTTTATCGCCAAGACCCCGATTGGATCATCTCAAGGCAAGGGAGTCTTTCTCATCCGGAACCCGACGGAACTGTCCACGTACCTCGAAGAGCATAATCCGGCCTACATACAGGAACTGTTGCCGATTCACCGGGACCTGAGGGTGGTGGTCATCGGGGGCAGAGTCGTCCATTCCTATTGGCGAATCCACAAGGAGGGCGATTTCAGGAACAACGTCTCGCAGGGGGGGCGGATCTGTTTTGACCGCATCCCTGACAAAGCCCTGGAATTTGCCGTCGGGGCGGCGCGTCGTTGCGGATTCGATGAGGCGGGCCTCGATATTTGCGAGTACGGCGGCGGGTACTGCGTTCTTGAAGCCAATATGGTTTTCGGGCTTGAGGGATTCAGGGAAAAGGATATGGATATCCATGAGATTCTGGCGGGGCTGTTGGATGCGGGGGTCATCTGATGGCGTACATAATAGGGGTCAGCCATTGACAGTGGACAGGCCTGTCCACTGTCAATGGCTGACCCCTATTACTTCCGACGCCTTGAGAAGCAGGTCCCTTGCGTGCTCGCGGGCTTTTTCCGAAATAGAAACGCCCCCCAGCATGCGCGCAAGCTCTTCGCACCGCTCTCCTTCGGGAAGCACACGAATGCTTGTCGTGGTCTCGCCGCCCGCGGCCTGTTTCTTCACCTGGTAATGCCATTGAGCGTAGCAGGCGATTTGGGGAAGATGGGTTATACAAATCACCTGGTGACGCTCCGCCAGTCTTTTTAGCTGAATGCCGACCAGATCAGCCGTTCGGCCGCCTATGCCCGCGTCCACTTCATCAAAGATGAGGGTCTCCGCCTCTCCCTTGCCGCCGAGAAGACTCTTCAGAGAAAGCAGTATCCGCGAGAGTTCTCCGCCCGAGGCGGTTTTTGCGAGCGGTTTGAGGTCCTCGCCCGGGTTCGCTGAGAGAACGAACTCTACCCTGTCGATGCCGGAGGGAGAAAAAAGAGGTTCCCGCCCGCCGTCATTGCCAGGTTCGATGAATTGGGCGGAAAAGCGAGCATGTTTCATATCGAGTTGCGCGAGATTGCGCCGCACATCGCCGGAAAGCCGCGAGGCAGCCTCCATTCTCCTGGCGGAAAGGTCCCGGGCTTTGTCCAGATAGAGGCGGGCGAGTTCCCGCAGTTCCTTTTCCACTTCCTGTTCGTGAAAACCGGCTTCGCCGTCCTGCCCAGCTATTCCGCGAAGCTCTTCAAGCCGGGAGATCATCTCATTGGCGCTCTGCCCGTATTTCTTCCCGAGTCGGCCGAGCAGCGCAAGCCTCTCCTCTATCCTTGCCAGCTTCGAGGGGTCGGCTACAATCTTTCCGGCATAGTTCTGGAGCAGATGAGAGAGTTCCTTGAGATTGATGCCGGCCTGATCGAGAAATTCCAGCAGGTGCTGTTGAGCCGGATCAATCCGGATAATGGAAGAAAGCGACTTTTCGATATCGATAAGACGCTCCAGCACGGCGCCCCGTTCGGAATAGAGTGTCCCCAACGCCGTTTGGGCCGCATCCGCCAGGGCAACCGCATTCTTGAGGATGTCCCGCTCGCGACTGAGTTCGACGTCTTCATCGGGCTGAATCTTCGCGGCCTCAAGCTCCTGAAGCTGGAACCGGAGGAAATCCATTTCGGCTGCCCGTTTTTCTTTCGACCGGCGCAGGCGGGCGAGTTCTTCCTTCTTCTCCTGCCAGGAGAGGAAGATGTTCCTTACCTCCGATCCCAGCGGTTCCAATCCCCCATATGCATCCAGCAGACTAAGGTGGATTTCCGGATCGAGGAGAAGCTGGTGTTCATGCTGCCCCGATATCGAGATGAGCAGCGGGGAAAGTTGCGCGAGTTGCTGGACGGAGACGGCCTGGTCATTTACAAAAACACGGTTTCTCCCGCTCCTGCTGATGCTTCGGCGAATAGTGAGTTCCGATCCGCATTCAATTCCCCAGTCGTTCAGTATCTCCCGAGCCACACCGTCGGAGGGAAGGCTGAGGATGGCCTCAACCGAGGCTTCGGCGGCACTGGTACGGATCATTTCCTGGGATGCCCGGCTGCCGAGGATAAGGTTTACCGCACCGACCAGAATCGATTTCCCCGCGCCTGTTTCTCCAGAGAGGATATTGAGTCCGGAGCGGAATTCGATCTCGAGATCGCGGATGATGGCAAAGTTATGGATTGCCAATTCCCTGAGCACTTGCCGGTTACTCCTTCGAGTATTCAGGATGAGCATTTCGGCTGCCTCGACCAGACTAACGGCGGCAACCGACTTGATATTGAAAGTATGGAATTTTAGCAGCAAACGGGACGAAAGGAAAAATGCAAACGCGACGGGCGGGAAGAATCTGCTTTACTCGGATCGGCGACATGAGAATTCCCGCTCCGCGGATATCGGCCGGTCCAGGTGGCATTTACTATTTCTGACGCCGGCGGATTAATAACAGGTTGCGTTCAGATGGTATCGAAAGATGCCTCCTCCAGGCGTGGGAACTCCCCCACACACCCGCTTCGCCGCTTAGCGGCGGCGTCCTGTCAAACCGGAGCAATCGCAGCGGGCGCCGAGCGATCGGCCTCACGCGCTTGCGCGCGCGGCCGAAATCCCGGGGGTGCGGAGGGGCAGAATACATCGGCTGATTTTGTCTTCGAAGCGAACTGGCTGCGGCTTCTTTTGGCTTAGGGATCGGTTATGATATTCCATGCCAATTTGATGTACCCTCCAACCCTCAACCACTCTTTCACCAGGAATAAAGAGGTGTTGCGGTATTTGTGAAGGAAGTTTCACGACGAAACACACTTTACATCACGGCGGAATCATGCGATACGGGTTCAGTAACAAGAAATTTCCCAAGGAAAGCGGGATATTGTACGGGAGAGTTTCAAAGTCATAGAGGCATGAGCATCGACTCATATAGTGTTTTACAATTCAGATTACAGAGGTAACGGCAACAATGGCGCGCAAAGAACTAAAAGTGGCGGTGGTCGGGGCTACCGGAGCAGTCGGTAACCTGATGGTCAGGGTTCTTGAGGAGAGGTCTTTTCCGGTTGGCGAGTTAAAGCTTCTTGCATCCGCTCGTTCCCTGGGGAAGACATTGTCATTTCGCGGGAAAGAAATCCCGGTCCAGGAGCTCAAGGAGGATTCTTTCGAAGGAATCCAGGTGGCACTTTTTTCCGCGGGAGCCAGCGTTAGTCGCAAGTTTGCGCCAATAGCCGCCAAGGCCGGAGCAGTTGTTATCGACAACTCCAGTGCATTCCGGATGGACCCGAATGTTCCGCTTGTAGTTCCCGAGGTAAACCCCGAGGCCGCGCTCGGCCATTCAGGCATAATCGCGAACCCCAACTGCTCGACCATCCAGATGGTCGTGGCACTCAAGCCTATTCACGACGCCGTTGGAATCAGCAGGATAGTGGTGACTACCTTTCAAGCGGTTTCAGGCACCGGAAAAAGGGCCATCGAGGAACTCAAGCACCAGGTCGCCGATATCATGGCGGGCCGTGAGCCTAAAAAGGAAATCTACCCCTGCCAGATCGCCTTCAACTGTTTTCCTCATATTGGGGCTTTCCTGGACAACGGGTTCAGTGAAGAAGAAATGAAGATGGTCAATGAAACCCGGAAGATTTTCGAGGACCCCGAAATCCGTGTTTGCGCGACAACCGTCCGGGTCCCCGTTTTGTACGGCCACTCGGAATCGGTAAATATCGAGACAAGAAGCCCCATTTCCGTGGAAGAAGTGAGGAAGCTGCTCGCGATAGCCCCGGGGGTCAAAGTAATCGATGAACCGGCGATCGGCGGGTACCCGATACCGATCCAGGCCGCGGGAACGGATGACACGTTCGTTGGCAGGATTCGAAGGGACCCCTCCGCGGAAAACGGATTGGTGATGTGGGTTGTTGCCGATAACATCCGCAAGGGGGCGGCAAGTAATGCGGTACAGATCGCTGAAGCCCTCATGAATCGTGGGCGACTCTAACCGGAGATGCGGATCATAGCGGGTGATTTTCGGGGGAGGCGGCTTAAAACCCCCAAGGGCAGCAAGATACGCCCCACTATCGACAGAGTAAGAGAGGCTATTTTCAATATTATTCGCACCGAGGTCCCGGATGCGCGGGTGCTGGACCTTTTCGCCGGCACCGGTGCGCTGGGGCTCGAGGCTTTGAGCCGGGGCGCGGCGCGGACAGTGTTTGTGGACCAGAGCGCCGGGTCGATACCGCTCATTCGCGAAAACATTGAATTGTGTAATGCCCGGGACCAGTCGGTGATTATCCAGGATGCGGTACCATCGGCCATCCGGAAGTTGGGGGCAAAGGGGGAGGTCTTCGACCTGATTTTCCTGGACCCTCCCTATGGCAAAGGGCTTGTCGAAAAGACACTGGAAATACTGGATGTGGTGGCGGCGCCTGATGCGATCGCCATAGCGGAACACCACGTCAAAGACGAACCGCCCTCGGAATTGAAGAATTGGCTTAGGAGAAGCGAACGCCGTTATGGTGACACCATGATTTCGATTTATTCCGTGATATGTACACCATCTTCTTGAATGCAACCTGATCAATAGAGCCACACAACTGTGGATTTTGGCCGATTATTGTTACTGCAGGGGATGCAAATGGAAAACATCGCGGTATATCCCGGCTCGTTCGATCCGATTACCAATGGTCACATCGATCTCCTGGAGCGCGGACTCAAGATCTTTGACCGGATAGTCATAGCAATCGCAGCTAATCCCGGCAAATCGCCTCTTTTCACTATCGAGGAACGTTGTGACTTGATAAAAGCCGCTCTTGCCGGCCACCCCGACGTGGACCGCGTGAGGGTGGACCTTTTCCACGGGCTTCTGGTGGATTACATAAAAACCATTCCCGCCAAGGCTATTCTCAGGGGCCTTCGTGCAATCAGCGATTTCGAGTATGAATTCCAGATGGCGCTCATGAACCGTAAGCTCAACGCCGACGTGGAAACCCTTTTCATCATGACGGGAATGCGCTGGATTTATATCAGCTCACGGATTATCAAGGAGGTGGTCATGTCGGGAGGGTGCGTAACCGGCCTGGTTCCCGAAATCGTGGAAAGAAAGCTCGCCGAGAAGCTTTCGGGCCACAGCAACAGCCTGTACTGACCACAACGCGGCCATCGCCCGGGACTCTATTTTCTCTAAACTCCCCCCTCTCCCGAATGCCGAAAAGAGCTTTATGGTGGTTCCGTAACCCCATTTGCCGTGAGTATCAAGATCTCACGGCCCGCCGGTAATTTTCCCCGGGGAAGACCGAAAGGGCAAAGGACCCGCCTCTTCGCGCACTACTACGTTTAAGGCTTCTCCGGGGACCGCCCTTCACTTTGGCGCGATATCCCTCCCCCCACAGGCTTGCCGCCTGTTCTCACAAATGCCCTATCAAAGCGGAATTTCCGCGAAATAACACAGTCCCGCCACGCGACTGTAACAATTCCCTCCTAATATCACTTGCGACATCGGTAATTACCCGAAGTCGAACCGAAAGTACGGATAGCGGGTGGTAGTTGTCAGTTCAATCACTTCTGATGAATCGCGGGATTATATGTGTAACGTTTGCCGCCAGGAACTCCAGGAAACAAGGTGTCCGCAATGCGGTTCGGATGCCTTTTACCGGTATGGGAAGACTCGGCAGGGACGGCAGCGATTTCGCTGTCTGATTTGTGGCAGGCAGTTCGTCCATTCGAGCAGCCTTCTGGAAAAAATCAGCAACAGGCCCACCTGTCGCGTATGCGGTCAAAAGATGCATGTCTATAGACAGAGTCCCGGCGAAATAAGATTCAGGTGTTCAGGATATCCGTTATGCAGAAACTTTGTAAAGATCAGAAAGGGGCCGGCATGACCTGTTACTTGCACCACGTTCCGGGGAGGATCAGGGTCAAGACACCGATCATCAAGGGAAATACCTTCAGGGCAACGGAAATCGAAGAACTGCTGAGAAATGTTGCCGGCGTATACGGGGTGAGTGCCAATACCCTCACGGGCAGCATTCTTATCAACTACGACGTAAGTATGACCACAGCGGGCAAAATTCTCGAACTGTTCGGTAAAGAAGCCAATTTCGACCTCGCTTCCGCCGAGAGTCACGAGAAATATGTAGACGAGAGACTCTCCCAAGCGGGGGAGAAAATAGGAAAGGCCGTTTTTGGAATAATGATAGGGAAAATGCTGGAAGGAACGCCCCTGTCACTCCTGGCGGCCATGATCTAGAGATCCGCTTCCACGGGAAAAGCGTCCGCCAGACGGAAAGCTTGTTCACTCAGCGAATGCTTTCCGTGAGTATTTATATTTCCTGGAAGATCCACGCGGCTAATCACCGGCGATGCCGGTTATGCTCTGATGGAATCGGTCGCGTCGATCCAGCCCTCGCAAAAAGAAAATCAGGGCAATCCGGTCCGGATCGCTCGCGACAATTCCGTGCAAGCCGCTCCTTTTACTCTCCACCCTGAATCGCCGCGCTACTCTCATTCCGGAACTTGATCACTTCCATAATGAAACAAGCCTTGTCTCCATTTCAGAGGCAAGTCCGGGATCATTGCGCAGTTTTGAAAACTCCTCCCACAAGCCAGGGGCCAATTCGTTTCGATCGTATTCAACGACAACAGACCCGACCAGGATATTCACGCGCACTCCCATGATACCGGGGACATGCCGCTTCAGTTCGTCCAGGTCGATGCCACGCGCGATCCACGCTCCGGATGGCAGTACCCTGAGCCTGATGCGTCCGGGAATGTGGTGAACGATAGTGGTATGGACAGCCAATCGAAGCAGATCCTGTATAGCAGCATATTTGTCGTCGTTCATCGGACCTCGTGCCCCCGTGTGCGGACCCTTGTTGTCATAGCTCCGCTTGCAACGCTTTCTCAATAAACCAAATTCCGTCCGGGGGAAAGGGAATGGGGGCATAGTGTAGGGAAAGTAATGAAAGATGTTAATGACATACACGGGGGACACACTATTTTAGGGTTTTTGCATTGTGCGGAGCTTTTCCTCAATGCTCTGACTTGAGGAGATATTTTCAAACTTTGATCGAGAACTCACGTGGTTGACATCATTCATAGCGGAATTCGGGGCAGGTCGCGCTACCGGGTCATGGACCTCTACCGCTCCTCAACCTGCAAGCGGCATCTCGAGACACGTCTCATGGAAAACGGGGACATCGAGAACGCTTCGGCCAACACACTGACCGGCAATGTTCTGGTTCAGTATAATTCAGGCAACACTCCCGAATCCATCGCGGCCATCATAGAGGGCATTCTCGCCGAACTCCGCGGCGATACGAGCGCTCATGAAATTGTGCCCGAGCGCGAACCCGCCGGGGAGAATGAAAGGCGTGCGAGAGACCGGAAACAAAAGCAAGCCTCCCGCGTTTCTAAAAATCCCTTCGGTCGTCTTCCCGCCCCCACGCCACAGGTCCTCAATCCTTGGCACACAATGGATACCACCGAGGTCCTCGAAAAGTGGGATGTTTCCCCGAATACGGGGCTCTCCGCCGGCAAAGTCCGTGAACAAACCCAACGGTACGGGCTGAACGTTCTCCCAGAATCGGTTTCGCGTTCACAGTTCGGCATCCTTGCCGAACAGTTTCAATCTCTTCCCGTTGCACTCCTGGGGGTTGCCGCCGGGATTTCCATCTTCACCGGGGGAATCGCCGATGCCCTCGTGATCATGGGAGTTGTCGGGATAAATGCCTGCATCGGCTATATCACCGAGAGCGAGGCGGAAAAGACGATCGAGTCCCTCAAGAACATCGTTCGCCCGACCGCTCTTCTCATCAGGGATGGCCGGCAAGACACCTGTAACCTGAACGAGATAGTACCCGGAGATGTTGTCGTGCTGCGCCCGGGGACTTACGTCCCGGCCGATTGCAGACTGGTCGAATCCTATCACCTCAGCGTGGACGAATCCACTCTCACCGGCGAAAGCCTGCCCGTTCTGAAAACCACCACCCCGATGCCAGGCCGGGATATCCCTTTAGGCGACAGGAGGAACATGGTCTACATGGGCACCCTGGTCACGGGCGGCCAAGGATTGGCGGTGGTGGTGGCAACCGGTCAATATACGGAACTCGGACAGCTCCAGGTTCTCGTCGGAGAGGCACAGTCGCCCGAGACTCCCATGGAGAAGCAGTTGCGGCAGATGGGCAATCAGCTTGTGCTCATCAGCGGAGGCGTCTGCGGCGCTGTTTTCCTGATAGGGCTCATGCGTGGCGCCGGGCTGCTCCGGATGCTCAAGACTTCGATCGCCCTGGCCGTGGCCGCGGTGCCGGAGGGACTTCCGGCGGTCGCCACGACCACGCTTGCCCTGGGAATTCGGGACATGAAGAAGCACCATGTCCTTATCCGCAAGCTCGATGCCGTGGAAACGCTTGGGTCCGTGCAGACCATCTGCTTCGATAAGACGGGGACGGTCACCAGGAACACAATGAGCGTCAAGCGCATTTGTGTCGGCATGCAACAACTGGAATTACGGGATGAAATGTTCGTGCCCGCTTGCACCGCGGACCCCGACGGCTGTGACGCCGTTTCACGATTGATGCACGTGTGCGTCCTCTGCAATGAGTCGGAAGTTATCAAGAATGGTTCAAAAGATTATGTACTCCACGGCACATCCACCGAAAACGCCCTGATGCGGGCGGCGATGGCGGGCGGCCTGGATGCAGCCGGATTGCGAAGGAATTACCGCCTGGACAGGATAAATCACCGGAGCGAAGACCGCCACTTCATGGCGACACTTCACGAGACTCCTCATGGACGAAGGCTTTTGTCTCTAAAAGGAAGCCCGCTTGAAGTCCTGTCAATGTGCGAGTGGTACATCCATGAGGATCAACGTCTGCCGCTCACGGAAGACGCAAGGCTGTCAATCGAGGCCGAAAACGAAAAGATGTCGGGAGAGGCCCTTCGGGTGCTCGGATTTGCCTATGCCATGGACTGCGAGGAGTCGGATTTCGATGAACTCAACGGACTGATCTGGCTGGGGCTGGTCGGGATGGCGGACCCGATCCGTGAAGGGGTGAAAGATCTCATTCCTCTCTTCCACCGGGCCGGCATCGACACGATCATGATTACGGGCGACCAGAGCAGCACGGCCTATGCGATCGGAAAGGAACTTGACCTGAGCCGGGGCGGACCGATCGAAATTCTCGATTCGACCAGGCTGGCCGGTATAGAGCCGGAGACGCTGAAAGCCCTTTCTCAAAAGGTACATGTTTTCGCGCGTGTCAGCCCGGCGAACAAGCTCCAGATAGTCCAGGCGCTTCAAAGCGCCGGCCGGATCGTGGCCATGACCGGTGACGGGATAAATGACGGCCCCGCGCTAAAGGCGGCGGATATCGGCGTGGCATTGGGAGCTTCCGGCACGGACGTGGCCCGTGAGGTGGCCGACGTCATCCTGGAAAAGGATGACCTCGAGACGATGATACTGGCCGTGAGCCATGGCCGCACCATCTATGGCAACATCAGGAAGGCGCTCCATTTCCTTCTCGCCACCAATTTCAGCGAGATAATAGTGATGTTCGCGGCGAGCGCTATCGGCTTGGGGTATCCCCTTACCGCCATGCAGCTTCTCTGGATAAACCTGCTCTCCGATATTTTTCCCGGGCTGGCTCTCGCGATGGAGCAGCCCGAGTCGGATGTACTGGAGCGGCCTCCCCGCGATCCCAGGGAGCCTATTATACAGAAATCGGATTTCAAGAGGATTTCCGTCGAGGCAGCGGTAATGAGCGGCGGTGCGATGATGGCTTATGTTTACGGGATGGGCCGTTACGGAGCTGGCCCTCAGGCGGGCACTCTCGCATTCCAGTCATTGACTCTTGCGCAGCTTCTCCACGCGATAAGCTGCCGGTCCGAGCGGCACAGTATCATCAGCAAAGAAAAACTGCCCCCCAACAAGTATCTGAATTTTGCCCTCGCAGGCTCAATAGGCATCCAGTTGATGACCATGTTCATCCCAGGTTTGCGCTCTCTGCTCGGACTCGCTCCCATCGGCCTGGTCGATGCCGCCATCACCGCCGGCGCGGCCGTGGCCCCGCTCCTGATAAATGAAGCCTTAAAGGAAGCACAAAAGGATAACATTCCATGAAAAAGGACTTCATCTTCTCTTCCGAATCGGTCACCGAAGGCCATCCCGATAAGCTGTGCGACCAGGTAAGCGACGCTTTGGTCGATCATTTCCTGGAGCAGGACCGATATTCGAGAATCATCGCCGAGTGCGCCGTCTCCACCTCCATCCTCTTCATCGCCGCCAGGTTCTCGACACAGGCATCGGTGGACATTCCATATGTTGCCAGGAAAGTAATAGCCGGAATCGACTACAGCCAACCCGAGTTCAATGCCAGAACATGCAGTATTCTCACCAGCCTCCAGGAAATGCCCGTGGACGAGTTCTGCTGCTTTGACGATCGGGTTATCTCCGATTCCCAGGTTGAATCCATACACGCAATGAACCAGGTTACCGTCTTCGGTTTTGCCTGCCGGCAGACTCCGGTCCTGATGCCGCTGCCCATCTGGCTGGCCCACAAGATATCGAGGAAGATAACGGAAGCGAGGCGCGCCAGGACCCTGGCATATCTCGCACCGGAAGCGAAAACGGCGGTGGGGGTGGAATACAGGGACAGGAAACCCCACCGCATTTACAGCATCACTATAACCGCTAGCCAGAACGATCCGGAAAAACCGAAGCTGGAGGTTCTACGGGAACAGCTCAGGGAAGTGGTCATCCAGTCCGTCTTCGCTGACGAAGCAATCAAGCCGGATCAGGCCACCGAGTTCTTCATCAATCCGGAGGGACCAGTCGCGAAGGGGGGACCCTCGACTCATTCCGGTCTGACCGGCCGCAAAACGGCCATGGACACTTACGGGGAATATGCCCGGCACAGCGGTGTTGCTTTGAGTGGGAAAGACCCCCTGCGGATAGACCGCATCGGGGCATACGCCGCAAGGTATGCCGCAAAAAACGTCGTCGCGGCCGGCCTCGCCGATGAATGCGAGGTGCAGCTCAGCTACAGTATAGCGCGATCACGCCCGGTAAGTGTCCAGGTAGAGACATTCGGCAGCGGCAGGATTTCCGAGGAAAAGATTTCGGCGCTGCTGGAAAAAAATTTTGAGTTTCGCCTGGCCGGAATCATCAAGCAGTTCAAACTCCGTGACCTGCCCGCGATCAGCAGGGGTGGCTTTTACCGCAGGCTGAGCGCTTATGGCCAGGTCGGTCGAACGGATTTCGGACTCCCCTGGGAGGTAATTGACATGGCCGACACATTGCGTGAACGCTCCACGGCACGCAAACGATAAGAGATCTATCCCCCAACGGCAAGGAAGGAGGCAAAATGGCATTGTTCGATAACGGATTCAAACTCGGGACAGGGCTGGCTATCGGTATCGGGGTACTGGTCCTCGCGCCGGCTATTGTACCCGCACTGGCTGCCGTGGTCAGGCCGATCGCGAAAGCCTCGATCAAAAGCGGCATCCTGCTCGTGGAGAAGACCAGGGAGTTGATAGCCGAAGCAAAAGAGACGGTCGAGGACATTACCGCCGAGGCTCATGCCGAACTGGCAAGCGAGCGGCGGCAGGAGATGCCGCAACCAGTGGACGGCGGGGAATTGTAATGGAAAACGAGGCCTATATTACCCATCGCACGCCGGAAAGGCTGCGGATCAGAATCCCATCGAGGAAGGGCAATGGGCCTTATTTTGAGACTCTGCGAGCAGAGTGTCTCGCTATTCCCGGCGTAAAGCACGCGGAAGCGAACCCGGTTACCGGGAGCATTCTGCTGCATCTGCGGTCGGAAATTACGATTCAGGAAGTCTCCGCGTTTCTGAAGCTACGGCTGGGTACTCCCCAGCGGATGCATTTCGACCAGAGGCTTGTTCAAGAAGTCGGCAGTATAGATGACAAGGTGCAGGAGTTCACCGGAGGTGAACTTGGCCTTAGAAGCATTGCCTTCTTCGGACTTCTGGCGACCGGGCTCTATCAAATGAGCATCGGGAACCTGGTGGCGCCTGCCTGGTATGTTGCATTCTGGTATGCGCTCAGCTTGGCGCCGAGGGGACAAAAATCCTGATTCTTCAAACGACTGATCTGGAGGTAACGACAATGGCGGAATCAAAAAAGACTCATGTGCCCGACGAACAACCGGTGGAAGACGTCGGAGGCAAGGTGACAACGGAAGGTATTCGGGAGGAAATGGGAGAGGCGGGCGCAACCGTAAAACAGGGTGTCATCAACAGCTTTCAGATAATCACCCAGGTTGAGACCGGCCTCGTAAACCTTGCGAGAAACACGGTGACGGATGCCGTTAACGCTACCGGGACAGTAGCGGGAGGAGCTGTCACGGTTGCCAGGGATGTATTGAAGGGGACCTTTGCGGCAGCCCAGGAAGCAGGTACCGGCTTGCTCGACAGCACCAGGAGCATAGCAAAGGGAATCATTTACGGAGTCGGCGACGTCGGGGGAGATGTGGTCACGGTGGCTGGACAGACCGCCAGGACGGTGGTCAAGGGAGCAGCCGAAGTCGGAGCGGATGTGGCCGTGGTGGCCAAAAGAACTATCGATGGCCTGCTGGAAGCAACAAAAGAGATAGGCGGAAACGTCGAAGAGGTAGCGAAAGTGGCCGTGGGCGGTGCAATCGATGCCGCCGGCACAATCGGCGAAAGCGCGGTAAAAGCCGTCAGAAACATACTTGTGGGTGTAGTCGAGGGTGTCAAGGACGTAGCCGGGGCAGCCCTGCCTAAACCGAGGACGGGGACTTCCACTGGTCACGAGACGCAAGATGCCGTCACCACGCGGGGTACATTGCCGGAAAGAGATTCGACCACATAATCGCCGGGAATGGAACGCTGGAACACACACCGGGTTGCACCCCGTGGTGTAGCGCGTATCGGGCGGAAGCAAGCCGAAATCCCGCCGGAATCGAAGACGCCGGCGGTTGGTTTTGCCACTCGTGCGTTCAGTGGCAAAATTAGCCGTCGGATACGCTTTTCATCAAAAGGGCGCGCACCGTTGCGTATACTTGTTTTCTAATTTGGCGCCGCGCTCACGGCCTCCCTTCCCTTCGGCCCTCCGAAAGTTGGTCATTCACGGCGATATTCACCCCGCGGGGCTTTCATTCCGCGCTCTCCCGCCCTTCGCGGCACCGCCGACCTCTTTTCGTTTTTGACATCGGCCCACTCGTGGCTATAGTGCATTCAAGGATCATTCAGGTTCAAGAAGAACTGATACGGGATTTTGGCCAGGATTACTTTCCCTCGGATATCGAAGAGCGAACGCTCGCCAGCCCATTCATATTTCGATACTTCAGCGTGAGCGGGTGAATGCCCCATGGGGAGTGAAAAACCACTCCGGGTCCCCCATCGAAAGCACCAGGAGGCACGCGCGAAACATGGACAATAAGCTCGTAAACCTCAATCATCGGGATTGTATTCTTTTCCTGGTGGATATTCAGAACGTGATATTGGAGAATTGCATTCAACCGGAGCGCATACCCGCGAATGCTTCCGCTCTCATCGAGATTGCCCGGATTTTCGGCATTCCGGTCCTGTTCTCTGTTCAAAACAAAGACAAACTTGGAGGGGTCCTTCCTGAACTGACGGAAATAGTCCCGCGGCCCCGCATACTGGATAAACTCGAGTTCGATTCCCTCGAAAACCCCGCTGTTGCCGAGACAATTCGTCAGACGGGCCGTAAGACTATCCTGCTGGCGGGCATCGAGACCCACATTTGCATCTTTCACACCGGGATTGGAGCGTTGCGTCTGGGATACGGCGTCCACGTGGCGGCCGATTGCGTGACATCGAGAGGCAGGCTCAACCATGAAACAGGCCTGCGGCGGCTGGATCGGGCGGGAGCCGTCATCAGCTCCACTGATATGATCATTTTTGAACTGCTGCACCGCGCGGGCACGGAAGAGTTCCGAGCTTCCCTGCCACTGCTGAAAAGGCTGCAGTCCATGGATGAATAGATGGAGAAACCAATCCATGACTCTCCACAAAATACGATTTTTGCCTCACGATAAAGAGATAATGGCGTCCGACGAGCAAAGCATCATACGTTGCGCCATCGAGGCGGGCGTTCATGTGAATGCCTCTTGCGGCGGGGCG
The DNA here is from genome assembly GCA_039679945.1 of Syntrophobacter sp. Taxonomy (GTDB): domain Bacteria; phylum Desulfobacterota; class Syntrophobacteria; order Syntrophobacterales; family Syntrophobacteraceae; genus SbD1. Next base: position 10,649 of record JBDKTY010000276.1, on the reverse strand, counting down.
GGGCAGTGCGGAAAATGCCGCGTGATCATCGAGAGCGGGATCGTTCGTAACGGGATATCGGAGCAGTTGGATCGGGAAGATTTGGCCAAGGGAATCCGTCTGGCCTGTCTCGCCACGGCGGCGAGCGATCTTACCGTACGCATTCCGGCGGAATCAGAGGTAAGCGCGGCATTGCTGAACAGGATCTTCACACCGCGCAAGACCGCGCGTGTTCAACAGATGAACCTCGAAGACCTGAAGAACAGGGGCCTGTTCATACCACCCACGGAGAAGATTTACCTGGAACTCCCAAAACCTTCGGCCACGGATAATCGCGCGGACACGAGGCGCATCATCAGCTTTCTCAAATCGGAATATAATGAGCATCGGCTCGTGTTCTGGCTTGCAGTGCTTCGCAAACTGCCGGACGTGATCCGCGAGGCGGACTTCAAGGTCACCGTCACCCTGGCGCGCCCCGTTTTCGAACACCGAAAGAGCCAAATCATTAATGTCGAACCCGGAGACACTACTCACAGGAACTATGCGATAGCGGTCGATGTCGGCACCACGACGGTTTATGGTCAGCTCATCAATCTGAATACCGGGGAGATCCTGTCGGAGTACGGCGACTACAATGCCCAGATCAGCTATGGCGAAGATGTCATTACCCGGCTTGTATACGCCGAGAAGCCGGGAGGGCTGGAGGATTTGCATCGGGCATTGGTGCAGACTATCAACAACATCATTCACGTCATCATCGGCAACGCGAAGGCGCGAAGGGATGAGATTTCAGCGATCACCCTGGCGGGCAATACGACTCTCAGCCAGATACTGATAAAAGCGAATCCGTCCTATATCAGGCGCTCGCCGTACGTTCCCGTTACGACCCTGTTTCCGCCGATCCGTGCCATTGACCTGGGTATCGATCTCGCCCCCCACGCAAACGCCCTGGTCTATCCCAGTGTTTCCAGTTTCGTGGGCGGGGACATTGTGGCGGGAGTGATGGGGTCGGGCATCTACCTCTCCGAGCAGGTGTCGCTTTATATCGATATTGGCACGAACGCCGAAATCGTGATCGGCAATAAACACTGGCTTGCCTGCACCGCCTGTTCCGCGGGACCGGCTTTCGAAGGCGGCGGCATACAGTTCGGAATGCGGGCAACTGAAGGCGCTATCGAGGATTTTCTAATCGACCCGATCACTTTCGAGCCGATGAATCTTACGATCGGAAATTCCAGGCCAAAGGGGATCTGCGGCTCGGGGCTGATCAACATCGTGGCCTCCCTGTTCGAGACCGGAGTGATCGACAGCCGGGGACGGTTCAACCACGACCTGGAATCCGAGCGTATTCGGGAGCGGGACAATGTATTCGAGTATGTGCTGTCCTGGAAAGAGGAGACTCAGATCGACAGGGACATAGTGCTCACCGAAACCGATATCGACAACCTGATTCGAGCAAAAGGCGCTATCTACAGCGGTTGTCAGACCCTCCTGGATGGAGTCGGACTTGGTATCGCTCATCTCGACCGGATTATTCTCGCGGGGGGATTCGGGAGCCATGTGGACGTTGGAAAGGCCATGACCATCGGCCTCCTGCCCGAAATAGAACCCGAGAAAGTGACATATATCGGAAACGGGTCGCTACTCGGAGCAAGGATGAGTTCGCTCACCAACCGCATCCGCAAGGACGTGGTCGAGGTATTGAAAAAGATGACCAACTTCGAGCTGTCGGAGACCCATTCGTTCATGGACCACTACATAGCCGCCCTCTTTCTGCCGCATACCGACCTGGATCTTTTCCCCAGGCTCAAGGAGCGGCTCGCCGCCGCCAAAGCCGCGCGCTAGCCGCCAGCACGCGGGAAACGGTGTTGTTTCCCGACCCACACCAGGACCAATCGACCGCGGCCGCATGCCGGAGACGCCCACCCTACTGGTTTTTCTCAGTTAACCGTGCTATTAGACCTTTTCGGTCAGATCAATATTGAGATGATTTCATCGCGGACTTTTTTCACTTTTGCAGTGGCATTGCCGATCGCAATGACCATATCGCTGGAATGGGCATGAAGCTTCAATCGGATGCTCGCAACACTTCAGGGCGGACCACCGGGATGACACCCGATGCTCTTATCGTACTGGGCATGCACCGTGCCGGCACCAGCACGCTCACCCGCGGGCTGCAGGCATTGGGAGTGGAACTCGGCGATAATCTCGTGGGGGCGGATGAAGATAATCCCAAGGGATATTGGGAAGATAGCTCGGTTCTTAAACTAAATGAAAGGGTTTTGGACGCACTGGGCATCAAGTGGCATAGCGTGGGACCCGCCAAGCCCTCGGCATGGTTAAGCCCGGGACTCACGAAACTGAGGATGGAAGCGGCGGCTCTCATTCGAGAGGCCTTCGGCCCTTCCGCACTCTGGGGAGTGAAGGATCCCCGGTTCTGCAGGTTGCTCGATTTCTGGCAGCCCGTCTTCCACGATGAAGGAATAGACGAGGGCTATGTCATTGTCGTCCGGAATCCGCTCAGTGTCGCGAAATCCCTTTGGAACCGCAATGGGTTTGCCTTGGAAAAATCCTGCCTGCTCTGGCTCCAGCATTTTATTCCGGCGCTGGGTCAGACCCATGGGAGACCGCGGGTGGTGGTGGATTTTGACGAACTGATGGAAGAGCCTGCTTTTCAGTTGGAACGCATCGCCAAATATCTGAACGTCCCAGTCGACGATTCCACGGCCCGGTCTATTGCTCAATTTTCGAGCGAATTCGTTGACAATAAGCTACGCCACTCCCGGTTTACTCCAGATGACTTAAAGGCGGATGAAAGAGTATCCCGCCTGCTGCACGCGGTGTACGAATGCCTGATCGAGCTGGCCCATGACAAGATCGAAGTGACCTCATCCGAATTGATACCTATATGGGCTGAGTTTCAGAAGGAACTTGACGATATAGGGGCCTTTTCATCTTACATAGACAGCCTTGAATCAAGACCGGGGCTTCCAGCTCAGTTGCTGACGCAACTGTACGTGGATACCGGAAATGGATTCTCCGAAACCGAATCCATACTTAGAGGAATATCGACGAACACGTCGGAATTGGCATTCAGGTTTAACGCAAAGTATCCCAATCGCATTCGCTTCGATCCGGCAAACACATACGTAACAACGCGACTTCATAAAATATCGTTGATTTGTTCAGATTCTTCGTCACACGAGGTAGTTCATTACGGCACTAATGGTCTTCGCTGCAATGGCCGTTTACTGTTTGATTCCAAAGATCCTTTTCTGGTCTGGACTGTTCCGAAGGGTCCGGACATATCGGGATGCGTGGTCAGTATATCCTATGAGCTTTTTGGCTATGAAGCGGTCATCGAAACGCTCAAAACCAAACTCGGCACTTCGAAAGCGCGGCTCGAAAGGGCGCACTCCGAACTTGGGCGGATCATGCGTTCACGTGCCGGTCATACTATCGTTCGACGCGCGTTGAAGGAGTTCTTTCGCGGATCTCCATTGCGTGCGCTGCACTACTATAGCGCCGCGAGAACGATTATCGACAGCGGCCTCTTCGATTACTCCTTCTATCTCGATCAGACCTCCGGTTTAGACCTGCCCCACCTCCATCCACTGGTGCATTTTCTTGACCGCGGAGCGATGGAAGGCTGTAGTCCGCATCCATTATTTGACACCCCATATTACCTGGCGATGAATTCGGGAGTGGCCGAATCGCGTATGAACCCATTGGTTCACTTCCTGAAAATCGGAGCACTGAAGTCATACGACCCCCACCCGCTGTTCAGCACTTCATACTATCTGAAAAATAACCCGAACGCGAAAAGATCGGGACTCAACCCACTGGTCTATTTCCTGAAATATGGAGCCTCGGAAGGCTTCAATCCCCATCCCCTGTTCGATACCAAGTATTATTTGGCGAATAATCCGGATGTTGCGCGGTTGGGGATAAACCCGCTGGTCCACTTCATTGAGCATGGGGCAGCCGAGGGACGGGCCAGCCATCCCTGATCCGGCGGGGAAGTCCGAGCAGGGAGGGAGGCAGAATAAGCGTGACGAAACCCGCTTCGAACGGAAGCGGACCGTTTGGAATTCGCCGTGAGCGCAGCTCAATATCATCGGCACATTCCGCGTTGCGAACTGTTGCGTCACGCCGACTCGGTTCCCCGGGAAAAACGCTTCTCAAATTCATTATTACACGCGCGCAATCGCCCGAACGAGCAGGGGCGAGTCGTAATCGGCAGGGTAAAATTGCCTCATCGGGCTTGCTGGGATATGATAACTTCTGCTAAGGTCATCCTATAGCCGGAGGCTCCATCGAGCTTCGGATGATGTCGCGGACAAGCTGTCTCCTCTACTTGGCAATAAGGTCTCTCTCAGCCTCCCCCTTGTCCTGAACCGCGATTTGTGCCAATATGCGTAATGTGGTTGGACTATGCTTAGCGTCATAAATAATTGCGAATTTAGTGACTTGGTGCCATAGTGACGCCACTATGAAAAGAATCCATATCTCCGAACCCGAGAAAGTCATTTTGGCCCTGCGGGATGAGATTCGCCGATCCGATGAGTCTCGTTACTACCATCGGCTGCACGGTGTGCTGCTGGTTGCGCGGGGGTTGAGTTGCACACAAATTGCCATGCTCCTGGGAGATGCGCCCAGGACTGTTGCGTATTGGGTTCACCGGTTCGAAAAGGAAGGCCTCGCCGGACTGGCGGATGGGGAAAAACCGGGCCGGCCGCGAAGACTTGGCGATGAGCAATTGGAACAGGTTCGTGGTGCTTTGCGGATGAAACCAACCGATTTCGGCCTCAACGGTAATTCTTGGGATGGCGGGAAACTGTCCAGGTTTGTCGCCAATCAATGGGGAGTGCCGCTGGGAGTCAGGCAAAGCCAGCGCCTTTTCAGGCAGCTTGGATTTCGTCTTCGCAAGCCGGGACCTGAAATCGATCAAGCTAACCCTGGTTCTCAGGGAGAATCTAAGAAAACCGAACGCAAGCGAGAAAATGGCGGAAATTCATCCATGGGCGACCAATGAGGTTCGGTTTCAGTCGCATGGGTCACGCGGATGAATGCGGATTCTTCCTGAATCAGATGGCCCCGCGGTTTGTCACCATCCAATACGGAAAGGGATTGACTATTCCGGAGCCGCGCGCTTCGGGAATGGCGAAGTCATGCTTCACCGGGTGTATAGATTTGGCGGCGAAATTCTCCTCCTTTACTTGTGTGATCCGCGGTCGATGAGTTACCATGCGGGGAAAAGAGTCGAGTTGATTGCGGACAGCGCCAGGTACCATCTCGCGGAGGTCCACGACAAATGGAGAGGGAAGAAGTCAGGGTAAGTTTTCATTGAGTATTCTTCCACCTTGCAGCCCTGGCCTGAATTCAATTGGGCGAGTCTGGTTTGCCACGGCATCCGGCGGCTCACAATGTTATTCCACAGGTCTGGAAGAGATGCGTTCCGCCATCGAGGCAACTCTGCCTGACTGGCCTTTTGAAGGTGGAACCTTGCGCAGGATTTGTGCAATTATTTAAGTCGTTATAAATAGCATTGTCCTGTCAACCGGGAAGACCGGTCCGAGTCACAGCGCCACTCCAGGCCGACATATTGGGTTGAGTGAGGATTAGCATACTTGTATGAGCAAGAAAGTCGCAACCGAGTCTAGAGCAAAAAGATTCGAAACAGCCGCAAAGCGAGTTCTGGCGCCATTCAGACCCCTTGCAAACTGTTATAAACGTATTGTCAGATCGATCAGGATAATGACAAATGTTCGTCATTATCATCGGGTAAAGAACAGTGACCTGTTCGAAAAGATCTGGTACTCAGACCATTATAATGGCTTTTCCGGTAGAATGAACCCGATCATCCATTACCTGGCTTTTGGGGCGGCCAGAGGCCTGGACCCGAGCCCCCGGTTCAGCAGCTCGCGCTATATTATCAATAATCCCGACGTGGCAAAATCGTGCATAAACCCATTAGTACACTACATCCGTTTTGGGAAAAGAGAGGGGCGTACTGCTTACCCCCACAGGATTGCCTTGTGGACTGACTTGCTCGAATCGCTCAACCCCGGCCAGATGTCCTTTCCGCGCCTTCCCCAAGCAGTTGATGTGATAATACCCGTATTTAATGGCATGGTACACTTGCCTGCCCTTCTGGAGAGCGTCTTCGAGAATACGACAACACCACATCGCTTCATTATTGTTGATGACGCAAGTACCGATGCCACTGTCGTCCCCTATCTCCAAGCCCATACCGCCGGGCGCGATGACTGCTTGCTGATATGCAATCCGAAAAATCTTGGATTTGTGGCTACCGTCAATCTCGCCGCCAAGTTATGCAAAGGGCATTTTGCCATTTTGAATACGGATACGATCGTACCCCCGCATTGGCTGGAAAGACTGATGAAGCCCATTTTCAATAATGCGGACATAGCTTCGACCACGCCTTTTTCAAATGCAGCCACAATCTTTAGCTTCCCTATTGCTGATCAGGACAACCCGCCGCCGGACAGAACGTATGCCGAGCAGCTAGACCGTGCATTTATGCAACTCCGGCCGGGAATCTCCCGGATTCATGACGCTCCGACCGGTGTAGGCTTCTGCATGGGGATCAATGGCGATTTATGGCGCCTGATGGGAGAATTTGACCATAAAGCCTTTGGTCCGGGGTATGGAGAAGAAAATGATTACTGCAACCGCGCTATAGCCCATGGCAAACGTAATATTCTCGTACACAATCTTTTTGTTGCCCATCATCATACTGGTTCATTCAGTCAAAAAACGAAGAGAGAATTAATTGAGCGCAATCTGAGGATCATCCAGGAGCGTTGGCCGGATTATCTGCACTGCGTGGAACGGCACACCCGGCAGGACCCCTGGCTGCATTACAGGGAGGCCGCCTTCGTGGCGCTGTGCCTGTCCCCCGAAGCAAAGGCGCTGGTCCTGCTGGATCACATGATAGGAGGCGGAGCGAATGACTACAGGGACAAAGTCATCGCAAAAGCACATTCCGACGGTCGTTCCACCATCCTGTTGACATACAATAGGAAGGAACGCTGGATACAGGCTAAGGCTGCCTACCGGGGCTTTCAGACGGATTTCGTGCTGCGCGACCTGGAAGACATCACAAGCCTGCTCCTGTTCGGGCAACCCCACACGGTACTTCTCAACGAGCTTGTCACATGGACCAATCCACAACAGGCCATCAAAATATTACTTGATGCAAAAGCCAGGGCGAGTTTTCAGTTGGAAGTCGCCGCGCACGATTTCTTCCCCCTTTGCCCGTCATATAACCTGCTGAACGAGGAAGGCCGCTATTGCGGAGTTCCTTCCGAAATGGCGATCTGCCGGGCCTGTAGTCGGGCCAACCCATTTTCCATCGACAAGAACGTCGTTATGGATGAGTGGCGCGCAAGCTGGCGCGAGTTGTTCAGAAGCGTCGATAAAACGTTATTCTTTTCCCCTTCGGCGCTGAAGATATTTGCGCGAGCCTACCCCGAAGTCGTGGAGAAAGGTGAGGTCAAACCGCATGAACCACTCGTCGGATTTCCATCGTTTGAGTACCGGCCGTCGCTGAAAGAACCTCTCACGATTGGAGTCATCGGCAGGATTGACCAACCCAAGGGGGCCCTGATTGTCTGTGATTTGGCGCGACTGTTACAGGAGCGCAAATCCGGATGGCGCATCGTGGTCATAGGTCTGCTGTCCCCTCCCTGCAAGGCTGGCAACGTAACGGTGCTTGGTTCCTACCAGCGTGAGGGCCTCCCGGACATCATCAGGAAAAATGAAATCGACATTGCGCTCTTCCCATCCATTTGGCCCGAGACTTTCAGTTATGTGACGCAAGAACTCATCATGCTCGGGTTGCCCATTGTCTGTTTTGACATCGGCGCGCAAGCGGAACGGGTCAGACCGTACAGTAAAGGCGAAATCGCTACCCAGATTACTGCCGAATCGGCGCTTGAAGCCATGGAACGACTTATGGAGCGCAAACCGGGTTAACCCGCAGCGCCCGGTTTCATTCCCCTTCCTGATTGAGCCCGGCTCTCAAGAGGGTACGGTTGACTTCATCCGAGGTCTTCGCCTATGCTTGCCACGCCTGAAAACTGACAATAGACTGTCCTGCCGTTCTTCACGACCGGTCGGCATTGAATAAGAATGGCATGGGGCTGGGAGCCCAATTGCGGAAAATCCCAACCCGCGGGCCGGTTCACACAAGGAATGCTTTTTCATGCTCATCTCAGTTCACATGCCCAAGACCGCCGGGAATAGTTTTCTCAGTGGCCTGACTCAACGATTCGGAGAGCGCCTCCTCCAGGTTTACTTCCTGAGGCCCATATCCTCGAGCGCCGAGGATCGAATAAACCGCGCAAAATACAGATGCAAACTGTTCTTCACGGGGCGAGACATCACCAAACGCTATGATGCGATTCATGGCCATTTTACCGCCGATACATTCAATCGCATTCCCGGCCCCAAGCAGTATTGCATGTTTTTGCGGGAACCGGCCGACAGGACCATTTCTCATTACCTTTTCTGGCTTGAGCAGGATGCACTGCTGACACGGGAAGGACTTCCCAAACCCTACAACAGCGTTCGGCGGAAATTTCTCAAAAATAGGCTGGGCCTGAATGAATTCGCGGAATTGCCCGAAATGGTCAATTTTTTCTCAATCTACCTGGGAAAAATGAGGATCGAAGATTTCGATTTCATCGGGCTACAGGAGGAGTACTCAACCAGTCTTCGCCTGTTTGAGCGTATTTTCGGTCTGAAGATCGAGGAAAGTCATGAAAACCCCACCAGCAAAGCGAGCCGTGCGGACCTTCTGTCTCGTATCGACCTTGGAAGGCTCCGGACAGCACAGAGCGCGAATCAGCTCATCTACGATCAGGCCCGAAAGCGTTTCGATCAGCTTTGCGCTCGTTACTTATAACCAATCGGGATCAATCTGAAAGCTCCGGTTCCATTCACGTATGGTGCGAATGGCGCCCCCCGTGGACGGCTGTTCGAGCATCCGCGAAAATGTGCACCCGCCATTCCAGAGCGGCTTCTATTTTTCCAGTGAAACGCGCGAGGATGCAATCTTCGACAGGTTTGCTTTCTTCCGCGGGTCGCACCTGTTATCCGGCCCTCCAGGGATTAAGATTTCACGGCATACTTGACGATCCCGAACCCAAGTGACAGGAGCGATGACAGATCTTCAGCATCGAACTGGGCCAGGTCATGTTGTTGATATCTGAAGAAAGTCACGGGTTTTTTAGGTAGTTCCAGGATTTCCCGGTACACCTCTTCCTCGGGATCTAAATGAAGAAATTTAATAATTCTGTCAATCTCATGCCCGGGCGATGTGCATAACTCATCATAGTTGAGAAGCAGGAATTTTTCCGGACCGAGTTCGTTTCCCGCCCTGATTGCCGCCTCATTTGCCCGAATCCAATATTTCAATGAAAGCCGAGGCACCTCGTCCGATGACTCAGGCCTGACGACTCCAAACAAGTTCGCCCATGTGTAGAGTTGTAACTGATTTTTGCTGAAGGCCATCTCAAGTCCATTCCGGACAATATGTATATACTTGAACCCCTGGAAGAAATCGTTGAGATCCCGAACGACAAGATGACTGTTGGGCTCCTTCCACCCCCATCCAATGTAGTCGCTCCCGGCGCCATAGTTACGAAGCATATTCGAGATGCGCTTCAGGGGCCACGCGATGCCGCGAGCCGCGCCGAAATAATCAATCCCGAAACAGGTAACCGAAGCCGCGGCCCTCAAGAGAAATATCAACTCGGAAAACGAGAGCAGCTCCCTTTCGACCATGAGCTTGGAGAGCAATGACAGCCCCACCCTGATGGTTTTCCGGTCATCGCGGACCTTGGGATACCATCGCGGCCTTTTAAACAACATGGTATGCCAGAAGTTATCGTCAGCCTCGTTCAAGTCACTTCCGACAAAGAAACCCAATGTCGAAAGGATCCTGATGACTACTCTGGTTCCGCTGCCGCCAACTCCCCCTACGACAACGGGTCCATTCCGCTTAATCGACTCTTGCACCAACAACTCCATCAGGCAAACCGGATGATTCCACCCCGCATCGGGCAGAGCAGCTACTGGCCACGTAGGATACACCTTGGGCCGGCCGTTATCGTGCTCACTGCAAGCCGGGTTCGATAGGCTTCTATCATCCACACAGACTATCACATCGATCGGAGAAGATCAAAACGGCGCCAGCTTCCCGGATCAACTCAGGCGGAATGGCGACCATGCCCCTCGGACTCCCGGACTCTGGCTACTGCCGCTTTCCACGGGCCGAGAGCCCGCCCGGCCAAGCTTTTATCACGGACGGCAGTTGGTTGGATGCAAAATTATGAGGACGGATCTTATGATAAGGAAACCAGGCTCCACCAACCAGACCAATGCATGAAATGGTTCGAAAACGAGGAGCCCAATGGGGCGGCGGCGTTTTGGGAAGCGGGCTTGATCCGGGCAGAGATCGGATACGAAAACAATATGCCGGTTCGCTCCGCTCACCCCGTCCAGGCCAGTGCTTTGACGGCCGCCTGAGCCACCTGGATCAGCCAGTAGGGGGCAAACCCCGCCAGTATGATCGCCGCGACGGAAGTCCCGGCAAGCAGCCGGATCGGGTAGGACACCCGAAGCGGCGCGGGTTCCGTTAT
>JBDKTY010000275.1:0-1844 GCA_039679945.1 Syntrophobacter sp. | reverse complement strand
AACCTGTGATTACCCGTCTATTGTCAGCTTACCCCCGCTTTTTCTCGGGCAAAATCGGACCTGTCCCAGGTTGCTATAATGCAGTCTGCGGCCAGATTGTATGATTTATCTTGTAAATCCGACAGGTTCATGATTTAAATTCCGCATTGACGGAGTTGCCTGAGAAACCTTGCTCCTGTCTTCTTATCCGAAGGGGTGAGATCATGCCCAGAGCCAATCGCCACTACGTGCCCGGATACGCCTGGCACATCACCCACCGGTGCCACAGGAAGGATTTTCCGCTCAAGTTTGCCCGTGATCGCAGCAGGTGGCCGCACTGGCTCTTCGAGGCAAAGAAGCGTTACGATCTCCATGTCTTGAGCTATAGGATCACATCCAATCAAGACTTCGGGGAGTGATGCGTCCCCATCTTGTGTATGTCTCATGAGCACGCCGGGATTGTAGGCCACGGCGTGCAGAAGGCAGCGCTTTTGGACATTTTCAAGACGCTCGGGAAGGGTGCGCCTCATGCCCCCGTTTCGAGAAACGGATGTCCGGGATTCCGGGCCACCTTGGCCTGGGGAATCCACAGGTCCTGCTGCCCGGCCTTATGGTTTCTTACGAGCGGCATCCATTCCTCCCGTCCGACATCGCTCAGAGCGTGCGCGAAAAACTGGCTCTCTGCCGCATCATCCGCGCCGAGGCACCAGGTCTTTCAACGGGCTGTCATGATCAGGGAGCCTCTCCAGCTTGGTTACGATCAAGAGGGGAGCATTTTAAGAGCTTCCGATCGCTCATGCCTGAACCGAACAAGCAACGCTTTTTTCACGCCTGCGTCGCTTCCGGAGAAATAGAGTTCCACTTTCGAGCGCTCATCGTATACGGCTTCAATAATCTCCGCATCGTTCATATTGGCCGGATTGCGGCCGTCGAGCGCATTCTTGAACACGGTGTTGCCCGGTCCATGCTGAACCGCAGTTGACCAGACAACGTTTTTGAGTGCGTTCGAACGTTCATTCACCATCAGGTTCATTCCTGCCAAGCGATTGACAAATGGTTCATAATGAGTGGCCTGAATGAAAGCATGCTGGACCCCGCCAAAGGAAGGATTTCGGGAAAGATCCTTCGCCAGATCTTTCCATGCCGACTTAAACGCATCGGTGCCGTCCATAGCATCCGTGAGTCCTCCGGCATCATTGAGGCGCGTGAAAGCGTCCGGGTCCACTTTATAGAGAAACTCAAGGAAAACCTTCATCGTGCCCGGTCTGGTGGCGATCTGGTACTGGCCGTATGAATAACCGCCTTTCTTGTCACGCCCTACGGCACCCGGTTCGCCATTGCTTTCGAATCTCTCTGAGAGAGTTCCCAGCTCCGGGTCATGTTCATCCGGTTTTCGTACGGAATCATCCGATCCCGTAGCCTCCGGCGAAGCAATGGTCATGACCGTCCACAGGTGATCGGCCTGCTCTATTTTAACCGATGCGATTCCCTCTTGCCGCCATTCGTCCATTACCTCATCGGCTTCCGCTTCGGAGAGATTCTGCAGCGCCTCCATTATCATTGGAATATCCTCCGTCAAAGCTTCAGATTCTTACGCGGGCCACCGGAATCCGAGCCATCTGTCCTTTCTGTAGTCCTGGATGCTGACCGAGTCGCCCTGGTTTCCCCCGAGCATGGTGATAACGTCGGAATCTTCTCCGGTGTAGAAACCTACATGGCCGTGCTCCTTACCGGGAGGCCGGCTCAAAACAACGATGCATCCTGACAACCGTTGCACCAGAATCTTCCCATTCCTGCTCGACTTCGTTTGCCTCTTCATCCGCCAGATTCTGCAGAGCCTCTATGTAGATCATCGCTATTCTCCT
>JBDKTY010000274.1:0-5103 GCA_039679945.1 Syntrophobacter sp. | reverse complement strand
GTAGGCTATCATCAGCAGCGAGAGCGCAAGCATGGCATAAACGCCCATCCGGGTCCCGGTGAGGCCGAGCCGAGTCGCCGCTAATCCGGTGATCAAACCGGTAGATGCATAGGCAACGAGCCTACCGGCCAAGAATTTTGCGAAAAAGAGCCACCTCTTAAGCGCGCAATCGCCGCTAAACCGGCCCATCGCAAAAGGCGCCACAACCGGCAGGCAGGTAGCCATGCAAACCGGACCGGTGGAAAGGCCAAGAAGAAAGCCGGGCGTGATGGGCAGCCCCTCAATCATTTCTGCTCCCTGTTTTGGCTGGAAAAGCTGAAAACCGTTCGATCATCCGATTCCTGACGCTCTTGTCCACCCGCTCCCATGACCATGGCGGATCGAATACAATGCGAAGCTGGGCGTCGCTGATCGCAGGGTCAGCCATCAGTAATTTGCGGATATCCTCAATGATTGTATTCGTATACGGGCAGTAGGGAGTGGTCAGCGTCATAGTCACTTCCACGGCCCCGGACCCAGTTAGCTGGATTCCGTAAATCAGTCCGAGGTCCACTATGTTGACGCCCAGTTCGGTATCTTGGACCCGCGCAAGCAAAGAGCGGATATGATCTTCGGAAACTGGCGCGGCCGCCGGTTGGCTTGGGGTCCTTGTCCAATGGTATAATTTCCTGGGGGTCCCCGGAAAAAACATCGCTGCGAACAATCCAGCGATTGCAGCGAGAATCAGTAAAATGCCGATGATTCTGGAGATGCTTTTTTTATAAGCCACCTTAACTCCTTTATGTCCGTCCGGCGCAGGCGCGCGCCGGTGGGATTAATGGACATTCGCAATCATGGTGCCAAATGCGAATTAAGGTGGAAAGGTAAGAATTATCATACTCTTAGGAGTGACCCTCTAATATGCAAATTGGTATATATTGCAATATTCAAGAGTATTACATGGCATATTGCAACATTCATACTTATCTTGAATATATTTGCTTTAGAATTCATCCCAACTTCTTGAACCATGAGACCAGAAATCATCGCAAAGTGGTGACAGTCCGCACCCCCTTTGAATGCTCTTTGAAGAGCCTATTCACCTTCCTGATCATGAAGGTTCAAAGCAAGGGCCGCAACGGCAGCAGCCCATTCATCAAATCCGATAATTGGTTAGGCTACCAATACGCTGAGATGACTTGCTCTACATTGAAATTATCGAACAACACTTACGCGATCCGGCATCACGGATATTGCAGCCTTGGACAGGGAAATCTTGCAACCTGCAATATTCGACGGTATCATAGATCGAATACGTATGATTTTCTTTGAGTCTCGGTTACCCATATACAGTAGTTATGTCGCCATGGAGGCTGATGATCGACCGGTAAGGATTCCGATGGAGGCCCGTTGGCTTTCTCCCCCCCTTTCTGCCTTGACCTCCACAATCTCGAGAAGTTTACTGTCAGGCGCCAGCCGGAGCGGGAAGGAATAGCGGGGTAGAGTGTCCATTCCGGGAAAAGATCTCATGCTCAACGTGCCCCCGGAAATGCGAATATGTGTTGCGAATTCCGGTTCAAAAGAGCAAATAAAACGCCAATTGGGGATGGGCATGATGTCTGATGTAACAGATGAACGAGCTTTAGGGAAATAGCTGATGCGGATTAGAAATCCTATTCTTTTGCAGGGCAACTAATCGCGTACTGTTTAACTTTCCTTTGAGATGCGAGTTGGACACGTAAATCTGAAGCTTGGGTAGAATGAGGTCACATGCCATTCTACTTTATAGACAAACCTCGGACCCGATCTTATATCCAGCCTGGCATTAAGCTCCATCACCCCTTACGTGTACCGGTTCCTTTTGTAGGACGACCTGTGAACCCCTTCCGGGTTTAGCGAGTTTCTTGAGACCGTTGAGCTAAGAAAGACTGAGATGAATGGAGTGTGTTATTTGGGGCAGGAGACCGACTTGGGGCTTGATGGCTACGCGGAAGTGCTTCTTGCTGCCGATGGTCCTGCAAACAGCACGGACACGGCAATCGGCACCGTTGAATGGTACTTACTTACAGAGCGCTGCAACCAAATGGAGATCAAACCATTAAACCATTGTTTTTCGAATTCACAATGACATCGCGAAATCACAAATGAAAGTAACACTGCATGGCCCAAAATCGCAGCCAAAGATGGAAATGCTTCATCCTCGGATCTGTTCCAGTCTTAAGCCTTTTATAGTCTCGGCACATCCATCTTGTATCGCTTGAGTTTACGCCATAGCGTGGCCGGATCTATGTGCAGGTTGCGCGCTGCAATGGACCGATTTCCCTTGGACTCGATAAGTGCTTGCAATATAAGAATGCGTTCGTTCTGTTTGAGGTTCAGAGTATCCAGAGGCTTTCCCGCGTTCTGTGAATTGGTTTCCGGGAGAGCCTCAACTTGGATCTCCGCGCCGGTCGACACGATTACGGCGCGCTCGATTGCGTGTTTGAGTTCGCGAACGTTTCCGGGCCACGAATAGTGCATGAGCTTGCTCATGGCACTCGGACTAATGCAAACCACCTTTTTCCCGAATTCCGAAACCGCTCTCTTCAGGAATTCATAAGCCAGGATTGGAATCGATTCTCGCCGTTCCCTAAGGGCTGGCAACTTGATTCTAAATCCGGCGAGCCGAAAATAGAGGTCACGCCTAAATGTACCGGCCTCGATGGCTGCCAGAAGGTCAATATTGGTGGCGGCGATTATGCGTGCATTGACGTCGATAGCGGTTTCCCCGCCTACCTTTCGAATCTGCCGCAGTTCGAGTGCCCGCAAAAGCTTTGCCTGAATGGCGAGGGGCATATCACCGACTTCATCCAGGAAAAGGGTACCGTCGCGGGCCAGTTCCATGAGTCCCGCCTTATCGCGAATGGCACCCGTGAATGCGCCGCGCACATGGCCGAACAATTCCGATTCGAGCAGGCTCTCGGTCAGCGCTGCGCAGTTCAGAGAAACGAAAGGGGCATTTGTGCGCCCGCTCTGATGATGTATAAGGCGAGCAAAGAACTCTTTGCCGGTACCGCTCTCACCTTGGATTAGCACCGTAGTGGGAAGCGGCGCAACCTGCATGGCGGAACGTACCGCAGACGCCATGGCGCCGTCGCTGACAATGAATCTGCTTTCCCCCGGGAGAGTTAGTGCACGCTCGTCGCCATCCGTGAGTTCAACTTCGTCGTCGCAGATCCTCGGCTGATACGATTTCCGCCGCTTAGAGCGAGACCGTTTCTTTCGAAGCTCCTCGAACTTGCGAGACATTGCGCTCCGAATGCCAGCGAAACTGTTGCTGAGCAAAAGCGGGTCAACTGCCTGAAAGCCGGACCCGGCTTGAGCAGGGTGTTGGGAAGGTGGAATCTCCTTACCCACGATATGACAGCAGGAATCGCCTCTCCCAACGCATGTTTCCTCGTCGAAAAAGATGTCTTGCCCCCGAACGGCGGAATGGTAGCCACTCGCAAATCCGGTTATGTTCCAGCAAACCGGGATGTCACTCCTGCCGAAAAGTAACAAATGTTGTTCGGCATCGATTGACTTTTGGATTACGCCCTCTTCATGGAAGGATGGTCCATCAGGATCTTTGACTTTAACGATGATTGTCGTTTTCCCGAATCCCTGCAGCTCGTGGAAAGCTGCACCTGAAGGATCGGCCACCTTAACGCCGTAGCGATCTGCCAGTATCAATCCCTGAAGATAACCTTGGGCATACGCCATCCGTGTAATCATTCGGCGCGCGGTCTCGATGCCGAAGGTCTGGACCAAGTCCTGGCGAAGGAAGCATAGTGCGCTGACACTCTGGATCACGACCCTCTCATCGCAAAGCGATATGGAGCCATCTCTGGGGTGAAAATCCAGAACCTCAATTAGATGAATCACATCGAATCCCATTCATACCCCCCATCCACCTCGCCTCAAACGATGGACCTCGTTGATTGTGGACTTGTGGATATATCAGGCGGTGGTCTCTGAAGACAAGGCGCAGCCGAAAACCAATCATGTAACCATACGATTTTCCCTTTTACGACCTTGTCAATAATCGACCGAGTGTTAAGCCGTTGCCTGCTGTTTTCAACTGTAAAATCGTCGCAGGTTTTGCGGCTTGGTGAGAGCCCGGGGCTGACGCTCATGGAACCTCTGGATATTTCGCTCCGAAACCGTGAGAGAGGCCCATAACGAATTAATTTTTCCCGGTTTTTCACCTCTATAGAGTAGAAAATCGAGCAAGGAGATGAAGTCACGTAGACAGGGGTGCTGTTGGGTCGATTGAAATCCATGAGAGGTCATCGGCCGCAAAATCGATGAACCGCATTCTCCATTGCTCAAGAAACTATATTAACGCCCCCCCCCATGCCTGGAGCGGAATCGGACTTCATCGGCCACGCCGATTCCTGGGCTCAAATAATAACATAGCATCAATACGAGTTGAGTTAGAGTAGAGTTAAATTTTCGGTTAGCAATATTTATGCCAATAATCCATTCTTTAAAAACCTCGTACTCCCGCAGTGTTAAAACCTGTGCCCCAAAGCTTCGATTACGGATATTGCAAACTGCACGACAATTGCCGTGCGTTCTGCAATACCGGAGGACACGCCGTCCGCCAGGTGAAGCAGGGGATCGCCATGTATGTCATGAATTCGCTACGATAGCTGCGGCAAACCAGCTAATTCAGCGTACGCAATGCATCTGCATTCGAAGGTGATGGCGCTTCGGCGTGATATTGGGAACATCTCCAAAGGGGGATAACGGCTGGGAGGTTTAAACTTGATCGGAACATTCATGGTTCCAAAAAATCTGGCGAGTTCATCATGAATTGCAAACTGCAAGGACCGAAATCACAGCCGACAACCTGGACTTTCCAGCGTGTAAAAGTAAAAGATTCGGTCTCCAAGGAAACACTCCAGCGTGAACTCAATCATCGGGTACCTCTCCGAGGGGTTCGAGAGTCCGGTAAATTTTCGTTGGCTCCATTTTTGAATCTTCAAGCTACCGATCGAGTCCTAACCTCCTGTTCCAGCTTCCCGGCAAGGCGATCGGACTGTATCTCAAGGTCATAATGGGTCTGAAGGTTCATCCAGAACTCTGGCTCGATCCCAAAAT
>JBDKTY010000273.1:0-3242 GCA_039679945.1 Syntrophobacter sp. | reverse complement strand
TGGCATAAGGCCAAGGACCTGCGTGTCCCCGAGAACATGGCCCTGCACTTTCTCCCGCCCTACAGCCCTGAACTCAACCCGACCGAACACATCTGGGACCATATCCGTGAGAATGACTTCAAAAATGAGGTTTTCAGCAATATGCGCGGCGTGGAAGACCGTCTCGTCCACTCGCTGAAAGTGCTGGAGCAGAACCCATCGACAGTTCGGAGCATGACCGCGTTTTCCTGGATTGCCGATATCAGCTTGAACGCAACTTAGTATTACAAGACCTGACCCCAATCCCATGCACGTTACGACGAAACGTCCTCGGACACCCCCCCAGAAGCCTCGCTGCCTCATCCTGCGTCAATCGCTTTTCTTGCCAACTTCCGTATATCTCTCCAAAGAGCATCTTGCGTGCCTCCCGCAGCACTTCTCGGTCTCATCGCCCCCCTTTCGGGCAACCACCAGAACCGGACATTTCACGTACTACAAGCGCGGACATTCTATTTGCTCCTTACCACATGCCATCTTTTACCTGGCCGTCGCTCAAAGGGTGGAATACCCTGTCTATCCTGTTGCTCTTCCGTGGCATGTGATGTTCAGGTATGTCGATCCTGCTTTGAAGCAGCAAAACATCGAAGCGAAAGCCAGTGGTGACTACGTCTCTGACGGCGAATACATCGAAGTGTTCCAGATATCGCAACGTGCCATCAAGAGTGGGCCTTATCTCAGGACGATGACGTAGATTCGCAAAGCCTTCACCGACGAAGAAATCGCATCCATGCTCAATCCGAAAAACTATATCGGCTATGCGCCGCAATTTGCTGATCGTGTCCTGGAAAAATACAATGCAAAATAGTTTGCGCTTTCCACGTTGCCAGAAAGAAGAGGAATAACGGCGGTGCGATCACCCACCGAGCACCACCAGTGGTCGCGCCGTCCAATTTCAAGTAAACGAGACGGGGTGCGAAAATCGTTTGGCTTTCTCGGAGGGCTCCTCTATTTTTGAGATCACGCAGGAGGTGTCAGGCGAGGTACGGATCAGGAAGCACACCGGGTTTCTCGACGGCGTATTCCATGACTTGCGATCATGCGGGATGGGGCAGACAGGAATCAGTACGGCTGCCAAGGTCAGTAATGTCATAATACAAGATCTGACCCCAAGCCACGAGATCTGACCCTAAGCCACGTTACCGGCTCCTGCTATCACGGTGAAGGTTACCGGAAGGTCTGGGCGAGGCTGAGATTTGGCGGAACCAGGACCTCGAAGAGAAGAGTCCCGAGGCTCATGGGCGAACACGATCTTCTCACTTCTCAGCGTATCAGGCATCCCGCCGGGAGTAAGTCCCACGACGGGGTGATCAGAACAAACGAGGTTAATGTAATGTTGGGCACGGATCAGACCTCTACATTCACCAGCAGGGAAGGCCAGGTTTCCATCTTCTTTGCCGTCGATCACTGTTCCACGGAATGTGTCGGCATCCATGCCGCCAAGTATGAAACCCGTTTGGAAACGATTGAGCCGATCAGGCAGGGAGTCCGTGAATTCTTCGGCGGATTTGGCAAAGATATTGCCGCCGGGCTTTCGCTCCGTCACGACCACGGTTCTCAGTTCATGTAGGATGATTCCCGGAAGGAGATCTCCTTCCTGTGGATTCAGTCTTCTCCGGCCTTTGTACGCGAACCCCAGGGAAATGGTTGTGCGGAACGATTTGTCAGAACCTTGAAAGAAAATCTTCTGTGGCTGAGAACCTTCACGGATGCTGAAGAACTCCGGCAAGCTCTCCTGGCATTCAAAACCGAGTACAACAACAAGTGGATTCTTCACAGACATGGCTACAAGGCCCCAGCTCAGGTGAGAGCCGGCCAGACCGGTACCCTGCAAAAGGCCGCAGATTTTAGGCCCGCATCTGTCCAAAAGACTGTGGACCGGTGCAAGGAGCAAGAATGTGATAGACAATAAAGTTGAGATTGAAATACCGGCAGACATGCTGGCAAATTGGCAAGAAATTGTCAATACTTTGGCCGAAGTAGTCGGGATTCCTGCCGCATTGATCATGCGATTTAAGGACCCTCATATTGAGGTTTTCATTTCGAGCAATAGCGAGGGCAACCCTTACCATCCCGGAGATAAGGAAGTATTATTCGGCTCCGGTGTTTATTGCGAGACGGTGCTCAAGGTACAAGATAAGCTTCTCGTTCCTGACGCCTTAGCAGATATAAACTGGAAAAACAGCCCAGACGTCAAGCTGAATATGATTTCCTATTTGGGATTCCCCATTCTCTTGCCAAACAAAACGCCTTTTGGAACTATTTGTGTCTTAGATAACAAGGCAAACGAGTATTCAGAAACCACAGAAAAGCTCATGATACAGTTACGCAACTTAATTGAGTCGCATCTTGAAATTATTTACATGAACCAAAGCCTCGGAGATAATAACAAAAGACTGACAGATTATTTAATGGAGCTTCAAGCCTTCCGGGGTCTGGTGCCAATTTGTGCAAACTGCAAGAGCATCCGAGACAATCAAAACAATTGGCATCCTATTGAGCATTATCTTATCAAGCATCCCGTAGCTGACTTCAGCCACGGGATTTGCCCTGAGTGTGTGAAAAAGCTTTATCCGAAATTTAAGGAAAGATCCTAAGAATCGCATTAACTCGGACTGGCAATTCCGCTGCGCTCCATTGCCAGCGGTTTATTCGGAACGTTGGAACTGCCGCAAAAGTATGCCAGGGGATAGCTCGCTGTTTTTTTGCTCTTCGTCACACACCATCCGACAGAGTAGAAACGGCCGCAGCCCTCCCTGACCTACACGGTAGATACTTTTTCATAGCCCAGAGAATCCATCAGAAAGACACGCCGAAAAGCCTGTGGTCACGAAAGGAAGGAGGGGTCAGGCCTTGAAAGAGGAATATTGAATCTAAATTCCCTTTTCAAGACCTGACCCCCTCTATGCATTCTTCCCTCGCACCCTAGCGTTGCAATGCCTGCCACCATGTTGCTCTCTCAGTAATTGATCGAGATCCGCAGTATTCACACGGAGTCGATGGCCCGTTTCAGGTGGCGGATGGGTGTGTAATGGCTGTAACTGAAAATGTTATTGCAGCCGCTCGGGAATTCGTGTCTTCCAGGATTGGGGCTCGCGGTGGAGATGCATGATGGCAACGATGAGTAGGGTACTGCCCCTGACCTGATAGACGACACCATACGGAAAACGTTTTGTCCGGCAGCGCCTTGTTCTTTTCGAGATGAG
>JBDKTY010000272.1:0-1560 GCA_039679945.1 Syntrophobacter sp. | reverse complement strand
CCTGGGCATGGTCCCTGATCTGCTTCTCGTGGAGCTGCTGGAAATTATCGCTGAACCTGGTGATAGTGTAGTAGAGGCACTCGTTTACCCGCTCCAGTGCGCTTTGCAGCTCGCGCTTCTTGAGTTCCGCCGTCAGGACCGGTGTCACCACCTTCCTGAACATCTCATACGCGCCCTGCACCTCCGACAGGGAAAACCCGCCAAGCAGCCTCAATGCCGTAATCCACCGGATATGGCAGTCTATCAACCTGTAATCACGGTCGACGAGCACAGCGTAACTGGCGTCAAAAGCGGCCGCGACGGTAATACCCAGCTCGTCGACAGGGCGACACCTGTAGTGTGGCCCCATCTGCCCCCGAAGACGCCCAATCCATTCGGCAATGACATCTTCCCTGTGCTTTCTGAGTATATCCGCAACTCGCATCATTCAATTCTTGCCCATCCCGGCAGAAAGGTCAAGACCCCCCCCAGTGATAAGAAGCCATCGACACCCATCACCTTGAAGAAAATCTGACCCGGTGTGTTATAATGGAAACTCGGAAGTTTGATGAGACCCGATAACGTGCGGGGAGGAGAGAATCTATGGTCCGTCAAATACCTCAAGACCGGTCGGCATGGATAATCGATGTCATAAGGGAATATGCCCGCACGGCGGAGAATAGCCTGCGTAATACCGGCAATGAGCCTGCGTTCGGGGAACCCCTTGCAGGATTTTCACGCGGTGATGACCCGATATATCGCCAGATCAAAGATGACATCGGCGATTTCTACTGGACGCCCTTCGATATCTTTCATATGTCCTATCCCCTTATTGAGGTAGTTCCGGAAGAGTTGACGGTCATCAGCTGGGTCCTCCCGCAAACGGAAAAAACAAAGCGCGATCACGCACGGGAAAAGAAGTTTTCCTGTGAACGCTGGGCGAGGTCGCGGTTATATGGAGAAGCATTCAATCTAAAGCTTGGCTCCCACGTGGTCGCTGTACTTGGGGAACACGGATACGAGGCGGTGTGCCCCGGTGCCTGCACGCTGTGGACAAAAATGATCTCAGAACACCACGGCCTCGCATCTACCTGGTCCGAGCGCCACGTGGCATACGCTTCGGGCCTCGGCACATTCGGACTTTGCGATGGGCTTATCACGACCGTTGGGAAAGCTGTCCGCCTGGGATCAGTCGTGGCGCGAATTCAAATCCCGCCCACGCCAAGACCCTACAAAGACCGCCACGAATATTGTCTCTTCTACGCGAAGGGAACATGCGGCGTCTGCATAAAACGCTGCCCCGTGGGGGCCATATCGAAGGATGGGCATGACAAGACCATATGCCGGCAATATACGTCCATTCAAGGCCGTGATCATTCCATCAGGAATTTTGATATTGATACGACACCCTGCGGCCTTTGCCAGACGGGCGTACCCTGCGAGTCAAAGATACCGGGTGAAGATAGTCCCAAGATTTCAGGTTCCAGGTAAAAGACGAAGCTTTTTTCTTTATAACCTGAAACCCGAAACCTGGAAGGTTCTACTTCTTGTTTCCGCTGTTTGTCTGATTGGTGTTGACCG
>JBDKTY010000271.1:0-7901 GCA_039679945.1 Syntrophobacter sp. | reverse complement strand
TACCGTTTGGCATCAATTTGATGAGTGGCGGAATTATGCCGCTGCGATCCCTGGTCGCTGTGCCCGTGGCATTCGCCATTCTTGGGCTGCTGGGATTCAAATATGCGCCGGCCTGGCTGTCTCGCGTTGGCATATTAGCGTTGCTACTGGCCTATTTTGCAATTTTTCAAATATCGAGTGGATTCAATGCTGCTCGCCAGCTCGTGCAGGTGCACGACCATGAAATGGCTGGTGCTATCTCGGAGCGCATTGCACGGGTCGTAGGCCATGCAAACCCCGGAAAACGAATCTTCTTCGAGTCGTTCGGCGAGCAATCTTTCAAGGCCCCTTTTCCTCGAATCGAAGGCTCTACCATCGGGGCTTCGTTCTTCGAATGGGAGCGTGGCAGTCCATACCGCATTATAGCCTACATGAAACTGATCGGTCTGCCGGTGTTGAGGGGTGTACCCAAGGAGAACCTAACCCACCAGTTGCTGGACGAGTTCGTCCTGATGCCCCCATGGCCGGCGCAAGATTCGGTACGTGCCGCCGCGAATGGCATGATCCTCTTAAAACTCTCTGACGTACCGGGCGAGCGGTACGAAAAGCTTCTTACCAGCAAAGATTCATCCGCGGACCCCAACAGTGAACCTTTCTATCGGTTGTCCAGCGCCTCCGCCGATTCATGGTCGGTCCAGGCCGTATCATCGGCACGAAAAACCGCCGAGGGGTTAGTCCTCGAGACAGGAACCGATTCAAATTTGACATTCAGGGTCGGCGCTCCGCAGGTTTTACGGGATAGCAGCCGAATCGAAATCCACGCCCGGCTCAAGATCAAGCAGGCGTGTGGTGCGCAGATGTTCTATACATGCCGCGGTCAGTCTGCCTCCAAGTTGTCGACCGCTATCGGCGGGCCGATTTCACCCGCCGCGGATGGCGGCTACATCGATGTGAACCTGCAAGCCATCTGTCGTGATGGCTTCGAAGATTCATTCAGGTGGAATATGGTGGGACCTGCCCAACATGAAACCATTGGGGAGCTGGAGCTTTTCAGCAGACATCAGCGACCTGCCCAACAAAAGGATGAAAAGCCGGAGGGACCGCCCCACCAGTAACAGGTGAAATGCCCGGTTCCCGGTCTTTACCCCTCATTCCCGAGTCGAAAGTGCCTCCGCACGGCCCCGGCCCGTCTTCCGCGCGGAATGCGGGGACGATTTGTCCACGATACCCCACACATTGTTGACACTTCCCAATGATGAATGTAGAGTTTGCTCCACACAAACGCCTAATCCCGATTCAACAGGAACGGGGGACCCGATTCATTATGGGGCGCATTGCCGCAAGGCATAGGGCAACCTCTTCGGCCCGAGCCCGTCAGCTAACCTCGTAGGCGTCGGAGGGGGATGTCCCGCCGGAGTTGCCCGGAGGCTTATCCTCCTGAAGGTTCAACTCTGGAGGCATCGGCATGCCGCGCATATTCTCAAGGGCGGAACTTCGCATTTCCACCTCGCGCTTTTCGGGTCCCTTCTTTTTATTCTCCTTTGGTAGTCATATCCCGGAGCCCACTCGGTCCTTCCCCGCGACAATGCCCCGGTATCTCACCCCACGTATTCCGTGGAGCATACGAAGCGGCACGTCATTGGCCATGGCCCGCGGAGCACTTCCCTTGCCGGCTTTAGTACGCGGTGCTTCTCGGGAGATGCCGGCAGCGGCCGGACAGCTTATGGAATCAAGGCAGCTTCCAGATACGGGGGGTGATCGTTGATCCATCTATTTCACGCCATGGCAGCCAAAGCCGAGCGTGCAAAACCAGGCAAAATTAAGATCAGCCTGTCCACCCTGATCATGTTGAGCTACCTGGGCTTCATTCTCGCCGGAACAGCGGTATTGCTCCTGCCATTCTCGACGACCAACGGGATCTCGTTCATAGACGCTTTGTTTACCTCGACATCAGCCGTGTGCGTCACGGGCCTGACCGTAGTCGATACAGGGACAGTCTTCTCGCTGACGGGCCAGATCGTGGTCGCTATTCTCATCCAGGTTGGCGGGCTGGGAGTAATGACATTCTCCGTCATCCTGTTTCTATCCTTCGGCAGGAGGGTTTCATACAGGCACCGCATGATCATGCAGGAGGTGTTTGCCCACTCGCCCCGGGAAGACATCTACAAGGTAGTGAAATCCATCTTCGTCTTTACCGGTCTCACGGAAGGTTTGGGGGCCCTGCTCCTGTTTATTTACTGGCTTCCCGATTTTGATTTGTTTCAGGCGCTTCACCTGGGGATCTTCCACTCCATCGCCGCATTCTGCAACGCCGGGTTCTCCCTTTTCAGCGGCAACCTCATGGAATACAGGGCCTCTCCCCTGGTAAATCTCACGATCTGCGGCCTCATTGTCCTGGGTGGCATCGGCTTCCCGGTCGTCTATGAGATCGCTCAATGGCTGAAGATACGGAAGACGAGGCAGAAGAGGCTCTCCGTCCAGGCAAAGTCCGTCCTCATCACCACCCTGTTTCTGATCGTTGCGGGCATGGGATTTTTCCTCTGGACCGAGCACAACAACGTTCTCAAAGGCGTCCCGTGGGGCGAGAGCCTGTGGATCGCGCTCTTCCAGTCCGTGACAACGCGCACCGCCGGATTCAATACCGTCGATATCGGGCTGCTGACCAATTCAACCCTGCTCACGATGATGATACTTATGTTCTGGGGGGCTTCGCCGGGGTCCACCGGAGGAGGTGTCAAGACAACCACGTTTGCCGTTGTGTGCGCCTTTATGTGGAGCCGTCTCCGTGGAAGCGCCCATGTGAACCTGTTCAAAAGGACCGTCCCCCCGGAAACCCTCGCCAGAAGCATAGCGCTCATTGTGCTCTCTATCGGCCTGATAGAGACCATATTCTTCCTGGTGCTGCTAACCCGGTACGATCTGCCCGCGAGTCCGGGCGTAAGAGGTGAGTTCGCCGATTACCTCTTTGAGGTGATTTCCGCCTTCGGCACGGTCGGACTCTCAACGGGGGTAACCCCCAAACTGAGTTTTATGGGTAAGTTTCTGATTATCATAATGATGTTCATTGGAAGGGTCGGCGTTTTGACCTTTGCCTACATATTTGCGGGAGCAGAGGCACGCGGCGGTATTCAACATGCCGAGCAGAATCTCATGATTGGCTGACAGGGAGAAACATCTTGAAGAGATTTGCGGTTATCGGACTGGGTAAGTTCGGCTTTCACGTGGCGAAAGAGCTTTTCAATGATGGCAATGAGGTGATCGCGATCGACAAGTCCCCCGAACTCGTGCAGAACATCGACCCCTTTTGCACCGAAGCGGTCGTCCTCGACGCATCCGATAAGGATAAGCTGAGGGCATTGGGGCTCGACGAGGTGGATGCGGTTGTCGTGAGCATCGGGTCGGATGTCAGCAGCAGTGTGCTTCTCACTCTCCATCTTCAAGAACTGGGAGTGAAAAAGGTCCTGGCCAAGGCAGTCAACGAGGACCATGCAAAGGTCTTGAGAAAGGTTGGAGCGACGGAGGTCATACATCCGGAAATGGCCATGGCGCTCAAAGTCGCTCAAGGACTGTCGCGGCCCAATATCCTGGACTTCATCCCGCTTTCCGAGGACTACCAGCTCGTCCAGATCGCTCCACCGTCGAAATTTATAGGTAAGTCATTGAAACAGCTAGACCTTCGAGCCAAATACAATATCAACGTCATTGCCGTCAAGGAGATCATTCCCGACAATACCGTTGTAGTCCCTTCAGCGGATTTCGTCATTAAGGACAGCGACATCCTGATTATCCTGGGGAAAACTTCTGATATAAGAAACATGAAAGACCTCACGGGTGAATAGCATTTTGAGGGCGTGCTCACCGCGGACCCGCACTCAATCGCACCTGCTCAGCAATGATCGAAATTCTCGGAACCGGAACGAAACATTTATCCTTGAAAGAGGTCGATCGTCCAGGGAGCAAAATCAGCCACACTCATCGGCAACCCCAGTCGGCCTGTTATTGATTTGAGACTGTAAAACTCCCGATACATTCTCATACGGAGTTGCGTTCAAGATGAGCCTATCCCTAAATTGAAGATGCCGTTCAGAATTGACCCGTTCTACCCTTCAATACCTCAGGGCGAACGGGGGTATATCCTCTTGAACGCAAATGAGTATCACTACCTTCTTTTCCGGGTCACCGGGCGCGCGGTGCTTCGGTCGAAAATGGCAGGCCGGGCCCGGAAGCCTGCCTATAAGCTCGGGATTAATGAGCCGTCCCTCACTTTGCATGCGGCCATGAAGGGGCGTCCCCACGTGTGGGGTCAGGATACTGAAATAGGCCGCGCGCACGAGGTTTTCTCTCAGGAAGGCAAGCGCTTGGTCATAAATACTTGCATATTCGCAATCGTAGCCGAACACGAAATTGAACGGAAAGCTGATCCCTCGCTGCCTCGGATTGTTAATGAGTTCCCTATAGTATGGGAGGGCTTGATGATCAATGGTTTCATAAGTCGTTTCTTTTTTGAAAATGCGGTAATCGTCTCCGCCTCGCTATGACAGGGACCCCCCTGAGAAAATGCCCGTACCATGAAACCATTAAAAAAGCTCCCGCCGGAGCGAAACTCCCGGGAGCTTTTCGAATATTGCCGGACGGCACGATTCCCGCGCGTCGGCTTTTGCGGGCGACCACGCGACAATCATGTCGAGGCCCTCTGCTTATATCGCTTCCAGCGCCTTGTGAGGGCAGACCGAAATGCAGACGCCGCATCCGGAACAGGCGGCCTCATCGATCCGCACCGGCTGTTTTTCTCCCTGGGGGCGAATCGCGGGGCACTCGAACTGCTTGCAGCAAAAATCGCAGCCCTTGCATTTATCGTTCACCCCTATGCGAACCCGGACGTCCTTTACGGCATGTGCCCGGTCCATCAGACAGGGGCGCTTCGATATGACCACCGCAATGCCGCCGTCTTCAGCCCTCGCATGCTTTCCGGCGGCGCGGAGCAGCTTGGTGAAGTTCTCCATATCGTAGGGGTCGGCCTCCTCGAGGTACTTCACTCCGCAGGCTTTTACAATTTCAGTGATGGAGACCGCCGGGACGGGACGGCCGTCGAGGTTCGTCCCCAGCCCCGGTGTTGGCTGATGTCCGGTCATGGCCGTCGTGCTGTTGTCCATGATAACCAGGACGAATCGAGCCCCCTGTGCCACCGCGTTGATAAGGGCCGGAATGCCGGAATGGAAAAAGGTGGAATCCCCTATGGTCGCGCAGATAGGCGGATAGTCCTCCCGCGCGGCGCTGAAGGAATGGTAGAAACCGGCCGCCTGGCTGATCGATGCCCCCATGCACAGCACAGTGTCAACGGCCCCGAGATTTACCCCGAGCGTGTAGCAGCCGATATCACCCGGATAGATGCCTTTGGAAAATACTTTCCTGATTGCGAAAAAGGCGGCGCGATGCGGACATCCGGCGCAGAGTGTCGGTCGTCTGCCGGGAAAAGCGGGAGCATCCACGGGAGTGGCCGGCGCCAGTTCGAGAAAATCGCGCACTATGCCCTCGACGGTTTCGGGCAGCAGCTCACCCGCGCGGGGAACCATTCCCGAAAGACGTCCGCGGGCCTTTTCCCGATCCTGGAATTGAAGCTCGATCACCGGACCCGTTTCCTCAAGTATCAGGACGCGCCGGTAGCGAGCCAGGATCTCACTGGTGAAGCTTCTTGAAAGCGGAAAGGGCATGAGGACCCGATATACCGGAATGCTTTCCCAAAGACCGAGATCGGTCAGGACCTCCTGGAGATAGGTGATCACGGCGCCCGACCCCACGATGCAGTCCGGAGCGCTCTTGGACGAGAGCATGCCGGCATTGAGGAGGCGAGGCAGAAATTCTTCCTCTTCCGAGATTTTGTTAATCTTTTCGTTCAGTTCCCGATGCAACACCAGCCTGAATTTCGGCGTGGCCGCCCACCTGGCCGGATTCTTTTCGAAAATGGGGAATTCCGGCTTCTGCGTGATGGAGTTCACCTGGATATCCTGCCGTGCATGGCATATCCTGGTGGTAGGCCTGATCATGACCGGAATTTCATACCGCTCCGAGAGAGAATAAGCCGCCGCCGCGATATCCCGGGCATCGGCGGGTGATGAGGGATCAAGGACCGGGATGTTTGCCATCATGGCGTAAAACCGGCTGTCCTGTTCTGTCTGGGAACTGTGCGGACCGGGATCGTCCGCGGAGATAAGGAGGAACCCCCCCTTCACGCCGGTATAAGCCGAACTCATCAGGGGGTCCGCCGCGACGTTCAACCCCACCTGTTTCATTACTACCGCTGAACGTCTGCCGGTGTAGCTGTTCGCGAGCGCCACTTCGAAGGCGACCTTCTCGTTTGTGGACCATTCGAGGTGGAGTTTCAGGCCGTTTTCGTTCCTTATCCGTACCAGCGAAGCCAGGATTTCCGATGCCGGGGTCCCGGGATACGAGGTTGCCGTCGTGCACCCTGATTCCGCAAGCCCTAGTGCGATAGCTTCGTTACCCAACAGGATCTTTCGGTCACCCACTGCGATCTCCTCGGAATTCGATTGTATGGAAGCAAAAAGGCCATGGACAGGCAGATCCCACGGCCCAAGGTTCTTTTCGTGCGATGATGAATCTTCAGCCCGGCGTGCAAGCCGTACCGATCACGGTTTTTCGAACAAAAACACACAGTCGCGGAAACTTAACAAAGGCGGGATACCAGGTCAAGGAAGAAAAGGGGCCGCCGAAAACCCCGATTTCCAATCAACATGCTTGATTTTTGGACGCGGCGTATCTTTCTTATCCTGGATTGCTTTCATGACCCACAACCGGAGGCTCGGATAATGTTCGACAATCTCAACCCGGTCCTGCTTGCCAGGATCCAGTTTGCCTTCACCATTTCATTTCACATCATTTTTCCATCATTCACCATAGGTCTGGCGAGCTGGCTGGCCGTGCTGGAATGGCGGTGGCTGGCGACGGGCAACCCCGTCTATGCGCAGGTATACCGCATGTGGGTCAAGATTTTCGCCGTCACTTTCGGAATGGGCGTGGTGTCGGGTGTCGTGATGTCCTTTCAGTTCGGCACGAACTGGTCGGTATTCGCGGACAAGACCGCGAATATACTCGGTCCCCTGCTGGGCTACGAGGTGTTGACCGCATTCTTCCTGGAATCATCCTTCCTGGGAATCATGCTGTTTGGCTGGAACCGCGTCAGTCCCAGGCTGCACTTCGCCGCGACTGTAATCGTCGCCGTGGGGACGCTTTTCTCGGCTTTCTGGATTCTGTCCGCCAACAGTTGGATGCAAACCCCGCAAGGTTTCCGTATCGATGAAAACGGCCTTTTCTATCCCACCGACTGGTTGCGGGTAATTTTCAACCCATCCTTTCCCTACCGATTCGTGCACATGGTCACCGCCGCCTACCTGACAACGGCTTTCGTCGCCGGGGGCATCGGCGCGCTCTACCTGTGGCGCGGCCGCTGCCCCGGCCAGGCTCGCGTGATGCTCGGGATGGCCATGATCATGGCGATCTTCGTGGCTCCCCTGCAGTTGTTCTTCGGCGATCAGCACGGCCTCAATGCGTTTGAACATCAGCCGACAAAAGTCGCTGCCATGGAAGGTCTGTGGGAAACAAAGCGCGGCGCCCCCCTCACGCTTTTCGGATGGCCGAACCAGGAGACAGAAAAAACGGATTACGCGATTGAAGTCCCGAAACTCTCCAGCCTGATCCTCACGCATGACCTGAACGGGGAGGTCAGGGGACTAAAGGCCTGGCCCAGGAGCGAACGACCGCCGGTGCCATGGGTTTTCTGGTCTTTTCGCGTCATGGTGGGGATCGGCATGCTGATGATCCTGACCGGAGTCATGGCGCTCATTCTCTATCTACGAAAGCGGTTATTCGATACCAGGTGGTTCCAGTACTGGTGCATGGCCATG
>JBDKTY010000270.1:0-64685 GCA_039679945.1 Syntrophobacter sp. | reverse complement strand
CAAGCCTTACTTATCCATTTTGAGCACCCTGCTCGACGGCATTAGCCATCAGGTACAGTCCCACTCTCACCCGTTCGCCCTGAGCAACTGTGTTCAAGATCAAGCCTTACTTATCCACTTTGAGCACCTTGCTCGACGGCATTAGTCATCAGGTACAGGCCCACTCTCACCCGTTCGCCCTGAGCAACTGTGTTCAAGGTCAAGCCTTACTTATCCATTTTGAGCACCCTGCTCGACGGCATTAGCCATCAGGTACAGGCCCACTCTCACCCGTTCGCCATGAGCAACTGTGTTCAAGGTCAAGCCTTACTTATCCATTTTGAGCACCCTGCTCGACGGCGTTAGCCATCAGGTACAGGCCCACTCTCACCCGTTCGCCCTGAGGTATCGAAGGGTAGAACGGGCCATCGCGCGATCGCCGGCCCGAAGCTAGGCCGAGGACTCCTTTGTCACCCTTTTCAAATAGATCACGGCGGGTTTCGTATTCAGGTGCGCGAGCACCTGGTACGCCCTGACGTCATTTATCAACTTTGAAACCCTGCTTTCCGGATCGAGAAGGCTGCCGAAGACCAACGCGTCGGTTGGGCAGGTCTGCGCGCAGGCCGTGGTAAAGTCACCGTCGCGCACCTTCCGGCCTTCGGTTTTTGCGTGCAGCTTGGCCTCTATAATACGCTGCACGCAAAAGGAGCACTTTTCCATGACCCCCTTCTGCCTCACCAGGACATCGGGGTTGAGCTGCCAGGTAAGCGGTTCCGGGCGGGTGAAGGTAAACCAGTTGAAACGGCGGACCTTGTAGGGATCATTTTGGGAGCAGAACCGGGTGCCGAAGCACCGGTTATAGATCTGGTTATTCAACCCCTCATTGCTGTGATGCGGAGCATAAATAGGACACACGTATTCACAGGGAGCATTGTCGCAATGCTGGCACATCATGACCAGCCAGCCGGCGCGCGTGGTGCTTTCATAGAAATAGCGCTGGACCCGTATCCAGGACATCTCACGGCCGTTCAAAACCTGTTCTCTTCCGATAACGGCGAGGTTGTTTTCGGAGTAACATCCCGCGACGCACGCCCCGCACCCGATACACCGATCGAGGTCCACCACCATGCACCACCGGTACTCCTTGTGCTCATGGGCGGGATAGAAATCCTTTCCGCTCTCGTAGCCATCCGGCATGGGGTAATAGATATTCGGTTTCTTTCCGGCCGCCGCCGCCCGGTTCCGGTCTTCCAGGCTGATAGTAGGGACCATTTCACGCCCCTGCTGGAAAAAACTCCCGTCCGTGTTGGCAATGGCAAACGCACGGCCGGTATTGTGTATGTCCACATAAAGGGGAGGCCGCGAGACAGCACCCGTGAGGGTGTCAACTTCAGGCGGGAGCAACTCCATCGGATTTGCCGGGAGACCGGTCGCGAACCTGCCGAATTGCGTATGACCCTGCCCGATGGGTATGGCGACAATTCCAGTGGGCACGGTGTAGATCGGAAGCGCGGGAGCTTCCACGGTTCCAAACGGCGTCTGTAACTGGAGTATCTGTTCCTTCTCGATTCCGAGATTGCGCGCGGTCGCCGGATGGATTTCGATCCAGCCGCCCCAGGTCACCTGGGTCATGGGGTCCGGAAATTCCTGAACCCACATCCGGTTCGCTTCGCGACCGTCGTAGAACTGAATGGTTGGGTAGATGACAAGGGGCAGGCCCGCGGTTTTCTGAACCGATACCGGTTCGGGGAAACGGAAGGCCACGGTTTCGGGCAAAAGCGCAGGAGCGGGATCGCCCCCGGAATCTTTCCAGTACCCGCCGCGTTTCACCACTTCCAGCCAGAAAGAATCAAAAGAGCCCGGTTTGCCCGCACCCGTCCAGATCCCCTGCCAGTAAGTCTGGAGCGATTCCTGAAAGTCCTTCCATGGGAATCTGTCCTCTCCCTTCAGCTTCTTGCCGGTTGTAATAAGAAGATCGCCAAAAGGTTTGGTGTCGAACACCGGCCCCATCACCGGCTGCAGGAAACCGTACACCCCGCTCCTCGGCGAGTAATCTCCCCAGGATTCAAGGAAACCGTGAGTCGGCAATACGAGGTGGGCAAGCGAACTCGTCTCGTCCACGGCACTCGAAAAACTCACCACGGTCGGGACTGATTTCATGGCTTCCGCGAATCCCCAGGATTTAGGGAGCGAGAAGGCTGGATTGGCCCCATAAAGCAGGAACAGATCGACATCACCGGAATGCATCCGGTCGGAGAGGTCTTTTATCGATTCCGCGCGGGCTGCCCGTGTATAGGAGGATGTCTCGTCCAGACCGATGGTTTTGAGGCTGGCGGGCTTCAGCGTGCACAGCAGGTTCGCCGCGACCGCCGTTTCAGTTGCATTGGGAAGGGAAATGGACAGCCCTTCGGCGATGGCGAGGGGATTTTCCGCCCTTGCAAAAGACCTGGCGGCAATCCGAATGAGCTTCGGATCGCATCCGGAGACGTTTGCCGCCTTCTCGACGGTCCAGTCGGCAATCATGGAAACAAGGGCCGCGCGCCGCTCGGAAGATAGGTCGGGCGCGAGATTGCGATCCAGAATTACCCGCATCATACCCAGCGCCACGGCGTATTCCGTGCCGGGACGTGTCGGAATCCAGAGGTCGGCATTGTTCGCGGTCATTGACAGCCGGGGGCCCACGAAAATGAAGACATTCTTCTTCTCGCCCATCACCGCGTGGAAAGGAGCAAACTGGCGGGCGTACTCGAGGTTTGACAGCCATGTCTCGAGAAAACCGGCATTAAACGAGATGAGGAAATCCGCCCTGTCAATCCTGTAGCTCGGAACGGCGTCGCGTCCGAATACGATGTGGTTGGCCTTTCTCAGTGGTTCGTATGCGAACGGTTCATAGGCGATGTGCCCGTCCGCCTGGCCCAGTTCCTTTAGCCAACGACCGGCGAGATCGTTCAGGGACCCGGTGATCAGGTCCGTCATCAAAATGATCCGGTCACCGCGGCCATTCCTCACTATTTCATCGATCCGGGCGTTCAACAAAGCCAGCCCGTTTTCCCAGGAGATCGGCTCGGCCTTCCCTTTTTTTTGCACCACCGGGCCATGGTAGCGATCCGGATTGTAGAGTCCATGCAGAGATGCATGGCCGCGCATGCACAGCTTCCCGCCGCTCACAGGGTGCAGGGGATTACCTTCCACCTTGATGATGCGTCCTTCCTTATTCTTGGCCAGCATTCCGCAGCCCGCCGGACACTCGCGGCAGGTGGTGGCATAGTACGCGGCCTTTCCGGCGACAATATCCTCGGGGGGGTTGATGAACGGGATCAGGTAACGCGTGGGTTCGGAACAACCACTCAGGACAGCGCCTGTTCCAGCCGTACCAAAGAGCTTGAGAAAATCCCGACGATCCAGATTTGGCATCGATGAAGCCCTGCGAACAAATTGAGGTGAGGAATATAAATGAAAGACTCGAAATGAACGCCGAGTTTACTTGTGGAAACGACGTCGGTCCCCAGGCACTGGTGAAAAGGACCGGGTCTTATTGTTCCCGGCCAGTAGAAGTTGCCCGCTTGAGAAAATAATACAGTGGACGCCGTTTACAATATCCATCGCCTGTTTTTTATACCCGCGGGCAGTGGCGGCGCTTATTTCATATTTGCTTTTTCCAGGTCGGCGACTATCGCCATGACGTTGTCCCTGGGCCGGAGGTATTGCTTCGCAACCCTGAGGACGTCTTCCTTTGTCACGGCGTTTATCAGGGAAGGATATTTTTCGGGGTAATCCAGGCCTAAACCGAAGAACTCAACCTGCCCCAGAAATTTCGCATAGTCGGCCTGGGAACTGCCGAAGCGTAGAGGGAAATTACCGACCAGGAATTTCTTCGCTCCTTCCAGCTCGGCATCGGACACAGGCTCCTGCCTGATCCGCTCTATTTCCGCGGTAGCGATCTTGGAGGCCTCCTCCGCCGAAGCATTCTTGGTCTGGAGAATAATGCGAAACGATCCTGCATACTTGCGGGCGAGCAGGAGGCTCTCTATTCCGTAGGCCAGCCCCGCCTTTACCCGTACTTCGGTCATAAGACGGCTGGAGAGGCTTCCGGAACCGAGAATGTGATTCATAACGGCAAATGCATAATAGTCTTTGTGCGCTCGATCAATCGCCGGACTGCCGATAACGATGGTGGCCTGTGTAACGGGTTTGTCGATCCGGACCGTCACCGCGCCTTGCGCGAACTCGGAAACGTACTTCGTGTCGGGGATTTCGGCGGCCTCCCATTGCAGAAGCCTCGGAACCAGCCGGGATTTGACCTCTTCCGTCGTTATGTCGCCACCTATCACCAGTACGGAATTGTTCGGTCTGTAGAAGGACCTGTAAAACTTCTCCAATGCTTCCGGGCCGATGGTTGCCAGGGTTTGTTCCGTCCCCTCGACTTCTCCGGCATAAGGGCTGTTCAAAAACAGGGCCTTTTCGAACGCCCTGTTGGCAACTTCTTCAGGCTGATCCTGAATGGCACGGATTTTCCCGATCACATTATCCTTTTCGCGATCGACATCCGGTTTTGGGAAGGAGGGCGCTGTCAACACATCCGCGAACAACCCGAAACCGCTTTCCAGGTCCTTCTTGAGCACCTGCATGCCGAGAAGAGCGAAATCCTTCCCGCACTCGGCGCCGAGATTGACCCCGAGAAAATCCAGCTTGTCGTTGATCTGGTCAAACGACAGGGTTCGAGTCCCAAGCATGAGAGATTTCAAGGTAAGGTTCGCCAGGCCCGGCATCCGCGCGGGATCACGCCAGGAACCCGCCGAAACAAGAAGATTCAGTGTAACCGCTGGAATCGAATGGTCTTCGAAAACCAGGACGGTGAGTTTGTTGGCGAGCACATTCCTCTCTACCCTGGGCATCGCCTCGGACCGGGAAAAGGGGAGGATCCAAAGGATCAGGAGCAGTGAGAGGCCGAGAATCGTCTTCTTTCCAGTCATGGATAGCACCGCCGCGTGTATGTTTTTTCGCAAACCGCCATTTCCGGAAATCCGGAATTCAGGTTGCCGGCAGCTTTACCGGTTTCCAGCCCCCTGCCTTCGCGGAGGAGGAGGTGACGGGGTGATTTCGACTCAAATATTCTTCGTCCCTCTGACCCGGGACATCGGGTTGACCCCGGGCGCCGGTCCCCGGGCCGGATCCATGCTACCTGATCATCTTCATGCCCGCCGGGGGCGGAGGAGGCGCTTCCTCGGCCGGGCCCGAGGGAACGAGGACACCGACCGTGCGGTTCCCGGGCACAAAGTACCTGGCGGCGACGCGCTGGATGTCTTCCGGAGTTACACGGCGGATTGACGGGATATATTTACCGACATCCCGCCAACTCGACGCAATTTCGTAGGAAGCCAGGAAGAGCCCGAGAGAAAAGAGAGCATCCTGGTCGAAAACGAATTCGGCTTCGAGCTGATTTTTGGCTTTCTCCAATTCACGGCTTTCCACAGGTACGGATTTCAAGAGCTCCATTTCAGCGTGGAGCGCTTTTTCCACTTCCGCGGCATCCTTGTCCGGAAGGTAGGCAACCGTGGTGTAAAAGAGGCCGGGATCCTGGGAGACCAGGAGGTATTCCGCCGCCGCCTCGAGTACAAGGCCTTTCCGCACAAGCCGGTCGTAGAACCGCGAACTTTTTCCCCCCGAGAGTATCGCGCGGATAACCTCGAGGACATAGGCATCCGGCTCGCTCAGGTTCGGGACATGGTATCCCGCGCTCAGCAGCCCGAGTTGGGACGGACGCTCCACCCTGATCCTTCTCTCACCCTGCTGAGGTGGGTCCTTGATTGAATACCGCTCGGGTACCGGAGGGCTTGGAATCGAACCGAAGGCCTTCTCGAGTTCGGGGATCAGGGCATCTTTTCTGAAATCTCCGACGACCACGATGAAAGCATTGCCGGGATTGTAGTAATCAGCATAGAAACTTCGAACGTCATCCAGGGTAATGCGCCCGATATCGTCCATCCAGCCGACTACCGGCCGGTGGTAAGGCTGAGACTGGTAGGCGGCGGCGTCAAGCTGCTCCGTCAACGCCGTTCGGGGATTATCGTCCACCCGCATCCTGCGTTCCTCGATGACCACCATCCGTTCCGTCATGAAATCGCTCTCTCGCAGGACAAGATTGCTCATCCGGTCCGATTCGAGGGCGATAGACACCCCGATGTGTTCGGCATTCAGCGTTTCGAAATAGCCCGCGAAATCATGCGACGTAAAGGCGTTCTCCTCTCCGCCGCTCTCGCTCACTATTCGCGTAAAATCCTCCCCGCTCACCTTCTGCGTGCCCTTGAACATCATGTGCTCGAGGAGGTGGGCCAATCCCGTTTTCCCCACACGCTCCCCGCGCGCGCCGGCACGGTACCAGACCTGGAATGAAACCATCGGGGCCTTGTTGTTTTCGAGCAGGATCACCTTGAGGCCGTTGGACAGGCGCACTTCCACTGCTTCATTGATGATCGTCTGCCCCGAAGATACGGCGGGCAGAAGGCAATAGAACAACAATACCAGACAAAAAACCGCTCTCGCCAAAACATTCTCCTGTAGGTCAGTTGGTATCGGAAAGCTCCATTCACAATAATAATCAACACGCCAAATGCAATCCGCCCAACAGGCATGGGAATAACGTCGGTTGCCTTGAACGGCTTCATCATTATCTTCATTATCCCTGCTGATTTTGATCGAAGTGCTTCAAAACGCACAATCATCTTTCATACGGACTTAAGGGAGGAGCCGATGATCGAACTGGATATCGATGAGTTGGCCGAGAATAACGGCAAGGAAGGCAAACCCGTGTACATCGTCCATGACGGAAAAATCTACGACGTCAGCAAGAGCAACTTGTGGAAGAGCGGGACCCACATGAAACGTCATCCCTCCGGAACTGACCTCACCGTCGAAATCGGGGCGGCTCCCCATGGGCCGGAGGTGCTCGATCGCTATCCGCGGGTTGGGACACTCAAGAAGAAAGAACCATTCGAAGAGAAAAAAACCATACTGGAGCCTCTTTTTAATAAATGGCCCATACTTCGAAGGCACCCTCATCCAATGACGGTTCATTTTCCAATCGCTTTCATGCTCGCGGCCCCCATTTTTACATTGCTCTATTTTGCAACAGGTATTGTTTCCTTCGAGACGACAGCCTTCCATTGCCTTGGAACCGGCCTGCTCTTCACCCCACTGGTCATGATAACCGGCTTCACCTCCTGGTGGGTGAATTATATGGGTAAACCGCTACGGCCGGTTTCCATAAAAATGTATGTCTCTTCCATAATGCTCATATCATCCGCTTTTCTCTTTTGCTGGCGCGCCGCCACGCCCGACATACTCACGGCATTCAGGCCGGTAAGCATCATTTATTTGTTGCTCATCCTCTCTCTTTCTCCTATGGTCGGTGTAATAGGCTGGCATGGGGCGAAGCTGACTTTTCCCACGGAAAAGGGCTGAGGTAAAGGTTCCCCGTTTGGATTGGTCTTACAGGCGGTTTCAGGGGAGTAGGATGGAACGCGAGCGAAATAAAATTCTCGTGGCGGTTGATGGATCGGAACAGACGCATGAGTTGGTGGATTATCTTAGCGGAGTCATACCGGCTAATGAAACCGAAATAGTCCTCTTCCACATCATGGGGAAGGTCCCCGATTCCTTCTGGGACTGGGAGAAAGACCCTCTTACGCCCAAGCACCTGGAGCATCTGAAAAAGTGGGAACTGGAGCGGGAAAAACAGGTGCGCGATCTCATGCGAAGCGTGCGCCAGCAGTTCGTTGACATCGGCATGCCCGAATATTCCATAATGATCAGCATACAAAAGGCGAAAGAGGGTATCGCGAGAGATCTGCTGAACGAGGCCCAGCGGGGCTATGACGCCATTCTGGTGGGCCGCAACGCACTGGGAACACCGAGTACCCGGATGCTCGGAAGCGTGGCCGGAAAAGTCGTCGCGAAGCTCGGTGTGGCTAACTTGTGGCTGGTAGGGGAAAAGCCGCGCAAAGGCACGATCCTCATCGCGATGGATTCCTCCGGTTCGGCCATGAGAGCAGTCCAGCACGTCGGAAAAATGATCAACACATCCAAGCATTCCATTGTATTGGTCCACGTAGTGCGCGGCATATCGGTCTCCGCGGCCGGCAAGGAGAGGATATTTCCGGAAGAATACCGGCAGCGCCTCCTGGATGAAGCCGAAGACCAGATCAAGCCGGCCTTCGACCACGCCATCTCGGAATTGGTTTCTGCGGGAATCAGACGCGACAAGATATCCACCAAAGTGATCACCGGAGCAACGAGCCGGGCCGGAGCACTTTTTGAGGAATCGGCCCGGGAAGGATACGGAACCATCGTAGTGGGGAGAAAAGGACTGTCGGATATAGCCGATTTCGATATGGGCCGTGTTACCGGCAAACTCGTCCAACTTACCAGCGGCGCGGCCCTGTGGATCGTGGCATAACGTCGGCCCGCGCTGTCATCCGAATAAAACCGCCTGTATCATTCCGGCTGAAAAACCCCGCGGCTGTTCAAGAGGCTTGAACGGCTGACATGCTCTCTTTACGGCCATCGCCAATACCGGCCATTCCCGGCGGTTATGTCATGACGAGATGCCGTCACGCATTGCCACGGACTGT
Organism: Syntrophobacter sp.; assembly: GCA_039679945.1. Taxonomy (GTDB): domain Bacteria; phylum Desulfobacterota; class Syntrophobacteria; order Syntrophobacterales; family Syntrophobacteraceae; genus SbD1. The sequence continues at coordinate 56,076 of JBDKTY010000270.1, read as the reverse complement.
AAACCCTGACCTGCTCCCGCGCTGTTTCTCCCGAAGGGGCCCGCGCCTTCTGCGTCCTGTTCACCCGCGACAGCCCCGACAAAACCTTTTAGCTCATACGCATGAGTGACGATCTAAGTATAGGCCGATATCAGGTTTTCTGTCTGTCAACGAATCTGAAGCATGGCCAGAATTTTGCAATGAGTATCTGGGCGCTATTTCCGGCGGTGCGAAAAAGGGGGCCAGCCGGTTTTTTTATTTATCAAAACAACACGGTACCGGTTTCTATCATGTCCGGACGGTATTGCTTTAACCTGCCGGGTAGCGCACAGTCGCGGGCTGTTTACCAGGTGGAAGCCGATTGTCGCCTCGGCTCTTGAGCGGGTATTGCGCTCGACTTCATTCTGTCCAGGGTGTGCTTTTGTAGATCCGATACGGAATTGCGTTCAAGATGAATCTGCCCCGAGAGTGAAGATGCCGATGGAAACTGGCCTGTTCCACCCTCTGATACCAGGGCGAACGGGTGATGTATCATCTTGAACGCGAAATAGTATGAATGGGCGGCCCGAGATGATGGTGGAAACAACTCTATTTTGGATTGAAGCGTTTATTCTGCTCGGTCTTGGGAGGATAGGATGAGTCCATTTGAGATTCTTTCGGAGTTCGTTATTGAAATACTGAAAGAATTCGCGATCGAAAAGCGTAAGTTGACGCCGGATACTCTCAGCGATGCTCTCTCGAGGAAAGAGAAAGTCGCCTCCCTCCTCGCGGCGGTTCAATCCACCGGTGGCGGCACCGTGAAAAAAGAGAATGTTTCACTATCCTGTGAGGTGTCGGATGATGAGACTCCAAAGACGGAGGATCCCCCCGAACAGCCAGCCCCTCCCCTGTTCAAACAGGTTAACGGCATATATGCAAAGCTTCTTCTGGAACTTGAGCCCCTCTCGAAAGGGATGAACGCACAGTTATTGACGGCATTACGGGAGCGCGTGCAAAATTGCCGTGACCAGGGGGAGATCGCCGCGAACGGGGAGGATATCGTCAGCGTCACAAAGGTCCTCATCACTCGCGTTGTGCAAGAGACACAGTATGCCAACGATTTCCTGTCCGAACTCGGCAAAGACCTTACCGGGGTGGAAAAAGAACTTGACCTGTACCAGGACCACAGACGCGAAACAAACCTTTTAAACGACAAGTTCCACAGCAACCTGCTCACTCATACCGAAGAGATGAATAAAGCCGTTGCGATGGAAGAGTTCGAAGATAACTCGATTGCCTCCAAGCTGACATCCATCGTGAAGACCGTAATGAAAAAGCGGCAGGAGGACGAGGTACGGATCAGGGAGGCTGATTCAAAAATCGCTGAACTGCAGAAGAGCATCAGGAAGTCCAACTCTGCAATCAACGAGGCCACTCAGCGCGCGAATGCGCTCGAAAAGGAAGTACTGGTTGACGCCCTCACGCAAATCAACAATCGCCGCGCCTATGAATTGGAGATGCGAGACACTTTCAATCGATTTCAGAGGGATGGACAGCCGTTCAGCCTGATCCTCATCGATGTGGATCACTTCAAGAAGGTCAACGATGATTACGGGCACCGCGCCGGGGACAAATGCCTCGAAAGGATAGCGAAAAAAGTCCAGTCAAGCATTCGAAGAACCGATTTTCTTGCCCGCTATGGCGGTGAGGAACTGATAGCAATTCTTCACGGCGCCCACGCTGATGACGCCCTGCAGGTTGCGGAGAAAATCAGGAGCCGCATTGAGCAGACCCGCTTCCGTTACCTGGAGACAGAAATCCCCGTGACAATAAGTCTTGGCGTAACGGAGGTGCTGCCGAAAGACCCGGACGCGGAGGCTCCGTTCCTGCGAACCGACGAGGCCCTGTACAAGGCCAAGAGGGAAGGCAGAAATCGCGTGTGCAGGGCGTGAGCAAGAAACAGAGCGACTGCCTCATGAGGCGTGTGGAGCGGAGTTTCCCCTGCATGCCGGAAACACCTGTACCCACGGATAGAATCCCCGGCATTGGCTGCCCGGGAAAGGCGGATCGACCCCTTCCGCGGGCGTGATGACCTTCGCCCGGGAAAATCCCCCCAGACCTACTGCCGGGAGTAGTAATCCAGAGCATTCCTCAGGTCAGCGGCAACGACCGGGGCCTGGAGGCTCCGGTTCTGGAATATCTCCATGGGAAGCAATCCGGGAGCATTGTAGAAGGCTGAATTCGCGCCGTAGTCAACCTGCATCGCGGCGCCCTCCAGCGCAACGCCGGCAAATAGTCCCCTGCTCCTGGAATAGGACAGTATCTCCGCCCTCAACCGCACATCCGTTCCCGCTTCGGCATGCCTCCCCACGGGACCGGCCGCGATTGAAGCATCAACCCCGAGCGTGAACTTCCCGCCCGTTATCGAATCGAGACTGCGCACCGTATTAAAAACCAAAACGATATCGCTGACCTGCGCCCCTATTTGAAACCCGACGCTCGGCCCGACGATGGAGAAGAACACAGGGTTGCTCCAGCTTCGATCCGGAGTGCGCACTACCATGATTCCTACCCCGTACCGGCCGCCCACGATGAATCCCGCCTTGAAGAGGTCTGGGAAGATCGCTATCCCATAGGCATTTTGAAGAAGACTCGGGGGAATGGCACTCTCCGGGATGGCCATTATTTCTCGGATGACGGAGATCGAGGTGTGGACTTTGGCTTCTTCGCCGGACCCGGCGATGGCACGGGAGGAAAAGAAAAGCAGCAGACCGATAGCCACTGCGCCCATAACGACAGCCGTCCTGCGAAACATGGCATCCCCTTCTTTGATTGGTCGATGTTTCCCGCTGACTTGACCGAGGCAGCGATCTCCGCGCTACTATTGCATTGATCGGGAGTATCTTGTCAAAGGAAAAAGCCCGGGAGGCGCATGGGGCCGCGTTAGCGAAAGCGGGAATCCGGGGCTTTCTGGCGCATCGCAAGCAGAAGACTGGACCCCGGCGTTCGCCGGGGTGACGGAAGTGTGCACCCACTGTTCTCCAGGGGTAACGCTCATGGCCTACTCGATGTCACGACCAAAATAGTGTGCACCCACTGTTCTCCAGGGGTAACGCTCATGACCTACTCGATGTCACGACCGAAATAGCCCGGTAGCCCGGTAGGTTGGGGTGAGCGGAGCGAACCCCAACATTTATCCCAGCCTTGGAGCCCAGCCCAGAACCCCAACATCTTCCGCAAGCGTGGGTGTTGGGGTTCGCTTTCGCTCACCCCAACCTACCAACCTACCGGGCTGGCGGGCTGGCGAAATCACTCACTGATCCCAGGTTTTACTCAAGGTGACAGTGAAGGAATCCTCTTCAGGACTGGGGGGGACTGGGGGGACCGGGGGGACCGGGCAAGTATCGGGATGTCAGGCGCGGCCGCCGGGTCCGGTCGCAATCCCGGAAGCGCTCTCGCGCACGGCTTCCGAGAGCGTCGGATGCGCGTGAATGGAACTTCGCAGGTCCTCGGCCCTTGCGTGGCAATGGATGGCAAGCACGCACTCGGCGATCAACTCCGAGGCATGCGGACCAATGATGTGAATTCCGAGGAGACGGTTTGAACGGGCATGCGCGAGCGTTTTTACGAAACCGTCGGTTTCCCCCATGCACCGGGCCCTTCCCGTTCCCGCAAACGGATACACGGAAGCACGATAGTCTATCTTGAGCCCGCGCAACTCCTCTTCCGTCTTTCCAACACACGCCACCTCCGGCGAGGTATAGATCACCGAGGGGATAGCGTCATAGTCGACCTCAGCGGAAAGCCCCGCCATGCCTTCCACGGCGGCAACCCCCTCGGCGGTGGCCTTGTGAGCGAGCATCGGCCCGGGGACAAGATCTCCGATCGCGTAAACCCCGGCAAGGCTGGTACGATACTTTTCGTCTATTGCCACAAATCCGCCGGAATCGAGCCGCACCCCAAGCTCCTCGATTCCCAACCCCCGTATCCGGGGCTTTCTGCCAACGGCGACCAGCACCCTGTCGAATGTTGCGACTTCTTTCTTACCGCCCGCCTCGAGGGTGAGTGTCACTTCATCTGCGCCCGTCTCCGAACCGACCACCCTGGTACCGAGACGGAATTCAAACCCCTGTTTCCCGAGCAACCGGTCCAGGAGTCTTGCCACCTGCCCATCGAGCGTACCGGCGATGCCCGGCAGCATCTCGATCACTGTCACTTTCGAGCCGAGACGCCCCCACACGGAACCTAGTTCCAGCCCGATAATTCCTCCTCCGATGATCCCGAGCCGGCGGGGCACGGTTTCAAAAGACAGGGCCTCCGTCGAACTTACAACCGTTCTCCCGTCGAATGGCAGAAACGGGAGCTGGACCGGTTCGCTCCCCGTGGCAAGCAGAATGTTCCCGCCCCGAAGGACCTCATCGCCGCTCCCGGAATATGCCTTTACTTCGCGGTCCGGCATGAGCGTTGCCGTTCCATTGATGAGTTCCACTTTCTTGTCATTCAGGAGCTTGCGAACATTCTCGGAAAGGCCGGATACAATCCGCTCCTTTCGTTCCATCAGCTTCGGAAGATCCATTGAGACCTTTTCGGCGCTTATCCCGTGCTCGCCGAAACGGTTCCGCGCCAAGGACAGGTATTCGGTGGACTCAAGAAGAACCTTGCTGGGAATGCAGCCCACCCTGAGGCAAACCCCTCCCGGAGAGGGATCTTTTTCGACACAAGCCACTTTCATTCCGAGTTCGGCCGCTCTGAGCGCGGCGGGATACCCGCCCGGGCCCGCCCCGATCACGATAAGGTCTAAAGACCGTGGTCCCGGCATCTAGACCTCCATCATCAGGCGTTCGGGGTTTTCGACGCAGTCCTTGATTCTCCGAAGAAACCCGACCGCCTGCCTTCCATCTATAATCCGATGGTCATAGCTGAGAGCCACATACATCATCGGACGAATAACCACCTGGCCCCCGACAGCCACCGGACGCTCCTCGATCTTGTGCATGCCCAGAATCGCGCTCTGGGGCGGGTTCAGAATAGGCGTGCTGAGCAGGGAACCATACACCCCCCCGTTGGTGATCGTGAAGGTACCCCCTTCCAGGTCGGAAAGCTCCAGGCGGTTGCGGGATATTTTGTCCACAAACTCGAGGATTGCACGCTCCAGGCCCGGAAACCCAAGCCTGTCGGCGTTCCTGATGACCGGGACAACGAGCCCGCGTTCCGCTCCGATAGCCACGCCTATATGGTAAAAATTCCGGTACACGATGTCATTTCCATCGATCATCGCATTCACCTCGGGGATCTCCCGGAGGGCCGAGATGCAGGCCTGGATGAAAAAGGACATAATCCCGAGGCGCACACCATGTTTTTTGCTGAATTCCTCGCCGAACCGTTTGCGCCACTCCCGAACGCTGCTCATGTCGATCTCATTGAAGGTCGTGAGCATCGCGGTATTGCGGCGGACCTCCAGAAGCCGCTGGGCAATGCGCTGCCGTATCGGTGACATGGGCTTCCTGACCGTCGGTTCCGCCGCGTCCGGGGGACGTGACGGTTCGGATATGCGGGAGGAACCAAGCCCGCCACCGGCGCCACTTTGCTCCAGGGACAACAGGACGTCGCCTTCGGTAATCCTTCCTCCGGGACCGGTGGGTGCCACCTCATCGAGGTCAACTCCTTTTTCCCGTGCCAGAGAGCGCGCGGAGGACGAAACCAGCGGACCGGGCACGGCGACCGCCTCCGGACTGCCAACCGTGGCTGGCTTGGGAACCGGGGGTCTGTCCGCGGGAGCGGGGGTCCCTTCCCCGACGGGCTGTGGCGCTTCGGCGGCCGATTGACGCGGTTGCGCAACCGGAGCGGGTTCGGGCGCCGGCGTACTTTCGCGCTTTTCTCCAGCCATCTCCGTGTCGAGTGTCCCCACCACGGTCCCGACACTCACGGTTTGATTCTCCGGGACCAGGATCTTCAATACGCCGTCTTCCGGCGCGGACACTTCGAGGGTAACCTTGTCGGTTTCGATGACGAAAAGGATGTCATCCTTCCTGACCCTTTCGCCGTCTTTTCTCAACCATTGCGCGAGCAACGCCTCCCGCACGGATTCGCCCACCTCCGGGACCCTGACTTCGAGTATCATAATTTCTCCTGGCTTGCTTCCTGACCTGGAAATGCCATCCCCAGGAAAGCCTCCTGTTCCTGCCTGTGCGAAGCTGGAAATCCGGAAGCGGGACTGGCTGCCGCCGGTCTCCCGATGTAGCCCGGCTCGACGCCGATGATATCCCCGAGCCTTGGGCGGATAAACTCCCACGCTCCCATGTTTCGCGGCTCTTCCTGGACCCAGAAAAACCTCTTCGCGGACGGGAACCCTGAAACAGCCTCCCTCAATCGTGCTTCATGCATCGGATAAAACTGTTCGACACGGATAATTGCGGTATCGGAAGCAGCCGTCTTTTCGCGTCTTGCCAGGAGTTCATAATAGACCCTTCCGCTGCACAGGAGCAGTCTGGAAGCATTCTCAAATCCCGGATCACGCGAAAGCACCTCTTCAAACCGGCCGGACGCAAGCTCGGCGGTCGCGGATACAGCGGCCGGATGTCTCAAAAGGCTCTTGGGCGTAAAGACAATGAGAGGTTTTCGGAAACCGCGCTTCATTTGACGCCGCAACAGATGAAAGTACTGGGCCGGCGTACTCGGATAGCAGACTTCCATGTTTTCCTGCGCGCACAACTGCAGGAATCGCTCGATGCGGGCACTGGAATGTTCCGGTCCCTGCCCCTCGAAGCCGTGCGGCAGCAGTACGACGAGACCGCTCAGTCGTTGCCATTTGTACTGCGCGCTGGAGATAAACTGATCGAACAGGGCCTGCGCGTTATTGGCGAAATCGCCGAACTGCGCTTCCCAGAGGACGAGACTCCGGGGACTTACGAGCGAAATACCGTACTCGAACCCGAGCACAGCATTCTCGGAGAGCATGCTGTCGAAGACAGTGAAGGGGGCCTGACCGGAAGCAAGCTGGTTCAGAGGAACAAAATGCTCCCCCGTCGTGATGTCCGACAGGACGCTGTGCCTCTGGCTAAAGGTGCCCCGGCCGCAATCCTGGCCGCTCAGCCGCACCGGAGTTCCTTCGAGCAGGAGCGTTCCGAACGCCAGGGCTTCGGCGGTGGCCCAATCAATGCCGGTACCCGCTCCCACCGTTTCGAGGCGCCTTTTCAGAATACGCTCAAGGCGCGGATGCACGGAAAAACCATCGGGAAAGACATTCAGTTTGCGGGCGATATCCAGGAGCACTGCTTCTTCCACGCCCGTTTTCACCGGTTCATGCGAAAACCGGCCGTCAATGCCTTCCCAGGTTTCGTAGAAGCGGTCCTCCGGCATGCTGCAGGTTTTATCGTGCGCGGCCTTGTAGGCGGACTCCAGGCATTGTTCTATCCCCTCCGCGATCCGTTCGGGATCACCTTCTCCAATCACCCCCGCTTCGCGGAGAGACCGCGCATAGAGGACGTGAAGGGGCGGGCGGTCCTTGATTCGCTCGTACATCCGGGGCTGGGTGTAGTAGGGTTCATCTCCTTCATTGTGCCCATAACGGCGATAGCAGACTACGTCCACCACGATGTCCTTGTTGAATTGAGCCCTGTAGTCGATAGCGAGCTTCACGACATGGACGACGGCTTCCGGATCTTCACCGTGGACATGGAAGATCGGTACCATGAGCATCTTCGCCACATCGGTCGCATACCGCGTGGAACGCGCATGCTCCGGCAGCGTCGTAAAACCGATCTGGTTGTTGACAATTATGTGGACCGTCCCTCCGGTATGGTAGCCTTCGAGCTGTGAGAGGTTCAGTGTCTCGGCGACTACTCCCTGGCCGGAGAATGCGGCGTCGCCATGGATCAGAACGGGCAAAACCAGCCGGCGTCCCGCACCTCCGGCCTGTTGCTGCCTGGCGTAGGCTATTCCTTCCAGAACGGGGTTGACGGCTTCGAGATGGCTCGGGTTATTCGCGAGAAACAACCGGACATTGCCATCCTCCATGGCCACATCCGCCATGAACCCCCGGTGGTACTTAACGTCACCCGCACCGTAAATCGAGTTTGGATCATAGTGGTCTTCGAATTCACAGAAAATCCACTCATATGGTTTATTGAGCACATTGACCTGGATGTTGAGCCTGCCGCGGTGGGCCGTTCCAAAGAGGATCTCCCGGCAGCCCGCGCTATAAGCGTGCTGAACCAGCGCGTCCATCATGGGTACGATCACTTCCGCGCCCTCGACTGAAAAGCGCTTTTGCCCCACGTAACGCAAATGTATAAACTGCTCGAACAAATTGGCCTGGCACAGTTTGTCCAGAATCCGCTTCTTTTCCCCTTCGCTAAGACGCGCGCGGTTACGGGCGGGTTCAATATGTTCCTGAAGCCACAACCGCTCGGAAGGGTCCTGCAGGTGCATGTACTCGACGCCCACGGAATGGCAGTACGTTTCCCGCAATGCCGACAGGATTTCTTTCAGGGAAGCTTGTTCCTCCGCAAAAAGAGTGCGGGGAGCAAAAAACCGCCCTTCCAGATCACTCTCCGAAAGCCCGAAGGCCGAAAGGTCGAGAAGGGGATGGCTGGTGGGGCACTGGGCCAGCGGGTCCAGACAGGAGAGCAGGTGTCCCAGGTCGCGGTAGCGATAGATGAGTTCCTGTACATATGCCTGTTTGAGCAGCTCGCCCTTTTCACAAAACCCGGCATCAGTCCGCGCCGCCGAGGACGAAAGCTCGAAGCCCTCGAAAAAGGCCTGCCACTCACGCCCGAGACCTTGCGGGTCCTCTTTCCACTTTCGGTACTGAGAATCGATAAACTCAGCATTAAGACTCAGCGAAAGATTCATCCGTAATAATTTCCCGTGGTGTCTGATTATCGGCCAAGCGGAACTGACTGGCCCAGGGATGCTCGGGCAAACCCGAGAAACGGGCTTTGTCCGCCAAAGCTCAGCCCTAGAGATAGCTATTCGGGAGATGATGTCAAGGACATGGGGATCAATGTATGGAAATGAGCAGACGGAAGTGGGGCACGGCTGGGAGCGCCGGCGGTCGGGGCCCGTTTTATTGATCGGGAGAGGAGTTCTCGTACGTGAAGTGTTCTATGAAGTCCTGGAGCATGGCCTTGTTTCTGACATTCAGGTTTCGGAACTGCACGCCGCACCTCCTGGTGCTGAGCTGCCCCAGGGCACTGTCCGGGATTTCGTCATCATAGACGATATGACATTCGAGTTTCTCGACGTGGATAAAGCGCCCGTTGCTGCCGAAAATCTTCATCCCCGTGCAATCGGGCCTGGTCCCACTTGTGGAAAGATAACGGATGCACAGGCCACCCATGCTGATATCGATAATATTACCCAGATTGATGAACTCGCCAGGTGTAAGGAACGCGGCAAAGGCGCCCTCTTTTCCTTTGTATCTCTTGTGCTTTCTTTGCTCTACAAACATGGACTCATTCCGGTCTGGAGATAGAATCAGCGATATTGAAGCAAACTGCCACCGTGTATCCCTTCTGACCAGTATCGGAGAGTAGACTTGGACGCCCCAATCCATATTGAATAATCTTGTCCGTATATATCTGGATTTAGAGGCTTCCTGTAAAGGGGGATTTTATAGGGTACGAATTGGGTAGACCAAGTCACCACTCTTAACAGAAACACAATTATAACATGGCGCTATACAAAGGGCAGGAGTTTTGCCCCTCAGAGAATGCCTCTCCTCCCCGGAGCGAAATTACCGTTCACTCACACTAAATCACCGAATCGTGGACGAAATTAGTACCTCTAATTATAAAATAATGCGCGAGGAACTACAATACAAGCTCTCAGGCCCGAGTCCCAAAGGGATTTACGCCGGAATGCGCGGCTGGCCAAAACCGGTGCGCAATATGAGAGTCTCCATGGGACCTCGGAAGAACTTGCTGAATGCCAGCCCGCCGCGGCTCTCAAGATTTCCCGTGGGTCTTACCGCGGTTCATTTTCCGGCGGTCTTGCCCGCGAGCCTCCTCGCGGTATCAGCCGCGAGTCCAGGACTTGATGCGATCCACGATTCCCCGCGTGGACAGGATGAGATCCACGGTACCCCGTTCAATCACATTTTCTATGAGGTTCGGGTACGGGCAGCAGCTCTTTTCCTGAGCGATGGTCAGTCCGCCATGGGCCTTTATCTCCGCCATTCCATCGACGCCGTCCACGCCGATTCCCGTCAACAGGACTCCACATGTATGCTGACGGAACTGGCGAACGGTACTTTTGAACAACTGGTCAATGGGCATGTGCGGACTTTCGGCGGGGAATATTCTCAGGGCGTCCGACCCATTGCCGGCCTCCTCCACTGATACTCCGCCAAAAGTTGACCCGATGTAGATCTTGCCCGGCAGGAGCGGTTGGGACGATGTGACGGGAACGACTTCCAGCGGGCTGATTTCGTTGAAATAGGAACAAAACGGGACAAGGATTCTGGGATGAATTTCCTGCACGGCGATTATCACACCGCCATAATCCTCGGGCAAATCCGAGACAATATGCATGATCGTATTCGGACCCGCGAGAGTGGTTCCCATTACCACCGCTGATTTGGGACGCTTCCGGGTGCTAAGCTTGAGAGAGCGTGCCTTCCTTTTGAGCCGGACGCGACGCATGCTGTGAACCTGCATGCCCGCCGCGGTGAGCACCCGGTTTCTGAGGAATTCCTCCTCGATCAGCGCATTCATTTGTTTAGTCTGTGCCGGTTTGGGGAAGAAGTCCATTACTCCCAGCCGCAGGGCTTCGAACGAGAAATAGCCGTCCTGGACGAGCGAGCTGATAATAAGGATAGGAATCTGATGACGCACCATGATGTTCTTTATGGCGGATATTCCATTCATCAGCGGCATATCGATATCAAGAGTAATCACGTCCGGTCTGTGGTCCCTGATCTTCTGGAGGCATTCCAGACCATTTGATGCCGTCCCCACCACTTCTATATGGTCTGATTTACCCAGCATCGACTGGATGGCATTGCGCATGAGGGGAGAATCATCCACCACCAGAGTTCTGACGGGACCATGGGTAATATTGCTATCAGCAGCTATAATCATTTTTAAAAGTACTCCGACAAGGTCTCGGGGTCCGAGAAGATGACCTGTTCTGGGAACAAATCGGCATACGGGCGAATGCTGTCTATCATCTGGCTGCAAACCGCTGATTTGGGCGGGGCCAGAATTACCTTCGCATTGCTGGCAAGCAGCGTGGTCGTGGTACGATCGGGCAACGAATCCGCCGCTGACAAAAAGCAGATCTTCATTGAGTCCCGGATCTGCTCCGCCAGACTGCAAAGCCAGAATTGGATGCCGGATTTCCAGTCCATGGTTTCAGCCCCGGTTATCTTCAAACCAAGGCTAAACTCATCGCTGTCAAATTTGAAATCGCCAACTCGAGACGCATTTCCGAAATAGAATCTTGCGGGAGCTAAATCATGATTGGCGATAAGGGGTTCCGTACCCACCTGGGTCTTGGTTTCTATCAGCCGGCAGAATCCCGGAAGGAAACTGTCCGGCATTTTCTGAAGCCCTATGACAATTCCATTGCCGCACAGATTTTGCAAAGGGAGCCGAAACCAGTCGACATGCGCGCCCTCCCCCCCGACAATGACCAGCACCTGTTTTCCGGGCCGGCTGTTCCCCGTGGGCAGGGGGCGATTGTCACCATTGTGCTTGCGCAGGCGCCGGAAATTGGAAACCTGTGCCTTGGCTGCTCCCTTGACTATTTCCTGAAGTCTTGCAGCGTAGAGTTCGTGGTCTTCGCCGCCTTGCGGCTTGGACATGAAATCCACGGCGCCAAGCTGCAGGAAATCAAAAACCTTGGCAACGGAATGGCTCTGAAGCGAGCTGATAATCACCACGGGGCGTCTGTGGCGAATCATCACATGTTTTATCGTCGTTTCGCCGGGCATGACCGGCATTTCGATATCGAGAGTGATCACGTCAACGGTTGCCCCCGAGTTGAGGACCTTCAGCAGATCTTCTCCGTGAGGGGCGACGCCGACGACTTCGATAGCGGGATCGCGTTCCAGCATCTCCCTTATCTTCTTGGAAAAGAACGGCGAATCTTCAACTATGAGGACTTTTGTAGCCCGACAAACAGTCTCGGCCGGGGCGGGATCAGTATCTTCCTGAATCGCGTTTTCCGGAAAGATGCAGGCATCGAGATTGTCGAACAGTTCCCCAATGTCAAACTGCTTCGGCGCGTCATCATCCTCCTCGCAACTGCCGTTGGCGCTTTCATCCTGACGGCGTATGGCCTCGAGGAGCAGATGTTCCCACGGCTTGTCTATCGAACTGGTTTCCGCGCCCACGAAGGGGAGGATCTCAAACTGCCCGTCACTCCACTCAAGAACCTCGAACAATGCCTCTTCACCGGACAATTCACCGGACTGGGCGTGCTGGATCTGACCCTGTTGAATGGAAATCATCCCTTTTCCATTCTTCGAACTAACCCTGATGACAACGTCGGACCGTGAGAGGCAGACCATCTGGATGAGGTCCGTCAATCGCAGGTTTATTGTACCCGTAAATCCCTGTGGAGCTTGTTCGACTGGCTGCATGCATCCTCTTAACTCATTGCTTGACCCCAAAGGCCACGGTTCCGTGGTCAAAAGCGGATCAAAAGCATGCCCGTCCAAAGGACCTGATCCCAGTAAACCGACTAATGCACTGGTTGTGAAAATTGAATTCCCTGCCGGCCCGCAAACGCGGTTTTCATCATTTTCAGCATTGCCGAAACGTCTATGATCAGGGACACTCTCCCGTCACCAAGGATGGTCGCTCCGGAAAACCCCTCGACGGGGTTGAAACTGTTGTCGATCGATTTTATGACCACTTCTCTTTCACCCATAAGCCCATCCACTACCAGCCCCACCTCTCTGAAACTGGTTGACACGATCACGATGAACTTATGTTTGCTCTCGGGCAAATCCCGCCCCAAGTTCAGAAGGGACCGCAGATTGACCAGGGCGACGGTCTTTCCGCGCAGAGTAATTACGGGGAAGCCTTCGATGGAATGGGTGTCCTCGGGCCTGTAGCGCAGTATTTCGGAAACCGAGGAAAGCGGGAGCGTGAAAATCTGGTCGGCCTCTCTGACCAGCAAAGCCCTTATGATGGCGACGGTAAGAGGAATCCGGATTATGAACAGCGTACCCTCGCCCGCGGAGGACACCACTTCAACCGCGCCGTTCATGTTCTCGACGTTTTCCTTGACCACATCGAGACCCACTCCCCGGCCGGCCGAACCGTCCACCTTTTCATAGGTCGATATCCCCGGCATGAATATTGAGTAAGCCACTTCCTCATCCGTCAGCATGTCGAGTTCGTGCTGGCTGACCTCCTTGCGGTTCCGGAGCATTTCACGAAGCTTCGGGATGTTGATGCCCCTTCCGTCGTCCTGTACCTCGACAGTGACATAGTCCCCGGAATGATAAGCTGACAGCCTGATGGTTCCGGTTTCGGGTTTGCCTCCGAGCACGCGGTCCTGGGGAGACTCCAGCCCGTGGACAAGCGCGTTTCTGATAAACTGAACCAGCGGGTCGTACATACGTTCCAGTACGCGTTTGTCGATCTCGGTATCTCCTCCCTCGATCACCAGTTCGACTTTCTTGCCCAGCTTCCTCGCCTGGTCACGCACAATTCGGGGGAAGCGTTCAAAGAGCTGGATGATCGGGAGCATGCGTACGCGCATCACCGACGACTGCAAATCGTTCGTAACGCGTCCCAGTGACTGCGTGGACTCGTTGAGCCGGAATCCCAGGAGCCGAAGCTGCCGGAGTTCGCTTTTCGGAAGTATGCCCCGTGTCGTCAAATCGCGCAGTACATCACGGAATAGTGTCGCCGTTTGAATGAACTCCGAGCGGGTGACAACCAATTCCCCAACCTGGTTGAGCAGTTGATCGACCTTCTGGGCATCAACCCGTAAAGTGACCGCGCTCTGCGAGACATCTTCCGGATAGAGAACGGCACGATCTTTTTTCTCCTGCGCCTCGACATCCTTTGGGCGCGAGGCCTGAACCGGGGGCTCGGGTTTCACTTCGCCGGGCGGCAGTACGAGGTCTTTCGCGAGACTATCGGGATGCTCTTCCTCATGCTGCTCGTCGAGCAGAAAAGGCACACATTCCGGAACGTCCGTACAGACATTGATGGGAACGGGGCCAGGAGAATCAGGTACATCCGGGGAAACATCCGGAGTGCCTGTTGCGAACCGCGCGTTCCCGAGGTCCAGCGTCTTAAGGCCGGTCAGCTTCCGGGAAAGATTGGCGTGAAGTTCGGCAAACGCACCCGGCAATTCATTTCCATCTCCTCCCTCGCCGCCTATAACCCCGGCTAGAGTACTCTCCCACTCTTCGAGAACCACGACTATTTCTTCATAGTCCATGTACCGCGAGGATTGAATGAGACTCTCCGTCAGCTCGGATGCCTTAGCGAGGTCCTCGCGGGAAGGTTCCGGCGAAGCGATCAGGCCCGCGAGGCTCGCGAAGTTCTGCTGAAATGAATCCAGAAAGATCGAAAGCAGTTCCTCATCTTCTTCATCGATAGGGTCCTGCATATCCGGCTGAGGCGCCCCCGTTTGGGAGCAGACGCCAAGGCCGGGTATCATCCTGTCCAACCTGGCGCCGCAACGCTGGAGACTTTCTATAATCTCCACCCTGCCGTGGTTGCCGTTTGTCCCGCCGAGGCTTTCCTTCCACTCGGCGAGAATTGCCACGATAGAGTGATAGTCCATATATTGCGCCGAGGAGATGAGCTTATCGACGAATCCATTGGCGGCCGTCAGTTCCTCCTCGGTGATGGAAGAACTCGGCGAGGATTTGAGAAGAGCTGTCAGGTTCGAATAGTTTTCCCGGAATGAACTGACAAAGATTGAGAGCAGCTCTTCATCCTCCTCCTGTATCGGGCTCACGTCCGGATCCTCGGACACAGTGGACGGGGTGGCGGCTGCTTCCTCCCGGGCACTATCCAGGAGGAAATCTTCAAGCAAATCGAGATCATGCACTCCCTTAAGAATGGAATCCCCTTTTCCCGAGGCATCTTCAGGGGTGCCGGCAGCCTTGGTTCCCGTTACAAATGCGCTGCGGAGGTGCTCCACGACGGAGTCATCGAGTGCGGGCTCCGTTCCCTCTTTCCTGACATAATCCACCGCATTTGAAATCAAATCCACGCATTCAAGCAGGACGCTTATGCCATTCGCGGGAATGGCGCGGGAATCGACCTGAATCTCACTGATCAGGGTTTCCATTTCATGGGTAAGGTTTGCCAAGCCCTCAAACCCCATGTAGGCCGACGCCCCTTTCAGACTGTGGGCAGCTCTGAAAACATTGGAGATCTGCTCATTATCCGCGCCTTGCTGCTCCAGGATTAAGAGCGATTTCTCCATAGCTTGAAGATGTTCCTGGACCTCTTCGATATAGTCCTGCAAGAACGTCTGCGATGACATAAAAATTCCCTTCCCAAATCGAGAAAGAGCGAGGGGGGAGAATGCCGAGGCTACCCGATCAATTCGAGCGTTCTCAGCAAATCCTCCTCATCCCCCTTCCTGACAACTTTTCTGAACGCCAAGCCTTTCAGCCTCTGAGCAAGATTCGGAATATCCAGCAGGGTGTAAAAGATGATGGTCGCCTCCGAATCCAGCCCCAGGATCTCTTCCGCGGCGGCAATGCCGTCCTTGCCGCGCATGGTTATATCCAGAGTAACGACATCGGGGCGCAATTGGCTGTATAGCTCCACGGCTTCCCCACCGTCTTTTCCTTTTCCAACAACCTCGTATCCGGCATCAACAAGGCATTGCGACACCCGGTTACGCATGAGGTTTGAATCATCCACCACTAGGACTCTTTTCGGCATTGGGACCATCTTTCCTGCTGCATTGAATGTGTTGATCAGCTCTAATTTCAAACTTCCGACTGCTGCTCGGCTTCAAACTCCGCCTGAAATTTTTCCAAATCCGCCTGCTCCTTGGCTTCGGCCTTCTTTATGGTACCGCCATTGGCGCCCGAGGCATCTCTTCCTCTGGGCCTGTTGGCGCTGCCGCTTCCGGGAGCGGTGGAAGCAATTTTAAACTGAGCGATGAGGGCGCTGAACTCAGCCATAACATCAACGAGCTTTTGGCTGAACTGGAATGAGTTTTCCGCGCCGGAGGCATTTCTGAGGGCGACGGAGCTCATTTCCTGCATGAGTTCCTGGAGGCTGGCGCTGCGTTCCTTCTGCGCCGAAGTCATTGTAGTAATGTTCTCGGCGAATCTGTTGGCCTTCGTGATTTCAGCGATAACCTGGTCGGAGCTTCTGGCCTGCTCCTGGGTGGAGGCTGACACTGTCTGGGATATCTTAAAAGCTTCACCGATCATGGAGCCGGCGCGCTCACGACGCTTGACCTGCTCCGAGGTCATGTTCGTGATTTCCTGGGCCAGGGAACGAAGTCTGTCCGTGGCACTGGCCACGCCTTCAATCTCAACCTTCTGTTCCGCGGTTGCCTGGTCGATTTCGCGAACCAGCGCATTGGTTCTTTCAACCGCGTTAACTATATTGGCGATAGCTTTCTGGCTGGATACCGCAAGATCGGCACCTTCCCGGACACGCTCCCCGCTGCCCTTGATAAGAACCGATATTTCCTTCGTGGACTCGGCTGTCCGTTCCGCCAGTTTCCGGACTTCCTCGGCAACAACCGCGAAACCCCTTCCGTGTTCTCCGGCACGTGCCGCTTCGATGGCCGCATTGAGTGCCAGCAGGTTGGTCTGGTCGGCAATGTCTGAAATAACTTCGATGATTTCACTGATCTGCTCGGAGCTTTCAGCGATACTCTGCATACCGACGGCCACTTTTTCAACCGCCTGGCGGCCTTCCAATGCTGCCTGGCGAGAGAGTTCCGACTGATTTTCAGCTTCCGACGTCTTACCCGCGACGTTGGCGATGGAAGCGCTCATCTGGGTCGCGGCGGAGGCCGTCTTTTCGGCTGCGTCCAACTGCTGCACGGCACGGGCGGAAACCTGCGCGGCCGTATCACCCATCATGTCAACGATCTTCCTGGCTTCACTAACCATTTCGGCCTGGGAGAGAGCAGCCTGGGCAATTTCCTGAATACTTTGCGAGAGCTGGCCGACCGATGTCGCGGTTTCTCCATAAGCGCTCTGGCTTTCGGTCGCGTTCCGCTGAACCTCGCCCGCCGTTTGTCCCATGGCCTCGATGCGTTTGAGAACGTCCTGGGCTCTCTTCGACTGGTCGCTCGCGTTTTTCACGATATTCGTCGAAATTTCCTTAACCCGGTTTACCGCGGCAGAGACCTGGACGTTACGTTTGGCGATCACACCGAAGGTCTGCTGCAGTTTTGTAATCAGGTGGTTGAACTCGTCCTCCATCTGACCGATTTCATCATTTCGCTTAACTTCCAGAGTCCTGGTGAAATCGAGGGTTTTTGTAATATCCCCCATGGCGCGGGCAGTCTCGATGATAGGACCGGAAATTCGTCTGCCTACCCATACGACGCCGATGAGGAGAACAAGGGTGAAAATCCCGGCAACCATCAAGGAGCTGTTTCTCTGCTGCGTGAGTGCCTTGAAGATTTCGTCGGAATCCGCGCCGGTCACCACGACCCAGTCTTTCTTGAATTTGCCGAACCCTTCATTGTGGACGTAACCGACCGTTCTTGATCCCGTCTTCTTGGTTACGGGGTTGGTAAAGGCGTAGGAGAGTGATCCTCTGGGAGACTTGGAAACTGTTTCCGCCACCGATGCGACCGCGATGTCCTGGTCGGTGAGTTTCTTCCCGATAACGTCGCGCGTCGGGTGGGCGATAACGGTCTGGTTGGTCGTATTGTCAACCATGTATGTATAACCGGTCTCACCTACGGGGAAGGCATCCATGATGTTGTTGATCAGTTCCCATTTGACAAACCCCGCGATAACACCCCGAGCCTGATTGCGGCTCTGCACCGGGCTCGCGATTAGGAGGGACCACCCTGTGGAGGTTGGAACGAATTTTTTCAGAAGAGGATAATTGCCCGTATCCGCAACCACGGGCTTTCCTTCCATGGCCTGTTTGAACCATGCCTGATCGCCCACGGCCGTACCGACAGCGCCCGAACTACTCGATGCGATACAGGTTCCGGAACTGTTCATCAGGAAGATTACCTCGAACGTGCCGTAAGCATTGACGAGGTTTTCGAAGATTTCGTCAGCGCCGGCCTGCCCGCCACCGATATCGAGTGCCGTCCGGGTGGTCAGCAGTGTGCTCCATGCCTGTACGTCACTGACGCGGCCGTTGAGAAAAATGTCGATAGATTTGGAAATACGGCTCGAGTAACCGGACAACCTGTCGCCCTGATCTGTTTCGAGTTGGTCTTTCAGGTTGCGATAGTTGATGAAGTTCAAAACCGCAAGGGGAATAAGAGTGATCAGCAAAAGGACCGCCATCAATCTATTTCTCAAAGACCTCGTGATAAATTCCATGCCGATCATGGCTCTTACTCCTTTACTCTCAAGTTTTTATCTTTGTTTGTAGTATTCAGACGAGTATCGACTTCCCGATTTGGCGCCTCTAGCTCCATGAGAGCCGCTTGCGCGCCGAGGTCTTCCAGCTCCCTTTTTTCCCGCGGCCTTAGAATCTGCGTGAAATCGAGCAGGATAATAAGACGCCCGGGAAGCTTGATAACCCCGTTGATGTATGCCGAACTAACACTGGAAGTAACCAGGTTGGGCGCGGGTTCAATCTCGCCGACCGGCACTTTCATCACCTCGGAAACGGAATCCACCACAAAACCCGTTACATGGCCGCCCAGCTCAACTATCAGAATGCGTGTCTTTCTGTCCGTGGCGCTTGGTTCCGCCTTGTTGAGCTGAAGGTACCACCTGAGGTCTACGATCGGGATGATCCTCCCACGCAGATTGATCATTCCCAGGATCGCGGTGGAGGCATTGGGTATCGGCGTAATGGTCGTCAGCCTGATGATCTCCTGGACCATGAGAATATCCACGCCGAATTCCTCGCCGCCGATTCGAAAACTCACCAACTGCCTTACCTGCTGCAGTTCCTCCCTGGCACGCGGCAGTTTTGCCGATAAAGACGCAAGTCCCATCTACATACTCCTTCTTATATGTCCGTCAGACCTGCCTGGTCTTTTTCTGATTCGCGGCTGAATCGCAGATCGCCGAATAATGTCCGCTCCTCAAACAATCCGACCAAGTCCACAACTGTTTTGACCTCTGATGCCAATCCCAGATCGATTGCTCTCCTGGCAAGATCCGGTCGGAGGCAGGCCTCCGGAGAAAGAGCAAATACCTGGCCCCCTGCTTGTTTGATCCGCTGCATGCCCTGTATTCCGTCTTCACCCGTTCCGGATATCAAGGCCACCATCACCCGTGAACCAAAAGCATCCGATGCACTCATGAGCAGTTCATCAAACAAACGGCTCTCTCGATATTCAGTACCCTTTTCCCCGATCCCGATCCGGGCGCCGTCCTGGAAGAGCTGGTAACAATTCTCATTGGAAAGGAAGAAAAGTCCTCCCGGATCGATGAATCCCGGTCCCGAGACTTCTTCCATGGCCAGGCGAGTATCACGCCGCAGATTGGCGATGAGGGCTTCGAGCACACGGCTTGACATAGCCGTCGAGATAACGGTCGGAGGGACATTTCCCGCTTCCGGAAGGGCGAAAACAAGCTTGAGAAGCGAGGGGAATCCACCTGCTCCGCACAGCACGATTATGATCTTTTCATAGTCGCCTTCCGGCCTCGCGGAGGAAACGGCCGTAGTATCCGCTTCATTCTTTTTGCTCCTGCGAATGTAGCGGATAGCGTTCAACTGGACATTCGATGCCTGCAGAACCCGCTCACACAACTCACGATTCTGGAATCCCGAGGAAGCGGCTGTTCCGTTTTCCGGTTTGCTTATGACATCCACCGCCCCGTATTTGAAAGATTCGTAGGTTGAACGGGAGGTCTCCTTCGTGAAAGCGCTTACCACGACGACAGGCTTGGGATTTTGTATGGAAATATGTTTCAGCGCGGTAAGACCATCCATCTTGGGCATCTGGAGGTCAAGGGTTACCACGTCGGGCTCGTGTTCACCTATGAGGCGGAGGGCTTCGACTCCATCGTGCGCCACACCGGCAACCTGTATCCGGGGATCTTCGGAGAAGATGGATTGCAGCGCCCGGCACATAAGGGGAGAATCGTCGACAACGAGCACCCGGCATGGGGGACCTTCTTCCTCCTTGCGGACAGCTATGTCTTCCAGCGAAAACCACTTCGAGAGCAAAACCATTGTACTGGGGCGAGACAGAGGGGAGGCGACGAGAAGATCCGAGACCGACACTTCCCCCTCGATCAGGTCATAGAGTTCTTTCTGCTCGACGAAGGATGCCGACGCGGAATCATCCAAGGCGGATTCGGAATCGGTTCTCGTTATCTTCCAGTCAAAATTGGGAATGAAGTGATATAGAAGATTTGCGTTCTGGATCTGTTCCAAACCCTGGTGAATGAGCCTTGAAGCGGGTTGGGAATCGCCTTCAATGGCCAGAAGCGCATTGGCTTCCCAGGTGTACCAACCCGATGACAGACAGAGGAACTCATAAAAGGCTTCGGTCCAGCGCAGATGTTTGAAGGAAGCGCCTACCAGGTTGCCTTCCGAGATAGACAGGGATCCTTCTCCACCTTCCTCGTCGACGATGGAAAGGGTCCCGCTGGCCCTGCGCAAACACAAGGATGTTATCAGCTCCAGTGGACTTCTCTCTTCGATACTGCCGCTGCTCCCGAAATGCATACGGTTTTGCTGCCACTCGGTAACGGCCTCCAGCCACTCAGTCAAGTGCTTCGGCCCGAAATCCGGGTTGAAACGGTCAATTGCCAGTCTCGGCCAAATACCGGCTTTTCGACACGTCTGCTCATCCGCTGGAAGCATGCAGGGAACCAGGTACGTATGTTGATGCGTCCTCCAGCCAAGCATTCCATCGAAAAGAGCCGAGCCCGGCGAACAATCTCCCCGACCAATAATGACATCCACTCGTGCCGGATCTTTGGGAACGGAGAGGGCTTCTTCTCCCTGAATAAAAGTAAAATCGTCCGCTATGCCCGGAAATATAAGCGGGTTTTTGTCTTTCCCGTCCAAAACCAGAATTCTCATTGCCTCGTCGCCTGTTCCCGGAGCTCTTTTTCCTGCCCCAGCCTTGTAAAAATATCCTTTGATGAATTAGTCAAATCACTGATCCCTTTGGCAAACCGGTCATCAATGAGTGGCCCGCCGCTGGAAACCGCGGGCAGAAACCCTTCCCGCCGCATCTCCGCGGCCATTTCATTCATCTCCCCGATCACCGGAGTATAAAGATCGAAGCGGAATCTCCCGGGCGGATGCGTGAACACATACCGGATGAAGTCGGGGTCCTGTCCCCAGTATTTGGCGACGATGCCGATAGCTTCATCAACATGGTCCCCTGCCCAGATCCCCGATCGCGCCGCGGTCTGAACCAGCTTCTCCACCCACTCCGGATGGGATTTGATCAACTCTTCCCTCACAATGAGAAGATTACAGATGAAGTCGGGCCAGATGGACTCCGCATCCAGGAATCGTTTGCCCACTCCGCTGTGAATCGCCTTGCTCGCAAACGGCTCTCCCACGAAATATCCGTCTATTTCCGAGGCAGCCAAAGCCGAAGGCATTTCGGGAGGAGGAATCTCCACGATGTTGACGCTGGAATCATGCAGCCCCTGGTTGCGCATATATCTTTTGAGTGCCAGATAGTGACCGGAGTATCTGAGAGGGACCGCTATCTTCTTCCCCACGAGATCCATCGCGGAGTTGAACTGCCCATTGGCCCGCACGACCATGGTACTTTCATGGCGGTTGCCGATGTAGACGATCCTCAGGGGAACCCCCTGTTCGGACAGCATGATGGCTAGCGGCGCGATTATGAATGCGGCCTGGATATGGCCCGAACGGAAGGTTTCCGCCATTTCGGTGAAGGAAGAGAACTTCATCGCCTCAAAATGAAGGTCATCGTCTCGTGTGGCGTAATCCACCAGCGGAGCGGCCAGGTTGGTAATCACCGGCATGTAGCCCATGAGAATGCGGTTCTTTGTCCGGCTCTCACCATTCAGCGACAAGTGAAGCACCGAAATAGACACCAGCCAGAGGGCGGCCAGGGCTCCGATGCGAAAGCAGGCTGAGCTTTTGAGCAACTTTCTCATAGCGCCGAGTGTACTCCGAGTTGCTCGTATATTTGTGAGCGGAGCTCACCCAGGTCCGGGCTGGAAAGCAGCCTTGGGTGAGGGATATTGATGGCGTGGCGGTATTGGATCTTGCCGGGCGAATCGCTGAGTATGATGATGCGGTTGCTCAACTGGAGCGCCTCGTCTATGTCGTGGGTGACAAAAAGAATCGTGGTTTTCGCCAGCATCATGTGCAGGTAGAGGATCTCTTCCCGCATCTGAAGCCGAGTCAGATAGTCCAGGCCGGAAAAAGGCTCATCGACCAGAAGCACCTCCGGCTGGGCCGCGAGGGCTCGGGCAATCTCCGCTCTTTGCCGCATGCCCCCGGAGAGCATATGCGGGTAGTAGTCCGCGAAGGCTTCCAGCGAAACGAGTTCCAGGTAATGTCGGGCCTTCTCATATCTTTCCGCGCTGTTCTCAACCTTTTTCAGGGCAAGAGTCACGTTCTTCAATATGGTGAGCCAGGGGAAAAGCGCCCCTTCCTGGAAAACGAAGACATGATCACCCTGCGGACCGTCAACAAGCCTGTCATCTATCAGGACCGAGCCACTGTTGGGCTTGACGAAACCGGCTATGATCTTCAGCAGGGAAGATTTCCCGCATCCGGAATGCCCCAGGATTGAGAGGAATTCGCCCGTCTCGATTTCCAGATTAATACCATCCAGCACCGTCCTGGGCGCCCCATTGGAACCACGGTTGTTCGCGGAGGCGCCGAACCACCATCGGCGTTTGTGTGTACGGCCGTTCCCGTACGCAAGAGTGATCCCCTCGATGCGAATCTTACTTTTGTTCAAGTTTCCACCTCGCGGAATCGATCCTCTCCAGCCTCTCCATCAGAAAATCGAGAACCACTCCTATGATTCCTATCGATATTATGGAAACCACGACACGATCCAGACGCAGTGCATTGCGGCCGTCCGCGACGAGAAACCCGAGTCCGCTTTTCACGGCGATCATCTCCGCCGCCACGACAACCACCCAGGCCATACCCATCGTAACCCTGAGCACCAGGATGATATTGGGCATGATCGCCGGGAGGATCATATTCACGAATGAATCCCAGCGTGTGAGCTGCAGGTTTGCCGCAACCTGGAAATACATCGGGTGAATATTCGCGGATGCATTGGCAGTGGCAATGACCAGGGGGAAGAAGCTTGCCATGAAAATGATAAAGACGGCGGGCCAGTCGCCTATTCCGAACCAGAGGATGGCAAACGGAGCCCATGCCAATGGCGATATCGGCCTGAGGAACTGTATGACAGGGTTGGCTATCCGGTATGCGGGGCGGAACCGGCCGAGAAATATCCCAAGCGGAATGGCAGCCATCACCGCAAGGTAGAAACCGACCGTCACCCTGAAAAGGCTGGCCACGCAATGCTGGATCAGAGTGCCGTCTTTAAGCAGTCCCCAGAAAGCATTCAGGATTTGTTCAGGACCGGGAAAGAATTCGCTGTTCCAAAGCGCAAACATTCAATCACTCTCGTTTGGCGAGCCCGCTCGTCACGGGGCCATGCATTTTTTCAATTATTGCGCCGAGGTACGTCCCTTCGGCAGCCGCGCGGGGGTTTTTGCCTGCCCCAGGTCGGGGGCCGCCACCGGCGCCGGGACCGCGACTTCCGCTGTCTTTTCACTGTGGCTGACCTGGGCTGGAAGAGCCCGGTCCTTAAACACTCCGTACTTGATGATGGTCAAGCACTCCACCACGGGTCTGTAGTCCGACGGTTGTTTCCATCCCGCGATCTTCGCGTCCAGGGCGGGCTGGTCCGTGGGCTTGATTGCAATGACCAGATCGCCTACCTGCTTTCTGACCTCAGCCGAAACATGCTGACAGGCAGCCAACGCATTTTCCGGATAAAGCTGCGTGGAATGCATCAGCGGAAAACCATCCGTAATACGACGGATGATCTTGAAATCGGCGGTTTTGACTTTTCCCTCAAGCACCATTTTCTCGAGGGTGCCGGTGCGGACGCTCCCGACCTCGACAGCCCCATTGAATACGGCCCAGACCACGTTGTCATGAGTTTTAAGTTCCCGTACCGACTTGAAATTCGACTCAGGGTCGATTCCATTCTCCATTAAGGAGCGAACGCCCATCAGCCAACCGGCAAAGGCATCGCGTGAGGCGCACCCAATGCTTTTCCCCTTTAAATCCGCTATCGTCTCAATGGAGCTGTCGCTTTTCGACAGGAACAGCAAACCGAATTGGTCCAGAGGCTGGCCGTTGAACTGATTTACCAGGGTGGCAACCGCCTGAACCCCGTAAAGGAGGTTGAGTTCCGCATACATAGCTGGATTGATGAAAATGAAATCTATCTTTTTCTCCTTCGTCCACTGCGAAACCTGCTCATATTCCAGGGGCACGATAGTAATTGAGTAGCCTGTTTTAGCTTCGAGGTAATCCGCCGTTGACTTCCATTCCTGTACAACCTGGTGAGCACCGCGGCTGGCCAGCACACCAATTCGTAATTCCGCGGCAAAGCTGAGTGTT
The DNA here is from genome assembly GCA_039679945.1 of Syntrophobacter sp. Lineage (GTDB taxonomy): Bacteria > Desulfobacterota > Syntrophobacteria > Syntrophobacterales > Syntrophobacteraceae > SbD1. Next base: position 31,408 of record JBDKTY010000270.1, on the reverse strand, counting down.
GGAGCGATCCACAAAATCCCGGCCAGAAGTGCAATCCAAATCGACCTTCTTTTCATCACGCGATTCTCCATTCTGTGTACTGATATGACATATTTCGGTCAGAGTACCGAAATCGAGCACAAATCATGCCATGGAAAACCGCTACGACTGGATCACGATTTGTATATGGCGGGATACCGCAGCCACACATAATAAGGAGGGAAGTGACAATTATTGGCCTACCATTCTGACAGAAATTGTCACTTATTTAAAAGTGCAGTGATTGCGTGAGGTCAGGTCTGTTGAGAGTGTTTTGCGGGGTTGTGCATACGAGAATGTCCGCCCCGAGGTATCGAAGGATAGAACGGGCCGGCGGATCGGGCGCGGTGGCGATTGGAATCGAATTCGCATGAAAGGGGAATTTGAGTCACACGCGCGGGAGTGAAAGCATAAAAGAAAAACGGCTCGCCGAAGATAAAGGGAAACACCCCTCTCTTCCGCGGCCGTTTTGCTTTTCGCCTTCGCCGTTCGCGCCCGGCGGAACAGTGAGACCCGAGCCGGCACCTGCTTTACTCGAAAGGATTGCGTATGATGATGGTTTCGTCCCGCTCCGCCCCGACTGAAACCATGCAGATCGGGACTCCCGCATACTCCTGGATGGCTCGGAGATAGTCCCGGGTATTCCGGGGGAGATCATCCCAGGTGCGCGCCTGCCCGATGTCTTCCCGCCAGCCGGGGAACTCCTTGAAAACGGGTTCACAGGCTTCAAGAGCATCAAGTTCAGGCGGGACCGTATCCAAGCGACTTCCTCGGCATGTGTAGGAAACGCAAATCTTGAGCTTCGGAATGCCGGTCAATACGTCGAGCTTCGTTATCGCCAGCCCGAACAATCCGTTGAGCCTGACCGCGCTGTTCACCACAACCATATCCAGCCAGCCGCATCGACGCGGACGGCCCGTGGTGGCCCCGAATTCGCCTCCCGCGGTCCGGATGCGTTCGCCCGTTTCATCGAGAAGCTCGCATGGGAATGGGCCGCCCCCCACGCGCGTGGTGTATGCCTTGACGATTCCAACGACCTTGTCAATGCTGGTCGGTCCGATGCCCGAGCCGCAACAGGCGTTTCCCGCCACGGTATTGGAAGAGGTCACGTAAGGATAGGTGCCGTGGTCGATATCAAGGTGCGTGCCCTGGGCGCCCTCGAAGAGTATGCTTCGCCCCGCGGCAACCGATTTCTGCAAAATTTCCGAGACACTTACCGTATAAGGACGCAGCCTTTCCCCGTAAGCCAGGTACTCCTCCTCTATCGCGGCCGGATCGAGAGGCTCTTCGCCGAAGTAGTGCTGGAGCAGAAAATTCTTCTCTTCGATATTTCTCGCAAGCTTTTCGTGGAGGTTATGCCTGTCAAGCAGGTCGTGTACGCGAATCCCGTTGCGACCGACCTTGTCTTCATAACAGGGGCCGATTCCACGTCCCGTTGTACCGATCGCGGTTTTCCCCTTCTTCTTTTCCCGTGCAAGGTCCAGTGCCCGGTGATAGGGCATAATGACATGCGTGTAGAGGCTTAGTACAAGCTTTTGAGGGGTCACTTCGATCCCGGCTTCAAGAAGGTGGTTCATCTCTTTGATGAGCACACCGGGATCGAGCACTACTCCGTTTCCTATTATGCACAGTTTGCCGGGATGCAGTATTCCGGACGGGATGAGATGAAAGATATACTTTTTTCCATTGACGACCAGGGTGTGACCCGCATTGTTGCCACCCTGGAAACGGACAACGTAGTCAGCCTTTTCCGTAAGCAGATCGACTATTTTGCCCTTCCCCTCATCACCCCATTGTGTACCGACTATGACCACGTTCGCCATTGCAGTCTTTTCCTCTTTTTGCCAGCCCGCCCGATGTGATCCGGGCGCAAAGGTATCCCTGAAATCCTGTTTGATCGGGAATGATTGGCCGGAGTGGGTTAAGTTGAGTCTACCATGTTGGATTTCAGACTACCTCTATCCAATATTTTGACTCGTGTCAAAATAAACAGAACCTCCGGACGCAATAAAAAGAGCAGGGAAATAATTTCGGGCGCACGGGTAGAAGCAGCCGAATCAGCTCAGCCAGCTATTGGCCAGGGATTTCATTATTTGCACCCATTCATCGAAAGTCGCCGGTTTGGTAATGAAAGCCTTCGCCCCCGCCGTCATCGTCAGGCTAACATCCTTCTCTTCTTTCGATGTGGTCAGGATGATGATGGGAATGCGCCGGAGCACCGGATGGGATGTGATTTCAAGAAGCGCCTTGCGGCCATCTTTTCGGGGCATGTTCAGGTCGAGCAGGATCAAATCGGGCAGGCTCTTCTCGGAACGGCACCGTTCCCCAAGATAGTCCATGAGTTCCACCCCATCCTCGACGCACGAGAAGGCTGCCCCCGAGCCGCTTTCGACGAACGCTTCGGCGGCGAGCATGCAGTCTTCCGCGTCATCATCGGCCATCAGCATTGCCTTCGGGCCACTGTCCACAACCATTATGCACTCCTGCCAGTCTATTCCAAAAGGCAGCCTGACCATAAACACGGAATCATTTGCCCGGCCTGGTTTTCGCCTCGATGAAGCCGGTTTTCCCGCCCAGGGGGTTGCGGCGTTATTTTATCATCTTTCTCCACAATCCAAACACCTATTGGAAGCGACTTCGGGACTTTTCGAGGCGGTGGCGCGGGCAATGGCGCTCACTCTATCGCGCGCGAACAGACTTGCGAGCTTTGATAAATATCGTGTTGTGATTGGACTGACATTATAGGACGGCTATGAAGCCGCTCGTAGCTCGTATCGGCGATCCGGATTCTCATGCATCACGGGCGAAGGCCAGGATTGCGTCCGCGTAAGCATCCTTGAGCGCGTCCAGGTAGACCCTGTCTACCCCGCCCTTCCAGGTCCCTACTTCCAGGAAGCGTTTAGGTATCGAAACGGCATGCGGATCGAAGCCCGTGCGGAGACGCGCACGCCACCGCAGCTTCTGGACCTGGCTTGAAACCGTGCCGAGGCTGTCAGCAAGCGTCGTGTAGCCCACCGAGCGAAGGCACTCCGAGAGCAGCGCATCCCCATAGACGCCTCTCGCGAACAGGCAGCTCACCATGGAGGTAAGGAGCACCCTGGCCTGCTCGTCCTGAACCAGGAAACGGACCGCGCCGTCTACATCCGCCGCCTTGTTCCTTTGATCGAAGGCGTAGCCTCCCGCATCCAGGTGAGAATGTCGAAGGCCAAGGGCCTGGGAGACGAAAAAGACTTCCCCTGTGGCATAACCCGCCATCTCCTGGCCGAGTACACAGGCGAAGTCCTCTCCCCCGTACCGTTGCGCCGCCTTGAGCGTCCCCCGCGCGAGCAGCCGGTAGAACTCATTGGAGGAGGAGCCAAGGTGGTGGATCGCCTCCTGATAGGTTTTGACGTCCCCGAACTTCAGCGGAACGATGGTCTCCGCCTTCGAGATGATTCTCTTTTCGAGCGCTTCCGTGGCCCATGCCAGACCGACGCCCGCCGACATGATATCGAGTCCTTCCTTTTCCACCGCATCGAGAAGAGATAGCACGGAGAAGGCGTTGGTCACATAGAGCATGGCGCCGGCGGCAAAGATCGGTTCATGATCATAAGAAACCTGCCGGTAGAGGTAGCGGTTCTCCTCCATGAACCTCTCTCTTACGAATCCGATGTGAATGCATCCAACGGGGCATCCGGCACAGGCGGCGTTTCGCAGGAGGGTCTCCCGGGCGAAGGTCTCGCCGGTGATCCCCTCGATGTTCGGATCGCTTGTCGTTTGGAGGTTCCGGATGGGAAGCGCCTTGATGCCGTTCAGGACTGCCATGTTCACGGGCGTGCCGTAATTGTGGTATTTCTCCATCATATCGGTGTCCGTCATCTTGCGGTGCACCTCGGTGAAAAGTTTGGGATACTCTTTCCCCTCTGGAAGCGGGAACGAACCGTCGCCCATGATGACAATGCCCTTGAGGTTCTTCGCCCCCATCACCGCCCCGCAGCCAAGCCTGCCGAAATGGCGGTAGGTGTCCACATTGATGCAGGCCATCGCGGAGAGGTTTTCTCCCGCGGGCCCGATCCGGAGGATGCTCCTGTGCCCCGCCCCCGGATACATGCGCCGCAGCATCTTGCCTGTCTTAAGAAGATCCATGCCCCAGAGGAAATGGACGTCCCTGAGTTCCAGGCGCCGCGAACCCACCGACAGGCAGGAGGGGGTGGACGCCTTGCCCCGGATCACCAGCGCGTCAAGGTCCGCGAACCGGAGCGAGAGGGCCGAGCGGCCGCCGCCGTGACTCTCGGCGTATTGATCGTGGTAGGGTGATTTGAAGGCGCAGACAGTCTTGCTCATGAGGGGGAAGTACCCGGTAAGCGGGCCAATGGCGAAGATAAGCGGCTGCTCCGGATCGTCCCAGGGCCGGTCCGGAAGCCCGTATTTATCGAAGAGCATCGCCGCCAGGCCACTTCCGCCGGCGAAGGCATCCCTGCCCTCCAGATTGGTAACGCTGCCTCGTCCCGTGGCGAGATCGACGACTAGTACCCTGAAATATTCCCTGATCATGATGCACTCTCCCGGCCGTTGCCTTCTTCGCCTCCAGCGGCCCCCCTGTCCATCAGTTCAAGACAGTCGTGCGGACAGTACGAGACGCAGCGCCCGCAGTGGATGCATACGAACGGTTCACCCACGGGGTCCAGGAAGACAGCTTCCACCGGGCAGGCCCGCGCGCATTCGCCACAATGGATACAGAGGCTCTTTTTCACGACCACGCCACCGCCTTTGCGCTGCGAGTACGCCCCGGTCGGGCAGGCCGCCGCGCACGGAGCGGGCTGGCAGGCCAGGCAAGTCCTGGCTTCGAATCCGGTCGAAAGTCCCCCGGAGGAGGAGACCCGGATACCGGCCGTGTCCCAGGAGAGGAGCTTGTGGACCAGCCTCGCGCAGGCGAGTGAACACGCGTGGCAACCAATGCATCTCTCCATTCGAGGAGCTGTCAGGACTTTCATTTTACCTCCCGCCTTCTTTACCCATACACATTTACCCATGCCCAAAACCCGCAACCGATTCCCACTGACCGAGCCTTCCGCCGATCCTCGGTCGCACCCCGGAATGCGGGTGACCGTCCGTTCCGGCGCGCAATGACTTCGTGACCGGCATACACGGCTATCGCACCCAGCGCTTCCGCATCCGAGCGAGCCGGTTATGTCTCCAAAGCCGCTCACGGCTTCAAACGACCGGGACGGCAAGGTCACCACGGCATGGAGGAATACAATTTGTCGAATTTCCCAGGCACTCGGCCAGTGGCATCTTCGAAGCGCAGCGGGGCGCTGCCGGGTCACACTCCCGCGATGGTTTGGCGCTTCTCAACACTCCAGCACCACGATCGATCGGGCTTTCACCATGTGCCGTAGACCGGGGAAGGGGCATGCATTCCCTGTCTCCACAATGTCCTCTGGGCTCGCGAGGCCGGTGTTCACAACGCGTCGCCACTCGCCTGCCTTGCCCTCCTGAACGGTGAACACAAGGTCTTCCCAGTATGCGTTGATCATCACATACAGATCGTTGTCCCCGGTCTTCGATCCGCTCAGAAAATAGGCAAGAGACCGCGAGGCCGGTGAAAGATCAACGCCACCGGTTGTCCCATACCACCGGACACTCTCACGCCAGTAGCGGCCGCGGCAGATGGAAGGGTGGGCTTTCCGGAACGTGATCATGAGCTGGAAAAAGCGAAACATATCCCGATTGCGTTCGAGAAGGTCCCAATCCAGCCAGGTGGTTTCGTTATCCTGGTTGTAGGGGTTGTTGTTCCCTCTCTGTGTGTTCATGAATTCATCACCGGCGCAGAACATGGGAGACCCATTGGAGAGCATGAGCAGACAAAAGAAGTTCTTGATCTGCTGGCTCCGCAGCGCCATGACTTTTCCGGGGACCCCCGAATCGCCTTCCCAGCCGCAATTCCAACTCAAATTGTCGTTGGTCCCGTCGGTATTGTCGTGTCCGTTGGGCTCGTTATGTTTTTCGTTGTACGCCACCAGGTCGTAGAGGCAAAAACCGTCATGGGCGGTGATGAAATTCACGCTCTGGTACGGGCGGTAGACTTCCACGGGACCATCCGGAAAAAGGTCGTCGCTTCCATACAAACGCCGCATCAAGGCCCCAACCATTCCCTCGTCTCCCTTCACGAAGGCGCGGATATCGTCGCGGTACTTCCCGTTCCACTGCCACCACATCAGACCGGGGAAGCTTCTTCCAAGCAGATAACCGCCGATATCCCAAGCCTCCGCCACGAGCCTCACGCCATGCAGGTATCCGAGCAGGCCGATCTCCGCGATCAGCGGCGGATCGAGGGTATTCATGGAACCGTCGAGCGCGCGCGCGAATATCGACGCCAGATCGAAGCGAAATCCGTCCACGCCCATTCCATTCGCCCAATGTCGCAGGCTGGACAGAACGAGCGCCCGAACTATGGGATGCGAGCAGTTCATGGTGTTCCCGCAGCCGGTGTCGTCGAAGTACTCGCCGGTATCCTGTCTTACGAGGTAGTAGCTTTTATTGTCTACACCGCGGTAGCAGTAGGTGGGACCGTCGCCGGCGGCCTCGCTGGTATGGTTGTAAACCACGTCGAGCCATACTTCGATCCCGGCGGCATGAAAAGCCTTCACCATCGCGCGGAACTCCCGGATGGGGTCTCCGGCGGCGTATTCGTTGTGGGGCGAGAAGAAATTGAGGGTCATATAGCCCCAGTAGTTGCCCTCCCGGGGATCGAACTGATGGACGGGAAGGAGTTCCACCACGGTAATCCCGAGATCCTTGAGATAAGGGATCTTCTCGACGAGCCCGGCGAAGGTCCCCCGTTTCTCCCGGCTGACTTCCGAATTGGCCCTCGCGGTAAAACCCTTGACGTGAAGCTCATAGACGATGAGATCGTGGGTGTGGTGAGGACGGGGAACCGTGCCCCAGTCAAAAGATGTCCTGTCTTTGGAAAGGCGCCCGAGGGGCGCCTTTCCATCCGTGGGGCCCGGCCCCGACACCGAGGACCTGCTGTACCCCGGGGGAAAATATACCGAGGGAGCGAAGGGATCGAGGAGGACCTTCCGGACGTCGAACCGGTGGCCGCGGGCCGGATCATAGGGACCATCGACGCGGTATGCATAGAGTGTCGCCCCTCGGAGTTCGTCCTCCCGCACCTGGCAATGCCATATCAGGCCGGTTTTGTTGAGAAGCGGGTCAAGGGCGTGGGAGTAGACCGGGCTGACGGGATCGGACTCGGAGTAAAGAAGCAGAGTGACGCTCACGGCGTGGCGCGAATACAGGGCAAAGTTATACGCCTTCCGCGATTCCACCCAGCACGATCCCAGCGGCCAGGGGGCTCCCTCGACCCGCTGCCATTCATCGAGTGCTCGAACAGGGTTCATTCTTTTTCCTTCCCCGCGAGGATCCGCCGTGTTCGGTCTTGTGTCCCACAACGGCGCGAGGCGTGCAGAGGGCACTGAATCCAGCCGGAAGACGGCAGGCCGTCATCATGTCGTCTCCGCCCGCTTGTTCGACGGTCCCAATTCAGCGGCAAGTCCCTTGCCCGGCGACCGGCATGGCACACTCCCGTCCGGCCAGTCTCCGCCCGGTTGTCCCGATCCCCGCTAATCAGTCTCGGAATCCTCCCTTGCGGCACATGTAATCAGCCAAATCCGCCACGCGGCAGGAGTAGCCCCACTCGTTGTCATACCAGCAGACGACCTTGGCCATGTCGCCCGCCAGGACCTGTGTAAAATCGATATCCACGATGGAGGAATGCGGGTTGCCCTTGAAGTCGCTGGAGACAAGAGGCTCCTCCGTGCACTGAAGGATCCCTTTCAATTCCTTGTTGGCGGCATCCTTCAAGACCGATCTCAGGGTCTCGGTATCCGTCTCTTTTTCAAGAACGGCCGTGAAATCGACCACTGAAACTGTCGGCGTCGGAACTCTCAGGGAATAGCCGTCGAACCGCCCCTCCATTCCGGGGATGACGAGCGCCAGGGCTTTAGCGGCTCCCGTCGTCGTGGGTATGATGTTCTGGGCCGCGGCCCGCGCCCTGCGAGGATCCTTGTGCGGCAGATCGAGGATTCTCTGGTCGTTGGTATATGAGTGGACCGTGGTCATATAACCTTTGTGAATGCCAAAACGCTCGTGGATTACCTTTACCGGGGGCGCCAGGCAATTCGTGGTGCAGGAGGCGTTGGAGATAATCCGGTGGCTTTCCGGATTGTACTGTTCGTGGTTAACGCCCATGACGATCGTTTGATCGATTTGCTTGGCCGGCGCCGATATAATGACTTTTTTGGCGCCGGCTTCCAGGTGAGCCGCTGCCTTGGGGCCCGTGGTAAAAATACCCGTGGATTCGATCACCAGGTCTACCCCCATTTCGTCCCAGGGTATCCTGGACGGGTCCCGTTCGGAAAAGGACCTGATCGGCGAGCCGTTTACCACCAGGTCATCTCCGCTTGCCTCAACCTCTCCCGGAAACAACCCGTAGTTTGTATCATGCTTGAAGAGACGGGCATTCGTTTGCACGTCAAACAAATCATTTATGGCCACAACCCGCAGTGTATCCGAGTGCCGCTCGATGGCGGCCTTGATCACCTGGCGACCGATCCGTCCAAACCCGTTTATTCCCACCTTTAACATGGCGGTTGTCTCCTTTTAGAGTTCATCTATCCTGTAGCGGTCAGCCACGAGGGTTTCGAAGTCCATTTGCAGGCTCCGGTGCAGCTTGGCGTTCTCGAGAGCCAGGCCGCTCAGACGCGCCATGGCTTCGAGAAACTTCATTTCTTCCTTATCGAAGCGGCGAATCTCGCCCGAGTAGATCCTTATGACCCCCACGGGCTCTCCTCCGGCGGTCAATGGGGCCACCAGCACCGAGAATATGCCTTCCTGCTTCGCCTTCTCCGGATACTGGAACCGTGCATCGGTCTGAACGTTCTCAAGGTAGACGGTCCCGCCGGCCAAAGCCTCCCTGTCCAGGGCCGACTCTTCAATGAGGACCGGCCCCTTCCGAATGTAGCCTTCACTGAGGCCGGTGGAACAGCCAAAGATCAGCTTTTTCCTCCGGTGATCGAGCAATCTGAGGCTGCAAGCCTTCAGCCCGACAGCCTTGGTTGTCGATTCCACGACGTTTTTCATCACTTCGTCGTGGTCCAGGGAACCAACGATTTTCTCCAATGCCTCGCAAAGCGCCTCAAAAAAATCCCGCTCCATTGCCATGGGTTGCTCCTTTCACCTTATTCGTGGTTGCAGGCCGGCCAAGCCCGGCCCGGTGAGTAGCGCATGAGGGACCGATGCCTCACCAAACGCGGCTAAACGGGAATCACATCGTCATTGGCTGCCCCGTCGACGATAGTACGGAGTTCCACAGCCACCCATTCGGGTCAATCCTCTTTCGCATGGAAACGGCCATGGGAATCGGCACGTGGGTAAAAGCGCCGCCCCAGTCACCCACTACCATATTTGTTCGCCCAGCCATGCCCGCATGGACTGCATTATGGCCGAGAAGCAGGCAGTAGGCGGAATCATGGGCATTGGCCCGGACGCTCCGTATGGTGTAGCTGGGATCGATATACTTGAGATTTATCTCTTTCCCGAGCGCCTTAAGATAAGCATTGATCCTGTCGCGCAGGAAGATCCCGATGTCCCCGAAGCGAACATTTCCCGAAGCGTCCCGCTCATTTGTGCCTTGCATGAGATTCTGGCCCGCGCCTTCTCCCACGACGACAACGGCATGTCCCTTTCTATCCAGCCTCTCCTCGATGCTTTTGAGAAAGCCCTCGAGGGTAAACGCAAGCTCCGGGATCAGGCAGTAGTTCACATCGTTGTATGCCAGGGCGGCAAATGCGGCGATGAACCCCGATTCCCGTCCCATGAGCTTTACCAGGCCGACTCCGTTTCTCGCTCCCTGCGCCTCCGTGTGGGCCGAAGTAATCGCGATCCCCGCCGCCATGACCGCCGTTTCGAAACCGAAGGACCTCTGCACGAACGAGATATCATTGTCGATTGTCTTGGGCACTCCAACCACGGCTAGTTCCAGCCCGCGCCGCGCAACCTCCTCCGCGATCGCCTGCCCTCCCCGCAGGGTGCCGTCTCCTCCTATGATGAAGAGAATTCCGATCCGCATACGTTCGAGCGTATCCACCATTTCCGAAATATCCTGTGGACCGCGGGAGGAGCCGAGGATTGTTCCCCCCTGCTCATGGATTCTTACTACCGCATCCGTGGTTAACTCGATGGGCGCATCCCCGCCTAGTTTACTCAGCCCCTCGTATCCATACGGAAAGCCGACTATGCCCCGTACTCCGTAGTGATGGTGAAGGCTCATCACGATGGCTCGAATGACGTCATTCAACCCGGGGCACAGGCCCCCGCACGTCACGATCCCGCATCTCAGCCGAGCGGGATCGAAGTAGATTTTCTCCCTGGGACCGGCCTTTTCAAAGAAGGGTACGACCTTGCCGGCCTCGGCATACTCCTGAATTCTTCGCAAGTCGTTGTCATAGAGCACATGGTCGCCTTCATCGACGAAATGCATGCTGGGCATGGGGGATGGGATTCGGCATTCACCCAATCGGGATATGGAAAAGTCTGCCTTACTCTCCAACATAGAGCGTCTCCTCGGTTATATTTACGAATGGTCCAGATATTCAGCACCATGGCCGCTCGTCCTCTCCGGACGGAAACGACGTCAAGCCCGCCGATTTGCGGGCGCCTCATGGCTCCGGGACAGTGAAAGCGGGTAAGATAATGAAGGCACCGCCGGAGCACCGGGTGAAATGGCTTCCCTTCCGCCGCCATCCACGCGTGAGCATCAGCGGGCTTTATCCAGAGTCGGCAGATCAGCGAGTTTTCACAAGCTGTGAATTCGAGGGTTGATACGGGATTGCGTTCAAGATGAACCTGCCCCGAGAGTGAAGATGCCGATAAAAGTTGACCCGTTCATGCTTCGATATCTCTCAGGAAACAGCTTTTGATAGTGAGCAATATCGAAGGCTTACCTGACCGGTTGAGATCCGGGTCACGCCATTCCGGAACAGGGACTTCCCCCCCGTTCGCCCTGAGCGGGAGGGGATGTCCCATCTTGAGCGCGAATTGGCATTACCCGCTCGCCTGCTTTATCGTGCTCGGAACTGCCAAGCATTGCCATGAATGATTGCCGGGCCATGCGAAGCGATTGGAGGAACTCCAATCGCTTCTGCAATCTCCATTCATGAGATTGATTGCAGGTATTTCGACAGGTACTTTTTCAACACCACCGCACTGTTGTGTTCAGTGTCATGGGCGCTGTAAAGCAGAGTGACATTGCCCCTGCCCGCCGCCTCCACGATTGGCTGTATGGCGTCAGGCTCACCGTCCAGTTCGGCCAAATAGCGATTCTGAAACTCGGCCCACTTCGCCGGATCGTGACCGAACCAGCGGCGTAGAGCGGAACTGGGAGCCACATCCTTGAGCCATCCCTCCACGTGCAGCGCTTCTTTCCTCATGCCGCGCGGCCAGAGGCGTTCCACCAGAAAGCGGGTCCCATCGTCAGCAACGGGTGGTTCGTAGACGCGCTTCACTTTAATCATCTCTTCTTCCCGTCTCTTTGCCACTGTCGAGGAAACCGGCATCGGCAAGTCGTTTCAGCAACAGGTGGAAATAAATGAGGCCTCCATATGTGCTCCATGGAGCGATGGATTCGCGCACTCCCTGATAGTCGAGGGTTTCCGACAACCCCAGCCAGCGCTGGAGGTTATTGCGCGCCCCTACGTCATCCCCCGGGAAAACCTGGCGCCGTCCAACCCCTCGCAGCAGAACGTATTCGGCGGTCCAGCGGCCCACACCTCGGAGCTTGATTAAACGATCCACGGCCGTTTGATTGTCGAGATTATTCAATTCATCGAGATTCAACCGCTTCTCGGCGATGGCTGATGCCAGTTCAATGATGGCACGGGCTTTCTGATAGCTAAAACCCAGTGTTCGCAGCGCCTCTGGAGCCAGAGGCGCCAAGTCCTCCGGATCGGGAAAACCGTGAAAGACCTCGCCTTGCTTTTCAATGGATCGGGCATACCGTTGCGCAAGTCGATTGATGAAGAGTATCCCCACTGTTTGACTGACCTGCTGGCAGGCAATCGCATTGACCAGGGCTTCGAAGACCGTCGGAAATCGTGGGGGCTTAACCCCCTTGAACTGCCGTGCGATTGCGTCCAGTTTTGGTTGATGTTCCGCGAAACGATAGAACCCGGTAAGGTCTGCGTTGATTCCCAGCATGCGAGTCAGAGCGGAGATCACAAGGGTCTTTGTATCAGGGGAGAGTCTGGCTCCGGTGGTTGCGATCCGCAAAAGAGGCTTGTCCGATGGACCTGTCTGAATTATCTCCACCTCCACCGGATGTTCTTGCGCAATCAGTATCCGCCGGTACGTGCTCCCATCCCAGCGGTCGATGGTGTTTTCCGGCCGGCGGCGCAGTGCCCATACCGTCAGGTCCAGACGGAAGGGCGCCACCGGTTCAAGAGAGAATGCGATCAAGTCCATGCTTCCTCGTCAATTCAACGGCGCGTCTTACTCTACCGTCCTGGAGTGACATGACATCTATCCTCTTACCCGTTGCCCTGCCCACGGAAGCATACGGTTTACATCCGGCAATACCCCATTTTCTGCATTTGCAGGGTCAACCGCCTGACATGAGTTTGTTCTTCTTTCACTAATAGAGTGATCAGGTCTCGGTCCTTCCCTTCGCAGGTGGCATCCTGCATGCCCAGGAAAAAAATCAACGAATCTTTCTCAAACTGTAAGGCTAATCTCAGAGCATCCTGTACGTCCTTGATCTGATCCAACTGGACATTCAATGCACCACAAGATCTGAATACATGCTGATCGGCCATGGCTTTGACATAAAGGTCCAGTTCATTCTCGGGATCGGCTACCGTGGGTGATTTGATATCCGGGGGCAACCCGGCTTTGAGGCTTTCGATTCCGCCCTTGTGCTCAAGTTCATCCCGTGCAAGGTCCGCAAAGAGCTTTTGCACATCCGGATCATGGATCATATTTTGCGCCTTCTCGTAAAAGGCTCTACTGTTTTCTTTAATTTCAATGGCAACTTGAAAGACTTCCGCGGCATTAAAACAAAAGATCATAAGACCGCCCTCCTTCCTGCATTCATGAGCATTTCTGCCCGCTGGACATGTTGCCGGGCACAAGGCAGCCAACCGTCGATTCGTGGTCCGCCGCATCGGCGCGGGTTCCCTGAGTCCGGAAAGCGGGGAGCCCGTTCAGTCCAATCAGCATTCCGACAGCCCCCCGGAAAGTAGCATGCCTGACCGTGACGATGAGAAGGTCAGGAAGCAGAATCCGATTCCAGGAACAGGTTCCTGCGGAAGTTGGCCCTGCATTCCGAGACTCTTCAATCAGCCTCCCGGTCAGGCGGCTCTCATACGGAGTTGCGTTCAAGATGAGTCTATCCCTAAATTGAAGATGCCGTTCAGAATTGACCCGTTATACCCTTCGATACCTTGGGGCGAACGGGGGTATATCCTCTTGAACGCAAATTAGTATCATTCACTCCTCCCAGGAGATGCATTCAACCGGGCAGGTCGAGATAGCATCTTCAATGCACTCCTCGTCCCCCCCTTCGGCTAGAATGACGCGCGCCTTTTCCGCCTCCTCGTCCATCTCAAAAACATCGGGGCAGAGTTCGGCACAACTGCCGCATCCGATACAGCACTCCTCATCAATAACAACCTTGCGTCCCATGTTTATCTCCTTTCCTTGCCCGGTCCGGGAAAATCCCACCTACCGGACGAATATATGATTGGCGAGTGAATACCTCTCCCGTTTTCACGGCTGGAAATCGGCGGAAGGGGTTCCGGCCGCAAAGCAAGAGGTTTACCGGAGCATCATGTAATGTAAATACAGCATGGCCGGGAAAACAATAAGGCAAACCACCCGCTGGATGGTGGAAGCTGCGGTAATTGTGGGTCCCCCTATGTTAGTGGCACTTATCCGTGGACGGGTTTTGAGTTCCCGTCATAATTCGGCCCTTTTGTGCCGTCTACCTGCTGGACTGCCGTCCGAAACGAACCGGGGCTTGAGCCGCTCATAGCGGCGATCCGAGGATCAAAACCAGGCGCCGTCGATCGCGTCATGGCGGTTCCGCATCCCGCTTCCTGAATATGATGTAGTTCCTCATAATGTAGGGCAGGGGCAGACTCCAGATATGTATCAGGCGGCTGAAGGGAGAGAGGGCGAAAAGGAAAAGCACCGCCAGGATATGGATCTTGTACGTGAGCGGGACATTGCGCATGAGATTCGGGTCCGGAGCGAGCGTGACGATACTCCTTATCCAGGGGGCGACGGTATCGAGAACGTGGTAGCGGCCGAAAAAGACATTGTCGGTCCCCACGCCGGCAACAAAGAGCAACAGGTCCAGGATGATCGGATCATTCTTGCTGGAGTTCACGGAGACGCGCCTGGCGGAAGACATTGGAATAATCGCCCTCGACAACCTGTGAATTCGTTGTGGGTCGTGCGCATGGGCCGGAAATGAGCGAATAATATGGATGAGGAAAGCACCCCGCGGGACAGCAAATATAAGATTGGGACCTTACCTCATTGACAGCTCCCGCGAGCAAGCAGGGCCATTGTTTGGAAAGTAAGAACGGTAAAGCGTCCGGGCAATAAAAAAATGTGGCTGTCTATCTATTAATCGCGGATAGTAAACATAGCTAAAGTAAGACACCTTCCGCGCTGGCACAAGCCACTAAATGAGATTATTAATCTTTTGGTTTGTCCTGATCGACATTGCATTGATAGCCATGCGTGATTAGTATGTAGCTAGAGAATAAAGCCTCGTAGTCTTACATCAGCCGAGGCCGAAAGGAGTTTACAAATGGATACCAACGGAAAATATGTAAACACAAAAGATGAGTTGCTTAGTTGTGATGCATTCAAGTGCATGATACTAAGGAATGGAAATTGGGAAGAGAGATTGGAAGACCTTATTTTCGGGGTTGGACCTTAGGCTCAATAGAATCGTTTTTCGAGTTTCGGTAGTCCCTATATCCCGTCCTTAATAATCTTCATTCCGGTCATGGTGTAGGGTAACCACAAACGGACTCTGGTAAAGCCAGGGTCCGTTTTGATATTTGTCCGTCGTGGTACGGACACATTGCGGGATATTGTCAGGCATACCCGCATCGGCTTCAATACCGGCGAAAAGTCGATGGCAGTAGACAAGGTGCCGGAATCCATGAGTCAAGGACGGAGCATGCGTCCCGTGAGATTCCCGAGTGTTTGTTTCTCACGAACACCCGGCACCGGGGGCAAACGGAACTCCGTCGAAACAGCAGCTTGGAAGGTCACAAGGCCTGCTCCTGCGATCTCATCGATCGACCGGCCGTAATGACCCGTAACCACGATGCCTTTTCCAAACCTCCCGATTCGCCTGCCTGTATTAAAATCAGCCGGGGAGTTGTACGAAAGCGGGGGATTGTCCTGAAAGCCGCCCGGAAGACCGTGAAGTCTCAATCATGGTCACGACGTCTCCCGGGCGGAATTGGAAGGAGCCCGGTTGACCGGCGGGCGTCCTTTGCATGTCATGTTGCTTATTTCATCGCAAAAAACTGGCTGACCCCGTTTCGGTCCAGTTCGTAGCCGATCAGGGTGAGCCGGGGCTGGACCTCTTTCTGGAGAGGCGTCGCGGACACAGTCTTGCCAACGATCTGCCAATTGACCCATCCACCTTCCGGGTTAAGAAGAATACCCTTGCCACGGAAGACTTGACCGAATTTTCCTTCAATCAGAGCCGAGGTGAACTGATCCAACCGGTTCGTGGAAAGCGGCTGCTCGGGAACCATGCTGAAGCATTCCATCCCGAGCCCGAATTTGCCCAGGGAAAGGACCGTCTTCCTGTTTCTTCCCGAGGGCAGCGGGCTTTCCATTCGACAAAAAGCGGCTTCCACCGTTAGTGCGGAAGGGTTCAGTTCAAAGACTCGTCGAGATACCCGCTCGAGTTCGTTTGGGGAACTGAGATCGGTTTTGTTCATGATGATCATGTCGGCGTTAGTCACCTGGTCGAGGAAAAAGGTGCCGAAGGTTTCCGGTTTTGAGAATTCGAGGAACGAGGAGGAATCGACAATGGTAATGACGGCATCGAGCCGGACCACATCAGACAGCGCTCCGCCCTCGAGCACCTTGATAACCTCGGAGGCCTGGGCAATGCCACTGGGTTCTATCAGCAGCGCATCCGGCCGGACTTGCTCGGCGATCGTCCGGATACTCTCCACCAGACCCTCCTGTTGACCGCAGCAGATGCATCCGCCGGGCACCTCGACGACATGGACCCCGTTCCTTGAATCGATCAGCGATCCATCGACGCCCAGGTCGCCGAACTCGTTTACCAGGACCGCCGTCCTGCCGAGGGTGTTCTTGATTTGCTCCATGATGAACGTCGTTTTTCCGGCCCCCAGAAAACCGCAGATCAGCAGAGTGCCCAGTGCCGATGATGTTTTTTCCGTCCTCGTCTCCAAAATCTACTCCTTGAACTGTCCGTAATGACCCGCGGCGTCGATCGGCGCTTCACCCTCTCGCGAAGGAGTATTGATACGAACTTCGCGGCCCGGCCCGAGGCTGAAACCTCGCGGCTTAGTCGTTTTCTTTTTACAGATCGTTTCTGCTTCGGCACCCGTTCGATCCGGAGCATTCTTTAGAAGGAGCGGCGAAGACGTCAATCAACCGGGAAACCGGTCTTGAGCCATGCTTGACTCCAGGCTGACTGTGCGCAATGCCGCCCCGAGCGCCTCGACGGGGATGCCACGCCTTTCGGCGATCGAATCAGGGGCCTCTTTTATCATCCGGTCCCGCAAAGATCCAGCGATTCATGGATCCATGCCCTGTTCCCACGCAGGTTCCGCGCCAAAAGCCGGCGCTTTGCCGAGCCCCGGCGGGACAGGCCTCGAATCCGAATACATCCTCTCCGATGCTCCCCGGGGGATTTCCATCATGAAGTATCCCGGGAATCGTGATATTTGCATGTGGTCGAGGTCTGCTGTCCGTTACGATTTTCGGGAAGGACCAGGTTCCGTAGAAGCGAGGTCCCGGAGGCATAAGTGTAAGTGTGAGTTCAAACGGAGGATTTGAGAGCAAGGGGGCGAGTCCCTATTTGACCGCTCCGGGCGGCAGATTGATCAAACGGCTTGCCCCATCGGCAGTCAAGATTCATCATTGGCACCTTGTCGAGGAATCCTGCTGGAGTAATGTTCGTCTCACTGGACCTGGCCGTCTGTAATCAAACACTCAAATGGAGTACCGGAGTTATGGACAAGATACGCTGTGGTTGGGCTGGTAATGATCCGAGGATGAAATCCTACCACGACGAGGAATGGGGTGTGCCTGTTCACGATGACCGTCTTCTATTTGAGTTTCTGATCCTCGAGGGCGCACAGGCGGGACTAAGCTGGTCGACGATTCTGAATAAACGGGAGAATTATCGGGTTGCTTTCGAAAGTTTTTATCCCGAGAAGGTAGCCGCCTTCGATGAGTATAAAATCAATGAGTTGCTGAAGAATCCGGGGATCGTTCGCAACGTGTTGAAGGTGCGCGCGGCCATAGCAAATGCCAGGGCCACCCTTGCGATTAAGAGTGAGTTCGGATCATTCGATTCTTACATCTGGGGATTTGTTGGAGGCAAAACCATCCAGAACAGCCGGGAGGATTTGGGCGATGTGCCGACTCAAACCGTCGAGGCGGAGTGCATGAGCAAAGATCTGCGTAAAAGAGGGTTCAAGTTTGTGGGGCCGACGATTTGTTATGCATTCATGCAAGCCGTCGGCATGGTCAATGACCACACAACCCGCTGCTTCCGTTATTCTGAATTAGGTGGAAAGGCCACCCGCACCAATTCGCATTAATTGCCGGCCATGCCCGATTCCGCGGAATGCGGGCGGCTTTCTATCCGAGAGAGAAAAGGGTGGCATCGCCCTATCCCTTTAGGGCAGTCGGGTGCTCCAACGGAAGCGTAAATATGAAGGCCGAGCCCTTTCCCGGTACGCTCCTGGCCGTGATGCTTCCTCCATGCCGTTCAACGATCTTCTTGCAGATAGCCAGGCCCATCCCCGTTCCCTTGTATTGGCTGCTCCTGCCATGGAGTCTCTGAAAAGGAGCGAAAATCCTACCGGCGTATTCTTCTTCAAAACCAATGCCGTTGTCTTCAACAATAATCCTGCAGAAATTATTCTCGAAGGAATCACAATACACCCTGACACGAGGCTTTTCGCTTTCCTTATGAAATTTCAGCGCATTTCCTATCAGATTTTGAAAGAGCTGCCGCATCTGCGTTGGATCGGCTTGGATAGCGGGCAGGTCCCCAATTTGGACTTCTCCGCCCGTCCCCTGAATTCTCACTTCCAGATCAGAGAGGACCTCATGGATAAGTTTGGTGAGCGGGACCTCAACAAAGGGATCAGCCCTGGTGGTCAGCCTGGAATACTCCAGAAGAGCCGCGAGTAAGGACTCCATGCGCTGATTCGCGTTGAGGACCCGTTCCAGGTAGCCGTTGCCCTGGTCTCCAAGTGAGTCACCCCACTTTTGTTTGAGCATGCCTCCGAAGGTTCTAACCTTCCTTAACGGCTCCTGGAGGTCATGCGCGGCGATTGAGGCAAAATCCTGAAGGGCCTGGTTGCTTTCCTCCAATCTTGCCATGTAGGCCTTAAGTTCCTTCGTCCGATCCTGCACACGCTGTTCCAGCTCGTCGCGCGACTTGCGAAGCTCTTCCTCCATCTGCTTGCGTTCGGTGATGTCACGATGCTGCCACATTCGGCCAAGTTGTTTTCCATCGACCAGAATTGGAAGATAATCCCGCAGGAGTACACGCCCGTTTCGCATGGGAATCTCTTCATCCTCGGTACGACGTCCCAGCGAGAGGATTTGTCGGATGCGAGCCATATTCCATGCGGGGTCGGCATAGGCAGGCGCCACTCTTGGCGCTATTTCCTCGGCCGTAAAGCCGACTAAATCCGATGGGTTTTCAGAGATATTAAACTGGGCGCAGAAAGTCTGGTTCGCGAACTCGACTCGACCGTCTTCAGATAAAACCAAAATGCCGGAAGATATATTTGACAGGATATTATTAAAACGCTGTACAGTGGTGCGAAGCGTCTCCTCCATCCGCTTACGCTCGGTGGTGTCCCGGACAATGGCCCACATTGAGTTCGACAAACCGGAGGCATCGTGCGACAGAACGGCCCGCAACTCCACGGGAATGATAGTCCCATCCTTTCGCCTGTACTCCTTCTCGTAAACGTCCGAGTATCCGCGAGGGATGATTTGCTCGCGGACGATCTTCTCCTCGAAGGCATGCCAACGCTCGGGTGTCAGTTCCGGGTAGGCAAGCGCGCGCACCTCTTCCGGCGAGTAGCCCAGCATCCGGCAGAAATGATCGTTCAGTTCGAGGACTTTCCCATCCATGGAGACTTGTACAAAGGCGTCACGCAAGCTCTCGTGCAGCATACGGTAACGCGCCTCGGATTGGCGCAGTGCATTTTCGGCATGCGTTCTCTCTGTCACATCAAGCACTAGAGAAAGGATTGAACGCAGCTTGCCCGAATTATCCAGGAGCGACGAGTTGTACCACTCACACTGCACGACAGAGCCGTCCTTGCGGTAGTTTCGATTCGAGGAGAAACGATTCTGGTTGGTCCCGCTCGACAGTTCCAGGGAAACATCCGCAACCTGGTTTTCATCCTCGTTATATATCCAGCGGAAATCCTCCATGCGTTTGCCGATTACCTCATCGGCCTTCCAGCCAAAGAGTCGTTCCGCTTCGACCGACCAACGGATGAGCCGCATATCGGCCCCCCACTCAATTACCGCCAGCGGGGAATTTTCCACATGATATGTGAGACGCTGGGACAGTTCCCTGATCTCCTCTTCCGACCTCCTTCGCTCGGTTATGTCCCTCGCCATGCCTCGATAGCCCCGGAACTTCCCATCCGCCGCGACTATCGGCACTCCACTTGTCTCCAGCATTACCTGCCGGCCATCTCGATGCAGATTAAGGTTTTCCAAAAGGGAGAAGGCACGTCGCTCGGAGGCAAATTCAGAAAGGATCGTCTCGACCCGCCGAGCCTCTTGCTCAGGCATGAAATCGAAAGGAGTGCGCCCGATTATTTCCTCGGGTGAATAGCCGAGGATCTGCCTCACCTTGGGGCTGGCGTGGGTATATCGGCCCTGGTCGTCTACTTCCCACACCCAGTCCGAGGAAGTTTCCACCAAGCTCCGATAGCGTTCCTCGCTCTCTCGCAGCGTTTCCTCGGACCGCACGATCTTCCTGCCTGAGAGAATGGAAATCAGGGTGTTAGAGAAGATGAGGATGACCAGAAGGGAAAAAACCGTGATACCGGCGTTGGCCTGGGCTGAAACGATTCTGGATCGGCTCATCTCGCGAAGCCGGCAGGTTTCATCGGATATGTAGCGGACCTTCATCCATACCTGGGATTCGAGTATATCCCGGCGCTCTATTTCCATATCCGGGCGCACAACTTTACTCCAGGCGGGGACCTGTTTGAGAAGAACTCCAAGTTCTTCATTGTCCCTTTGTATCTGCCTGATAAGAGATTCCTCGGGGGCATCCGCGGAGGACATCCTGTTCAGAAGATCGGCCAGGGATGCATGTACGTTCAGAATCTGGGGGAGATCGCTCGGGTTCGAGTTCTCCTTCAACGTTGCCAATAAAAGGTTCAAGGCATTGGTCTTGGTTATGACTTCATCGTAGACCCGGCTCCGCTCCAGTTCAATCTTCATGCTCCAAAGAATGGAAAAGGCGATGCAGGCAATCACCGAGGAAACCAAAACCGATGCAACGATACTCACCACTAATCTGGCTTGTATTTTCATTTGGGCTACCTGAAAATTGTGACTCGCGCGGGATCAATTCGATCGAGTGGTCCGGTATCGATAAAGCTCAGAACATTGGGCGGATCGCCGATTTTTCCACTTCTCCGCATGTGCCACTTCGAGTAGATCTGAAGACACGTGATTATCGGCTGATTCAACGAGACCCGTACTCTTGTCCTGTCCCAGAATTGCCGGATGACTTCACGGCTGAAGCCCCACTCCCTCATCACGATGCTCTTAGCCTCGTCTTCGTGTGAAAGTTGGAATTCCTCGGCCATGACAAGTGCCCTCAGAAAACGCGTGAGCGTTTCGGATGAGGGTTTCATGTCTTCCTTGACAGCGAGCAGCGCATTATAGGCAACGTGATTTTGCCCATCCCAGGCCACGCAGTTCTCTCCCAGACGCTCAACGGCATCGAATGAATATGTGGCAAAGGCCGATACCGCATCGACCTCTCCCTCCACCACGGCATCCGCCTGTCTCGGAATAGGAATGGGTTCCGCATTGATCTCCGAGGGAGAAATGTTGTTTTCCAGGAGAAAACAGTGCAGGGAGTATTCGCTGATCGTATTGGGAACGAAACCGATTCGCCTGCCCTTGAGGTCGGAAGGTTGCCGGATACCTCTATCTTTCCTGGCAATAATTCGGCTTTCGAACACTTCACCGGTCGAGGCGACCACTCGGATGGATGTGTCATTCAACATTCTCCACGCGAAAGCATAATCCACCACCGTCCCCAACTGGACCTCTCCCCGGCATACCGCATCCAGTGCGGAGGTGCCGGAGGGGCTTTTCCGGAGTTCTATATCGAGACCGCACTCTTTGAAATAACCCTTGGCATCGGCTATGGCTATCAGACGTGTGTACGTGGTGGGATAGACTGCCACCTTCAATTTGAGCGGCGCCGATTGAGACTGGCGCCCCGAATTCTCACACCCAAATGCAGCCATAAGGAACACCAGCAGCAAAGCGGGAAGCGTGACAGTCCGGTGGTTGAGATCTCTCATCGGATTCTTCTCGTGAGATTCTTTGCGTCAGTGGCGCTGAGAAAGATAAGCATCATTGACCCGTACCAGGAAGGTTGGAGCGAGCACGACCAGCGGCGCCGGCATGAAGTCGCTCCTGAATGCGGCGCTGGAATTTCCACCGCAGTTTTTGAAGGAAATCCAGCTACCATGATGACCTCAAGATTGTATTGACCGCGATACGGGGTTGATTAAGCATCTGAACAATGCCCATTTATCGCTGTTTTTGGCTGCTAAACAAAGCGAAAAGCAAATATAGTCACGCAATGGGCGCATTCCAACCACAGATATCCATTCTCGTTGGACCTGTCCGTATTAGCGTCTGCCCTGATATATGGAAGGGGAACCCCCTGATCACACATCGGCCCGTTCATGCTTCGATGCTCGGCGCGAACGGGCAGGGTATCATCTTGAAAGCAAATTGCCATGAGCAAGGCGCGTCCATGCGAACACGCGTATTGTCCCGATCCCGGTGGCATAGCGGGAGCGGGCACGGCAAAGGGCCAGATTTTTGGTTGACATAATTGAACATATGTTCAATACAGATGTTCAAAATGTTTAATGGAGGTTGTTGGTGGAGAAAGGCTTGAACAGAAGCGAGGAGACCAAGGCAAAACTGATCGAGGCAGCCGGTCAGGTGTTCTCGCGGCGTGGGTTCCGGGCGGCAACTGTCAGAGAAATCTGCAGCCGTGCCGGTACTCCTCTGGGCGCAATGAATTACCACTTCCGAAATAAACAAGGGCTCTATGCGGCAGTACTGGATTATTCGATGCAGTCGGCAATAAGAAAGTACCCGCCCCATTTGGGGCTCGAAGATGGGGCCGCGCCGGAGGAGAAACTACGGGCATTCATCCATTCGTTTCTCCTGCGGATTTTGGATGAGGGTGTTCCCGCATGGCACATGAAACTCATTATCCGGGAGGTATTGGATCCTACGGGTGCTCTGGGCCAACTGGTGCAGAGTTCGATACGGCCTGTTTACAATTACCTTGCGGGGATTCTCGGTGAAATTCTCAAAGAGGGGAAGGCAGCGGAGGGTCAGGAGAGCAATTTGGTGTTCCTTTGCGCAATGAGCATCGTTGGACAGTGTCTGTACCAATTCATGGGAAGGCGCGTTATTGCGGCCCTTCATCCGAAGGGCTTCAATCCAGCCGATGTCGAGCGGATTGCGGACCACATTACTCAGTTCTCCCTGCAAGGTATCCGACAGCTTACAAAGGGGCAATCGAGATGAATGCCATTTCCTGATTAAACATGAGCCCAGGGACTAAAACACGAACACTGTTGCTGGTCGAGGTTCCAAAACGAGGAGAACCCATGAAGGTATCAAAGGAAAAGAAAATAGAGATGCTTTGGTCCATGCTCCTCTCGCGCCGGTTTGAGGAGAAACTCACGGAGCTATGCAAAATACAGTGGAAAATCCCCGGAATGATGATCTTGTGTACGGGGCAGGAAGCTGTAGGCTCGGGTGTTTGCGCGGCACTTGCTCCCGAAGATGTCATCATTTCAAACCACCGGAGCCACAATCATCTTCTGGCCAAAGGAGCCGACCCCAGGGCGCTCATGGCGGAAATCTACGGAAAGAGCACCGGTTGCAATAAGGGAAAGAGCGGCACTCTTCACCTTGCCGTGCCGGAGGTGAATGCCCCCTGCACAACGACCGTGGTTGGAGGTGGACTTCCCATTGCCGTTGGAATGGCCTTCGCGCAACAGTATAGAAACGAAAAGAGCATAACGGTTTGTCTTTTTGGAGACGGCGCCGCCGATGAGGGCTCTTTCCATGAGGCGTTGAACCTTGCGAGCCTTTGGAAACTTCCTGTCATTTTCGTCTGCGAGAATAATCTCTATGCCGGCGCGCAACGCTACGAGGAACACACCAGGGTAAAGGACATCGCGGACAGGGCCGTGGCATATGCCATGCCGGGCGAGGTTGTCGATGGCAATGATGTAGTGGCGGTGTATGGTGCTACCCGCGGGGCCAGGGACCTAGCCGCCGCCGGTGGCGGCCCGACACTTATCGAATGCAAGACCTACCGATGCCGCGGGCATGGAGAAGCTGACCACCAGGTCTATCAGCCCAAAGATGAGATTTTGGCATGGCAGGAAAAATGCCCCATCCCAAGGCTTTGTGACGACGTGCTCTCACAGGGGTTGATCAGCGCCCTGGAACTTCAGGAGATGGAGACAAAGATCAAAGAGATTGTAGAAGACGCTGTGCGTTTTGCCGAGGAGAGTCCCTATCCCAACCTGGAGGAGGCGCTCGAGGATGTCTTCGCCGCGTGAGGATAGAATCCAAGACCTCTACAATCATCGGGAAAGGGAGAGCGCCATGCAGCAACTGGGAATGGGACAGGCAGTCAATCAAGCCCTGAGAGAAGAGATGATGCGAGACGCCGGAGTCTTCGTCGCCGGAGAAGGCATTGGGGTGGGCATACACGACAGCCCGATGCTCCCGACGGCGGGCCTGCTTAAGGAGTTCGGTCCGGGGCGTGTGAAGGACACCCCGGTTTCGGAGGCCGCCATTGCGGGGCTCGCGGTCGGTGCATCGGTGGCGGGGCTGCGGCCGGTGGTGGAAATCATGTTCAATCCTTTCTTCACTCTCGCTTCGGATATGATCGTCAATCACGCCGCCAAGCTGAGGTATCTTTCGGGGGGAAAATCGTCTTTCCCGCTGGTCGTGCGAATGAAGAGCGGAGCGGGATTCGGGGCGGGCTGTCAGCATGCGCACAACCTGGAGGCCTGGGCGGCGCATTGTCCGGGGCTGAAGGTGGTGATGCCCTCGACCCCCGCCGATGCCAAGGGGCTGCTCAAGTCCGCCATTCGCGATGAGAACCCCGTCCTTTTCATTGAGGATATGATGCTCTACTTTGCTCCCGGCCCTGTTCCGGATGAGGAATACCTCACGCCAATCGGGAAAGCGGATGTCAAGCGGCAGGGAAAGGATGTCACCGTGGTGACATGGTCCAAGATGCTCGGTGTCGCCATGAAAGCCGCGGACCAGCTCTCGGGGGAAGGGGTCGAGATCGAAGTCGTTGATCTGCGCACTTTGGCGCCCCTCGACAAGGAGACCGTACTCACCTCGGTGCGAAAAACCGGCCGCCTTGTGGTGCTCCACGAGGCAACCCGCACCGGAGGATTTGCCGGTGAGATTTCAGCCATCGTCATGGAGGAGGCGTTTTCAAGTCTCAAGGCTCCTCTGAGGCGGGTCACGGGACCGGACATTCCTGTTCCCTTCAGTCCTCCTCTGGAGCGTTTCTACATTCCCAATGAAGAAAAGCTGATAGCCGCTGTTAAAGAGATCATATAGGGCATGGATTGTCCAATAGATCGACAGGGCTTTTCAAACGGCTTGGGACAAGGTCTTCATTTACAAATGACATCATGCACGGGGCCGTCGACGCCCGTGCAACACCCTCCTGCTCGATGGACCGCGAGCAGAAGGGTCTAACCCGGACTCCGCCCCGGGGCAACTAAACCAATGACCCCGCTTCCAACGAGAAAAGATCTGCTGACGGCGATGTTTGATTCAAGCAGGTCCGTTTCTAAGGTGGATGTTCAGGAAGCAGCCATGGGGCCAGGGATGAAGGCCCCCCGCACCTTCATCCCTGGCCAACATTGGGAATAATCACATTTGGAACAATCTTCTTTCAAATTGAAGGCCTCCCCGTTCAACTTCTCGTGGCAGTGGCTCTTCTGTTCGTCATCGCGCACCTGCTGCCGCCCAAAAAAGCAGGGGATTGATCCTGCCCGCGGCGGCGTCCCGCGAAGGCGGGGCAGTCGCCACGGACGCCGAGCGCTCAGCCTCATGCGCAAGCGCGTGAGGCCGAAATCTTTAGCGGCGCGGACTACGCCGTTTCACCCCGCCTGGCATTCACTACCTCCTGAGGGCTTCGGAGATCGCGACCGCCACCGTGACCGAGGCGCCGACCATAGGGTTGTTGCCCATGCCGATCAGCCCCATCATCTCGACGTGAGCCGGCACGGATGAGGAACCGGCGAACTGGGCGTCGGAGTGCATGCGGCCCATGGTGTCGGTCATGCCGTAGCTGGCCGGACCGGCGGCCATGTTGTCGGGGTGCAGGGTGCGGCCGGTGCCGCCGCCCGAGGCTACCGAGAAGTACTTCTTGTCCTTATCGATACATTCCTTCTTGTAGGTGCAGGCCACAGGGTGCTGGAAGCGGGTTGGATTGGTGGAGTTGCCGGTGATGGAAATATCGACGCCCTCCTTCCACATGATGGCCACCCCCTCGCGGACGTCATCGGCGCCGTAACAGCGCACGGCGGCCTTCTCGCCCTCGGAGTACCTGAACTCCCTCACCACCTTCAGTTCGCTCGAGTAATAATCGAATTGGGTCCGCACGTAAGTGAAGCCGTTGATGCGGCTGATGATCTGGGCGGCATCCTTTCCAAGACCGTTGAGGATCACGCGCAACGGAGTCTTGCGGGCGCGGTTGGCGTTGCGGGCGATACCGATGGCGCCTTCCGCGGCCGCGAAGGACTCGTGGCCGGCGAGGAAGCAAAAGCACTTGGTCTCGTCTGAAAGGAGCATGGCGGCCAGGTTGCCGTGGCCGAGGCCCACCTTGCGGTCATCAGCCACCGAACCGGGGATGCAGAAGGCCTGAAGACCCTCGCCCAAAGTCCTGGCAATGGAAACGGGATTGGAATCGCCCTTCCTGATGGCGATGGCGGCGCCCACGATGTAGGCCCATTTGGCGTTCTCGAAGCAGATCGGCTGGACACCGGCCACCAAGGCTCCGACATCAACACCTTTGTCGTCGCACACATTCTTCGCGGCCTCGACCGACTCGATCCCGTACTTTTTCAAAATGGGAAGGATCTGGTCGATCCTGCGCTCGTAGCTTTCAAACAATGCCATGTTCCTTCCCTCCTATTCGTGCCTGGGGTCTATTTGTTTGTCGGCTTCCGCGAAGCGGCCGTAGCTGCCCTTGGCCCTGGCCAAGGCTTCGTTGGCGTCGACGCCCTTCTTTATGTCGTCCATCATCTTGCCGACGCTCACGAATTCGTAGCCGATGATCGTACCATCCTTGTCGACGCCCACGCGAGTGATGTAGCCCTCGGCCATTTCCAGGTAGCGCGGGCCCTTGACCCTGGTTGCGTACATGGTGCCCACCTGGCTGCGCAGGCCCTTACCCAGGTCCTCCAGCCCGGCGCCGATCGGAAGCCCCCCCTCGGAGAAGGCGGACTGGCTGCGGCCGTAGGCGATTTGCAGGAATAGCTCGCGCATGGCGGTGTTGATCGCATCACAGACTAAGTCGGTGTTGAGCGCCTCGAGGATTGTCTTGCCGATCAAAATCTCGGCAGCCATGGCGGCTGAGTGGGTCATTCCGGAGCAACCGATTGTCTCGACCAAGGCTTCCTCGATGATACCGTCCTTGATGTTGAGGCTTAGCTTACAGGCGCCCTGCTGGGGGGCGCACCAGCCCACGCCGTGAGTGAATCCGGATATGTCCTTGATTTCCTTGGCCTGCACCCACTTCCCCTCCTGGGGGATGGGCGCCGGACCGTGATAGGCTCCCTTGGTCAGGGGGCACATGTGTTCCACTTCGACGGAATAGATCATGAGGGGCTCCTCGTTCACGATTTAGACTCGGGCCGGAAAGGGCCCGCGCTTTGCGCGCCCGTGGCCTCGCCGCTCGGGCTGCTCCCAGGCGTTGCCCCTGTATCTTGGGGCGGGCAGGAACTCTATCACAGAACGATTCGAATCAGATATACTGATTTATAGGAGTGGGTCAAAGGGTCTGCCGGGATGAAAACGCGAGTGGTGAATAAAAGCTAAGATCTCCGAAGAAAATACAGTCATTTATCTCATAAAGATCAACTCCGACAAAAGGAAAAGGTTTTGCCAGTGGGGAGCATTACCCGTTTATGACGCTTCTGAACATCATCAAACCCACGCTGTAAAAAAGAGTTGAACATCCTCCCCGGCTTTCCCTATTGCACGATGGTGATACCAAAGACCGCGGATTCCTGGAGCCGGGACCCGGAATGAAAACCGCGCGCTCGGAGTGCCAGGCTGTAATGGCCGGAATATGTTGAGAAAATGGAAAAAGATCCGCGTGGTTTCCCGTATCAATATTCAGGGGATATATTTACAAGTCCAGAGGCTCCACCTGTCAGGCCCCGAACCTCCTCTATCAGCCGGTCTAATGGCTTATACGGAGTTGCGTTCAAGATGAGTCTATCCCTAAATTGAAGATGCCGTTCAGAATTGACCCGTTCTACCCTTCGATACCTCAGGGCGAACGGGGGTATATCCTCTTGACCGCAAATTAGATTAGATTCTTAACCTCGACTGCAATCGTAGATACTGCTACTGACTATAATTTCCTATTAGATACTTTTTTTCGTTCAGGATTCCTCATTCAATTTCCGATTCACTTACTCGTGATCGCAGTATCTGCGATGGGGGGAGACTGATGTAAACAACAATAATTGGAGCATCGGATGAGAAAGACGAGTCTCAAGAATCAGCTAATAATCGGAGGCGCACTGCTCGCAATAATCCCGACACTTGTGCTCGGTGCCGCGGCGGTAATCAGAACAAGCCGGGCCATGACCGAACTCACGATCGAGAATACGTCGAATAACGTGCAGAAGCTCGGGGAAATGGTCCGTGAAATGCTGGATCAGGAAATTTCGCTGTCAAAAGCTCTTTCTTCTCTTCCGGCGGTCCACAAAGTCATTGAAAAAATGGGACGTGAGGGCAAAGAAAGCGTCAAAGATGATATTGAATATGTGAATAAGGAATTTCTGGGAATTATAAAAAATGCCGGAAACCAGCATGCCGCGCTTTTCATAACCGATAAGGCAGGTATTGCTATCACGGGCGTCAGAAGTGATGGCAATATGACTGCTTACAACAACAATTTGGATTTCTCCGATCGAGCGTACTACAAGGAAGCCAAGCAGAATAAAAAAGCCGGCGTTGCACCACTTGTCAAAAGCAAAGTTGACAATCAGATTGCAATGGTTGCCTATGCACCGATTGAATCCGATAAAGGGGAATTTGCAGGCGTGATGGTCGTCAATTGCAAAGTTGACGCTTTGATAAATATAATCACCTCTACAAAAATCGGCCGGTCGGGCTATGGTTTTATGCTCGATGAAAATGGCGTATTAATAGCCCATCCCGACCCGGAAAGGATTCTCGAACGAAACCTTTCCGCTGATAAAGGCACCGCCAAGCTCGCGGAGAAAATGACAAAGCAGCTAAGTGGCTTTGAGTATTACACAAGCACTGACGGCATTGAAAAGATGGCTTCATTCGCCCCCGTTGGAATTCGCTCATGGAGTATAGCTGTTACTCAGGATAAGGATGAAGTAATGAGTACTGCCTGGGAGCTTCGAAATCAAATAATCCTGGCCGGGTCCATTCTGCTCGTGCTCGCGGTGATTGCGACGCTTCTTTTCGGCAGGCGCACTACCAAACCGATCTCTATGGTAGCGGAAGGTCTTCTGGGCACGGGAGGCCAGGTGGCCACGGCGGCTCAGCAAGTATCTTCGTCCAGCCAGCAGCTTGCGGAGGGTGCTTCGGAACAGGCGGCTTCCATCGAAGAGACGTCTTCCGTTCTTGAAGAGGTCGCATCCATGACGAGGCAAAACGCCGAACATGCGAGCCAGGCAAAGACACTCATGGCTGAAACGAGTCGGGTTGTGTCTAAGGCAAATCAATCCATGGAGCAGCTTACCGCCTCCATGGCCGAGATCTCCAGGGCAAGCGAGGAGACCTCGAAGATTATTAAGACAATCGATGAAATCGCATTTCAAACAAATCTCCTGGCTCTGAACGCTGCCGTCGAAGCCGCAAGGGCCGGTGATGCCGGCGCGGGATTCGCTGTCGTCGCCGATGAGGTGAGAAACCTTGCCATGCGCGCTGCCGAGGCGGCAAAAAACACTGCAAGCCTCATTGAAGGTACTGTCAAAAAGATAAAAGATGGAGCGGATCTGGTTGAGGGAGCGAGCCTTGATTTTTCTCAAGTTGCGACCAGCACGGGGAAAATGGGTGATCTCATAGGGGAAATATCCGCGGCCTCATCGGAGCAGGCTCAGGGAATCGAACAGGTAAATAAGTCGGTAGGCGAGATGGACGAGGTTGTACAGCAAAATGCCGCAAGTGCCGAAGAATCCGCTTCGGCTGCCGGGGCAATGAGTTCCCAGGCCGAAAATATGAAATCCTACGTTAACCAACTGGTAGCAATCGTGGACGGCATGAAAAGCGGAACCGCAACGGCGAATACACCGCCGGGAACGTTCAAGTGAAACCGGGAAATCTCATTCCCGCGAGCGATGAAGTAATAACGACAGATTTTGGTTGAGTCCGCCCCCCTTGGGGCCAGCAACAAGCCCCGGGGGGCGCCCTTAATACACTTAAGGACCGGAATGTTATCCTCGCCGTGCAACTCACGGACAATTCCTGCCAGGCGCCTGTACCGAGGCCGGATGGGACTCTCCACTCTTCGCGTGTGCCCGCTGTCATGAGCCGCCCGCCATATGTGCGTGTTCTGATTTTTCCGTGATTCATCGAGACATCCTCGGGCCACCAACCATGGCCATATGTCATGCAAATCTCATTATTGATCCGCATGAATTCTCTTCATGTGCTTATCAGCGGTGCGGCCGCGTCACGGAATTCTTAATGAAACGCGTGGCTCACCGCGAAAAACAGCATTATCCCGACGACGACGATGGCACTGAGGGTCTCTCGCGTAATCCCCGGACGGGCCGCGTGTCCTCGGACGTAGTTGAGCAGTATGCGGCGGTTGAGAATGGCATGCGAGACAGTTGACGCCATAAAGAGAACGCCAAGGATGATGTGTGCTGCCATCGAGGCATGGCGCGAGAATGATATTGGTGGTTCCATCTGAAGCATGTGGTTGGCAAGGCCGGTGATCGGCAGTCCGAGACCGGCGACAGTAGATGTGAGGATGAGAAATCCCCGCGGATCGAACGATTTTCTCTCGACGTTTTTCATTTCTCAGATTACTCCTTTCATCTCAATGCTTCGCGAACGGTGCATACGTGATACGGAGTTGCGTTCAAGATGAGTCTTTCCCTAAATCGAAGATGCCGTTCAGAATTGACCCGTTCTACCCTTCGATACCTTGCTCAGGGCGAACGGGGGTATATCCTCTCGAACGCAAATTAGTATGAACCAGAGCCCGGACCGCGGCGGGCGCTGAGTGCTCGCTCGAATGCGCGAACCCGTTTTCGCAACAGCCGGAAGACTTTTGCTCCATGGTCCGTCGAGTGCATGTGGCCGCGCCCGGCGTCCCCGGGATCTGTACAATGCGACGAGGCGGTCACGAGTATGCTGCGCCGCCTGCAGACCCGATCTGGACGAACCGAACGGGCACACCGTCCCTGGGACGGGTGTTTGCCCGGTTCCTCGACAATTGCGGCTCTTACAACGTTTTCCTTTCGGTTCTCAAATTTATGTGCATAATGCACATATATAAGGAGCCAATGATGCCGTCAAGAAAAAAAGTGCA
>JBDKTY010000269.1:0-2482 GCA_039679945.1 Syntrophobacter sp. | reverse complement strand
AGGAATGTCGCGGGCCAGGCCGGTGACGCGTATGGATGGGGCGCGGAAATGACGGCGCGGGGCGCACCCCTAGCGGCAGACGATTGGAAAACCAGGTTGAACCTCGCGGGCAACATGGGTAGCTTATGGTCAAACCTTCTCGGCGGGAAATCAGCCGAAGAGTTGGCGATGCTCAATATGTACAACCAAGCAAACCAGCGTGATACCGCGTGGGATCGGCAGCAATATTCACAATACCCGAAGGATCTACAATAATACGACACTTGGAAGTCCGGGTTGACTGCGAGGAACCAGCAGCAACAGCAGCAGGGGGACTTAGCATCACTACTAGATCGGGTAAGCCGATCTGATAATGTGACCATGAACGATCCTAGATGGTGGGAAATAAATAAATTAAGGTTGATGTCAAACATGTCAACGGGAAGACCCCCATTCCCCGGCATGGGGTAACAAGATGAATCTAAATGACTTCATGCAGTACGCCGCAGCCTTGAGGAAACTACAAGGATATCAACCCGGAGCAGCAGACGCAAACCGAGGGCAATACCTACGTCGCACAGGAAGCAACGGTCCTGAACTTGCGAATTGGATGCTCTCTGGGACGCGAGCGTCCGGTGGAGTACCTTATGGCCCGCATCCAGGGATGGTGGAAGCTGCCTCTGGGTACTATGTCCCCGGTGGTGTTATGTCCCCGGTGATGCAGAATGCCAGATATCAGGCTTATCGTCCGAGCGAACCGGGTGAGAATCCGTTAGCTGACCAGTGGGCCGCACGTAATAAGGCCAATTCTGAGGCGTGGTCCCAGGATTGGCGCAGTCAACTTGCTGACCTGGGGCATGCGGGCTGGTTACAGAAACAGATGCCCGGAGCATACCCTGGTCCACCGGCCGCGGGATTTAATAATTTGCAGTCCCAAATCCCCGAGTCCTCTGCCGTGGGCAACTGGTCGCCAGGTTACACAGGACAAACCACATCGGCCTCTCCTCGCGACAGCAGGGATTATTGGGGGAGTGTTTTTGAACGAACACAAGACGATCTGGCGCGTCGTGAGCAGACCGTGAATGATTATCGGGATTACATGAGAGGGCTAAATCTCTGGGGGTAACTGATGTCAACATATCAGGAATTGCAGCAAAAATATCAGCGCATGTTTGGCATGAGAGGCCAGCTCGCTCAACCGCACCTTGGCGGGAGGGTCATACCATCGAACCCCGAAGCGGACCTCGACCGGGTGTCTCGTGAAAATGCGATGGCTGAACTAGGACGTTCGACAGGTTCCGGTGCGTACGGCGACGCGTTGGGTAAGATATTTGGGACGAACCCAGAAATAGGTGCGGCATTGTTTCAGGGGCTATACGGGCAGGAAGCAGCACAGGATGAAGCAGCACGCGCAAGGGGTATGCAGGAGCAGCAGATGGCGCTTCAGGCATTGCTTGGAATGGAGGGGATTAAGAGCAAGGATTTCGGGAGCTTCATGGGAAGCAAGGTTGCTGCCGTGGGTGCCAATGCTGAACTGGCTGGGGCGAAGCGAGACGCGGAGTGGTCAAAATTCCTGGCCGGCGAACAAGGGAAGAATGCACGGTCGGAAGCGCGGATCAAGGGCGAGTACGATGCAGCGGCAGTCAAGATGAAGACCGCGGAAGAGATGCAGAAGGAAAGACTTGAGGCAATACAGGCCCAGAAGGAAGCGGAGCAAGAGCAAAAAAATCAGTTGGCCTTCACGTCAAGACTGAGCGAATGGGCCAATAAAGGCCAGCAGAGAAAAGAATTCAGAGGGTTTAAAGATATGCTAATTAAGGACCTTTCCAATCCTCAGAATTACGTTGGATTCCCTGTTGACCAACTAGACGACGAGACAGTCCGGAAGATCCAGAGAGAAGCCAAGCGGCGGGAAATTTGGGCTGAGATATCAGGGAACGCACAGCCCCGGTATGACACCGAGATGGGCATAGCTCAACACGCCCCGCATCTTTCCAAGTTCCTCAAACCCGCCGGAATTCCTGGTGACACATCCGAAACTTCTTCTCCTAGTTTCTTGGAAAGACTAACTCAGCCTAAACCCGGGGTGGGCACTTGGGAAGATATGCCCGAATATCCACGATGGTAAACGAATATGGCAAACCTTATTAATTTCTTGGGAATCGAGGAACCGGAAGAGAGCACATTGGATAAAATCTTTGGAACGGTCTCCTCTGCATACGAGAAACTACCCTCGGCCAAAACCTTAGCCTATGGTGCAGGCAAGAAAGGAGTCGCGGCGGTTGAGGCAGTCGGCCACGAATTGTTGCGACCACAGGGCACGTCGATAGGATTGTTAAGTGGAAAACCTTGGGCCGCGTGGGAGGGCTTTAAGGATCCGGAGAGTATGCAGGCCACTGAGGAGGTGTTCCGCCTACCCCCAGCGTCCATCCGAGCGGCCATGCGCGCACAAAAGCGCGGGATGGAAAGTCCGATGGACCTGCCGATGGAGAAGGGACTTGAT
>JBDKTY010000268.1:0-22629 GCA_039679945.1 Syntrophobacter sp. | reverse complement strand
CTCATGATACAGGTGTCCTTTCCGCTCCGACGGCTTTTGGCAAAACTGTTCTGGCTGCTTACCTCATCGCCGTACGAAATGTGAACACGCTCGTCTTAGTCCACAGGAGGCAACTCCTGGATCAATGGATATCGCAGCTGAGCACGCTGCTGGGACTGAATCCGGGTCAAATTGGCTTTGTAGGAGGAGGGAAAAGGAAGGTAAGTGGGGTGATCGATATCGGAATTATTCAAAGTCTATTCAGAAAAAAAGAAGTGGATGATCTTGTCGGAAATTATGGACACCTGGTGGTAGATGAGTGCCATCACCTTTCTGCAAGGAGCTTTGAAGCTGTCGTCAGGGAATGCAAAGCAAAATATGTCACTGGTTTGTCTGCCACAGTCACGAGGAAGGACGGCCATCATCCCATCATTCACATGCAGTGCGGCCCTACAAGACATCACATTGATGAGCGAAAAAAAGCGGTTGAGAGGCCATTTGAACATAGAGTCATTCTGCGCAAAACAGAGTTTATACTCCCCTATTTTCTTCAGCTTAGAGATGACCTTGCCATACATGAACTCTATTCAGCCCTGGTCGCAGATAATAAGCGAAACGAGCTGATCGTCCGGGATGTGCTCGAAACATTTAAAGCGGGTCGTTGTCCGGTGGTTTTGACCGAGCGAAAGGAGCACTTGTCAATTCTTGCTGAGATGCTTTCGCCGCACCTGATCAACATGATCGTACTGAAAGGTGGCATGGGAAGGAAGGAACGAAAGAATGCGTCCGATAGACTGAATGCACTTCCCGATGACGAACCGAGGGTCATTATCGCCACGGGAAGATATCTGGGAGAAGGTTTCGACGATGCCCGGCTTGATACTCTCTTTCTGGCACTGCCCGTCTCATGGCGTGGAGTTCTTGCACAGTACGCTGGACGGTTGCATCGGGTTCACGAAAGCAAAAAAGAGGTCATCGTCTACGACTATGCTGACCTCAATGTCCCGATGTTGGCGAAAATGTATGGACGGCGACGCCTTGGTTACAAAAAAATAGGCTACGAGCTTGAGGAGTAAAAGAACCTTGGGAATCCCTCGCTATGGCGAGGAGGAGAATACAATCAGGAAAGCTGCAAGCCTTGACTGGAAACTGTTGAATGACTTAGGTCATTAAAGAGAACTTGGCACTAGAGTCCGGTTAAATCCGGACCCATGACCGTAACTAACTTATTTATGATGATTTTTCACACAATTATTCGCTTTTGATTTGAAATTGGATAACTGGTCAAGAGTTCAGTGGCGGCTCGGCCACTTATCGAACTATTAAGCTGGGTGCGGGTTTGTGGGCCGAGGAGTTTGGGCTTTCGCTTTTTCCAGGAAGTGAACGGGGCAATCGACAGAATAAAGCTAATGCCGGAAGCATGGACAAAAGTTGGGGAAAAAACAAGACGCTGCCTACTGAAAGGATTTCCCTACGCACTTCATTTTGTGGCCGGGGAAGGTACAGTTCTGATAACCGCAGTAGCTCATCTCCACAGAAAGATCTTCGGGTGTTCTGAACTGACTCTCCCTCTCAATTTGTGGCATCCGGTGTTCTTCTACTACCAGTACCAGCGATATCCGGGAGTTCCTTGTTATTGACCCTTCTGAAGAAAACATTTAGCATCTAATGGGATTGGAGCCAATAGCCAGATGGCTTTTATTAAGAAACCAAGGGGAAGTGAGGGCGAGAGATGAACCAAAAAGAGCTTTTGCGCGAGATCAGGTCGCTGCCCCCGGAGGCATATCGTGAACTTGCCGATTTTATAGCTTTTTTACGAGTTCGGTACAGAACAGTCTGCAAAGGCGACAAGTCGCCAAAGATGGATTTGGCGAACGAGCCATTTGTGGGGATATGGCTTGACCGTGCAGATATGGAGGATAGCGGGAAGTGGGTCAGAAACACCCGCGAACGTGAATGGACAAGATCGTGAGCGAAATCATACTCATCGATACTGATATACTAATAGACGCTGGACGCGCCAAACCCGAAGCGCTGTCTTGTCTGAAGTTACTTGAACAGAATAGTTGCCTGGCTCTCAGTATCATAACGCAAATGGAACTCCTGGTCGGCTGTCGCAACAAGAAAGAATCAAAGTCACTGGAGCGATTCATTTCCAGGTTTCAGATCCTGAAGCTGAGCGAGTCGATTTCAGATAAGGCTGTCAATCTGTTGAAGATCTATCGGCTAAGCCACGGCATCCTGATTCCGGACGCTTTGATCGCCGCCACTGCCCTAGATCTCGATTGCCCTTTTGTCACCAAGAATCAGCGTGACTATCGGTTCATCAATCAATTGCGCTTGCTTTCCTACCCAAGTTAAGAGCTACGCAAAAAAGATATTCCTCGGCGGCAGAGAGTTTGAAGGGCGTAGTTGCTCACTTTCACCCGTGCCCTGAATTGTCACTCAATAACACTCGTTAACGCTCGGTACTATCAAACTTGTCGTGTATCAGAGAAAACCCAGCAAAATCAACCGTTCGGCCTAATCCGGCCTTCGGCATTTTAAGGAAAAAAATAGAGTGAATTCGCCATATTGCAAGGTGTCACTACTTCGGTGCGGCCGCTGGAACCCCACTTAAATCATGTAAAATCAACTGCTTGCAATCTATTTGCCGAAGAAGGTCCTCGTCACCATCATTATTCTCAGCTTGTTGCCAACTCATCCACTATCCAAAATCCCCGTGTAGACTCCTTTATTGGAACACAGAAATAGTCCAAAAGCTCCAGCGACCTCTTCTGGTTCAGTAAAAATTCTCCTTTTATCGTAGTAAGTGCTGCTGTCAAGCCCTGTCCCTGTTAAGGTTACACGAATGTCAGTCTGCCCGTTCAGTCGCGCTTTCGTGTTCGGTTCCGCTCCTGCGTTCAGTTAATCGTTGGGCTTACACATCATTGTGACCGGCAACCACGACTGGACCACGGAAGAGATCGTGAGCGCACCGGCAGAGGTGATCTTCCTCGAAGCGCAGGTCAAATAGCACTTCTTTTCACTTGTGTTTTACACGTCATGGCGCTATTTTAAACATGCCAATGCGTCGGTGCTAAAGGACTCGCGGGGCCAGGTGCATCGGTAAGCACAAGAAAAGAGAAATAGATGCGTCTGCTCATGATTGTGCACTATTTCACTATTTAGGTACTTCGTTTAGGCATTGCAGGTTTCCCCTGGAATTGGTACGGCCGGTGATCCGGTGGGCCGAGCGCTCTTACTTCACGGCGAGTGTATTCCCGTCCCCCGGTTGGTCC
Source organism: Syntrophobacter sp. (assembly GCA_039679945.1). GTDB lineage: Bacteria > Desulfobacterota > Syntrophobacteria > Syntrophobacterales > Syntrophobacteraceae > SbD1. The sequence continues at coordinate 19,369 of JBDKTY010000268.1, read as the reverse complement.
TTCACGTACCGTCAACATGCCAGGTTCGTGACCGGTTCCCTTGTTTCACCATTAAGGGCATCGAAAATAGTCAATTCTGTCTGAACAAATAGAACCACCGGCTTCTATTCCACATTATATGCGCCGGCCTTTGAGCAGCGGCATGCACATATACGAATGAAACGGGGCCAATATCCCCTGTGCCGGGCCAGTTGCTTTACAGTTTGGAATTCAGACCTGTTTGAATATTAAGGTCCGACATTCCATATATAGGATCGGACTTGTAGCGAACATCAGGAATAACCAGAGGAGGAACAGACATTGACAGCCAACAAGTGTGAAAGTAGTGACTCGACCCGGGAACAAGCACTGGCAATACTACTGGACCAGTATCGGGATTATAGGGGAGGGCTTATACCGGTACTTCAGGAAGTCCAGAACATTTACGGATACCTGCCCAAGGATGTGCTCAAGCATGTCGCCAAAGAACTGCGCATACCATTCAGTAAAGTATTCGGGGTATGCACCTTTTACGCGCAGTTTCATTTGAAACCCCGTGGGCGCAACATCATTCGCGTATGTCTGGGCACGGCCTGCCATGTGCGCGGCGGCGCCAGGATATTCGATGCTGCTCAAGAGAGCTTGGGAGTTGTGCCGGGAGGAACCACCGAAGACCTGCGCTTCACCCTGGAAACCGTGGCCTGCATCGGGGCCTGCGGCCTGTCGCCCTGCATGATGGTCAACGATGAAACCCACGGTCGCCTGGTTCCGAAAAAAGTTGGCGGCATCTTCGAAAGCTACAAGTAGAGGAAGGAGGTCTGCAGAGTTGAAAAGTCTCGATCAGGTACGCGCAAAATACGAGGAAGAGTACAAGAATAAAATTGCCAGGAACCGTATCGTAGTCGGACTCGGCACCTGCGGCATAGCTGCCGGCGGCGACAAGGTGATGGCCTCCATTAAGGAGCAGGTGGCGGCACGCAATCTGGATATCGATGTCGATTTCACCAGTTGCATCGGCATGTGCTACCGCGAGCCCATGGTGGAGATAGCCCTGGCCGGCGAGCCCAGCGTCATCTACAGCGAAATCTACCCCGATAAAGTGGAAAAGCTGCTGGACAGCGTCGTGACCAAAATCCCTGTCCACGAGTGGGTGGCCATGCAAATACCCGGTGATGCCACTCCTTATGATGGCATCCCCATCATGGACCAATCATCATACTATGAAAAGCAGGTGCGTTCCGTAACGTCAAGGCTGGGACGGACAAACCCCGAGAGTATAGTGGACTACATGGCCACCGGCGGCTACGAGGGTATCGAAAAGGCCCTCAACAGCGAGCGCATGGCGGTCATAAACGAAGTCAAAAAATCGGGCCTGAGAGGACGTGGCGGCGCCGGATTCCCGACCGGTACCAAGTGGAACTTTGTTTACGGCGCCCCCGGTGACAAGAAATACGCCGTCTGCAACGCTGACGAAGGAGATCCCGGCGCGTTCATGGACAGGTCCGTTTTAGAAGGCGACCCGCACTCGGTCCTGGAAGGCATGATGATCGGCGGCTATGCCATCGGCGCCGACGAAGGGTACATTTACTGCCGGGCTGAATATCCACTGGCCATCAAGCGCCTCAACCTGGCCATAGCCCAGGCCGAGGAACACGGCCTGCTGGGCGAAAACATCCTGGGCTCCGGGTTCAACTTCAAGATCAAGATTAAAGCCGGCGCGGGCGCCTTCGTCTGCGGCGAGGAAACAGCCCTTTTGAACTCCATTGAAGGTTTGCGCGGCATGCCCCGCGTGCGGCCGCCATTCCCGGCCATCAAAGGGCTGTTCGAGAAGCCGACAACTCTAAACAACGTCGAGACTTACGCCAACGTGCCGTTCATCATCCGCAAGGGCGCCGACTGGTACTCGGCCATGGGCACCGAGAAAAGCAAGGGCAGCAAAGTGTTCTGCCTGACCGGCAAGGTCAACAACACCGGCCTTATGGAAGTGCCCATGGGCATAACCCTGCGCGACATCATCTTCTCCATCGGCGGCGGAATCCAGTACGGTAAGAAATTCAAAGCCGTGCAGAGCGGAGGTCCGTCCGGCGGCTGCATTCCCACGGAGCACCTGGACACCCCGATCGACTATGAATCACTCGGAGCGCTGGGAGCGATCATGGGCTCCGGCGGCCTGGTGGTCATGGACGAAACCACCTGTATGGTGGATGTGGCCAAGTTCTTCCTGAACTTTACCCAGTTGGAGTCCTGCGGCAAGTGCACGCCGTGCCGTGAAGGCACCAAGCGGATGTTGGAGATTCTGCAGAAGATTTGCAGCGGCAAGGGCGAGATGAAGGACATCGACACCCTTGAACTCCTGTGCCGGGTTATCAAGGGCAGTTCCCTGTGCGCCCTCGGCCAGACCGCTCCCAACCCGATTTCGACCACCCTGCGCTACTTCCGTAGCGAGTACGAGGCGCATATCAAAGACCACCGCTGCCCGGCCGGCGTTTGCAGCGCGCTGGTGATATACACGATTCAGGCGGACAAGTGCAACGGCTGCGGCGCCTGCCGCAGGGCTTGCCCGGCGGAAGCCATAACCGGCGAGAAAAAGGAGCCCCACTCCATTGCCACGGCTGCCTGCATCAAGTGCGGCAGTTGCATCCAGAAGTGCAAATTCGACGCCATTATAAAGGCATAGGGGAGGTTGAGCAAAGATGGGTAACATAACCCTGACTATCAACGGAAAAGTTATAACCATTCCGGCGGGGACCAGCATACTGGATGCCGCAACGGGAGCGGGCTTCTTTGTGCCGACCTTCTGCCATGACCCGGCCCTCCCTAATTACGGCGGCTGCCGCATTTGCGTGGTGGAAGTCAAGGGAGCGCGCGCTCTCGTTGCGTCCTGCAGCGCTGAAGCGGGAAACGGCATGGTTGTGGAAACGGAATCTCCGGCTGTTGTGGAGGCCAGAAGAACCATTCTTGAGCTGATCCTGGCCAACCACCCACCTGACTGCATCGTCTGTGAGAAAAACGGCGACTGCCGCCTTCAGGATTACGCTTACCGCTACAGGGTCAGCACTTCGAACTTCAAGGGAGAAAAGCACAATTATCCCGTCGAGGACAGCAATCCATATATCGTACGGAATATGAACAGGTGCATCCTGTGCGGCAGATGTGTACGTACCTGTGAACAGGTGCAGGACCGGGCAGTGATCGACTTGGCCTACCGCGGCTTCAACACCAAGGTTGCGCCTGCCATGGACACCGATCTGGCCGAGTCCGACTGCGTCTACTGCGCGCGGTGCCTGTCGGTATGCCCCGTGGGCGCCCTTACCTACAAAAACATGGTCGGCAAGGGCCGGCAGTATGAAATCAGGAAGGAGCCCGTCACCTGCACATTCTGCGACGCCGGTTGCGGGTTTGACATTAATTACAAGGGGAATAAGGCAATAGGCGTTACCGCCCGTGCCCCCGGCAACGGCCGTCCCCTCTGCCTCAAGGGGAGACTGGGATTGGAATTGCTTAAAGTTGATGATCCCGTGACACCAATGCTCAAGAAGGATGATGAATTTGTTCAGGTATCCTGGGCCGAGGCCCTGGGTCTTGATGGGGTGATGAAGAAGTTGAAGGAGCGGGAAGATAGAGAACCCTAAAAGACAGAGGCAGACCACCGGAAAAGCCGGAGGCCTGCCTGGCCCTGTAAGAACATTGTAACGGCCCTTGTAAGGGTACGGGTTGATCAGGAAGGAACCATGTTGTGACCGATACGGTTCACAATTTCAGCATCATTACCGCTGTCGCCGGCTTCCACGGAAGGGGGCGGGCAGATCGCCATCATGCCGGTCCTCGACGGGGCCGTTTGCTTCCTGATCCTGAAGGTACTTTCTCGCCCTCGATTTCATTCCGGCCTCAATGCGCGCGCTGCCCTGGCCGTCTTCAGTGCTTGATGCGGGGCGAGGCGTTTTTTTACGGATGCGTTATGTTTAACTTGACATAACGCATCCCGCCGTGCGATAAGGCATGTATCAGCGCACATGCAATAGAAGTGTAAGTGTTTCTCCATCTCCCAAAGACCGGGTCCCAGGCTGGGCCCCGGTTTTTTTGCGCGCACGGCAAAGACGCGCGTCTGGATGCAATACGAAATCGTAGCGTTCAAAATGTTGCTTCTCGGGTACAAAAGAGCGGGGAAGGATTCCCCCGCCTGTCACGAGGCTCCGCCAGGCGCGCGCGAGGCGGAGCAAAGTGTCCGCTGTCAATGGCTGACCCCACACCAATTACTGCGTCCCAAGATGAATTCAGGCTTTGAGGCCTTGACAGGGTGAAATGCGGATGTAACCTGTTGTGCACGCTGAAGCCATCATTTGGAGTAACCGTTACATGGCTCTGTAACCTTCATACAGGGAGGGTCCAAGTATATTCCATGCACCACGGACGGTAAGCCGGAATTTGAAATGACCCGTCAATATCTCTCTGACCTGACACTCGAACTCATTTGGTTTCGGGCTCCCATCACTTTGATCCATTCACTTGAGAATGATTCCTGAAGATCAGTACCTCTGCTTTAGCCATTGAATAGTCGGGGAAGTTCCCTATGAAAAAGTCCGGTTCGCGGTCCATCGTGATCAACACTGGAAAGAGCCAGGATTGTTTCTATAACCCGGAACAAGGAGGTATCCCATGGCAGACCGAAGATTCTTCCTTGGAATAGTCCTGGCTTTGAGCCAGGCATTGCTTCCCCGCGGAGCAATCGCTGCCGGGACGAGGAACAACATGGGGCCGGTTGCTCCACGAGCCAACCGGTCCTGTCCACGCGACTGGCTCGACTCGGCATCTTAGCATCGGGAAGGATCGATCCGCGGGGTTAGTTCCGCATCTTACAATGGAGTAAGCGATGGTCCGGGCTTTCATTGAACAGTGTTCGAAAACGGCTCGAATCCTGGTATCCAGGGTCTTCCTTCTTTCATTTGCTGGAATGGCTTTCCTTTTTACCGGATGCGCCCATTACCCCATAAACCAGCCTCTGAAGCAAAGCGATCCCGAGGTGGGCTATCGGGGCAGAAATGTCATCGATCCCGCTAATGACGACCAGTTGCTGGTCCTTCTCTCCTTTTCGGGCGGAGGGACCCGGGCCGCCGCCTTCTCCTACGGCGTCCTCGAAACGTTGCGGGACACGACGGTCACTGTTCGGGGCCGCCAGCGGCGCCTGCTGGACGAGGTGGACTGGATCTCCGGAGTATCGGGCGGGAGTTTCACGGCGGCCTACTACGGTCTTTTCAGGGACCGCATCTTTGAGGACTTCGAGAGCCGATTCCTGAAAAAGAACATCCAGGGGGAACTCACCCGGGCCATGCTTTTAAACCCCGTCAACTGGGGAAAGCTCGGTTCAGCCTACTATGACCGCAGTGACCTCGCCGCCGACTATTACGACCGGTATGTCTTCGACGGAAAGACATTCAGCGACCTGCTGACCCGAAAAGAACCGTTTATCGTCATCAATGCCACGGACATGGTTCAAGGAACACGAATTTCATTCACTCAGGATTTCTTCGACGCGATCTGTTCGGACCTGTCCTCCTTTCCCGTGGCGCGGGCCTGCGCGGCCTCATCGGCGGTGCCCATGCTCCTGAGTCCCATCACCTTGAGAAATTACGCGGGCAAATGCGGCTTCCGGATGCACCCGGCCCTTGAAGAGGCCATGAAACCGCCAAGGGAGTTACAGACCCGCCGTTTGGACCTGGCGAACAACCTGCTGCCTTTCCTGGATTCCAGGGAAAAACCCTTTATCCACCTCGTGGACGGCGGCGTGGCCGACAACCTTGGCCTCCGTGCCATCCTGGAGCGGGTCACTCTTATGGGCAGCCCCTGGGAAACCATGAAATACGCGAGGATGGAAAATGTTCACAAGATCGTCTTCGTGGTGGTGAATGCCGAAACCGAAATCGATACCAAGTGGGATCGGTATGAAAAGGTACCGCCCTTTGGCGCCATGCTGAGTTCATACTCTTCCATAGCTATCCAGCGTTACAACATGGAAACGGTGGCGCTTCTGAGCGAAAGTTTTCCGCGGTGGGTCGAGGAGATTCGAAAGGAGCGGTGCGGGTCTGGTCCCATTTCCACCGGACCGGGTTCTTGCGGGGACATTGAATTCTATCTCGTTCAGGTCAGGTTCGACGTCCTGAACGACGAAGCCGAGCGCAGGTTCCTCAAACGGCTTCCTACCTCATTTGTGTTGAAGCCGGAGGAGGTGGACAGGTTGCGGCATGCCGCCCGCCGCATTCTCTCGGATTCAAAAGATTTCCAACGCCTTCTTCGCGATCTCCAGTAGTGGGGCGGCCGGCCTGGTGAAGCCAAGATGAACAATCACCCGATATCACTCCATGCTGCCTGGTATCATCAAGAGGAAAAGACTTGAAGCCGGCCTGAAGAAGAATTATGACTCCGATCGAGTAATGAGGCGCCGGTGCGCCCACCATGCCTTGGCGGACCGCAGACAAACCGGCGTGAACAGGATTCTTATCTCGTTCAGGAGAATATTGTGGCTAAAGCAGAAATCTTTTCGGGTATTTGCGGTTTCTCGACCACGGTCGAGACGTCCATGGATGGCAGAATGTGCCAGTTGAATATCGTGAGCAATTGCAAGTCGGTCCAGAGCCTCGCCCAGGAGTTGACCCTGGTCAATCCATATATGGAGATATCGAACAGGCCGGCCATACCCCAGACCCTTCAACTGGGCGCAAAACACTGCCCCCACGCCGCCTGCCCTGTCCCCGTCGGAATCATCAAGGCCATAGAGGTAGAGGCGAAACTGGCCCTGCCCGCCGACGTCACCATCAAGATTTCAAAATGAGCGAATAACCGGCCGGCCTCCGGCCTGGCGAGAAGGCCGGAATCCGAGGAAAGAACGCATGGGTTCCATGATTATCCCGGAGAATGCAGCCTGCTTTTCATGGGACCCGGCTTCTGCCGGTAGTTTCTCAGAAGCCCCATCACCACCCCTACAATCTCCACCGCATCGGCGGCTACCCGGATAGGCTTCATGTTCTCATTCGCGGGGCGAAGTTCTATCTCATTTCCATTGTGGTAGAACTTCTTGACCGTTGACTCCCCGTTCACAAGGGCTACCACGGTTTGCCCGTTTTCCGCCAGAGGCTGCCTGGTAATGACCAGGATGTCTCCATCACGGATTCCATCATCAATCATGGAATCCCCTTTTACCCGCAGGGCAAAATTTCTCCCATTCCCGAGGAAGTTCTCCGGCACTTCGATTGATTCCGGCACCTCGATGGCCTCTATGGGTATCCCCGCCGCCACGACCCCGAGAAATGGAATGGCTCCGGTTCCAGCTTCGAGAGGGAGCAGTTCCATGGCGCGTTTCTTGTTTTTCCATGGAGTTTTGAGATAGCCCCTCTCCTCTATCTGCTTGAGGTGCTTGAAAACGGCGTTCAGGGATTTGAACCCGAGACTGCTTCGTATCTCTTCATAGGATGGCGCATAGCCATGCTGATCGATATAGGTTCGCACAAACCGATATACCCGATCCTGCGCCGGTGTGAGTCCCATGGATCATTCTCCTGAAGCTGGGAATCAGCATGAATATCCGAGCTGCACCGCTTTTTCCCTCAAGGACCCCAGAAAATGCAGATCCGCCGGTGAGGCCTGCTGGCCCTTCTCCCTGATAAACCTGATCAGGCCGAGGATCTTTGAAATCCTCGGGGACATAACATCATAGCCGCTTTCATTGGATTTTCTATTTCTATTTTCAACCCGTCCGGCCTGGCCCTGAAATCTGAGGAACTCTTCACCGGACTCGAAAACCTCGCCATGCCAAAAGTCCCGGTAGACTTTTGCCGAACCTTCATCGATGCGTCGCGCCGTCTCGATAACATTGAGGCGCGCCTGTTCCCGAACCGTTCGGAAAAGGTACCCCCAGACCTCCCTCTCACCGAGATAACCACAGGGAGCGGGAAGTTCATGATCAAAGCAGTATGACCGTTTGAAAAAAGTCCATTTGAAAATCGGAGACCCCGACCGGGGAAGGCCATTGCTCCCGACCTGGACGACGAGCTTCGGAGGCTCGCTTTGTTTCTCCCATTCCCTGGAGGCATGTTTTATAGCGGAATCGACCAGCCCTTGTGAATCCCGCGCGAGGGCGCGCTCAACCGCACATTGCAGAAAGTGGATGGTTTCCCGTGTTCCATTCGGTGTGAGTACCACGACGGCTCTTTTTCTCAATGTGTAGAGGTCAACGCCCATCTTTTCCCCCAAGGCTTCTCTGATTTTTCTTAAGACTAATGTCTTCGGCCAGGTTCCTCTCGTTCCTTTTTGAAAAAGGATTCGATTTTTGCCTCTTCGGCATTGAGGTGAATATTAGGTGAAAGTTTTTGCAGAGTCAACTGGTTTTTGATTAATTTGAAAGAATAAAAGCCGCAAAAGATCCTGGCCGGAGGCCAGGGGAGGGAGGAGCGGCCGCATACGCGGGGTAATGCCGTTGAGCCAGGTTCGTCAGCCTTGACGAAACGCACTCCCGGCATTTCGGTGAAAGCCTGGATCCGGCCCCCCGGAAGCTTTTTCCGCACTGTGGTTTTTGCCGGGGCGACGGAGTAGGGCCGCGCGGCGTTGCCGGCCCTGCACCGTTGACGGGGTGACTTGGGAGGTGAAGGTTTACCGGGTCTATCTTCCTATCGGCATCAGGTAGAGAGGCTCCTCATCCGCGTCCAGGCCTAGAACCTCCTTGACCCTGTCATCGGAGAAAGCCCCTATGACGACAGTACCCAGGTCCAGGGGGACGACCTGGAGGTGGACGTTTTGAGACGCATGCCCCGCCTCCATGAATACATACCTGATTCCTCGCTGTCCGTACCTGCGGGTGGTTCGGTCGAAAACGGCACTGATAGCGAGTGTTGCCGGAGCATGCGCTATCATCGACTGCCCGAGGGCAGACTCGGCAAGCCGGCTTCTCGGGTCTTCCGTCCCGCTTTGCACGAGTTGGTGCTTGTCAGGAATATACCTGTAGATCCCCGGCGCGAGGTCATTCACCTTGCCGGCGACGAGGCGCAGTTCGAGGGGAAATAGAGCGCCAGCGGACGGGCATGTCCGGTATCCATCCGGTCGGTTCACTCCCTGCGCGGCCCAGAGAAGTTGTGAAACCTCGGCGAGAGCGAGGGGTTCATCCTTGAAAGTCCTGATGGATCTCCGGGCAAGCAGTGTGCTTTCGACGGATATTTTGCCTTCATACACCGGTTTTGGCAGCGTGATCATCATGCGTCCCCCGATCATATCATTTCACGCGGGTGCGGAATCGACCTCCGATCCCGGCATCGAAACCACCCGACCGCAGCGGAAAATATAGGTGCCGTACGCGTTCCTCGTCAAGTTGTCCGCCATCTGGCGGGCAGAATGAAGAGGCGGGGAAAAACAGTTGTCGGCAGGCTCACCGCGAGAAACAGGATAACCGCGTCCCGAGATGATACGGCGGACAGGGATAATTTTCTCATGCGACCTGTAACAAATTGATGGGCGGTGGCGACAATATCCGAGAAGGCGAGCAAAACCCGGAGTAACCACCGCCCCGCCGCCGCGGGGGGATTTTTTTATTCACTGGTTCTCTTTCAGCCCTGAGCTGTTATATTTGAAAGTTAAATTATGGAGAGGCTTCTTCCGTGCTCACAACCTTCGATCATCTCCCCGTGGATGAATGGCCGGTGAAGGCGTTGTTGCCTATTTTCGGATTTTCGGCCCGTGCATTTCGCCCGGGCACTTTTTCATGAGGATATGCCATGCCGTTCTCTCGTGACACTGAAAAGAAGGAAAGCAAAAGTCCCGGGCCGACCGCGGCTTCCCGCGGACGATGGCCGCTCTTGATTGGAGCGGCCGGTATTATCGGGCTCATTGCCTACGGCGGCCTGATACTGTCGGGCAAGTCGTTGCGCGCGGCGGGCGAGGGACGCATGGCTCCCCAGAGCGTTCCGGTGGTGGCTGCCGCCGCGAAGCAGAGCGATATCCGCATTTATATCACCGGGCTCGGGACCGTTACTCCTCTCAATACCGTCACGGTAAAGAGCCGTGTTGACGGGCAGCTTATAAAGATTCATTTCCAGGAGGGGCAGATCGTAAAGAAGGACTCTCTTCTGGCGGAAATCGACCCAAGGCCTTTCGAGGCCCTGCTGACGCAGGCGGAGGGCCAGATGGCGCGGGACAAGGCGCTTTTCGAAAACGCCAAACTCGATCTGCAGCGGTATAAAAAGCTCGCCACGCAGGACTCCATTGCCAAGCAGCAGGTGGATACGCAGGAATCCCTGACGCGCCAGTACGAGGGGGCCGTTAAATTTGACCAGGGGCAGATCGACAATGCCAAGCTCCAGGTTCTCTACTCGCGCATAACCGCGCCGATCAGCGGCAGGATCGGGCTGCGCCTGGTGGATGCCGGCAACATGGTGCATGCGAGCGACACCAACGGACTGGCGGTAATCACGCAGGAAAAGCCCATTAGTGTCGTATTTCCGATCCCCGAGGACAGTTTTCAGCCCGTCTTCAAGAAGCTCAACGCCGGAGAGCGGCTGCCGGTCGAGGCCTACGACCGCGAACAGAGGCACAGGCTCGCCGAGGGATACCTTCTGACCGTCGATAACCAGATAGACACCAATACGGGCACCGTGCGCCTGAAGGCAGTGTTTCCCAATGAACAGAACGAGCTTTTCCCGAACCAGTTCGTGAACGCCCGCCTCCTCCTGGAGACCCGGCGCGGCATTACGGTCGTGCCGGTCGCGGCCGTCCAGCGCAGCCCCCAGGGGACTTTTGTCTACCTTGTCAAAGAGGGTAACACGGTTACCGTTCGCCCGGTAAAACTCGGACCCGCCGAGGGGGATGACGTGTCCATGGAGGAAGGGCTCGTCCCGGGGGACCTCGTCGTCATCGAGGGGGCTGAGAGGCTGCGCGAGGGCAGCAGGGTCGAAGCCGAAATCCTCGGCGTCGATTCTACCCGCAAAGGCAACTGATGAATCCTTGCCGAATATTCATACTTCGTCCGGTGGCCACCGCCTTGCTGATGGCCGCCATCCTGCTGGCGGGCGCCGTTGCGTATCTGCAACTGCCGGTTTCCGCCCTGCCGCAGGTGGACTACCCGACTATCCAGGTGCTCACTTTTTTCCCGGGAGCGAGCCCCGATGTGATGGCCTCATCCATCACGGCTCCCCTGGAGCGCCAGTTCGGGCAGATGCCCGGCCTCAAGCAGATGACATCCAACAGCTCCGGCGGCAGCTCCGTCATTACACTCCAGTTCACCCTGGAACTCAGCCTCGATGTCGCCGAACAGGAAGTACAGGCGGGCATCAATGCCGCCACGACCTTTCTGCCGAAAGACCTGCCCAACCCGCCGGTCTACAGCAAGGTCAACCCAGCCGATGCGCCCATCCTGACCCTTGCGCTCACCTCGAAGACCCTCCCCCTGCCGAAGGTGGAGGACCTTGCCGATACCAGGCTCGCCCAGAAGATATCCCAGTTGCCGGGTGTCGGGCTGGTGAGCATCAGCGGCGGGCAAAGGCCGGCCGTGCGGATTCAGGCAAATCCAACCGCTCTGGCTGCCTACGGCCTGACCCTGGAAGACCTGCGCACTTCCATTGCGGCCGCGAATGTAAACCAGGCCAAAGGCGGGTTCGACGGGCCGCGGCAGGCATCGATCATAGGGGCTAATGATCAGCTTCTGACCAGCGCCCAGTATCAGCCGCTGATTATAGCCTATCGCAATGGCGCGCCGGTGAGGCTGTCCGATGTCGCGGACGTGGTCGATGATGCCGAGAACGTGAAACAGGCAGCCTGGATGAATGATGCGCCCGCGGTGATCGTCAACATACAAAGACAGCCGGGCGCAAACGTAATCGAGGTCGTTGACCGCGTAAAAAAGCTTCTGCCCCAGCTCCAGAGTTCACTGCCTTCCTCCGTGGAGGTCTCCGTGCTGACCGACCGCACGACGACGATTCGGGGCTCGGTGGAGGACGTGCAGTTCGAGCTGATGCTCGCCGTTGCCCTGGTGGTGATGGTGATCTTTCTTTTTCTGCGCAATTTCTCGGCCACCATCATACCCAGCATCGCGGTCCCGCTCTCCCTCGTCGGAACCTTCGGGGCCATGTACCTGCTCGGTTTCAGCCTGAACAACCTCTCCCTGATGGCGCTGACCATCGCCACGGGTTTCGTGGTGGATGACGCAATTGTCATGATCGAAAACGTCGCGCGCTATATCGAACAGGGAGACTCCCCTCTCGAGGCGGCTTTGAAGGGATCGTCGCAGATCGCCTTCACCATCCTGTCCCTGACGATTTCGCTGATCGCCGTTCTCATCCCCCTCCTTTTCATGGGTGATATCGTTGGGAGGCTTTTCCGTGAGTTTGCCATTACCCTTGGCGTGACAATCCTCATCTCGGCCGTGGTATCCCTCACGTTGACCCCGATGATGTGCGCCCGTCTGCTCAAACATACGCCCGAGGAGCAGCAGGGCAAACTGTTCCGGGCATCGCAGCGCGTCTACGACGGAATCATCGCCTTCTACGGAAGGACCCTTCAGTGGGTGCTCAAGCGCCAGACCGCCACGCTGCTGATCGCCGCGGGTACGCTCGTCATGACGGTCTACCTCTACGTGATCGTGCCCAAGGGCTTCTTCCCGGTCCAGGATACCGGGATCATACTGGGCATCTCCGAGGCGCCTCAGTGGACCTCTTTTTCCGCAATGGCCGAAAAGCAGCAGGCGCTCGCGGGGATAATTCTCCGTGACCCCGCGGTTAAAAGCCTTTCCACCTTCATCGGCGTGGATGGAACGAACGCTACTCTCAACAGCGGCCGGGTCATGATAAACCTCAAACCGCTCGGGGAGCGCAAGATAAACGCGAGCGACGTCATCCGCCGGCTCCAGCCGGAACTGGCAAAGCTGAAGGGGATCACCCTTTTCATGCAGCCCGTCCAGGACCTCACGGTCGAGGACCGTGTAAGCAGGACGCAGTTTCAGTACAGTCTCGAAGATGCCGACATCAAGGAGTTGAATACCTGGACGCCCCGGCTGGTCACTGCCCTTCAGGGGCTTCCCGAGCTGCGCGACGTGAGCAGCGATCAGCAGGACCAGGGGCTGCAGGTATGGCTGGATATCGACAGGAATACGGCGTCCCGCTTCGGCATCACGCCGCAGCTCGTGGTCGATACCCTCTACGACGCTTTCGGCCAGCGGCAGATATCGACTATTTTCACGCAGTTGAACCAATACAGGGTGGTTTTGGAGGTCAAGCCCGATTATCAGCAAAACCCGGACAGATTGAACTCCATCTACATTCGGGGCGCAAGCGGAGATCAGGTCCCTCTCAGCACGATCACGCGGGCATCGAGGACCACGGGGCCGCTGGTCATAAGCCACCAGGGGCAATTTCCCGCCACCACCATCTCTTTTAACCTCGCTCCGGACGCCTCACTCGGCGATGCTGTCGGGGCGATCACGGCGGTTTCCAAAAAACTGGGACTGCCTCCCAGCATTCAGGGCAGCTTCCAGGGAACGGCCCAGGCATTTCAGGCCTCTCTGGCCAACGAGCCTCTTTTGATCCTGGCGGCCCTGATAACGGTCTATATCGTTCTCGGGGTGTTATACGAAAGCTATGTCCATCCCGTGACGATTCTTTCCACGCTCCCCTCCGCTGGGGTCGGCGCGATTCTCGCCCTGCTGCTCTGCCGCACCGAGTTCAGCGTCATCGCGCTGATCGGGATCATCCTGCTCATAGGGATTGTCAAGAAGAACGCGATCATGATGGTGGACTTCGCTCTCGAAGCCGAGCGCAAGGAAGGAATGAACCCGGTCGATGCGATCTACCAGGCGTGCCTGCTCCGGTTCCGGCCCATCATGATGACTACCATGGCGGCCATGCTGGGCGCACTTCCGCTGGCCCTCGGAACGGGCCTGGGCTCGGAACTCCGGAGACCTCTGGGCATATCGATAGTCGGAGGTCTGATCTTCAGCCAGCTTCTCACACTCTACACCACTCCGGTCATCTATCTCTGGTTTGACCGGCTGGCGCGCAGACTGGCCAGGGTGGGAGGGCGTAAACCAGGTACGGACAATCCGGCGGAAATTTCATGAACTTTTCAGCCATTTTCATAAAAAGGCCCATCGCCACTACCCTGCTGACCGTTGGGATGGCGTTGTCCGGGATCCTGGCATTTCGTTTCCTGCCCGTATCGCCCCTGCCGCAGGTCGATTTCCCTACTATCCAGGTTTCGGCGTCCCTGCCGGGCGCTGATCCGGAAACCATGGCAACCTCGGTTGCCGCGCCTCTGGAACGGCAGTTCGGACGAATAGCCGGCGTGGCCGAGATGACCTCGACCAGTCTGCGCGGATCCACGAGCATTGTGCTGCAATTCGAGTTGAGCCGGAATATCGACGGGGCCGCCCGCGATGTCCAGGCCGCGATCAACGCGGCCCGAAGCTACCTGCCCGCGGCGCTGCCGAGCAACCCGACATACCGCAAGGTCAACCCGGCTGATGCCCCGGTGCTCATCCTGGCCCTGACCTCCGATACGATCACCAAACCGAAGATGTATGATGCCGCCACGACAATTCTGCAGCAGAAGCTGTCGCAGGTGGGGGGAGTCGGCCAGGTCATAGTGGGAGGGGGGGCGCTTCCGGCCGTCAGGGTGGAGCTGAACCCCGCTTCGCTGAACAAGTACGGAATAGGACTCGACGATGTCCGTACCCTGCTGAGATCCACGAACGTTAACAGGCCGAAGGGGCAGTTTTCCGATAAATCCACCACGTATGACATTCGTGCAAACGACCAGCTTCGCAGCGCGGAAGAGTACAAGCCCCTGATAGTCCGCTACCAGTCCGGGTCCGCGGTCCGGCTCTCCGATATCGGCGACGTTCAGGATTCGGTCGAGGATATCCGCACGGCCGGAATCGTAAACGGAGACCCCGCCGTAATGGTGATCATCTTCAGGCAGCCGGGCGCAAATATCATCGAAACGGTGGACAAGGTCCGCGAACTGTTGCCCCAACTTCAGGCCTCCATTCCACAGGGGATCAATTTATCCGTCGTGCTCGACAGGACCCCGCCGATCCGGGGCTCCCTGGCGGATGTCGAGCGCACGCTGGTCATCTCCGGTATTCTCGTTATCCTGGTGGTTTTCGCATTCCTAAGGAACGTGCGGGCCACGCTCATCCCGAGCGTCGCCGTCCCGGTTTCACTTATCAGCACCTTCGGGGTCATGTACCTGCTCAACTACAGCCTGGACAATCTTTCCCTCATGGCGCTGACAATCGCCACGGGATTCGTCGTTGACGATGCGATCGTGGTGCTCGAAAACATCACCCGTTACGTGGAAATGGGCGAATCGAGACTGCAGGCGGCACTCCATGGCGCCAAAGAGATTGCGTTCACCGTCCTGTCGATGAGCGTGTCTCTCGTTGCCGTGTTCATTCCGCTCCTGCTGATGGGTGGAATTGTGGGACGCCTTTTCCGCGAATTCGCCGTCACCCTTTCCATAGCGATAATGGTTTCGCTCGTCGTCTCTCTCACCACGACACCCATGATGTGCGCGGCCCTCCTGAAACGAGAAGAGCCGCGAGCCCACAACTGGCTATACAGGTTGATCGAGCGTTTCTTCGAGTGGATGCGGCGCGGTTATGAAAAAAATCTGCGATGGGCGCTGCGGCATCCCCGTTTTATGTTGTTCCTGGTTTTGCTCACGCTGGGCATCAACGTAGCCCTGTTCATGTATATCCCGAGAGGTTTCTTTCCCGAACAGGATACCGGCCGGGTGATCGGATCGATCCAGGCATCGCAGGATATTTCGTTCCAGGCCATGCGGGACAAGCTGTCGAAGGTTTTGCAGGTTCTGAGAAGCGACCCGGACGTTGCCTATGTCACGGGATTCACGGGCGGCGGCGGGCCCGGCGGCGCCACGACTAATACGGCGCGCATGTTCATTGCCCTGAAACCTTTCGAGGAGCGAAAAGCTACCGTACAGCAGGTCATGGGAAGGCTTCGCGGACGGCTCGCGAAGATTCCCGGCGCTCCCGCATACCTTCAACCCATGCAGGAACTGCGCGTGGGCGGACGCGCTTCCAATGCGCTCTACCAATACACGCTGCGCGGGGACAACCTGGGCGATCTCACCTCCTGGGCCCCCCGTATTCTCCAGGCCATGCGCAGGCTCCCGCAACTCGTCGACGTAAACAGCGATCAGCAGGACAGGGGCCTTCAGGCATCCCTCAATATTGACCGCGACACGGCCTCCAGACTCGGGATAAGTCCGCAGCTCATCGACGACACGCTCTACGACGCCTTCGGACAGCGGCAGGTTTCGATCACCTACAGCATGCTGAACCAGTATCATGTCGTTATGGAGGTAGACCCGCGTTACTGGCAGAGTCCCGAAACCCTGC
Organism: Syntrophobacter sp.; assembly: GCA_039679945.1. Classification (GTDB taxonomy): domain Bacteria; phylum Desulfobacterota; class Syntrophobacteria; order Syntrophobacterales; family Syntrophobacteraceae; genus SbD1. The sequence continues at coordinate 3,000 of JBDKTY010000268.1, read as the reverse complement.
GCGATATTTTCGTTCACTCGTCAACCGGCGCCGAGGTGCCTCTCAAGGCATTCACCCGTTTCGAGCCTTCGGCCACCTCGCTCTCGGTAAATCACCTGGGCCAGTTTCCCTCCATTACGATCTCGTTTAACCTGGCCCCCGGGGCGTCGCTGGGAGATGCGGTGAACGCCGTTGAAGCCACAACCCGGAAAATGGGGATGCCCGGGAGCATGCGCGGCACTTTCCTCGGCACGGCCCAGGCATTTCAGGCCTCGGTCTCCAATCAGCCCATCCTGATACTGGCCGCGCTGGTCGCCGTCTATATCGTGCTCGGGATCCTGTATGAAAGCTATATTCACCCGATCACCATCCTCTCCACGCTCCCCTCGGCCGGCGTGGGGGCGCTCGTGGCTCTTCTGGCATGCAAGACCGACCTGAGCCTCATCGCCCTGATCGGCATGATCCTGTTGATCGGGCTGGTCAAGAAAAACGGCATCATGATGGTCGACTTCGCGCTCGAAGCGGAGCGGAGGGAGGGCAAGAGCCCCGTCGAGGCCATTTTTCAGGCATCTCTGCTCCGGTTTCGTCCTATCATGATGACAACCATGGCCGCGCTGCTCGGAGCGCTGCCGCTGGCGCTGGGAACCGGAATCGGCTCCGAACTGCGTCGTCCCCTGGGAATCACCATCGTCGGGGGGCTCATTTTCAGCCAGATGCTGACGCTCTATACGACCCCGGTCATTTACCTCTACCTCGATCGCTTCCGGATCTGGTTCGAAGGCGTGCGGGGCAAGCGCCGGGGCGGGACGGAAACGGCCCCCGAACCGGACGGCGTGTGATATCGGGTTGCATGCGATCTGGTGGCGAAGAGCGCTTTCCAAGGGAGAAGGACACTCCCAAAAGCGCGGGGAGCTTCGCCCCCCACACCCCCATCGCCGCTTCGCGGCTCAGTGTGGCCGACATGGGTGCAACGGGGAAATCATGTTCATAAAAGCTGAATTAGAGGGTTGATTACCCCTTTCGAGGTGCTCAAATGCGTGAAAATGATCTTCATGAATCAAATCGATCTTGCTGCCTCCAAAGCATTCTAAGTTAGCGATTATGGGAATCATTCTCCCGCTCTTTTTGATCTCGAGAAGTAACACCTTGAATGCGACTCATATGAAATACTTCCGCAACCGGGGAACAGGAATGGCGCCTTCGATCATAAAGATCTTCTCGACTGCAACAATGTGTTTGATCCTCTCGGCATGCACGGTCGGTCCGAACTACGTTAAGCCGGAGATGAAGACCCCCGTCGCCTACAAAGAAACAGGCGAGTGGAAGGTGGCCGAACCGCGCGACCACCTGAATCGCGGGGCGTGGTGGGAAGTATTCAACGATCCTCAATTGAGCGCGCTCGAAGAACAGGTGGACATATCGAACCAGAACCTGGTCGCGGCCGAAGCACAGTACCGGCAGGCCCTGGCCCTGGTCAAGGTCGCCCGCGCCGGGTATTTCCCCGTGCTCAACGCTGGCGCCTCTGCTTCACGGTCGCAAACACCGGGCTCTACAGGGTCAAGCGGCGCTGGCGGGACACGTTCCGGTTCCTCTTCGAATGTAAGTTCTGATTTTAATTTCTCCGGCAGCGCTTCCTGGGATCTCGACCTCTGGGGCAAGGTCCGCAGGTCGGTGGAGGCGGGAAAGGCAAGCGCGCAGGCGAGTGCGGCGGACCTCGAGGGGGTTCGGCTCGCGGCACAGGTCCAGGTGGCACAGGCCTACTTCCAGCTTCGTGCCCTGGATGCACAGAAAAAACTGCTCGATGAAACGGCGGAAGGGTACCGGAACTTTCTCCAGATAACAAAAAACCGGTACGAAACCGGGGTGGCCGCGCGTTCCGATGTACTTCAGGCGGAAACCCAATACAAAACGACCCAGACCCAGTCGATCGACACCGGGGTTCAGCGCGCGCAGCTCGAACATGCCATAGCCCTGCTCATAGGCAAGTCTCCCGTTGAACTCACGATTCCCTATGCCCCGCTCAATGCACTGCCGCCCGCCGCGCCGGCGAGCATTCCTTCCGAGCTTCTCGAAAGAAGGCCGGACATCGCCTCGGCGGAGAGGCAGGCCGCGGCGGCCAACGCACGGATCGGAGTGGCCGAGGCCGCTTATTATCCCACTATCTCGTTGAGTGCGTCGGGCGGGTTCGAAGCATCGAATATAGCGAAATGGTTCACATGGCCAAGCAGCTTTTGGACCCTGGGTCCGGCTCTCCTCCAGCAGACCATCCTTGACGGAGGGCTCAGGCGCGCGCAGGCCGAGCAGGCCAGGGCCGCATACGACCAGACCGTTGCCGCCTATCGCCAGACCGTGTTGACCGGGTTCCAGCAGGTTGAAGACAACCTGGCCGCGCTGAGAATCCTGGAGCAGGAGGCGGGGGCCCAGGAAGAGGCCGTCAAAGCCGCCCTGCAATCGTTGGATGTGACCATAAACCGATACAAGTCGGGAGTTGCCAGCGCCCTCGACGTTATCATCACGCAGACCATAGCGCTCAATAATCAGTTGTCCGCCGTCAGCATCATGGGACGCCGAATGACCGCCAGCGTGCTTCTCATCGACGCCCTCGGCGGGGGGTGGAAGGCAGGCGATTTGCCCCAGATCCAATAGATGAGAGCGGGAAAGCTGGGGTGGTACCAGGGGCGGTTCGGCTGGTCTCACAATGCAAAGAGGCGAGGGGATCGGTGCTATCCGCCTTCACGCATCGAGAACGTCATTTGAAGTTCAACCGTGGTTCAAAGAAGACAAGCACATCGAGCGCTGTCAAAAAGATTGTTGATCATCTCCCAGTGGGCAGAGATGCTCACTGGTCCCCTCCGGGACGTAGCCCGGGGGTTTGTGTGCGCTCCTCCAGTGGACGCCGATCATGCTGAGTGGAATGATTTGTCTCAAGAATGCGTTCGTCCGTTGCCACTCCTTGTTCGCGCATCCAGGTATCTAATTTGCGTTCAAGAGGATATACCCCCGTTCGCCCTGAGGTATCGA
>JBDKTY010000267.1:0-26223 GCA_039679945.1 Syntrophobacter sp. | reverse complement strand
GGTGGGGGAAACGAGATCATCGAGGTCGCGGTCCGGAATTGGCGGATAGTAGAGCGCCCAATGGACGGCGTCTCTCGGGTTCATAACCGCGCGGCTGGATGGCGGTTCGCCGTCCCTTGCCGCCGCCGATTCCCCTCTTTGAAGAGTCATCCCTCCGGCCTGATTGGACGCATGCACCTTCCCTTCATAGACACTGATGAAGGTGTCGCTTTGAGATACCTGCACAAGGAATTCGGTTCCCTCGATATGCGCGTTGACGAAGGGGGTAAAGATCCGGAGACTGAACGGAAAGCGGCTGAAAAAGAGCGCCACCCCTGACAGGAAGTCTATGTTGATTGTCTTGGATATTTCAGTTTCAGGGAGTGTTATGGTCGTGTTCTGGTCGAGTCGGATTATGGCTTCATTGCGAAGCAGCAAAGCCGCGCGACTGTTTTCCTGGACGCGGATCATGTCACCGGGGCAGAGATAATCATTCAGCGCCAATGTTGTCCATCTTGTCTCACTCGCTCTCCTTGCCTGGACTGATCCCTGCACCGAGACAACCCGTGTCAGCCAGTCATCGCATGGCTCAACGGCGGGCACGGCGGGAACGTCCGACAACAGGAATGCGCACAGGGAATACAGAACCAGTGCGAGTGAGCGGCAAAGCCGACGTTCGTTCATGATTCCACCTTCTTGCCAATAGCTGAATGAGATTGAAACAAGGGTTCAAGAATCAGCGGTTCTCATACGTGATTTGCCCCGCGCCCCATGCGGCAAAGCACGGCCGCGAGGTTGGACTCGTTCCACATGGATTTTTCCGGCCAGGCTACTTCGAAGGGGGAATAAACCCCCCTTTTGATGTATCCCGGGTTGCGGACGAGTCACTTCGTGTCGAAAAAGACCACCCCGTCCCACATCTCGCTGGGAGGGTCTTTTCTGTAGATTCGGCATTTGTCGATATAGTAAAGGGATGGTTTGTCTTCCCCGCCAATTGTCAGAAACTCTCGAAACAGTGCCTCGGCCTCATCCCACATACGTCTTTCAAAGGCCCTGAGTGCCTCGGAAAAGAGCGCGCTCAAGCGTATCCGCGATTCCGGCGCATTCTCCAGGGGGCAGATCAATTCAAAGACGGTTACCGGGTTCGTCTTGCCGCTGAGCAGGAATCGGCCGAGTTCCCGTACAAGTAATCCCGTACAGCCGCTGATCACTTCTTCCGAGGCCAGGATCTGTGTTCCAAAGTGCTTGTTCAGGCTCTCGATTCTGGTGGCGGTATTGACTACATCTCCTACCGGTCTGTATTCGAAATGGTCGCCGCCGCCGATATTTCCAAGCAAAAGTTGGCCGTGGTGGATCCCGATGCGAGTATGAAGGTGATGAGGAATTGAGTCCCTGTTGAATTCGTCAACAGTTTTTACGATTTCCAGGGCGGCGCTGCAGGCGCCTTTCTTGAGGCTTGCATCGGGATGCGCTCCCGCCCATATGGCAAGCATGGAGTCACCTATTATGTCTGAAATTGTTCCTCCATTCGTGCGTACCGGGCGAAAAATGGCCCCGTAATACTTATTAAGAAACAGTCTTAAGTCTCTCGGGGGCATTTGTTCCGATAGGGCGGTATATTGAGCCCCATCGGAGCACAATACCGTTCCGAAAACCGTCTGGTGACTCTGCACGATGTCGCCCGCCGCTTTCATGTCCTGCATGATCTGGTCGATTGCTCTGTCGGGCAGAAAGAAACCGAAAGCCTTTCTCATTTGCTGGCGTTCCTTCTTGGTCTTGGCATGTTGCCAGAGAAAGCCCGCGCAAATGGCCAGCGGGGCCTCCACCGCGAAGGGGACCGCAAGCGGAAGCCAAATTCCGGACCTGGAAAAAAGAATTGCCGCAAGCGACGAATAAACCAATACCAAAGAGGCCACTATTGCCATTGAAACCAGCGGTGGAATAAAGAGGCATGTGTACCCGAGGATGAACGCCCACGCGATGCATATGCCAAGAAAAACGGTTCGAGAGGGCGGACGAACGGGCATATCCTCGAGCAAATTCGAAAAGGCTGTCGCGGCAATCTCAACCCCGCTGAGGTCAGTGCCGTCGGATTTTGAAAAAACGGTATTGAACCCGTCGCGCTGTTCGGCGCGCTTGATTTCCGAAAGGCCGATGAAGACTGCTTTCCCCTGGATTTGTGGCAGATCCCCGTCTTTGCCTTCATGGTTTAGAATGCGATGGAGCGGGATGGTAGGGATGGTACCCGGGGGACCGTAGAAGTTGATAAAAACACTGTCACTGCTCATGTATGCTTTGACAAGCGCCTTGAGCATCTTCGATTTATCGGCATCGGGCGACGATCCCTTCTCTTCGAGCGTGCCGAGCATTGTCTGCGGGATCCACGGGCTTTCCTCGAATATCCCCCTTATTGCGGCGGTGACCTTCCCCAGGGACCTGCCGGCCAGGATCGTCTCGGCACTCTCAGGCAGGGTGGCGGAATGCGCCGGACTCGTGGACTCCAGAAGTCGAACGAAATCATCATAGGCGTCGAGACAGAAGAGCTGAAAGGCAAGAAAGGGCAAAGTGGGTTTTGATCCGGATTCTGTCTTGAATGTCCAGAACTGACTCACGCGCGTGGGAACCTTGGGCAGAGGGAAAGGCGCCAGTGCCACGGCGGAGTTGGCGAACTGCTCAGCGGGAGGAATTGCCCTTTCGACATGTATGGGTTCAGGCAGAGATGAACCCTTTGAAATCGAAATGAGGTCCTTCCTGAGATGTTCACACAGGACAACATTGCCGGCATTCGCGATGGCTTTGGCGAACAGGTCGTCGTTGGACTCCGAGGACCTGTCACTGAAAAGAACATCAAAAGCAATTACATAAGCTTGTCTTCTTATTAGACTTTCAATGAGTTCGGCATGGATGCCGCGAGGCCATTTTAGAGGATTTGAAGGAAGATTAAGAACCTCGGCGGACTCCTGGTCGAGAGTGACAACAACCGCATGGGCAGGTACGGGCCTTGCCCCGCGAATACGGAAAAGAACATAGAGCCCTAGAGACTCTTCCAGGGCCGGTCCCAGGAAAGTTGTAATCAAAGTGAGGGATATTAGGCAGAGCAGGCAGCCAGTAAATAGGGCAGCCTTGATACCGTGGAACACTAATCACCCCTGGAAAGAATGCGTATTGGACCAATTTCAAAGTAAATAGATAGCGAAACTCCGGAATAATGCATAGCCCCCTTGCATGCACAGGCTGCATCAAGGTTGATTGATAGGGCATCAAAAGTAATAAACTATATCGATAAAGAACAGTTTTTATTATCCTGTTATGAAAGTCTTCTGATTGACGATGTTTGTACCACAAGTATTTGAATCGTCCTACGATAATCTCTTTGTCATGATGCAAAGGAGTGATGTTAAGGGTTTTGAATGGAGACAGGTTTGACGCGAACTCCGGGCACTCGGCATGCCGAGGCACGGGCCGGCCTGACAGGGGGGGCGCCGATCTCGCCCTCGGTCCCACGTTGCTGATGTCCGCTCGGTCGTGTCCGCCATGCTCGACCCGAAGCGACCGCCGAGCGCGCATGGTTGCCAATCAGGGGGTTGGAGATTATGGTTGCTTGTGGTAAGTTGCGCCTTGACTGTCTCGGAACCGCCTTATTCCATTAGGGTAAAGTATCCGGTGAAGGTGATTTTTCCGGCGGCCTCCCATTGAAAGATGCGGACAGGGACATAAAATTGCTAATTGAAACCGCCAGGAAGAGAAGGTTCCCGAATTTCCGGCTCGTACATTCAGGACCGCGCTGGCGGCATGTGTGCTGGCCTGAGTGTGGCAGGCATATTCAGGGTCTGGCGGTACTTTAATAATGAGCAACGATGCAGGGACGAACGCAGATGGCAAAAGAACCTCAAATTGTGCACTCTTTTCCAAAAAATCCCCTGGAGGAAGTAAGGTCCTCAGTAACCTATTTCAAGGGAAAGCAATACGTGGACATACGCATCTATTACAAAGGAGACGATGGGGAATTCCATCCTTCAAAGAAAGGTGTAACGATCTCAGTGGATCTTTTTTCGGAACTCGAGGCGGGGGTGCAGAAGCTCAAGGAAGCTCTGGGGGAGGAGTAGCCGGTGATGCGCTGTGTGTTACCCGTGGATTGGGCGTTGGACGGGTTTTTTCAGCCCGCCCAACGTGGGATCTCGTCGTTTCAAAGTCAGTGCCAGCCGGATTAGACTCTTTTTGCCCGCGAACGGGAGCGGCAGCCGGGGGCTGCATTTGTCCCGCCGTGGCTAACGTTGCATCAACCATTGGTAAAGCCTGAATTCCACTCCCCGGATAAACGAACCGGGGCGGGGCGACCCCATGGCTCCTCGACTAATTTGCATGCCTGTAGACGCGTTTGACCTGTACGTTTGAAATCAAGGCCATGAAATCCTTGCCCTGTTCCAGGTCAACCTTCAATGATTTGTTGTCGATCTCCATGTATTTGGATAAGACAGCCACGATGTCGTTTTTGACTGCTTCCATCAAATCCGGTGTGATATCCATCCTGTCGTGCATCAAAACTATCTGCATCCGCTTTCGGGCGACCTGCCCGCTCTGTTTGTCTCCGAACATTCGCCGCAATAGACCGATCATGGGCCTCTCTCCTTTCAGTTCCAGATAAGCCGTTTCATGCGGCCGAAGAATCCGTCGACTCCGTCTTCATCAATGGGAATGTTCTCTCCATTGAGACGGGCGGCAATCCCTCTGAAGGCTGCCCCGGCTTTGCTTCCCCTTTCGTGTACGAGAGGGATGCCGCGGTTGGTGGAGACCACTACTTCCTCGCTTTCCGGGACAACTCCCAGGAGAGGAACGGAAAGAAGAGATATGATGTCTTCCGTGGACATCATATCGCCCCTTTTGACCATTTTGGCGTTGAGCCGATTGATCACGAGGTGAATATTCCTGAGCATCGCAGCCTCGAGGAGTCCGATCACCCGGTCCGCGTCACGGATCGCCGATACCTCCGGCGTCGTGACGACCAGGGCAGTGTCGGCCCCGGCAATGGCGTTCTTGAATCCCTGCTCGATACCCGCGGGACAGTCGATAATCACAAAGTCGAACTCCGAGGCCAGATCGGCACAGAGTTCCTTCATCTGATCCGGATTCACGGCGTTTTTTTCGCGCGTCTGGGCCGCCGGGATGATGTAGAGATTGGAGAGCTTACGGTCCCTGATCATCGCCTGCGCCTTGCGGCACTTGCCTTCGATGATATCAACCAGGTTGTAGACTATGCGATTCTCCAATCCCATGACCACATCCAGATTGCGCAAGCCGATATCGGCATCGATCATGACGACGCTGTGCTTCTTTTTCGCCAGAGTCGTTCCCAGATTGGCCACGGTCGTTGTTTTCCCGACCCCGCCCTTGCCAGAGGTTACAACAATAGTTTTGCCGGCCATACACCACCTGTCATTTAGTAGAAACGAAAGTGCCTTTCAAGGATTGAGTGCTTTGCTCTGCGCCCTGCGAGCGCGATATGATCATATCAGTCACGATTCTCGAAACCTATGCGGTGATCACCTGAATAACGCCATTCTGAATTTCCGCCACCTCGAACCGCTTCGGGACGGGTTTTCCACCCCGCGGAGGCACCGCAACCAGGTCGGCAATACGGATCTGGCTGGGTTCGATGCTTAGCGCCCAAATCCTTGCCGAGCGCTCTCCTTCCGCTCCAGCGTGCGCTATGCCACGAAGAACACCGAAGACAACCACGTCTCCGGCCGCCGCTATCTCGGCTCCGGGGTTTACGTCTCCCAGGACCACGCAGTCCGATGGAGAGACAATCCTGACGCCGGAGCGGCAGGTACTGCGGACAATTATCGGAGAATCGTTTTGCCGCGCTTGCCCGGAGTCTCTTGACTCAATCCTTTGCCGTCGTGTCTCGCCTTCCACACAGAAAGAAAGACTGTCGCTCAGCCGTACCTCGACCAGTTTGACCTTGGATTTCTCAAAGAGCATCTCATTGAGGGTCAATATTTCATCGGTCTGAAAAGGTCGCGTTCTAAGATCGAGAACCATTTGCGCTTCATGGAAGAAATCATGCGACTGCTCAAGTCGCTGCCGCATGTACTCCATGATGGAGTCGAAGGTGGCAGCGGGGTCCGGAACCAGAATGAAGCCGTTCCTGTCGGCCTTGACCTGAAGAGGTGGAGATTCGGCTAGGGACATGCTGTGCCGCCTTTGAACCTGAAAACGCCGCAATGCGGCTGAGCGTTTTTGCAGAGGTTTCGCAGAATTGTCGGGATGTTAGCGCTGTATAGGAAGACCCCCTCCTCCCGTATCCAACGCACTTTACCTCAAACCAATGGGCGGGGGCAAGACCCATTCTTTCAACATCGCCCAGTTATCGATGCGTATGAAACCATCATCCGGCTCGTATTTATTCCAGGGCTGAGTGAACAGGAAAGGCTGGATTCCGGCCTCTTTCAGGAGTCGGCAGGTCTCGATCCTGTCCTCCACGAAGTAGCGGATACCCATCTCCTTGAGAATGCCGCGTTTGAGTTCCGGCGCGCCGGAGGCTATGACGGTGATCCTGTTCGGAGGGACATTGGGAAGTGTCTGATAGAGCCAGGCGGTTATGGATTCGGGCCAGATGCGCGCCGTTACGAAACGGAGCGCGGTTGTGCCGGCGAGTTCGGAGAGGACTTCGGGTGCGCCGGGCATGGGCGGGACCTGCAGTGTGTGTTCATCGTCGAGGGTCAGGCAGATGAGGTCCTCGAGGACTTCTTTTTTGATATCCAGGCACTTGCGCAGATCATAGCTGGAAATGTGTTCCTTCAGAATCTGCGTGAGACCATAGCGTTCGTGAGCCAGCCGGACAAATATATCCATTGTGTCCGCAACCACCCCGTCGATGTCGAAAGCGAGAGCCTCAAGATCAACCTCGCGCAAGGGATCAGGTATCATGAATACTCTTCCGTGAGGCAGGATTCGGCTGGTTCATCGAACTGGAATGATATCTCGTAGACTCCTTCGTCAAGGATGGAGTGCACGACATAGCCCACTGAGTTGAAAACGGAAAGCATGCGCCTGTTCTCCGCGAGAACATATGCCATGAAGCCGCTGATTCCGTTGCTTTTTGCCATCTCGCACAAATAATGGAGAAGGAATGTCCCGATCCCCTTGCGCTGCCAACCGGCCGCGACGGCAAAATCGGCTTCGGCCATATTTGATTTCTGGTCGAGAAGGTATCTGCCCGTGGCTATTATCTTTTCGTTCCCGATTTCCCCCGTGACACCCACGATAGCCATCTCGTGCTCATAATCGATATTGCACATCCCCTGCGTGTTGCGATGAGGAAATACCTTCATGGCGGAGAGAAACCGGTAGTAAATATCCTGGTCGGGCAGAGAATAGAAGAACTCCTGGAGCGGGCGTTCATCGGTCGGTTTTATGGGGCGGAAAAGAATGCGGTGGCCGCCGGGGAAAACCTGATGTGTCTCCCATTGACCGGGGTAAAGCGGTTCGTAAATGGGCGGGAGGATCTGGTCCTCATAGACGTAGTGGAGGCGTTTGGCCTCGGACAGGAGTCGCTCCCGGAAACGGGGGTGCGCGATATTGATGAGAGCGAGGGCGCGTTCGCGAATGGTTTTGCCGTGCAGATAAGCGATTCCGAACTCAGTGACGATATAGCGCACGCTGCTCCGGCAACTCACCACTCCCGCGCCGGCGGTGAGGTGGCTGACGATGCGCGATTTGCGTCCATCAGGGCTCGTGGAAGGCAGTACAACGATCGTCTTGCCCCTGGGGGCGCTTGCCGCGCCATGCATAAAATCCACATAACCGCCAATGCCGCTGTATACCTTATGGCCGATGGAATCGGCGCATATTTGCCCGCTCAGATCGATCTCGAGCGCGGAATTTATCGCTGTCATGCCTTCATGGCAACTGATTACACGCCTGTCGTTCACGTATTCGAGCGGGTAGAGTTCAACCTCCCGGTTGTTGTTCACGTAATCGTACAGATCCTGGCTCCCCATGCAGAAGCTTGCGACGATCTTGCCCTTGTGCACGGCCTTTTTAAGGCCCGTTACGGCGCCTGCCCGAATAAGATGAAGGTGGGCATCGGTAAGAATCTCGGTATGGATTCCCAGGTCCGTCTTGTCGTCCAGGTAGCGTACGACGGAATTGGCCGCCCTGCCAATCCCGACCTGGATGGTGGAGCCGTCCTCGACGAGAGCGGAGACATATTTCGCCATACGCTCCGCGACAGCGCTCCTTTCGCTGAAGGCGATCTCCAGCAGCGGTTCCTCATGTTCAACCAGGTGGTGGATCATCGAAACGTGAATAAAACTGTCACCCAGCGTTCGCGGCATCCTGGGATTTACCTGCGCGACGACGATGCGGGCGCATTCAGCCGCGCTCTTGGTGCTGCCGACAGAAATCCCGAAAGAGCAAAAACCATGCGCATCGGGTGGGGCCACCTGGATGAGGCATATGTCCAGCGCCCAGCGGGGTTCGTCTCGAAAAAGCGCCGGAATGGAGGAAAAATAGATGGGGATGTAGTCCGCGAGGCCATCATTGACGGCGGGACGTGATTTCGGCCCGACAAAAAAAGTTTTCAGACGGGCGTTATCCCGGAATTGGCTCCAGTCTTCGGGGAGTTGTCCAAAGGAGAGATTCTGGACTATTTCCAGGTCGCGGTAGAGGGGCAGGAGGCTGCTCAATGTCCTGACGAGGTGCTGCGGTTCTCCGCATCCGGAACCGATATAGACGCGGCTGCCATCGCGCAGGACTTCTCGCAATATGGTATCGGCATTTCCGGTCTTCCTCCGGTATTGAGAACTCCAATGCTTTTCGGACTGCATAGTCATCCTGGCGCCGGTAATGGGAAACAGGAAAGCGGAAAAGGAAATTCACCCGCTTTTCGCCCGTGGAATGAAATTTGCCAGGGACTGTGTAAGCGCAGTCTCTCCGGCAACAGCGGTGCTCCAGGGCATGATAAATGGGCGGCATCAAATCCGCTTTTATATAGCATAGCACGGATGAAAAGGGGACTACTTAAATGACGAGTCCATAATGCCTCAACGCTGTTTCATGTTATAATCCAACGACTTGAATCATGGCGCACAATGAATCGGCGTGCCCTATGGTGGAGGACGGGGAGTTTGCGTTCGAATTGAAGCAGTATTTGTGAGAATATAGAATGTATCTTCATAAGAGAGTGGTATTTGCGGTGAATCGGCATTTGTCCGCTAAAGGGCAAGCTCGGACATCAGGGATCTCACTATGAATTCGCACCGCGCTCGATATTCGAAAGGAAAGGGAGCATGCGCATCGCACTGGGCCAGATAGACCCGTTTATCGGAGACTTCGCCGGGAACACGGACAAGATTTGCAGCCTTGTGGCAAAAGCAAAAGAGGAAAACTGTGATCTGGTTGTTTTCCCCGAAATGTCGATAATCGGCTACCCGCCACGAGACCTTCTCGACAAGCGCGGTTTTGTGGCCGAGAGCATCCGGTATTGGGATCGTGTCAGGGACGCGAGTACAGGCATAGGCATCATTTTTGGCGCCGTGTCCATGAATGAGGGAAGCGGAAAGCCATTCCACAATTCAGCCATATTCTTCGAAAATGGAAAACTTCTCGCTATCGGCCACAAGATGCTTTTGCCATCTTATGATGTTTTCGACGAGGAGAGATATTTCGAGCCCGGTACGTCTCCGGTCTGGGTCGATTTCCGGGGGCACAGGGTTGGCATAACCATATGCGAGGATATATGGAATGTCGCGGACTATCTTCCCCGCCCGCTCTATCATTGCGATCCGGTATGTGAATTGCAAAAGTCCGCCGTGGATATTCTCGTGAATGTCTCCGCGTCTCCGTATCACCTCGGAAAGGCCGCTTGGGTGAAGACGTTGCTGAAAAGGCATGCGGTGAATTCACGGGCGCACCTTGTGTATGTGAACCAGGTCGGTGGAAATGACGAACTGATTTTCCAGGGGTGCGGCATGGTCTGGGACCCATCCGGGAACATGGTCGGAAGGTGCGCGGATTTCAGGGAGGACTTTCTCGTTTACGACACGGCGGCCCGGCCGGATGCCATTCACGATGCCGGAGAATCGGAACCCGTCGCGGAGGTAATAGATGCTCTGACACTCGGGTTGCGGGATTACGCCCGTAAATGTTCCTTCGGCAAGGCAGTGGTTGGTCTTAGCGGCGGGATTGATTCCGCCCTCACCGTCTGCCTGGCTGTTTTGGCCCTGGGCGCCGAGAACGTGCTTGGAGTGGGAATGCCGAGCCCCTACAATGCACCCGAGAGCCTCACGGATGCCCGGGAGCTTTCGTCCCGGCTCGGGATACAGTTCGAATCAGTTCCTATCGGCAGCCTCTTCAAGAGCGCGCTGGAGTCTCTCGGGCCGGTTTTCAGCGGGTTCGAACCCGATGTGACAGAAGAGAATTTGCAGGCACGCCTTCGAGGCATGGTGCTTATGTCAATGTCCAATAAATTCGGGCGCCTCCTGCTCAGCACGGGCAATAAGTCCGAGATCGCGGTGGGCTACTGCACGCTCTATGGTGACATGAACGGGGGGCTTGCGGTCCTGGGTGATGTGCCGAAGACGATGGTTTACCAATTGTCGCATCACCTCAACAATCGGTACGGCTGGATTCCGGAGCGGATTCTGACGCGCGCGCCCTCCGCGGAACTGCGTCCGAATCAGACGGATCAGGATACGCTTCCTCCCTACGATGTCCTCGATGGAATTCTGGCTGCCTACGTGGAGAAACGGCTGCCCATCGCCGAAATCATAGCCGGCGGTTTCGATCCCGAGGTCGTGAAATGGGTTATAAGACATGTCGAGTTTAATGAGTACAAGAGGTGGCAGGCGCCCCCGATCCTCAGGGTGACCACGAAGGCATTCGGGACCGGGCGGAGGAATCCGATCGCGCATGGGTATGTTCAGACCTGAACAATTTTGTTTCGCATTGGCGGACTGTTTTCCTGTTTCCTCCTTCCACTAATTAATTCTCAGCCCTGAAGGTGATAAGAAATGAAAAAAATCGAAGCAATCATCAAACCGTTCAAGCTGGATGATGTAAAAGAAAAGCTCACGAGTCTCGGCATCAAGGGAATGACCGTGGTGGAAGTGCGCGGGTTCGGTCGCCAGAAGGGGCATACGGAAATCTACCGTGGTGCGGAGTATGTAGTTGATTTTCTGCCAAAAATGAAGATTGAGATAGCAGTCCCCGACCGTCAGGTCTCCGAGATTGTCGCGGCGATTCGGGAGTCGGCAAATACGGGCAAGATTGGAGATGGCAAGATTTTTGTTATACCCGTCGAGGAATGTGTCCGGATCAGGACAGGCGAGACGGGAGAGGATGCGCTCTAACGGTGCTGGTTCACAGTGGCCGAAACTATGGTGGACGGGCAATGGTTGCTGATTCCGCCAGTTTTCTCTGCCGGATCGCAAGGCGGGTATCCCGGAAAAAGAGCTTATGGCTAACCGCGCAATTTTACTTAAAAAATTGAAGGAACTCCGCGAGAGCTTCACTCGGGAATGCCGTTCAGGAGTTCCGGGGCTATTGGCTGCCCGAACCTATTCAGCGCATTTTCATGATGCACTCCATAAATCATTCAATGAGGATTCAGTCGCGCGGGAAGGCTGGGCGCTGGCCGCTGTCGGTGGGTTCGGCCGCGGAGAACTCAGCTTTGCCTCCGACCTTGACCTGCTTTTCCTCTACAAAAAGCGAATTCCACCTTTCCTGCGGGAAGTAGTTCGGGAATTGGTGTACGGACTGTGGGACGGCGGTTTCGAGGTCGGAAACGCCACAGCTTCCGTTTCCGCGGTAAACAAGCTGGTGCAGGATGACTTCACGATACTCACGACATATCTCGAGACCCATTTTATAGCGGGCGACGAGCAGTTCTTCGCGGATTGGAAGAAGTCTTTTCTCGATCATTTTGGGAACCAGAGCAGGCGGCGATTTCTCCACAACCTCGTCCAATATCGGGACGGCAGACTTCGTCAGTACGGCGAGAGCCCCTACCTGCTGGAGCCTCACGTCAAGGACGGCGTCGGGGGACTGAGGGACATCCATACGATCCGATGGGCAGCTACCGTGTATTTGCGGGATGCGTCGCTGGATGCGGCAGTCAAGAATGATTGGATCACGGAAACGGAGAAACTGTGGCTCGAGCAGGCGTATGATTTTCTTTGGCGCGTGCGGCTCCAACTCCATCAGTTGACCGGAAGGAGACAGGATCAGCTCCTGTTTCCCGAGCAGGAACAAATTGCCGCAAAAATGGAGTGCATGGCGGGCAAGGAAGGTACCGGCGTCGAAGTATTCATGCGCCTCTATTACAGGCACACCTCGCGCATTCGCAGGACGACATCCTTTCTTCTGGAGCGCCTCGGCGAATCCCACAGGCGATTTCCCGCTCTCCAGCGCAAACGCATACTGCCGGGACCCTTTTTGCTGGAAGGAAAGCACCTGCATTTCCTTGATCCGGAGTGGGTAATGAAAGACCCCTCCCTGCTTATGCGGTTTTTCTGGCAGGCATCGCGCTCCGATGCTCATTTCCACCATCAGGCGGGTAAAGTCATTCGAGAAAACCTCGGTGAGTTCGGCAACCGCGAGAGGATCAAGCCCGAGGTAATCGATCAGTTTTTCGAGATTCTGTTGGATCCGGTGCATTCTTTCCATGTCCTGAAGGTTATGCTTGAAACCGCGTTCCTCCAGGCCTTCATCCCGGAATTCGAGATGGTGCGCTATCGCGTGCAAAACGATGTCTATCATCTCTACACGGTCGATGAGCACCTTTTGCGAACCGTACGCGAACTCCATGCCATCGAGCAGTCCGATGGAAGCGTGGACGGCATCCTTCCCGAGAAGGTGCGGCTTGAACACGGGAGCAGGCGAATATTGTATCTGGCTGCACTTCTCCACGATATCGGAAAAGGGAGGGGTAAGAACCACTCGGTCCATGGGGCCATGATGGCAAAGGAGATCGCCGCCCGGATGCGGCTGAATGCCTGGGAATCCGACCTGCTCAGCTTCCTGATAGAACACCACCTTCTCCTTGCCGAGACGGCCCTGAAACGCGATCTCATGGACGAGAAACCCATCGCTCAATGCGCCGTCGTGATAAAGGACCGCGAGCGGCTCCTTTTGCTGTATCTGCTCACAATCGCGGACAGCAGGGCCACTGGGACAAGCGCCTGGAGCACCTGGAAGGCCTCCCTGCTGAGGCAGCTCTTCTTCAAAGTGGATCGGCTCCTGCTGCGCGGGGACCTCGAGCCGGAAGACCTGGAAGAAAAGACATCCGAGGTCGCCGGGAAAATACTGGAACTGGTCCCCGATCCGGCCGAGGCGGAGAAAATCTCCGGCTGGATGGAGAGGTTGCCGTTTCGGTACCTGTTGTCTCAGAGCCCGAAGGCGATCCTCGCGCACTACGCCATGGAAAAGGAACTGGCCCAAAGTTCGCTCTGCATGCGGGCTGAACCGACCGAGGAGGAGATGTGGCGGGTCACTATTGTGACACGAGACAGGCCCGGCCTCTTCGCCCTGCTTACTGGAGTCATGTGGGCGCGTGGACTCAATATCCTCTCCGCGGATATCTTCACGCGCGAACCTGGGGTCGCCTGTGATATCATCATCGTCGAGCGCATTCCCGACCCGCTGCATTCCGAAGATCTGTGGGCCAAACTGGAAAACGACCTCAGACGTGCGCTGGCCGATGTTACCTACCTGGATGAAATCCTGGAGACAAAGCGAAAACCCTCTATTCTGCAGCAAAAGTGTATTCCCCGCATGGGTGACAAGGTCCTCATTGACGAAGACGCTTCCGATTTTTATACAATAGTGGAGGTGTATACGTGGGACCGGCCCGGTGTTCTTCACATGATCACCAATGTTTTCTATCGGCTCGGGATCACCATTCAGCTTGCGAAGATTTCAACCCCGGGCGCCCAGGTCGCGGATGTGTTTTATACCACCGACCTGAACGGAAACAAGCTGCTGGACTACGATCTGCATGAGAAGGTCAGGCAGGAATTGTTGGACTGCCTTTCCCTCGTCTGCTGATTTCACGGTCCGGGTGATTTGGCCGAACGGATCGGGACCATCAGCCCACGTTGGATTCCTCTCCCGGGAACGTACATTTTTGTTCCAATGCCCAGCTCACTTCTCAGCTTGAAAATCCATTGAATTTTCAAACAATTAGATTCCGAGGCATCATTTGCACCTCATTTTTTAGATATTGGGAGCTTTTCGAGGAACAATTTTGTTCCAAAATTGTTTTTTGTTGCGGAAGTTTATGATTTCGGAGATGCTCCACGACCGCGAGAGAGGCGAGCAGGCGCTTCTCCCACAAGGGGGAGGCGAAACCTGGTTCTCGTTTTGCGGTATTTGGCAAGCAATTTGCCTATGCAACCCCGGACTGGCAGTAAAACCTGATTTGAAAACCCACAGGAGGAAAATATGACCCCAAAAGAGGTACTGGCTTTTGCCAAGGAAAACGGCGCCAAGATGGTGGACTTCAAGTTCATGGATTTCGTGGGGACCTGGCAGCACTTCTCGAACCCGATCTCGGAACTGGGCGAGAGCGACTTCGAGGAAGGCTACGGCTTCGACGGATCCAGCATCCGCGGATGGCAGCCGATCAATGCCAGTGACATGCTGATCATACCCGATCCGACCACGGCGCAAATGGACCCGTTCATGGCCGCTCCGACCCTCACGATGATCTGCAATGTGGTGGACCCGGTTACAAAGGAAAAATACACGCGCGATCCGAGACACATCGCGCAAAAGGCCGAAGAATACTTGAAGTTCACGGGAATCGGCGATATGGCGTGGTTCGGTCCCGAAGCCGAATTCTTCATTTTTGACGACATCCGGTTCGATACCTCGACCCAGCACGGGTTCTATTATATCGACTCCGTTGAAGGGCAGTGGAATACGGGGAGAGTGGAATCGCCCAACCTGGGATATAAGCCCCGGTACAAGGAAGGGTATTTCCCCGTGCCTCCCATCGACTCGCAGCAGGACCTGCGTACCGAGATGGTTCTTGCGATGCAGCAGGTGGGCCTCACGGTTGAGTGCCAGCACCATGAGGTAGCCTCCGCGGGGCAGGCGGAAATTGACATGAAGGCCGCGCCGCTGGTCAAGATGGCTGATAATCTGCAATGGTACAAATATGTCATCAAAAATGTCGCCCGCCGGAACTGCAAGACGGTTACTTTTATGCCCAAGCCTCTTTTTGGGGATAATGGCTCAGGCATGCATATCCACATCAGCATCTGGAAAGAAGGCAAACCTCTGTTCGCGGGTGACAAGTACGCCGGACTCAGTGAAATGGCCCTGTGGGCAGCGGGCGGCATTTTGAAGCATGCCGCGGCCATCTGCGCCATCACGAACCCGACCACAAACTCGTACAAGCGACTGGTCCCCGGTTATGAGGCTCCCGTGAACCTCGCCTATTCGAGCCGCAACCGGAGCGCGGGAATTCGAATTCCGATGTACTCGGCTTCCCCGAAGCTCAAAAGGCTCGAAGTCCGCTTCCCCGATCCCTCCTGCAATGGCTACCTTGCTTTCAGCGCGCTGCTGATGGCGGCTCTCGACGGCATAGAAAACCGGATCGACCCGGGCCAGCCGCTCGATAAGGACATCTACTCCCTCAGTCCCGAGGAACTTTCCAAGGTCCCGTCTACACCGGGTTCGCTGGAAGGCGCTCTCGCGGCCCTGGAAAAGGACCATGAATTCCTGCTCAAGGGCGATGTCTTCACCGAGGATGTTATCGAGAAGTGGATCAGCTACAAGCGTGAAAATGAGGTGGACGCTGTCCGCATGAGGCCGCATCCCCACGAATTCAAACTCTATTACGACATATAAGGTTCTTGCCGCTTCGCTTCGGCAACCCCCGGGGGCTTACCGCCCCCGGGGGTTATTCCGTTCCGGAGGTCTTCATCCTCGTTTGCGTTCCTGGCAACTTCAGTATGAATTTCGATCCCTTGCCCGGTCCACTCCGAACCCTGATACTGCCTCCATGCTGCTCGGCAATTTTGCGGCAGATGGCCAGCCCTATTCCAGTGCCTTCGTATTCTTTTCGACCATGCAATCTCTGGAAAGGCTTGAAAATGGTTTCAGCAAACTGTTGCTCGAAACCGATTCCGTTATCTTCCACGAAGATGTCCCAAGAGTCTTGCTCGCCGGCCTCTGCATAGATTTTGATGAAAGGATTCCTGTCCTTATTCCGGAATTTCAGAGCGTTTCCAATCATATTCTGAAAAAGCCGGAGCAACTGGCTGGCATCGACTTCGATGCTCGGTAACTCCTGGATCTCAATTTTCGCGCCGGTTTGCATTATCTGTTGCTCGAAGACATCCACCGCTTCCCGCACGAGTCGGTTGAGATCAACCTTCTCGAAAGGTTCCGGCCTGGTCACGACACGTGAGAACTGGAGCAGATCATCCAGGAGTTGCCGCATTCGCCCCGCCGATGTGATCACCCGATCGAGATATTGTTGGCCGGTACTGTCCAATGGAGGGGTGCATCTTTTCTTTGCCATATCGCTGAAAGTCTGGATTTTGCGCAGAGGCTCCTGGAGGTCGTGCGAGGCGACGAAGGCAAATTCCTGCAACTCCACGTTGAGGAGTCCGAGTCTGGACACAGTGGCCCTCAGTTCGGTTTCCGCCCGCATGCGCTCTGTCACGTCAATACCCATTTCCAGAATCAGGCTGGAGCCGTCCGTGTCAGTGAACGGGAAATCGAAAACATTGTAATTTCGCTTGTCGGGGCCGGTCCAATCCCACTGATGGGGGGCCTTGGTGTCCAGAACCTTGTAAGTATCGCACGCCTCGCATGGCTCGCTGCGGCCGAACAGATGCTCGTAGCAGCGAAGGCCCCTGGACTCGCCGAAGCGTTCACGAAACACGCGATTGGCGAAGGAAACCTGGTGGTCCGGCGTCAGAAGGCAAACGTAAACGGGCAGGGTTTCCAAAACGTGGAAAAATCTTTGGCGTTCCGCTTCCGCGGTTCCTTCGACTCGTTTGCGTTCCTCGACTTCCAGGAGCAATTTCTGATTGGCCTCCCGAAACTGGGCAGTGCGCTCCCGCACGCGCAGTTCCAGTTCATCGCGTGATTGGCGTAGTTCCGCTACCATTCGCTTTCGTTCGCTGATGTCGCGCAGCACATGCACCGATCCCAGTATCTGATCTTCCGCGTCCCGCAATGGCGTCACCGTGAGCAGGTAATCGCCGCCCAGTCGTTCCTCGTGAACCTCAACGACGTGCTCTTTCCCGTCTCTGAGCAATTGCGTGTGAGGGCAAAAATGAGGTGGCAGATCTGAACCATGTGCGAGGTTATAGCAGTGAGCGCCGATGATTTTTTCCGGGGAGGTCCCCAACTGCCGGGCCATGGCCCGGTTCACGCGAGTCAACCTGTGGTTGGTGTCCATAATAGCGATCAGGTCCGGTACACTGTCGAATGTGCGCTCCCATTCCTCCTTGGCGTGAAGCAAATCGCTTTCCATGCGTCTTTGTTCGGTGACATCGCGAGTAACTTTGGAAAATCCTCTTAACTTCCCCTCACTGTTATACAATGCAGTGACAACCACATTGGCCCAGAACCGGGAGCCGTCCTTACGAACACGCCAGCCCTCATCCTCGGAGCGTCCCTCGGCCGCCGCGCGACGGAGGAGACGGGCGGGCAGCCCGCGTGCATTGTCCTCCGGGGTGTAGAGACAAGACATATGATGGCCGACGATTTCTTCGGCCCGATAGCCCTTGATGTGCTCGGCTCCCGCGTTCCAACTGATGACGAGCCCTTCCGTGTCAATCATGAATATGGCGTAGTCCCGGACCTGTTGCACAAGCAGTCGAAATTGTTCCTCGCTCTTGCGTAACGCATCTCCAACCCGGGTCCGGGTACGAAAAGCGGATTCGATCAGAAATGAGATCGCCGCGCCGGATATGAGGAAAATGCCCATGGCCAGCCGATCCATATCATTTGCCATGGCAAAGGAGCCGACCGGTTCCAGCCACAAAGACGTGAGAAAACCAGCCATTGCCGTTGCCACCAAACCTCCTGAAATTCCACCAAAGAGAGCGGCCAGTATCACGGAAGGATAAGTGAGCACGAATGGCGCATGCGCTTCCATGGCCCCGAAGCATACAATTCGGATTCCGGCGATGATGAGAACGATCACCAATGCTCCCAGGCACCGCTGCCAGACAGGATATGTTCTCGGATTCCAGTTCATCTATTCAGCCCAATCGTTTAAGCGCGTGTGAAATGCGAAGGTGACACTGAAGACAGCAACCGGGATGATATGCTCGAAATCAGTATGGCGAGCGACAGGAGGCAAGTGCGCAAAGGTCCGTACGGTAGACTGATCTTCCCCGTGGAAGCTTTCGGCGACATCGGTATGTGAATAAATGATACCCGATACTTGCCGCCAACGACAGGTTCGTGCGTGAAAGAAGCCTGCTCCGGTCACGTGCGGGCAGCCGGCATGAAAGCCGGTTCCCGCGCGGAAATGGTTGCTGCCAACCGCGAATGGCTTTTTGCCGTGATACGTAGTATGAATGCCACTTGAACATTCCAGCCCCGGAAAATGGACACGCATCATGACCGAAGGTAATATGTACTCAGCCATTCCTGGCCATCTCCCCGATGAAATAGTGGAAACACTGGTGAGTTCGGAAACGGTGAGGATCGAAAGGATCATTTCCGACTCCCACTGTTCGCCGGAGGGGTTTTGGTACGATCAAATCGAGAGTGAATTCGTCCTGCTCATCGAAGGCAGCGCGGCGCTGAAGTTTGAAGGAGAAGACGGACTCCATGTTCTGCAACGCGGCGACTGGGTCAACATCCCGGCACATGTAAGACACCGTGTGGAGTGGACCGATCCGGGGCGGAAGACGGTATGGTTGGCGGTGTTCTATTGAGAGGTGCCCAATATGGGCACAATTCCCAAGAGGATAGCACTGAGCCACGCCGCACGCGGCTTGAATGACCTGCCGGAGAAAAAAACCTCCGGGCCGTCTTCGGTGTATTGCTCAATACATTCGCTGCACTCGCGGATGTGGGTCAAGTAAACCTTGTCGCCTTTCAAAGCGGCGCTGTCTCCTTGATGATGCGTTCCCGGACGGCCCGGTGTAAAGCCTCTGGTTCGACCACATGCACTCGGCAGCCGTGCAACTCTTCCATGCCCTGGAGAAGATGAGAGAGATCCAGGAGATTTTGCCCGTCTTCCATCTCCACCATAAGGTCAACATCGCTTCCGCGTTCTCCTCACCGCGGGGCGGAGATCCGAAAAGACGCACCTTCCCGGCCCCCACGCAGAGTGGCAACCTTGAGAATTCCGTCCCGCTTTCCCCTAATGGGCCGAACATTAGCCATTTGTAACCCCCCTGACGCTACGTGCTGAATACGGGCGACATTCCAAATCACGCGCCAGCCTTGCCATCCCAGGCTTCTACCTTGGCTACGGTCGATTACGAGCGCGATATTGCTACAATAACTCAGGAGACGGACAACTGCAAATTGGTACTCCGTTCCATTACACCGCGGCGTCAGCCTGGCGCGATGGACTGACTGGCAATAGCTTTGGATGCGGATCTCCTGCCCGATGTAATTAGAAAGCCCTCTCCGGCACGCGGTAGGCATAATCCACATTGAGGCTTACCATGTCGAACTCGCTTTCCACGCGGCCCTGGAGCAGATAAGCGTGACTCATATCGAGGTCCTGGCAAAAGCGTCTGAAAGCTTTCGGGAAAAAAACCGTCTCAAAAATCCCTGTCTTATCCTCGAAGGTAAAGAACTCCATTTCCTCGCCTTTCCTGGTAGACACCTCCTTGCGGGTTATCGGCCAGGCCTTCGCCCAGATTTTTCGACCCACGTGAGCGGCAAAATCCGAAGCCGGAACAAGAGGGCGGCGAATGGAGCGGAAAAACGATTCGGCAAGGTCCAGGGGGTGAACCGAGAGGACGAACCCAAGGGTTTCCCACTCATGTCCCCATTTCTCGGGATCGGTAAAGTCGGGAAGAGGGGGGACCTTGACCGGAGCACTTTTCAGCATGAAGGCGCTTTGCCGGGGACGGCGTCTCTCCTCCCAAGATTCCGGGATGGGAATGCCACGCGTCGTTGTCCCGCTCGGAGGAATCCCTTTACCCGGGTTTTTGACATCGCCTGACGACCTGTTCAGCCACGATTCGAGAAACCACTGGGTCTGAGGCCGGTTAAGACCTCCGGAAATCGAATCCAATGCTCCGCTTCGGGTGAGCACGGCGGCTTCCGCTGAATGGATTGACACCCTCCGGACAAAATCCTGGAGTGAAATGAAGGGGCCGTGCTTTTGCCGCTCCTCGATAATTGTGTCCACCGTGCTCCCGCGTATATTCTGGAGCTGTTGGAAACCGGCGCGCACAATTCTCCCCTTGCCCGTGTAAGGCAGGTGGCTCTCGTTTATGTCCGGCCCCTTCACGGCAAGTCCCAGGCGGCGTGCTTCGGAAACATAAGCGAAGGTGCTGTAGTATCCTCCTCCATTCGTGATGACGGCCGCCATGAATTCAGCCGGATAGTGCAATTTGAGATAGGCTGATTTGAAGCTCACCAGGGCGTAGGATGCGGAGTGGGGCTTGCAAAATGAATAGCCGGAAAAAGAAGTGAACATGTCCCAGACTTTTTCCACCACTTCACGGGCAACCCCGTTGCGCGTACATCCTTCGGTAAACCGTTGCCGGTAGCTGGAAAGCTGGTCGCGGCTTTTTTTACTTATTACCTTTCTTAAACCGTCTGCTTCCCCCCACGTGAATCCGGCCAGAGCCATCGCCGCCTGCACAACATCTTCCTGGTAAACCAGGATTCCGTAATTTTCATGGAGAAGTTCCTTAAGGGCCGGATGCAGCGGTTCATAAGGTTCTCCGTGAAGGCGGCGCAGGTAATCCTGTATATAGCGGTTCGCGGCCGGGCGGATTATGGACGAGTGGATGACCAGATGGTCAAAATCCCCTCTGCGCGATTTAGCCTGGAGGAGGCGTGTGGCCGGCGATTCGAGATAAAAAATACCCATGGTATCCCCGCGCGCGATCATGTCCTGTGTGGGCGCATCATCCACCGGATTAAAATTGGCGTAGTCGAGACTGTCGCCCGTGTTTTCCCGTACCGATTTCATTGTATCGCGAATCACCGCGAGCGAGCGGTTCCCGAGAAGGTCAATTTTGACCAGGCCGGCCTTTTCCGCCTGATCCTTTTCCCACTGGATGATCGGTACCCCCTTGGCGCTGATCTGAACCGGAACGTAGCGGTGGATTTTGTCGGGAACGATTACGACCCCGCCGCAGTGCGTGCCGATATGACGGGGAAGGGATTCGAGACGTGAAGCGAGATCGATGATTTCGGGCCACGGAGGATCGAGGGGAAAGTCGTGGAATTTGGGATATGTTTTGACATGTTCCCAAAGGGTTTCCGGGTGCGCCCAATAATGCATCCGGCGAGTCACCTCTTTGATTTCACCCGGTGCGATGCCGAAAACCTTCGCGACCTCCCGCACCGCGGCCCGGGCTCCGAATCCTATATGATTACTTACCAGTGCCAGCCGCTCGTCTCCGTAGTGGCGGCGGATTTCTTCAAACAAGGCATCCCGCTCATCCCAGGGAAAGTCCACATCGATATCGGGAAGGTCCTTGCGCTCGGGGTTGAGAAAACGGCCGAAGAGGAGTTTGTGCCGGATGGGATCGACATGCGTGATACCCAGAAGATAGCTCACCAGGCTCGCGGCGCCGCTGCCGCGGCCGCAGTGGATGGGGCGGCGCCGCACGATGTCCTTTACCACCAGGAAATAGTCGATAAACCCTTTGGGCCGGATAAGGTCGAGTTCTTCGTGAAGACGGCGTTCAATGATCTCGTTGGTGTGGCCGTAGCGCCAGGAAATCCCTTTGCGGCATTCAGAAAGGAGAAGTGCGAAGTGATCCTCCTTTTTGTCCATGTAATAAGGAAAAACGGTTCGAAAATCATCCCATTCCGTGTGACAGGACCTCGCGATCCCTGCCGCATTTTCCAGGGCCTCCGGGCAGTTGGGGAAACGGAGAGCCATTTGACGGGCGGATTTCAACCACCGTTCCGGGGGAGCGGTTTCCGATATGGAAAGGGTGCTCAGAGTTTTATTAAGGGTGATCGCCCGCGCGAGCCGGTGTAGCGGATAGTCCGATTCAAGCGCGAAATGCACCGCGTTGGTCGCAACCGGGGGAATCCGGAGGCTTTTGGCCCTTTCCAGCAGCGCGCGGTCGGAAGGACCGGGTACGATTTCCAGGTAGCATTCGAAACGGCTTTGAAGGGTTTTGGCAAATTCAGGATCGGGAGTCAGGATTATGATGTCGTGGCTTGTTTCCGGAAGGTCCGAAGCCAGGGAAAAATCTTTTTGCAGGTGGCTCCTGGTGATCAGGCCGGAAAGCATTTCAAAGCCTGATGGAGTTTTGGCCAGGATTACCGCCGATGTTCCGTGGTCCCGGACCATGCTCCCGACTATCGGTTTGATCCCGTTCGCACGCGCTGCCTCCAGAAAATTTATCAGTCCGTAAAATCCGTTCGTGTCGGTCAACGCGAGATGCGTAAAGCCTGATTGCGCGGCTTGCGCGCAAAGCGCTCGCGGTGAGCTGACGCCCTGCATCATGGAATAAAAAGAATGAACGTGCAGATGGACGAAATCAGTTCGCATTCAATTGCACCGCCTTACCCCACGATATGATCCGTTTTCCGAACTTCAGGCGGATACGGTCCAGTGCTTTTTGCAAAACCGCCTCGTCTCGGCGTGTTTTTCTCTCCCACGGAAAAAACGAGAGCTGGCGAAAAGGCATCGCAAGATCCGAAAATTCAAGCACTATCCCGCGAACGGCAACGCGTCGTTTAAACAGTTGAAGGAAAAGAGGAAGGATCGCCTGGAAAAGCCACTGATCGGCTTCGATCGCGGTCGGAGAAAGCCGCTTTCGGCTTTCCGCCGATGTCCCGTCCGCATACCGGATTCCCAATTTTAACCACCCCGGGTTTCGGTTATGTTCGCGAAGGTTCCAGCCCGCCTCCTCGATCTGCTTGAAAAGAACCGACTCCAGCCGATCGAGGTCGATTTCATCCCGTGCCAAAGTCTTGGTGAGCGACAGCCGGTCGGTTTGTTGCAAGGGCAGCACCGGGGCCGGATCAATGCCTCTTGCGATTTTGAGGAGGCGGTCCGCCGCCCGGCCAAATACCCCGGAGAGCATATCCACGGAAAAGGAGGTGAGCTGACCTATTTTTTGGATATTGAAACCGGCCAGCCTGGAAGCAGTTGCCTGGCCGATTCCGGGAAGAAAGTGAACGGACAGGGGGGCAAAAAAGGATTCTTCGTTCCCGTGGAAAATGTAAGTCAAGTTCCCGTCTTCCACGCAATGCGCGGCTACCTGGCTTACCAGCTTGTTCGAGGCGAGTCCAATCCGGGCGTGCAGCCCGACTTTCCGCGCCAGGTCCTTTTCCATCCGGCAGGCAATATCGGGTTCGGGACCCCACAGGCGGCGCGTGCCCGTAATGTCTATGAAATAGCCTCCCGGATGCGTTCCCTCGACCAGTGGCGAAAATCGGGCAAATTCCCGTACGACTTCCTGGTGCCGTTCCAGGTAATAGTAATGATCCGTCGGGACTGTCCGGACACGGCGGCACAAGCGGCGCGCCCGGCAAAGCGGCATCCCTTCGGCTATGCCCTCTTTCCTGGCAATCCCGTTTACGCCTTGAATAACCGACCTCTCGCCGGGCGTGGCCAAAACAAGAGGACATCTTCTCAGTTCCGGCTGCCTCAGCTCTTCCATCGCCGCGCAGAAATCCGGGATCGCGATATGAACTATATTTCGAAACATATACTGCCCGCCACATTCGATTCCCGCTAATGCGGACCGTCATTTTCCGGGGGGAGCGGCATTGAACGATCGGGTTACAGCGTTCTTACCTGTTCGAGAACTCTCCGCCGCGCCGTAGTCCTGCCTGCCCTTCCCGATATTTCTTTCAACTTGAGTTTCATATACTTTAAGGTGAATAAAAGGTGAAAGTCAAGGGCTCATATTTTACCCGGCTGGTCGCGATGCGGAGTCCGAGAAACGGTTGTGTCCAGCCGTTCGCGCTGAACGCAATAAACCCCGCGCAAACGGATGAGGGAACGCTTTCATCCGGTGAGCGCCCGGCGCCAATAGAAATGAGTTGTTCCTTGAGATGCATTGAAGGGCAAACGCCATATCGGAACACAACTCTTTATGCATGCGTGATGTCGATAGCGGCGGGACAAGGGCCCTGGCCTCCTGAAAAACGTTCATGGACAAGAATGATTCCGGGGCGGGTGCTTCAAGATGATCGGGGCGGGAAATGCGGCGGTGTTCAGTCTTCTCGGTCCAGGCCAGGGCCGGGGCAAGTTCTACGATGGGCATTTTCCGAAGGGAATTTTGGGCTGCCGATCACCCCCGAACCATGGTTGGTTACGGAAGGTCTGGCCGGCTGGATTTGCCATGTGATTGCGGCAATGACGGTATATCGAAAGGTCGGGGAATTGGAATCCGAAGACTTCCGAGGCTGAATTCAGGATGCGGGAAGGAGACCCTCACGGGCTACCGTTCCATATATTCCAAGAATTCCTCAACCACCTTTTTCTTGTCGTTCAGTCCGCTTGCGACGACTTCCCGCAAGCGTTCGAAAACATCCAGGTACATCCCGGTAAATTTGATCGCTACGCCGTCCGGAACATGCCTTACCACTTCTCCCGAGAGCACGACGCTCAAATCGGATGCGGGGCCGGTCAGAAACAATTCTATTTCCACGGCTCGGCCGATATCGATCTTTTGGGGAACTTTGAGAAAGGTGCCGTTGATGCTGAGATTAAGGATCGTACCGCTTAACCGGGCATCGCTGCTCGTAAGAATCGCTCTGGAACTGAATGGGATTCTGGTAAATTTTCGCCTCTCCTCCGTCTGCATCGCACCAAGCTCCTTTTCGGCACAAACTAGAAAACCTAATAGAATTCAATCGGTTTTTCGAAGAGATTTGATCAGCAAAAAATGCACTCCCATCCCTTCAATTCCAAAAAAGTCCGAATCACCGCACCGAACATTGCCGGACTTACGATCTCACTTCGCCGCGTCTCCTCGGGAAGAATAGTCCAATGGCGCCGGTCGATGCCGCTTTACCCGGCATTCGGGCTGCAATCGCCAACGGTCCTCCGCCGCTCCTTCCCTCTAATCCGTTCCTACTTTACCATTATTTTCGCTCGTCGGGAACTTAACCGGTCTCTTCCTTTCTCCCTCTCCGCCTTTCAGGGGTGGAGGCCTTTGCCCAGTCATTGACAAAGGCGGCTGAGTAATTAAATATGGCACAATTAAAGAAACGTTCGCATTGGCGAATGTAGCTCGACTGCTAATAAACCTCTAATTGTGGTGGAGGTCAACATGGAATTTAATATATCTGAACTGCGCAAACAGAGAAGACCATTGTGGATGACCGAGTT
Organism: Syntrophobacter sp.; assembly: GCA_039679945.1. Lineage (GTDB taxonomy): Bacteria > Desulfobacterota > Syntrophobacteria > Syntrophobacterales > Syntrophobacteraceae > SbD1. The sequence goes on along the minus strand of JBDKTY010000267.1, from coordinate 764 downwards.
CGATGAAGAGTGTGCCGCGGATGTTCTCGGTGGCGGCGGCGATGTGTACTCGGACAGGGTTTCCGCCGATGCTACCCGGTATGCCGGCGAAGAGACTCCGGATATCGAAGCTCAAACGTTGCTGGAAGGCAGATACGTGGAAGAGGATTATATCAGTTAGCCGCGCGGCAATCTGGATATGTGCCGCATCCAGAATCCGTGCCGGATATTGAAACATAAGCGACGGAGCGAGATCGGCCTCCATGATTGGTGCTTAACTGCGTTCAAGATGATGTTCGCCCCGGGTACCGAAGGGGGAACATCCCCGCTCATGCTTCGATACCCCGGCACGAACGGTCTGTTCCAGCAACTCCTCGAATACTGGTATGAGAGGGGAAGGGCATCTGTCCCGAAATCACCAGGATACGACTTCTCGAACAAGCGGTTTGAACACCTGTACAGGATGAAGAATGGTCCCGGCAAAATAGCCGGGGCCTTCTCCCACTCATTTGCAGTGATCGGAAAACAGCGGGAGTCCATGTCTACCGGTGGGAGTTGGAACTCCCTGACCTTCCCGCGGCCTGTTTATCTTGTTGGCTGTGGAGGGAGGAAACCGCAATCGACAGTTCGGAAAGAGCCAATCTCTTTTTTGTATTTTTATCCAGATTTCCAGGCGAATGAGGTTCTTTTGCTAAGGAGAATTGGTATTGCAATGCAAACATTGGCAGTGCCTTGGTAAGAGCATTTGCCGAAACAGTACATCAGAACCAAATATAGAATACTTC
>JBDKTY010000266.1:0-2589 GCA_039679945.1 Syntrophobacter sp. | reverse complement strand
AATGCGAGGGATATCTTCCAGTGCGGAATTCCTCCCTCGTTGGCGAGGAGTTGATGGATGTGCCGGCGGTGCGAATGCGTGAGGTTCTCGCCGTCGCGCAGCCGGATATACATGGTTGTGAGGCCGTCCGCGTAGGCGGGGAAGAGGAAGGACACCATGCAGGCGAAATCCGTGAACGTGCACGAAGTGACATATACCAGGCCCGCATAGACGGACCCTATCAGGATGCTCCCGACATCACCCATGAAGACTTTTGCCCGGGGCATCATATTGAAGGGGAGAAAACCGAGGCACGCCAGAGCGACGCAGACGGCCGTGATGAACGGGTAGCCTTGAGCTTCCCTGGCGAGAAGATAGAGCGCCAGCAGGCCGAACCCGACGATTCCCGCAATAGCCGCATTGCCGTCGATGCCATCCATGAAGTTGCAGAGATTGGCCGTACCCACGATAAAGACGGTCCAGAAAAGGACCAGCGCCGGATAGTACCGGCTATCGGCGGCCGGTATCCCCATACCCGCGACCAGGAACAGCACCAGGAATAATTGGCAGTACAGACGCAGCACGGGGGACAAAGGAACGCGGTCTCCGCACAGGGCAATAATGGAAACGATGCCTATCGGGACGTGGAAGGTCAAGGGGGCGCCGGTTACAGAGGCCGACAACAGGAACGCGACGAAGATGCCGATCCCGCCGCCCCTGGGGGTTGGGGTGCGATGTGAGCTTCGCTCGTTGGGGTAATCCAGAAAACCTGTTTTGTCTGCGACCCGGCCGACCACCCAGGCGCCCGCCGCTCCCAGCAGGACGCTTGAGAAGAAAAGTCCGAATGCGGCCAATCTCATCCACCTTGGAAGAGGATGAAGTTTCAGGCGAAGGCGCGATCGGGAAGCCACGGTGTGGCGCCGCATGCGTCATGGACGCACCGCCCCTTGGCGATGTGATAAACGCTCGCTCGTGTTGAGCGAAACAACCCCGCGTTCACGTGGTGAAGCGTGAGCAGGAAACGGTGGGCCACCCGCGGCCAAAGCGTCACGCCGATGAAGGCCGGGGGCCAGGTTTACTCCCGCAAGCGGTCAAGAAAGCCCTGGATTACCGGCGCCTGCCCCGAACTTGATCCGCGGTCCGCCGCAATGACGGCATGAATGATAATGGCCCATGCAAGTCATTGAAATTGCAAATTCCCCAAAACACTTTCCAGAGAGACATCGAAGCATGATCAGGTGTAGTCGCCCCGTGAGTTCGCCCTGCAACACCATGGGGTTATGATCTATCCACCGAACAAACAGGAATTCTTTTCCGACAGGATACAAATATCCTTATCATAAAAACGTCTATCATAAGATTGTGAATAGGGCAATCCCGTACTGATACGACAATGCAAATAGCGGTCAAGAAAAAGAAATGCCGCCTATCCCGGTGCCCCTCGCAAAAGAAGGGATATCGGGATAGCCGGCATGAAAATGAGGCAGCGAATATAGTAAAGGTATGCTTGAGTTTACATCATATAATACGGAATTGCGTGCGAGATGAATCTACCCTGAGCGTGAAGATGTCGATGAAAATTGGCCCGTTCCACCCATCGATACCTCTCGAAAAACAGCTTTTGAGAGTTTGCAATATCGAGGACTCAGGTAACCGGTGGAGATCAGGGTCACGCCATTCCAGAACTGGAACTTCTCCCCGTTCGCCATGAGTTCGCCGATAGTGAGGTCCCAGCCGTATCCGATATTAACCAGATGCCTGGCGGCGGCGGAAACGTTTTCCGCTTCGGAGGCCGTGTTGCCGTGGGAATTTGGCGGAAGGGAAGAATCCTTGGAGAGGCTGATAAAGAGCTCTTCCAGGCGTTCCATGTGGAACACTCAGGCATCCGCCAGATCGTCGGAGAAGAGGAACTCCCGCTTTGGAGAGCCCGTTCCCCAGATCCGCATGGCGGGGCCGTATCCAGCGATCGGCCCCCGCGCGCTGATTGCCTCGGGGACAGCATGTCCGTGAAAAGCCGCAATAGCCGCCAGGTTGGAGCGAATATCGCCCGGAATGGCACCCAGGGTGGCTTCGTCTTCAAAGACGGTGTCCCACTCACCCCGAGCGGCAATTTTGCCGGGGTGGAATTTTCTTATGAGAGCCGGCAGAACATGCGAGTTTTCAAGGTCGTAATTGTCGTCGGGCCCGTAAAGGTTTGTGGGCATGACGCTCAAATACCTCGTTCCGTACTGGCGGTTGAACGACTCACACAATTCGATGCCGGCGATCCTGGCGATCGCGTAGGGTTCATTGGTCGGCTCGAGAAGACCGGTCAGGAGGTCTTTCTCCTTTATCGGCTGCGGTGCGAGTCTGGGATAGATGCAGGAGCTTCCCAGGAAGAGAAGGTCCTTTACGCCGGATCTATAAACCGCTTCGATCACATTTGCCTGGATCTTGAGGTACGGAGCAGAAAGTCCACCGGGCAGGCGTAGTTCGCGTGTATGCCCCCGACCCTTGCGGCGGCGAGGAACACATGCTCCGGGGCTTCGGCGGCGAACAAATTCCGGGCCTCGGACTGGTTTTCCAGATCGACCTCGGAATGCGTCCGGGTACAGAGGTTGTCGAATCCCC
>JBDKTY010000265.1:0-6128 GCA_039679945.1 Syntrophobacter sp. | reverse complement strand
CCCGGTGCAGTTCGGTATCCAGATAGATTGTTGCCCGTTTTTGATTCGCCTTCATGATAAAAATATAACGTTTCGACGCCAAAACGTCAACTACTCAGATTACATCTCCCATGATTTTGCCCGCTGGTCTGAGGCATATTCTATGATTGAAACCACGTAGGACCATTCCTGCGGTGAAATCCACACCAGCTACTCGGCGATTGCACCCGATGGAAGTCCCGCTCGGAGAGACGATCATCCGAAGGGCTTCAGCAATGATGGGGCATTCTGGGATCTTTGGAAACAGAAAATTTGCCTTCCTATTATGGATAGTTGGCCAGTTCAACAAGAAATGTGGTGACTCAAGCTTCCGCCCTCTAAAGTTCGAGAGCGAGTTGGTACCGGCATCCACACGCCGAAAAGCCTGGGTCACGTGGTGGGTGTGCTCCTGGCGATCATGGCGACTATCGTGTGGTAGAGTTCGTTCTTCGCTTGCTCAGGGGTGATGTCTTCGATTGCCGCTGCCTTCGACAAGGCTTCCGCCGCTCCTAGCATCGCCCACAAGCCCGCGGATGTGATCGTCCGCCCTTCGGCAAATGGCGTCAGGATAATCCGGCATTTCTCCATGAAGGTCGACAGATAGGCTCGCTTGGTGGCCTCGAGTTCGGGTGAGCCGGCCAGCGCCGCCAACACATCAGGGATCTCTCTCCCCTGCCGAAGAACGCAATCGACATAGGAAGAGGCGATAACCGACGCCTTACCGGTCAAGGTTGGGTCGCTCGCCTCGACTTGGCTCCGGCATTTGGCTGAGCCGTCTCGCCTATTAGCGGAATTCATAACATAAAACTAATAACTCACTATGTTATAATTATGACGCCCTATTTGCTACTTCTTCGCATATTCCCAATAATATCTCACAATAACAGAAAATTATACCCAAACTTCTGCCATTCCTGATTTTAGCCTTGACTTTTCCATTTCGTTTCAATCGAAGGACTTCCAACTCCAGAGGTAAGCTCTTCTACCGCTTGGTTCAACAGGCAGCCGCAGTCGAGCCTGTGCCCGTGAAGTCCCTGATCAAGAGTCCTCGGAGACCGAGGCTCGACCACGACGGATAGTAATTCATGGGAGTCAAGTGCATCGCCCTGTTGCCGAATTGGAGGGCCTGAAATCCCGAAAACGACCAACAGGCCCCGCTTATCTTTTTGTTGCCGCGGGGCTTGCAAAGCGGGGTTCGCGCCGCAGGCAGATTACGCACCAGATCACGAGTGCAACATGAAGCACAATCCCGGGCCAAAGGCCGATTCCATTTAACTCTAAACCGATGCGCGCATGACCAAGAATGAGAATGAAAGCGCCGTTATAAAGCAGCATCGCGATAACGAGCCCCCTCGCTACGGCGCTCTGAGTTTCATTGCGGGCCAGCCAATAGGCGGCGCCAAGCGAAAGCAGTGCCACCCCGCACCCGCGAGTGACGGCAAGCCCCACCGGAGTATGGGGAGGTGCGCCTAATAGAACAGTAATCGTTGTCGCGGGTATTAGAATCAGGGCTGCCCCAACCATGCCTTCAAGAATGGCCGATACGATCAGAAGAGGTCTCATGTCAGCAAGCATTCTTTTAGAAATCACGATACGAAAGCCCTCTCTTACGCCGCACATCCCGATTCAGCGGCAGGGGCAGCCACGCGACCGATGAGCCTGAGAAAATGCCGAGCGCAAGGTCCATCTCGACTTCCACGGAAACGGCGTCGATTCCAAGTGACCGCTTCCATGCGCAAGCTCCATTGATGGCAGCTTCGTAAGCTTATGGCTCATACCGTGTAGTTGAACAGGCAGTGAGCCTCCGTTTGTCCAGAACATTTCCGGGCTCAAAGATCGCAAGGACGTACTTTGCCTGTTTCATTGAAACGCTCCCTCCGAAAACGAGAGAAACACCCGGCGACCGATTCTTTTCATAAAATAGCAATGAGGGACCCATGGCCATGAACTACTTCAATTGGCTCACATGCCTGTGCGGGGGCTCTCCAAACATCCGCTTGTACTCCCTGTTGAACTGCGTCGGGCTTTCATATCCGACCGCCAGTGCCGCTACGGCTGCATCTTCATTCTCCGCCAGCATCAACCGCTGGGCCTCATATAAGCGCAACCGCTTCTGAAACTGCAGAGGGCTGAGGGTCGTCACCTCCCTGAAGTGCCGGTGGAAGGTGGAAGGGGCCATATTCACCTTCCTGGCTAATTCATCAACCTGCAGGGGCTCTTTGTAATTATCCTTCAGCCATGTGATGGTCCTGGCAATCTGGTTGCTTTGAGTGCCAAGCGCGTTGACCATCCGCAAGCGTTCACCCTGAGGTCCGATGAGCAGACGGTAATGAATCTCGCGGATAATCATCGGCGCGAGAACCGGTATCTGTTCCGGCTTCTCGATAAGCTCGGCCAGGCGCAGAAACGCATCCAGCACGTCCGGATCAACTTCCGCGACGGCCATGCCCTTACAGGAATCATTTCCAGGTCTGGTGGAAGGCTGAATCTCCGCCGCCAGTTGAGTGGTCAGGTATTTATCCAGGTAGAGCGAAAGCCCCAAAAGCGGCTGCTCCGGGGATGCTCCAATGACGTAGTTCGCGCTCGGCAGGTCCACCCCGACAACCAGGCAGTGGTTCTTCCCGTAGCTGTACTCCTCGGAGCCTATTATGGATCGTTTGCATCCCTGGACAAGCACCGCGGCAAGCGGCTGGTAAATGCAATTTTCGGCCTTTTTTGCCTCATTTCGCCGAAAGATTGCCAAACCATCGATGGCGGTCGTGTAGCGCCCGCTTTCAGGCATCCAACGCAGCAATTTCTCTTTCAACAGAATGTTGGTTCTCTCCAGGCTTGCACGGTCGTTTTCTGTCATGTCGGGGTAACCTGTTGTTTTTATCGTGATCGAGGCAGAACATGAGTTTCCATATCCGTTCCTTGATATCACAATTCACTCCGTTTGGATAGTTCAGTGATCGAATTAGGCAATAATTGGGTAGGATCGTATCTACTGTTCGGAGTCGGGCAGCGCTATATATCGAGCCATGGAAAATCTGAAATAGAGGAGCACGGGAAATGACACAAAAAAAAGAACAAACAGGGTTCATCACGGAAGCAAACAGGGACCCCGGCGCGGAAAGCGCCTCGGCACGCGACCCTAAAAGCGCCCATTCCGCCTCAAGGGGTGCCGGCGGCACGAAGGTGCTGGTCATCTACTACTCTCTTACCGGGAACACAAGAAGCACCGCGGAAATGATTCGGGAGAAAACCGGGGGCGATGTTTTTGAAATCGAGACAGTAAAGAACTATCCGGCCGACTACTCCGAATGCACACGGGAGGCCAAAAGGGAGTTGCAGGCGGGCGATTTGCCGTCGTTGAAGAAAAGCCCGCCCGATATGTCATCTTATGACCTGATTTTGGTCGGCAGCCCGGTATGGTGGTACACGGTATCAACCCCGGTGATGAGTTTTTTGAAACAGGCGGACTTTGCGGGCAAAAGAGTTACCTCCTTTTGTACCCACGAGGGAGGAGTCGGTAAATTCTTCCCGCATTTCAAGGAGCAGGCCCAAAACGCCATTGTCCTCGAAGGGCTCGATTTATACAAACCCCGTCAAGCCAGGGAGGGCGAATCGGATAAAGCTCTCGATTCCTGGCTCGGCAAACTGCGAGGCGAAAGAAACAGTGCCTTGCGTCTTTGAAATGGCTTCTTATCGGATGAAGAAGAACATGGAAACGGAATTTTCACGCGCGAAATACCCGCGCTCAAACCATGCCCCCACTGCCGCAGTGCCGGACCACGCGATAAGAAGCCGCGTGAGCCAAGGCCCGGACGGCATGGCACACTCACCCGCTGGGCCAGACCTTGATCGTGACGGCGGGCCGCGGCCTCGTGCAGCACTGGGGAGGCCCGATAGAGGAAATCCGGCCGGGTGACGTGGTCTGGTTCCCGCCGGGTGAAAAACATTGGCACGGCGCCACGGCAACCACGGTCATGACGCACATAGCCATCGTGGAACAGTTGGACGGCGAGGCCGCGGAGTGGATGGTGATGGTCACGGTGTGACCCTGAAGTTGCGCGCGTTTGGCCTCCCGGCGCTCAGCAACGGGAGCAAATGAAGTGGGTGATATCATGAATAAGAATCTGGCTGTAATTCTTACGGGCATTTTTATCTCAGTTCTTGGCATTGCAGCTATTTCGGAGGCTCGGACCGTGAAAGACGAAGGCTTGAACGCAAAACAGGAAAAAATCGTCACCATTGCGGCTTTCACCGCGAAGGGCGACTTGGACAAGCTGAAAGCAGCCCTGAACGAAGGGCTGGATGCCGGTTTGACTGTCAATGAAATCAAGGAGGTCCTCGTTCAGATGTATGCCTATACAGGATTTCCGCGCAGCCTGAACGGCATCGGCACTTTTATGAGCGTCACGGAGGAACGGCGGAAGAAAGGCATCAAGGACGAGCCCGGCAGAGAGCCAAGCCCGTTGCCTGCTGGCAAAAGCAGGCTCGAACTTGGAACCGAAATTCAGACAAGCCTGATTGGATCACCGGCCAGCGGGGCGATTTATGCATTCGCTCCCGCAATTGATGCCTTCTTGAAAGAACACCTGTTCGGGGACATCTTCGGGCGCGACAACCTGGATTTCCAGAGCAGGGAAATCGCGACCATATCCGCCCTGGCCAGTATGGACGGGGTCAACCCCCAATTGCAGGCCCACTTGAACATCGGGTTCAATACCGGCCTGAACGAGGCCGGGATGAAGAGCCTGATATCCGTGCTCGCGGCCAAAGTCGGCAAGAAAGAAGCCGATAATGCCCATGAACTATTGGACAAGGTTCTAAGCGACAGGACAAAGCAAGGCGCCTTGCTGAAATAATCATAATTACCGGCTGCTGAATTACCCCCTCCCCGTGAAGAAGGTAGTAGAAAGCAAGAATGAAAAAAGTCTTGGCTCTGCCCATGATATTGATGTCGGCGCTCAATCTTGCGAAAGAAAGCATTGACGATGCATCAGCGGAGAAACCAGAGCGTTGTTGACTAGGATTCCCGAAAAGGATATTTAATCCGGGGCATGCAAGTACGGGATCGTAGTATGAATATTCTTTACGAGACGAGGTCACCGGACGCGGAATGGACAAAAAGTACATTGAAGTGAGATGGCATGGCCGTGGTGGGCAGGGCGCCGTGACCGCCGCGGAGATTCTGGCGGAAGCCGCTTTCTACGACGGGTTCAAAGGTGTTACGGCCGCACCCTTCTTCGGAGCCGAACGCAGGGGCGCTCCCGTTATCGCGACTAACCGCTTCGCGCGCGAACCGGTGAGGACTTTTTCACTCGTTCGGAAGCCATCCATCGTGGTCGTGCTCGACGAGAGTATTCTCCGGGTGGTGGACGTGACCGCCGGAATTGAGCCGGACGGGCTCGTGCTCATTAACAGCGCCAAGGCTCCCGATGCAATACGGCTGAATGCACCGGTCAGGATTGCCACGACCGATGCAACCCTGGCCGCGACCAAAGCCGGCCTCATCATCATGGGCGCGGTGCTTTTCAATACGGCCATTCTGGGTGGATTCGCCAGGGCCACCAGCCTTGTCGGCATGGAAAGCATCGAAAAAGCACTGAGAAATCACTTCAAAGGCGAAGCCGCCGAGAAGAACGTACAAGGCGCCCGGTTCGCCTACGAACATACATTCAGCACCGCGGAACGGGCCTGTGCCTGAGACGGGAAGTTGACCGGAACCCATGGGCTCCCGGCTCGATTCGCGCCGCCGGCGGCCCGCCCGCGAACAGGCTCCGGGCTCAGGATCCGGCCCCGGAGGCACAAGACCCGACACCGGGCCACGATCCACCGATGATTCCGGATTGGCCCGGGAGCGGCAAGTCTTCTACCCGCCAGGGTGGAGGTTGTCAGGATAAAGATCATATGGAAACAAACCGAGAGGAAGACCGGATGTGTTCGACTGATGTGAGAAAAGACCCTTTTACCAGTGCCAGGTCCACCCTTTGCGAGGCGGAAGCGGGGAAAACGGGCGACTGGAGATCCTCCAGGCCGGAAATAGACCATACCAAATGCATTCCATCCAAAACCGGCCGTTCCTCCTGCCATCTTTGCTGGATGTACTGCCCCGAAGGTATCGT
>JBDKTY010000264.1:0-12926 GCA_039679945.1 Syntrophobacter sp. | reverse complement strand
GAACCTGGACCCACGGCCCTTTGTTTATGCACAACAGGCTTAGGCGGGCAGGCTCGCTACGAGGCCTGCCACCACCAAATCAGAACGCAGTTATTGAGTTCCTGAGATTGCATAAGCGAAAGTCTCCTGATCGTTTACACTGCTAGCGCAACATGGGTGCAGTGTCAACGGAAAAATACGGGGCATGAAAATGAGAATCACGGGCGATTTGTGGAATATCCCACCTTCCCGGAAGGAATGCAAGGGAGTCGAGACAGGGGATACAGCTTGACTGGCGATCTTTACTCGAACCCGCAGCCTCGAAAAGGGGAGGCCCCCGAATGGAATGCCGCCGGGCCGGCGGGTTTTTCCACTGATTCCTGTCAATGCCGGAGAGTATTGTCGATTGGGCACTCTGAAAAGGCTCTGAGGAGGCCGTAAAGGCTCTCAGGCCTTCGGCACCGATTCATCCATCCCGTAGTTGCAGTTGGGGCGTAGCGGGCAAGTGGAACATTTGGGTTTTCTGGCTATACATATATTTCTGCCGAGCTGAATGATCTGGTGACAGAATTTGGTCCATCTTTTTTTTGGTATCGCCGCCATGAGATCCTGCTCGATTTTATCGCGGTCTTTTTGGACAGTGAGGCCGAGTCTTTTAGTTACGCGATCAACGTGCGTGTCCACGACGATTCCTGGAATTCCAAAGGCATTTCCAAGAACCACGTTTGCCGTTTTGCGCCCGATCCCCGGGAGCGCAACGAGGCGGTCGAGATCCGTGGGGACCTCGCCGTGGAAATTCTCGTGCAGCAGGCGGCAGGATTCCTTTATCGCCTTGGCCTTATTATGATAAAAGCCCGTGGACTTGATGTCCTGTTCGAGTTGATCGATGGGGGCGTCGGCGTAGTCTTTTGCCAATGGATACTTAAGGAAAAGAGCGGGTGTCACGAGGTTTACCCTTTGGTCGGTACACTGGGCCGAGAGTATGGTGGCTATCAAAAGTTGCAGGGGACCTTTATAATCCAGGGAACATTGAGCATCCGGGTAGAGTTGATCCAGTGCCTTCAGTATTGACATTACCTTGCCGGTGGATGTATGCAGGATGGCCAAATTATTTCCTTTCAGTTGTTATGGATCGGGAACGATTTTTCACTTAGACTGGATTATTAAGCCAAAGTAGTATTTGATTTCAAGGTGAAAGAATATATATATCATGGAATTCCGGCCAGGGCCGGGTACCATCGCTAATCAGAGGAGAACCGACAGGCGAGACCATGGATGAAACGAAGATCAAAAATCTGTTCAAGTCTATTTCCACCAGAACTCCGAGCGCCGGGAGGGTTTTCGGCATCCATATCGTAGTCTGTCCCTTTTGCGATAACGGGCATCCCGTACCCACTGACTTCGACTCGATTCATCGTTGCACCTGCGGGGCATGCTATAAGGTGTGCGCCAGCGACACCCTGGAGAATGGTGTCGGTGACATCGCCAGCACGCTCTGGAACGAGGAGGAACTCAACTTCGTGCGGTCGGTTCCGGTCGATTTCTGCAACATAGTGATCGAAAAGGATTTTGACCGCCTGCTGGCCCTCAAAGAGACTTCCAGGGACCACTGGGGGATCGAACGTTTTTGCAAATATGACATCAATCTGAATCTCAGCCTCGTTTGGGTCAAAAGGCTTTTCTGAGATTTCTTTTCCCGCCCCGGATTCATGATTTACCGGTGAAACGCCACGACACGGGCGTTTGCGAAGTGCCACAGCACTTCCTTGACAGTGGGGGGAGAAGAGGGTATATGTTCCGAGCACTGGGGATGTAGCTCAGTTGGGAGAGCGCAGGCTTCGCAAGTCTGAGGTCGAGGGTTCGAATCCCTTCATCTCCATCGATTTTTGGACAATGTTTATTGTCCAGCAGAAGCGAAAAATTGGGGGCATATGCCCCCAAAAACATTTAAGAGACACTCACTTTACCGCCTTTCCCCGTATCCCGGACATTCCACCCTGTAATGCCGTCCACTTCAGCTTCCGGAGTGAGCACCCGCGGCTCTTCACGGGTTCTATCGCCCGGTGAGCGCCTTTAGAAAGCGAAACAGGGCGCGCGAGGACTTGGGAGGTTTATCTTCCTGCCGCTCTTTTCGTGCATTGAACACCAACTGGCGCAGTTTCTGACGGTCGGTATCCGGGAACCTTGCCAATATGTCCTCCATCAGCGCGTCATTCCCATCCATGAGGTCATCCCGCCATCGCTCAAGCTGTTTGAAGTGTTCTGCATCCTGATGCTGCCCCCTGCCTATGATCGCCAGGGCCTTCTCGATGGGCTCCGTATCGACTTCGCGCATGAGGGCCCCAATGTACTGAAGTTGCCGCCTGCGGGCCTCGCCCCTGGTGATCGTCCTGGCAAAAAGCAGCGCCTCTCTAAGTTCTCCAGGCATATCGATCCTGCTGATTTGATCAGGGGACAGTTCCACCAGTTTCTCGCCGATGGCCTGCAAGGCGATCATTTCTCTTTTTACCTGTGACTTGCTCTTTGGCTCTATTCCCGTATCCATATTATTGCCGTACTCTCCTCCCGGAAGATGAAGATCGCATCCGGTTGACTCTCTTGATAATGTGTATTGAACCCTAAGCCCCGAGAGGGGAGTATACACAATATCGGCGTCAATTGCGCCGTCTCGGTGGATCAATGTTGAACATAAAAAGAAAGATGGTACGTAATAACGTTGCGAAGGGGGATCGCCTTTGCGTACCAGGCTTTCATTATGATTTCTTTCACAGTTGGTCGCTCGTTTTTCAGTATTCCAAAAGTCCGTCAACTCGAAATCCGTGTCGGAGACCGGCATCCCGGTCCTGTCGTCCCGTGCGCGGTGTAACGAATTTTTAACCTTTCCGTGGTAATCGATAAATTACAAGAAACCTGTGCGCCGCTCCGTTCGTCCGGGACAGGTGCAGGGGGATTTCTATGTCGTTCGTTTGATACATTCCATTGTGTTCATGCCGGCATTGCCAGCCTCGTTCATATCCATTCCCACAGTCGAGTTCCGCCGGCTGTTTTCGGAAACGTACCCGGATGCATGCTTTCAGCGTGGAAGGAGCAGCGGAGCGCAAGCTCCATAACCCGCCGTTGCCGCAGGGCCATGATTCTACCAGTTAGTTTGCGGGACGATCAACGCGGTTTCTTGTTGCCGAAGTCTCGGTGTGCTTTCTCCGTGCAACCGGCGATTACATTGATGGAGGGCAGGATATGTCGATCTTTGATGCAATTCGTGACTGGTGGAAGGTCGAACAACAGAACTGGACCCTGACACCAATTCCCGCGCCGGCCGTGCCAGCGCCTGCGAATACGCTGCCCGAGGGCAGGGTGGTTGAGATGCAGGAGGCGTATGTGACAGTGCGCATGCGCTCAATGGCAATCGCCGCTACAAGTTCAGGATGGAATAAGTTTCACGCGGCGCTTCACAGCGCCGCATCGCTCCAGCTAAAAAATGGTGAGACAGCTACTATCCAAACAGTGCTTTCACCCGACTTCATGCGCAATCTCGATTCCAGCAAGCTCGAACGCGTGCTCCATATCGACAGAACGGTTTTCGGGCCCATGCCCTACACAGGTGGGCCGCTGTCGCTCAACATGGGTGTTTTTGCCATCAAGCACGCGGACCTTGCCGTGCCGTTCATCCAGGTCCTCGAAGAACTGACAACTGCGGGCGGAGTCGCCTTCGTCAGCGCGGCAAAACCCTTTGTCGATCCCATTAAGAAGGGGGTCGAACTGCTTACGGGAACGGCCGACAGCACCTCACTGGAAATTGGAATTCTTCGTGACGTGGATCCTCTGGTAACGGGCTGGTGCGCGCTCGTACGTCTGCCTCGGAATTCAGTAGAGCCAAACGAGCTTAGCGTGGCGCCGGGGAATCTGGAGCTTCTGCGCGATGGCAAGTCGATGCCCGGTACTCCTTACCTCGTTTTCTCCATCGACGCGGCGACGACTCGCGCCGATTGGGCGAAGATCCCCGAACTCAAGGCCGCGTACGGGGAATTCACGGCGGCCGTGAGAAGAAACAGTCAAAAGGATGCCGAAGAGTGCGTAAAAACCTTCAGAAGGACCGCCGCAATCTGTCCGGAACTTCTGGACGCGCACGCGGAGGACGTGGTCAAGGAGGTTCAAAAGAAGTACGACCAGCTTTTCCCGGGCGTGGATGTGGCTTCGGTTGAGAAGGCGACCCGAGGTGCTCCCGCTCGGACCCCGAAGTTACCTCTCGAGCTTGAGGGACTCGCCGTTACTTTCCGTTCGCCGAGTGTGAAGGCGGGAGCGTTGATGAAAGGCGGGGGCACGAGGGCTGTCATGCGTATGCCATCCTGACGGGAGATTTTCTGGTCTGGATATCGGCAAGGATTAAAGGAGCCCGTGATGGAAGATGGGGAGAGGAATACAGCGCGCACCGTTTCAGCAATGGGATGGCGGGAATTCGAAGAGAAGCTCTCGGTTGAAACCACCCGGGGCGGCCCTGCCGACCCGGATCGTGATGCCATGGAGGCATACTTCGGCGCCGAGGAATTCGAAGAGCTTCAGAGGCTGGCCACCCGGGCACGCTCGCTGATGCCAGCCCAAAAACTCGGAAACGTTGTCTTCCTTCCAGGCATCATGGGATCGAATCTCGCAATCAGCGAGGAGGGCAATGAGGATCTTATCTGGGTAAACCTTTTTCGCCTGGCGCTCGGGGAGTTCGATCGTCTAAAGCTTCGGCCCGAGGATGTGCCGCGTGCGGTCAGAGCCACCTGCCTTGACAAACGCACCTATGCACGCACGATCCTGAGGCTTAGCGAACACTGGAACGTCGAACCCTTTCCTTACGACTGGCGGCTTGATATCGATGAGTCTTCCAAGGCCCTGGCTGAGTTGATAACCCTGAAATTCAAGGGGCAGCCGGTACATCTGGTGGCGCACTCCATGGGCGGCCTGGTCAGCCGCAACTTCATTCGCCTGTATAAGCAGCTTTGGGACAACATGCGCGACAACGAGGGAAAGGGCCGAGGCGGTCGATTGATAATGCTCGGTACGCCTAATTACGGGTCCTACTCCATCCCACAGGTTCTTACCGGATCGGAAAAGCTGGTGAACTGGCTTTCCGTGCTGGATCTTAGCCGTAACCTCGAAGAGGTGCTCGAGATTATAGGTACTTTTACCGGACTGTACCAAATGCTTCCCGCGCCATCCATGATCCCGGACAAGACGCGAAGTATTTACCGGCAAGCTGCCTGGGGAAGCTTTCCGGTAATAGGCGAAAATCTGAAGGCGGCCGAGAGGTTTCACGAGAACCTTGAAGACCGGGAGACCGTCAATGCAAAGCGTATGGCCTATATAGCGGGCTGCAACCAGCAGACGCTCTGCGGCCTGGTTATAACGGCTCCGGGCGAGTTTCAATACACAACTACCTGTAACGGCGACGGGCGTGTGCCTTCGGAGCTGGGAAGAATCGAGGGATTGCCGACATACTACATAGAGGAATCCCACGGCAGCCTCCCGCGAAACGACCTGGTGCTGACGGCGGTTGAAGAATTGATGGAGAGCGGTGTCACCTCGATTCTACCCGACAGGCCTCCGGCGGCGAGGAGCATTCTGCCGGAAAACAGCACGTGGCATAGATCGCCTGGGGACCAGTGGAACAGCGCCAAGCTTGAGCAAATCGCGATTCGCGCACGGTCTGGCGAGGTCACCGCGCATGAAATCCGCGCCGCCGAGGAGACGCTGATGCGTGCGGCCTCCTGTGAGGGGCAGCCTTCAGCGCGGCTTCATGAGGTCGAGGTTCCCGGAGGAGGCCGGACCGAGGACAAGTGCGCCTGTATAGAGGTTGAAGTGGTATGCGGAGAAATCACACAGCTCTCTTCTCCGGTCGTTGTGGTCGGGCACTACAAGGGTGTGGCGGCGGCCCACGCCGAGAGCGGCCTGGATCGGGCCCTTTGCGGGTGGATATCAACGGCGGGCAGACACTCCATGATAGGGGCGGAACTGGGACAGGTCTTTTTCATTCCCACCAGGTGCGGCGGTGTCGAGCGCAAGGGAGTGGCGGCTGATGCGGTTTTGCTTGCCGGTATGGGCGATGAGGGAAGATTCAGCAGACACGACCTTCGGTTCCTGATGTTCAACGTCACTTACGCTATCTCGAAGCTGGGCATAAGCGAATTCGGCACGGTGCTCATCGGGTCGGGGGCCGGTAATCTCAAGGAACACGTGGCGCTCCGGAGTATGCTTTTCGGCGTATGTGACGCAATCAGCCGGTTCCCAGACGAAAACAGGATAGGGAAGATTCGCCTGGTTGAAAGAGATGAGGGCCGTGCCGAAGTCCTCCATGGCCTGCTCAAAACCATAAGGGAGGAGGACTCCGCCCGGATGCTCAATATCCAGATCCCGGAGATTAGCAGGCTGCCGCGGGAAGAAAGCGGAGAGCGGGATGACGATGCGGCGGGCGGGCGTGATTTCACCCCGAGAAACCTCGGGACGCGTATCACCATCGATCGGGAGGGCAACCTTTTCCGCTTCTCGGCATTGACCGATGATGCCGTCATACCGGTGCGCACATCTGAGGTGAAGGACTACTTTACGGTGGCTGTCACGGAGAGGTTGGTGGCCAGCGAATACAGGCAGGAACAGGAAACGTTCGGCCGGCTCCTCCATACCGCCATTTTCCCAACCGAATTTCAACAACTCCTCCAAACCGAGTATCCGGTAACACTGATCCTGGATCGTAGCACCGCGTCCATTCCCTGGGAGATGGCCTGTTTCGACAGGCCGGGCGGACGCGCATTCCTCGGGACCCACCTCTGCATGGCCCGGCAATTTCGTACACTCCTGTCGCCCGCACCCGGCATTGTGCCACAGTTGAACGAAAAACTCAGGGTCCTCGTCATTGCTGACCCCGCAGCCGAGCAGGAGTACCAACTCTCCGGGGCACGGGCCGAAGGACGCGAACTGGTAAGAATACTGAACCTCATGAAGTGCCGCTTCAATCTGGATATAGAAATAGTTGATCGCATCGGTTTTTCCGCCTGCGACATGATCGAGATCCTCAGCCTCCTGTTGGATGAGCCGTTCGATATAATTCACTTTGCGGGGCATTGCTTTTTCGACCAGGAGAAACCATCCCGTGGGGGCTGGGTATTCGGCAAGGACCTGACCCTTTCAGCGGTCGAGATCTTTCGGACCCGCAGGGCGCCGCGGCTGGTTTTTTCAAACGCGTGTTTTTCCTCGGTGGTCAGCCAGGGGAAGGCAATAAACGCGGAGGAGATGAATCGCCAGCTGGCGGGAATAGCGGAAGCGTTTTTCGAGCGCGGTGTTCGGAATTACATCGGAACTGGATGGCCGGTTCAGGATAATCTCGCGGTAAAGTTCTGTACGGAATTCTATTCGCGGGCGATTACCGGCCTTGGCGCCGGTGCATGGATTTCCCCGGAAACACGCGGGAAGGAGGACGTTTCGGCTGGAGCGACTCAACAGCTTTGCCCCGAGACAATCGGAGAGGCCCTGCGCGGTGCCCGGGAAGTTATTTGCAGCCAGGGTTCGACGTGGGGTGCGTACCAGCATTATGGGCAGGCAGACGCCCGACTGATGCGTGGCGAGGGTCGCCCAGCGAAATGAGAGGCTGGAGAGGTCACGGGATACCGGAAAGCAGCTTGACCTGAGCGGCGGCCAGGGTCCGACGTGGGGTGCGTGCCAGCATTATGGGCAGGCAGACACCCGACTGATGCGTGGCGTGGGCAGCTCAGCGAAATGAGAGGCTGGAGAGGTCACGGGATACCGGAAAGCAGCTTGACCTGAGCGACCGTGTGCATACGGCACTGAAGACAGTGAACCGGCCCGGTGGTGTCGGAGCCTTCTTACTGCCCGTCAAGGGGTTATGTTCGCACGGTACCCTTGCGTTCGAGTTTGCCCCATCCCACCAGCACTCCCCGCAGTGAGTTCACGATGCTCTTGATAGCCACGTAGTACATCAACTGACGGTAGAAGAAGCGCTGCCAGAACAGGAAGATGAGCAGGGTCCAGTTTTCTTTGTATTCGAGGGCGAAGGCCAGGATGCCCGCCAGGTAGTCAATCGTCACGAACAGGGCGTAATAGAAGAGAACGCGCCAGAAAGCCTCCGGGGAAAAGTCCTGCGGGTGATACCAGTAATTCATGGCGGTCAGCACCAAATTACCGGCGAGCAGCAGATCCATGACCGGCGAGATCAGGGGAAAGAGTACCTGGAAGACCATCACATTGGGCAGGGCGACAAAGCCCAGGGCGCCGTAACGCGGCCTGAAAAGCGCATCGGCATGTTTCCAGGCGGTCTGCATGGTGCCGAACATCCAGCGGTAGCGCTGCCGGAGAAACCCGCGCACGGTATCGGGGGCCTCGGTGAGAGCGATCGCCTCGTCTTCATAGACGATGGCATAGCCGAGTTTGCGAATCGCCACGGTGAGATCGGCATCTTCCGCGAGAGTGCTCTGGTCAAAGCCGCCCGCGTGCACTATCAGTTCTCGCCGCCAGGCGCCTACCGCACCGGGCACTACCGTGATGCAGTTGAGCACGCTAAAGGCGCGCCGGTCCAGGTTCTGAGAGGTGATGTACTCCAATGCCTGCCAGCGCGTGAGCAGATTAACACGGTTGCCGACCTTGGCATTGCCGGCTACCGCGCCGATTTTCGGATCGGCGAAGTGCCGTATCAGTTTTGCTATGGTATCGCGGGCAAAGAGGGTATCGGCATCCAACGCCACTACTATTTCCGCCTGAGTCTGCGCTATTCCGAAATTGAGCGCAGCCGGTTTGCCGCCATTGGGCCGCTTGTACACATGAACCCGTGGGTGTTCCGCAAAAGCGGTGCTCGCCCTCTGATAAGTGGCGTCACTGGAGCCGTCGTCCACCACAATGATCTCGAATTGCGCTGGGAGGTCGGAGGCGAGCAGGGAAGTGATTGTCTGGATGATCACTCTTTCCTCGTTATAAGCGGGCACGACGACTGCCACCGAGGGTGAGTAAGCCGGGTCGTGGACCGTGCGGCGCTTGCGCCATCGCTGATAAACCGCCAGCACACCGATGAATACCAGCCGCGAGATTCCCAGCACGATGCCCAGCAGAAACAGCCAGTTGATGGTGGCCGCAGCCAGGCTGAGCATTCCGAATGCCAGCCTGTCGGTCCAGATCTGAAACGTGCTGTCCTGTGGCACGGGCGGCATCACTTCATCGCGGCCACGTCCCAGCAGTTCGGAGAGTGCGACGAACTGGAAGCCGCGGCTGCGCAGGCCTTCGATGATCAGGGGGAGCGCCCTCACGGTCTGGGTGCGATCGCCGCCGGAATCGTGAAGCAGAATAACGTTGCCTTCCCCTTTCTCCACGGCGTTCACGGTCCGCTGCACGATCTCGTCGACTCCCGGTTTTTGCCAGTCATCGGGATCGATCTGCATTCCGACAATGAGATATCCCAGACCACTGGCCAGTTCGACCTGACGCAGTTGATCGGCGGTCTCGGGCTCGCTGTCAGTGCCGAAAGGGGGACGAAACAACAATGAATTGCGACCCACCGCCGCGGCCAACAGGCGTTGGCACGCGGAGAGTTCAAGCTGAAACTGAGCGGGGGTGATCAAGGAAATATTGGGATGCGTGAAGGTGTGATTGCCGACCTCATGCCCCTCGTCCACCTCGCGGCGCAGGAGGTCCTGGTTCATTTCTCCGTTTACGCCGATGATGAAAAAGGTTGCCGGAGTGCCTGTTTTCCGTAGCGTATCGAGAATCTGAGGAGTGTAGCGGGGATCGGGGCCGTCATCGAACGTCAGCGCCACCTTGCGCGCGGCGTCGCCGTAGCGGGTAATCACATAAGGTAAGGGAAACACCGTGAAGTGCTCCGCGACGATCAGGTTGCGCTTCGGATCGAATTGAATATCGCGGCTCCCCGGTTGAGGCTGAGCGGAGATCTTGAGAACTTCGCCCTTGCCTTCGTAGTCCAACCCATACCCGAAGCTTACGTCACGCAACTCGGCGGCGCGTTCCGCGTTCAGAGGGCCGTTCTTGCCAAATACCTTCCATAGAGAGGGGTCTTCGCTGCCCAGGCGCCACATGGCCACACCGCGCGGGTTTACGGGCCCCGTGACCACTAACTGGTTGAATGCGGTCACGGCATCCAGCATCCACACGCGGTGGATGTGATCGTCATCGTCGGAGTAATCGAAGGTCGGGTTGAGGGATACGGGGTCGAGCCGGATATTACCCTCCGATTCCCTTGCCGTGAGGACCGCTTCCTCGAAGCTTCGCTCCTCCGCCGGATGACCCACCTGCCAGTCGTAAGCATAGTTGCCGATACCAACGATCATCTTTTGAGCGGGCACTTCCTGCTGACGCTGGTGCAACACACTGGCGAACCACGACAGGCTGGCAATCGGACCGGGCGAGCCCGCCGGCCAGTGCTCGTCGTAGACCATGAGGATAAGATAATCGACGTTGCGGGCCAGCTTTCGATAATTAAAGGCCGGGTCGGAAGCCGGAACATTTACCGACACCAGGAGGTTCTTCGGATGCAGCGCGGCATAAAGTTCCGCGACAAAGCGCTGAAAATTGGGTTGTGCCTTGTCCGGTATATTTTCGAAATCGATGCTGATCCCGGCAAAGTGCCGGCTTTCGATATAAGTGAGCAGTTGTTCGATCGTGCGCTTGCGTGCCGCGGGGTCAGCGAGCATGCGACCCAGCTTGTCGCCCTCCCATTTCTTACCGTTCCAATTGTTGACCAGGGGTACGATCGGGAAGTCGGGGCGGCGCAAACGTATGAATTCGGTGGCCTGAGTCTGGCGGTCGGGATCGTCCTCCCGCAGTGATCCGTCGGCATCCTCCAGGTGCAGCCACTCAGCGATTACCATGTCGAGGCTGTCAAGGTTCTGCTTGAGCGAACTCATGCTCGAGTCGTCCCAATTGACGAAAAAACCGATGGAGAGTTGTTCGTCGGTTATGTCCAGCGGCTTCTTCTGAGCCTTGGCAAGCAACTGGTGGAGAGCACGCTCGCGCTCACGTACCAGCTTGTTTTTGACATTGCGCAACGCGCGTTCACGACGCGTCAGCGGACGCTCGGGAGACAGGGCGGGAACGGCGGGTACCGAGTGGATGCCATGAGATAAAAAACTGACGCCGGGCAGATTCACCTGCGGCAAGACCGGACCGGCCAGGATGCTGAAAATGAGCGCTCCCAGGAGCAGGGTCATGATCAGCGCAATGAGCGTGATCCCGAAACGAAGGCGCGGCCAGCGCTTGTGGGTTGGATCGAAGAAGACAGGCTTCGCCTGCGCGGCACCGACCGACTCGTTTGGCGCCGCATAAGGATGGACCTCGGGTTGATCCGAATTATCGGGCATGGAACGCAACAATCTAAATCTGATATGAAACGGACGGCCGAAGCTCATCCGGGGATCACTATCTCTGAATAGTCCGGAACAAATCTTACATGATCATGTACATGCCAACGGAACCATACTCAGTGAACACCAAGTTGTCAATGAGCCGAATATGAATGAAACACCGGGGCTTCGGGGGACAGAGGCCGGAACTGAAAGTGAGCGACTCTTTGCAGCCGGCACTCGGGGATGCGAATTTTCGTGGAGGCCTTTACGCTTCACGCCAATAGGCAGAATACCCTTCAACTCTTCGCAAGCTGGAGTGAGTAATCCTCGTCTGGATGGTTCAATTGTAGGTCTGGCCACGCTCTCGGGGTGACGACCGGGATGCGCGGAATTGCAGGCAACGTATCGGGCAGGGGGTGTCTTCGCATCTTTACCTTGGAATATGGTTGGTCGGGTGCTGGTGCGTAATGATTCTATTTATTCGATGAGTATCGATACATATGAAGAGTGATTGGAAGGGTATTTAGTTAAGAATAACTTTATTGTGCAGATATTTAGTTGGATATATAAATGTTGAGCTTTCATTGCTCATGCCGTGACTGTTTGTATATTAATGACTAATTTATGCCGGGTGATGGGAATTATTTATGAATATGTCTATCTTGTTAGTAATTGGTATTTTCTTGGTTATGACGTATATTGCTTTTTTAGCGGCACACCACAAGATAGCTGTCGTTGCGGTTAAGGTGGAATATTCTCAATTTAGTGGCAGGACTCTACATGATTTAAATGCCAGCAATGGAGTATATTCGAGTATTGAGGCATATAAGCAGTTGTTTATGCCTGATTTATATATCGGCGTGTCAGCATGATGGGCCGTGTCTTCAGCTTCAGGCACTTTTCCTCATGTACTTCCGCGCTTTATTTTGCATACTTGATGCTTGTTCCTCATGCCTCGCACGGCGCTGATTGGTCGCTCAACCCTTCGGTGACGGTGTCCGAACAATACGACAGCAACATCCGGCTGCTCCCGAATAATGCTCCGAACAAGCAAAGCGACTTCATTACCAGCTTTACGCCTGAGCTTTCCCTATCGCGCGATACTGAGTTAACGAAGCTCAAATTCGATAGCATCACCTCGGCCCGGAAATATGTCGAAAACCCCGGATTGGACTCGATCGATACGGCATCCAGAGTCAGCCTGACCACGCGATGGAGTCCGGGGTTTTCCACGGACATCAGCACGGCCTTCGTCCACGACACCACGATGGAGGACCAACTCGATCAGTCAGGCATTCGCACGATAAGGGCCGAGCGATACCGCTACGAATTCGGCGCTGGTGCGAAATACGCGTTCACCGAGAGGTTTTCGTTGCTGGTTAGCGGCGGAGGCGGGCAGAGCCTTTACCCATCCGGGGAGGCGCCGGATCAACTTACCACACAGTTTACCGTGACGCCCGCCTGGGCGGCTACAGAGCGGGATACGATCGGTCTAGGCATGGCCTTCACATACAAAGATTATGAGGATGGTTTGAAAATCCATACCTTCAGCCAGATGATTTACTGGCAAAGTATCCTGAGCGAAACCTTCTATTTCAAGCTTGG
>JBDKTY010000263.1:0-12778 GCA_039679945.1 Syntrophobacter sp. | reverse complement strand
CGCTCGCTTCATGAAATTGCTCGTGCGTAAGTGTGCTGATTACTGCTGTATTCACCATTGCATCAACCTGCCACAGCTCTCTGACGAACTCCAATCGATCGGCGTCGGGCAAGCCGGCGTCTATAATCACCAGGTGGGGAGAAAGCTCACGAACCTCATCGATGGCCTCCGCATGTCCCTCGACCTGACGGAGCTGGACTTCGGAGTCCGAGGAGAGTGCCCTGGTGAAGGGGGCAAGCCCCTCGGAACGTGTAGAAACAAGAAGTATGCGCGGCATTGTTTTATGAGACTCCTTTCGAGCCGGTCAATAAGAGACGGGCAAAAAGACGACGGTTTCCATGGTTGGCGGCATCTATTTCTCCGTGATGTTCAGACCGGTGAGCCGAGAGCGATGCTGCCATCGATGAAGGCATCCGGTTTGCTGAATCGCCGGGGAAAAAATATATGCTTTCAATGTCCATGCCATCGGCGCATCAGTTCCTGATCCCGGCTCGTAAGGGAACATTTTGAGTCCGTCCGTACGATATGGGTGCAAAATCAACCCATTTCCGGCCACGGAGCCTTATGATAGATTCCGATCCGTTTCGTGCCTGAGATAGTGGAGAAACGGAATATGTCGCATAATTACATGATGGATTCTCATCTGGCATTCTAATTGCTCTTTCCAATGTCTACTCCGGTTCACCCTCATACTCTCTTAGTCCACTTCCCTCCTTCTGTCCGAAAAGCACCCTTATCCGGGAGATTCTCCATGAGAGAAGACTGCGGCATTCTGGTAATCAGCCCCAAGGGCCGGCTTCTGGCTTCAAACCCGCTTGCCGAGTTCCTGCTTGGCTGTTCCCTTTCGCGCGATACTCTCATTGGCGCCGATCATTCTCTGTTCCGTAACCTTGCGATTGCCGGACACTCCCGGGATGAAATACTCGCTTGTGAGTGCGAGGAACATGGCCTGATGAAAGGTGGCCCGTTGCCGGAAAATGGCGTGTGGTTCACATCCTTCCCCCTTCGCAACGAGAAAGATGAGGTGACGGGCACGGTTATCACGCTTGTGAAAAGGGAAGATGAAAGAATCGATCAGGCTTTGAAGTTTCTGGGGCTTTCGTGTCAGAGTTTAATGGATATGCTGCCCGAGGGGGCCTTTATGATCAATACCCGGTGGCAAATCAACTATTTCAATGAGACTGCGGAGATGATAACGGGCTACAGCAGGCGGGAGGTCTTGGGTAAATTCTGCTGGGAGGTGTTTCGTAGTGATATGTGCCGCCACAACTGCCCGATGCGGGTCTCCATGAATACGAGCGAGGTCTTGCTGGACCGGGAAGTGGAGATACTCTCAAAGGGTAATAAGCCAAAGCTGCTTATCGTGAATACATCTCAGGTGAAGCAGTCAGGCGATAGGATATTGGGTGGACTGCAGACCTTTCACGAATCCGGATGCCAGCGACCGCCTTCCGAGACGCCGAGTTTCGCAAATATTATAGCCGGCAGCTCGACCATGCAGGAGATAATTCAACGACTGCCCATTATCTCGGCGTGCGATTCCAATGTACTGATCCAGGGAGATTCGGGGACGGGAAAGGAATTGGTGGCCAAGGCCATTCACCTGCACAGTGCGAGGCGCAAAGGACCATTCATAGCCGTGAATTGCTCCGCTATACCGGACAACTTGCTGGAGTCCGAGCTTTTTGGCCATGAGCGCGGGGCATTCACCGGGGCTGTAGCCTGCAAACCTGGGCGCTTTGAGCTTGCCAGGAACGGAACGCTTTTCCTTGATGAGATAGGTGATCTTCAACCACACCTTCAGGTGAAGCTTCTGCGCGTGCTGGAGAGCAGATCGTTCCAACGCGTGGGAGGAACGAGGGAAATTCCCCTTGAAGCCAGGATCGTTGCGGCCACCAATGTGAATTTGAAGGATGGCATGCGCAATGGAAGTTTCAGGGAAGATCTTTATTACCGGTTGTTCACGGTACCTATACACATTCCGCCTCTCAGAGAAAGACGCTGTGACATCCCTGTTCTGGTCGACCACTTCGTGCAGAAGATGAACCGCAAGTTCAATAAGCAGGTGCGAGGGGTGGATCCAAAAGTCATGGCACTGTTCTTCCGCCACACCTGGCCCGGTAATGTCCGGGAACTGCAGCACATTATCGAGCACTGTTTCGTGTTCGTCAGGGGATCGATAATAACGGAACGGCATTTGCCGCGGTTCGAGACCTTCGATTTCGGGAAGACACCGCTGTGTGAAGAGGGTGAAGCACCTTTGCGGGCACTGGAAAGGAAAACGATTCTCGCGGCGCTGAAGACTGCTAATGGAAACAAACAGGAAGCCGCCAGGCTGCTTCAGATCAGCCGGAGCAAGCTGTGGCGGAAAATGAAAGCATACAATATTGTGTCCTCCAATTTCACATCCGAGCATATGTAGCAGTTTTGAAACAAATTGAACCAACCGAATTTACATCCATTTTACCTCCTACGTCATCATTGTGTTTCAAATTCGCGCATTCCAGAAACAATTGCTGGCGCAGAGGTAATACGAGTTCGAGGTAACCAATAAGTAACTGTTTTAATTATATTTTTTCGTAAGCGAACATCTTCGCGATTTTACAACGTTTTTCCAGCCTTTCCAACATGCTGAATTTAAAAGCTGTTTCGCTTTATCTCCCGCCGTTCGTTTCATATCCGACCATTTCCTTGCGACATCACGAGTGTCCTCGGACAAGACCTTGGGTTTTTACAACGTAATTCCAATAACATGACTTAATGGCTCCGCCCTTGCTCTCCTCCTGATAAACCAACCGTCAGCAGGAGGAAAATGCCATGAACACGTCGTTTGGAGAATTGGAAGCCATTCTGGAGCATGTACCCCCGCATCCGGAACACCTGATCCGCGCACTCCATGAGGTCCAGGCAAAATTCAACTATATCCCCGCCGATGCGCTGGACGCCGTATGCGACCACGTGGGTGTGGCGAGATCGCAGGGGTGGGCTGTCGCCACTTTCTACAAAGCTTTCAGTCTGCGGCCCAGGAAAGAGCATGAGATCAGCGTCTGCGTGGGTACCGCCTGCCACATAAGGGGGGCGGCTGAAGTGTATGAGACGATCGTTCGTGGCACCCGGGCGCATGCTGGTGAAGAAAGCACGCCGGAGTCGGACCTGTCGGTTGAGAAGGTTTACTGCCTCGGGTGTTGTTCCATGGGGCCGGTAGCCAAGGTAGGCAATGAAATCCATGCCAACCTCGATCAAAAAAAGGTGGACACCCTGATTCAGACCCACAGCAAGAGGTAGGGGCGATGAAGATTCATAACTTGGAAGGCCTGCTCAAAGCGAAACAAAGGGGTATCACCAAACTCTATCCGCCGAAAAAACCAAAATTGCTCGTGGGGATGGCTACCTGTGGTTTGGCCAACGGCGCCCGTGAAGTGTTTGATTTCTTCCGGAGTAAAGCCCGGGCCACAAGCTGGAATGGGCTTGTGGAGAAAACGGGGTGCATTGGCCTTTGTTATCAGGAGCCCCTGGTCGATCTGGTCATACCGGGTAAGCCGCGGCTAACCTACAATCGGGTGGACCTCGTGGCGGCAGAGAAGATATGGGAGGAACTGTGGAACGGGGATATCCCGGAGACCAGCCTCATGGCGTGGAACGATACCGACATGATACTTCTGGATGGTGGTCCGCGCAAACTTCACCAGGGTGAGACGGAAAGCTTCATGCGGCGTTTCCCGAGCTATGCGGAACTGGACTTCCTCAAGTATCAGCAGCATATCGCTATGCGCAACTGTGGCCTCCTCGATCCGGACAATCTTGATCACTATATAGCCAGGGGCGGCTATTTCTCACTCCAAAAGGCTCTCACTGCAATGCAACCGGATGAGGTGATCGAAGAGATCATACGTTCGGGATTGCGCGGCCGCGGCGGCGGTGGATTCCCGGCAGGGATAAAATGGCGGTCATGCCGAAAGGCCAAGGGCGCCCCCAAGTATGTGCTGTGCAATGCGGATGAGGGTAATCCCGGCACTTACACGGACCGGGGACTTCTCGAAAGTGATCCGCATTCGATCCTGGAGGGCATGCTCATAGGTGCTTACGCCATCGGGTCCACTGAAGGCTACATTTACGTGCGCGCGGAATATCCCCTGGCTGTGGAGACCATGCAACGAGCTATTTCGGCGGCCCGCGAGGCGGGGCTTCTGGGGAAAGACATTTTGGGGACGGGTTTTGACTTTGATATGGAGATCAGCCTGGGTGGCGGCGCCTACGTATGCGGCGAATCCACGGCGTTGATGGCTTCCATCGAGGGTAAGCCGGGCGAGCCACGCGCCAAATACACACACACGGCGGAGAAGGGGCTCTGGGACCGCCCTTCCAATCTCAATAACGTGGAAACGTGGGCTAACGTACCCGTCATTATCTCGAAAGGTGCCGACTGGTACAACATGATCGGCACCAAGAAAAGCACCGGCACCAAGATGTTTTCTCTTGTAGGCAAGGTGAACAGGGTTGGATTGGTCGAAGTGCCCATGGGAATTACCATCAGGGAGATGGTTAACGCGGTGGGTGGAGGTGTTCCCTCGGGGGGCGAGTTTAAGGCGATTCAAACAGGCGGGCCGTCGGGGGGATGCATACCGAAGGATTGCTGGGATCTGCCACTGGACTTCGAATCTCTCACGCATGCGGGATCCATGATGGGTTCGGGCGGGATGATTGTTATGGACCAATCGATATGCATGGTGGATCTGGCGCGGCACTTCATTGATTTTCTAATGGATGAGTCGTGTGGAAAATGTGTGCCGTGCCGACTGGGACTGAAGCGCATGCACACCATGCTCGAACGTTTTACAGAAGGACGTGGCACCATTGAAGACCTGGACGAGATGAAATCGCTGGCCCGGGCAATCCAGGATGCCGCTCTTTGTGCACTGGGAGGATCCGCTCCAAATCCGGTTCTTTCCACGATTCGCTATTTTCGGGACGAATTCGAAGCCCACATCCTCGATAAGCGCTGTCCGGCAAAAGTGTGCAAGCGCCTGATCACTTACTCCATCAATTCCGATGCATGCACGGGTTGCGCTCATTGTTCCGATGTGTGTCCCACGGGGGCTATAGTTTCAACGAACCGAAAAACTCACCGAATCGAGACCTCCCTGTGTATCAAGTGCGGGGTTTGCGCCGGAGTTTGTGAAGCCGGTGCGATAGAGGTGATTTAGAGGAGACGGAGATGATCACCCTGAATATAAACGGAAGTGTAGTCAAGGGCCTGGAAGGCTCGAGCATACTGGATGTCGCGCGAAGCTCCGGAATCAGCATTCCGACTCTCTGTCACAGTGGGGCACTGGAACCCTCCGGCGCCTGCCGGCTTTGCATTGTGGAAGTCAATGATGGAAAAAGAAATCGCATGGTGGCCTCCTGTCTCTATCCAATAAGAGAAGGAATTGACGTCTACACCGAAAGCGAACGCGTTCGAAATGCGCGCCATTGGATATTGCAGATGCTTGTCGATGAACACCCCGGCTCGGAGAAGATCAGGGAAATTGCTGGGGCGTACGGCGTTCAGGAATCGGCATTTAGGAGCGATGACTGCGATGATACGTGCATTCGCTGCGGACTCTGTGTGATTGCCTGCAAGGATGTAGCTGGTATACGTTCCATTTCATTCGCCAACCGCGGGGTCAAAAAGGAGGTCACCACCGCTCATCAGCTACCCAGTCCGGAATGCGTGGGATGCGGAGTGTGTCTCTATGTGTGCCCAACTGAATCCATGGAGCGGCTGTTCGCCAAAACCAGACAGCTTGCGGCGACCGTGGAAGGGAGGCAGCCATGAACAATGGAATAAAGACAGGCCTGTTTCTGTGCGACTGTGGAAGGGTTATTGGAAAACGGTTGGATCTGGAGGAAATAGGGAGTCGGTTAAATGGAAGAGATGGGATAATAAGTGTCCATGCTCATTCCCGGTACTGCCTTGCCGGCGGGTTATACGAACTGGTGAAAACCGTGGAAGCGGAAGGTCTGAACCGTGTACTGATGGGAGCGTGCTCCGACAGGATTATGAAAGAAAGATTCATGGGGATGCTCCGCCGGTTTGGTATCATGGAATCGCAGATCGAAATGGTCAATTTGAAGGACCATATCGCGCTGGTACACGATAATCCCAGGGATGAACTCACATACAAGGCCGAGGCCCTGCTTGCCGGGGCGGCCGCAAGCCTGTTCTGTCTGGAACCGCATCCTCCCACGCATGTCGAGTTCGGGGGACCGGTGCTTATCGTGGGAGGCGGCGTATCGGGATTCGAGGCGGCGAGGGAGTTGGCCCGAAACCGGATGGAGTGCATCCTATTCTCCGATGCGTCCACTCCGGAGGA
Organism: Syntrophobacter sp.; assembly: GCA_039679945.1. Lineage (GTDB taxonomy): Bacteria > Desulfobacterota > Syntrophobacteria > Syntrophobacterales > Syntrophobacteraceae > SbD1. The sequence goes on along the minus strand of JBDKTY010000263.1, from coordinate 6,422 downwards.
TGCCTTGGTCTCCCTGCTCAGAAGATATCCCGGGTCCCGGCTCTTCGCCGATGAAATGGAAGCGCTGCTCAAGGACGTCTATTGCGCTCCCTATGTGACCATATTACCGGACAGGCCTCTTGAATATCTGGACGGTCACACGGGGGACTACAGGCTGGGCACGGTACAGCCGGATGGCACAGTAGAGGAAATCAGCGGTTCGACGGTTATTCTGGCAGTCGACCGGAAGTTTGCCCCCGGTTTGAAACCGACGATTGGCGGTTGCGGGCATGTCTTAGACCAGGTTGAACTCGAGGATAATCTGGCCAGTGGAGCCATAAGGTCCGGCAGGGTTGTGTTCTGGGTGAACGGCCAGGGAAATGGATTGAAATTCCAGGAGATGTCGGTCATCGCAGCCTGGAACAACAGTCAGTTTATAGTGAAGAAATATCCAAGGGTTAAGCCTACTATACTCTATCCCGCCGGGGTGCGGCTGCCTTCCACGGATGAGAGCCGTGTCGGGGAGCGTGCCAGGTGTATCGAGGCGTATGCTTATGATCCGGATGTCCATCCGGTCGTGCAGTCCGGCTACGTTACCTTTGTGGGGCCGGGAGATCATCTGGAGCACGAAATCAAGTGGGACAATCTGGTGGTTTCATCGGAGCCTTGCCCCATCTCCGCAAGCAAGCCGGATCTGATTCGGTATCTGCCCGTTTTCGCGGATGAGATAGGTATAAAAAAGGCGCCGCTCAAGGTCAAGGCGACCCATGAGCCCGTGAAATGGCCCATAATTGCCGGGTCTGCAATGGAGCCATGCGACCTGAGCGAGGCCTTGCGGCAGGGGAAACGCGCAGCGAGGGAGGCCATCAGGCTCAGGAAAAAGGCACGGGATGGTTCTTTTGCGAGTCCGCTCATGGTTGTGTCTGTAGACAAAGATCTGTGCCAGGGGTGCGGATTGTGCAACGAAATATGTACCTGCGGGGCCGTTCAAAACATCAGGCCGGGAAAGGGCCCGGTTCCGCGGGAGGTCGATCCGCATCTGTGCGATGGCGGCGGGAGTTGTGCGGCTGCCTGTCCTTACGGGGCCATGAAGGTTTTGAACAACAGTTCTCAGCAGCTTGAAGCACGGGTAAGGGCAGTGATCTCACACATGAAAGAAAAGGATGTCCTGGGGTTCGCCTGCGGGTGGGGGGCGCAGGGGGCCTCTGAGTTGGCTGCCGTTCGCAAGTACACCTACTCCAGCAGGCTGTTTCTGATCCCTGTGCGTTGCCTCGGCATTATAGACCCCACTATCCTTTCGATGGCTTTCCTTAATGGCGCCAACTTCATCCTGATGGCTGGATGTACACCTTCGGCATCGTGCCACTACGGGTATGGAGTGGATCACACCTGGTACCGGGTGAGTCTGATGAAAAAACTCCTCGGGATGTCCGGTCTGGAAAGGCAACGCATTTCGCTGGGCTATGTTGAAGTAAACGAACCGGATGTCTTTGTTCGTATGGTGGAGTCTTTCCTTAGCGAGGTGGATCGCATGAAACCGATCGATCGTGGAGAAAATTCTCGAAAGCTCCTGCTTGCCGCCCACTCCACGCTCCATCGTCCCCGGATGCGCTGGGTGCTGGGAGCCAGCCTCAGGCGTCCTTCGGAACCGAGGTTTCCAGGAAATCAATTGAATGCAGTGGATTTTGACGAAGTTGTTCAGGAAGTGTTGGAGGAGGAGTATCTGGCGGCGAGGATAGTCGGAGCGCTTGACGGGACCCGTTCGCTTAACCCTCCGGAGATTGCCGGGGCTCTGGGAGAACGACCGATCATAGTCAGCAAGGCTCTTGGCAGCTTGGTGGAAGAAGGCAGGGTAATATGTGAATACCGCGCGCCATATCCTCTCTTTTCTCTTCCCAGGGCTGTTTGATGGAGTGCGAAAAAACGATTGGAATGCGGTGACTGAGCACAAATGATCAGTGCATGAGAACCCCGGGGTGGGTGGAACCGCCCCGGGGTTCTCATGTTTCCGCTATTCCGGTGCTTGAGTAATTGTTCTTTGGCCTTCCTGGATCTCCGCTATTCTTGTTCTGATAGATCGTAACGAGTCTTCAAGGCCGGCAGCGTAGTCTCTCAGGTATTCCAACTCCTCCTGGGAGCTCCCCTGCTGGTTGAAAGTCGTCCGCTCTCCTCTCGATGCGCTTCCTTCATCAAAGCGCGGCTGCCCCGGCACTTGATGGCGTCTATTGAAGCCACGCCCACCGCAATGTCGGAGCCGGCCGAATCCGTCGAAGGCGCCACCCTGTTGAGGGTTTGCAGGCGCACCTGTTCTCCGGCCCGATCTTTTCTCCGTGTTGTGCCCCATACCCATGGGCCCTGTTCCGTCACCACCTGGCATTGTACCCTCCTCGATAGAAGACTGCTTAACAGTTAACAGGATTTGGCCATGGCTTCCAAAGCTGAATCAAAGTCTTTGAACTGGGAGTTTAACACTCCAGTTGAGGAAGCCTGCCCTGAATAGGGGCAAAGTGCATGCCATCGATGAAATGGTTCCACCGCGCCACTCCGCTGGCGAGGCGCGCGATTTGATGGTTCACAATGAACCTTTTGGAGTACCCGGCGGGGTGCGGAATGCACCTCTTATCTCGTGGGACCAGACTTGTCGAAGAGAAGCGATTTCTGGTGAGATCCACCAGGAATACAGTTGAGGGTATCCTAGCCGCGACTGTTCGCAAGCGTCCTGTGCAGGATGAACTCGCATCGGCCACAGAACCATATATCCAGATGGTCAAGCTGCTTGAGCCCTGAACTGAACCGCATGAGGCATCTTTCTGTGTCGCAATGGTAGAGGGAAAATGTGTGAGCGACCTCGTGGAGGGCGACTTTGGCCAGGCGCTCATAGTACCGGCTTGGCAAAGCGGCGGTCGTATCCGTGTCTTTGAGTAGCCTGGCATTGGAAATAACCGCTATTCTGCCACCCAATTCAGCCTGTCCGTACACATGGGTCAGAATGGGTGTACAAAGGTCCACATGCGTGATTCCCAGAATGTGAGAGTAATCCGGACGGAGATATCGAGAGAGGTATTTCAGTACCAGCCCCGCATCGTATTGCAGGCGATTTTCCTGGAATGCTTCTTCGGGGACATTAACGCTGTTATGGGTATAAACATTGATCCCCAGGACAGCCTGGATGTTGGCGGCTACCACGCTTGTTTCGAGGTCCGTTAGCGGCCCCATGCGGATAAGAGCTAATTTAAGCCTGATTGATTTGCCCGACTGCATATGTAAACGCAAAGAAGGAATCGTGCCTGCCTATGCCGCAGCCGGACGCAGGTTGTATTTCTTTATTTTGCTGCGTAGCGTGATCCGGCTGACATCCAACACTCCAGCAGCTTTGGTAATGTTCCAACCGCATAGGTTGAGGATATTGCCAATATGCTGTTTTTCGCTTTCATCAAGGGTCTGTGGAATGATTTGTCCTGAGTGCCTAACAAGAAACCCGAAATCATCCTTGCTCAAATAGCGGCTTTTTGCAAGCACAACCGCGCGTTCGATCGCGTTTTCAAGTTCACGAACGTTTCCTGGCCACGAGTAGCTCTGAAGGAACTCCAGCCCATCACGGTGAATCCCGGTGATCGGCTTGTTGGTTTCAGCGCGGATTTTGTCCAGGAAATAGCGGGCCAGTTCAGGGATGTCCTCTACTCTACCGCGAAGGGGAGGGATTTCCACCTCGATCACGTTCAGCCTGTAATAGAAATCCTGACGGAAGATGCCCCTTTCAATTTCCTTGGCTAAATCCCGGTGAGTGGCGCAGATGAGCCTGAAATCAACGTTGAGGTCCCTCGTTCCCCCTACTCGCTGAAAAGTCCGTTCCTCAAGGACCCGCAATAGATCAATTTGCATTTTCAATGGGATCTCTCCCACTTCGTCCAGGAAAAGCGTTCCACCATGAGCCATCTCGACTCGCCCCTTCTTGGCTTTTAGTGCTCCGGTAAACGCACCACTCTCATAGCCAAACAGTTCACTTTCCAGTAAAGTCTCCGGGAAAGCCCCACAATTGATTGGGATAAACGGTTGATAGCAGCGCTCGCTGTTCGCGTGGATGGCTTTGGCCACGAGTTCCTTCCCAGTACCGGTTTCCCCCTGGAGCAGGACGGGAGAATCAACTTTCGCAATCTGGTTGATCAGACTGAAAAGCTGGCGCATGCAAGGTGAGACGCCTATGAGGTTTTCGCGAAAGTCTGAAGAACCGTTAGGAGGTGCTGAATTCATGGGCTCATTCACGATCTGTTTTTGCCCCAGCGACTCCTCGACTATACGGACAAGATCTCCGGGTTCAACGGGCTTTGTGACGTAATCGCAAGCTCCCAGCTTCATGGCCTCAACAGCGGTTTCCACTGACCCGCACGCGGTAAGCATTACGACCTGAGTCAATGGATAGGCGGTCTTAATACGTTCGAGCAACGTAATTCCATTCATGTCCGGCATTCTGAGGTCCAGAAAAACAAGGTCATAGTCCTTTTGATCGAGCAATTCCATGGACTTGTTGACATTGTCGGCATCATCGACTTCATAGCCGAACTTCTTGAACCAGCCACTGAGAGATTCCCGTTGAATCAATTCGTCGTCAACAACCAGGATCTTTGTTCTGCCTGTCATGGCCGAGACCCTTTCTAATCAAATTGCCGCAAAGAAAAACCGATAAAGACTCACTTCTTAACCCTGGAAATGTCCGCGAGGTTCATACCGAGCACTGCTTCATGAAAAGCAGGCGAGTCTTTTACATCTATTCCGCTTCCCATAATGGAAATGGAACGAGGATCGAACTGAGTGTGGAAACCGCGAGAGAATGAGAGACAGCAATGGATTGTTGGCGTCGTTCAGATAGAAAGTGGTTGCAAAATAGATACCTGAATATGTCACCAATCGAGCTTTATCCCCCTGACTGGAGATATCTTCCGAGCAACCGAAATTGATCCGGGGCGTCAGTCCCACACCCTTATCCGATGTATTCCGATTCCGCCGGGGTCGAGCTGTCGGTTCAGGTCGGGACAGCTCTCGGGAAGCAACAGAAAATGGTCTTAAACTACCGCGCGAGAAAAACATCGACCTGGACGGCGGGGTAAGATTCTGAACACCCTGGAAAGAAACTGTCCATATGACCGGAAGCTGGGCGTCACATGGATTTATAGGGAAATGGAGCCGTGGGGCCATTGATAAATTATCATTCCCGGTAGTTCCGATAAACAGATCATACCAAAATGTCACTGATTTGCTAATGAGGCGTCGGTCAGGTGGAGCCTTCGATTAAATCCTTTGGATATAGGCTGCTATTGGTATTGGAGGCAATGAACAGTATTGTCGGCATTCTTTGATCTGAATATTACAGGGATAAACTGGAGTATGTACTGGCATGAGGTGAAATGGTACGGATCTTGTGAATGGATAGTAACTAAGCTTGCAATTCAACCAAGACCTTATGCGGAATAGAGGAGAAATGCCATGGATTTGAATAAAAATGAATCAAATGGTTTACCGCCAGTTGCGAAGAACCCATGTATTTGGATGGCGGCAAAGGTGATAAATTTCAAAATCTGTGAGAACGCCTATAATTGTACAAGCTGCCCATTTGACAAAGCTATGACCAGAGGGGTGGCTACGAAGCCAACAGTACTTGTCAGTTGGAGGGATGTCATGCGACAGAAGCCCTTCTTCCAAAGGCAATGTCGGCACATGCTATCCGGCAGAGTTCAGTACAAGTTCTGTGCTAACAATTACCAGTGCAACGTATGCGAGTTTGATCAGGACCTGGACGAGGAAGACCTCTCGGGTGCGGTGGAAGGGATATTTGCAAGCAAAATTGCCGGGTTCGTGATGGCGGACAACTACTACTACTCCCGAGGGCACGGTTGGGCACGCGTGGAAAATGGTGGATTTATACGCATGGGGATTGATGATTTCACACTGCGGTTACTTGGAAGTCCGACCGAAGTGCGCCTCCCGAACATCGGCCAAAGGCTTGAACAGAATGCGCCTGGCTGGACTTTCCTGAGAAAGGAGAAGGGGGCAGCCATGATTTCGCCCATGAAGGGCGTTGTAGTCGCGACGAATCAGAAGATCCTAAGAGATCCAAGTCTGGTCAAAAAAGAGCCCTATGGGCTAGGTTGGCTTATCGTGATTGAACCTCGGGCAATGAAAAAAAACATCCGGAACCTTCTTTTCGAAACGACGGCCATCAAATGGCTGCGCTCCGAGGCAACAAGACTCGAAGAGATGGTTCATGCGCTCTACGGTGTTTCCCTTGCCGCCACCGGGGGCGAAATAGTGGACGATATCGTCAGCAACCTTCCGCACCTGGAATGGGAGGACCTCGTTCATGAATTCCTTCTCACCTGAAGAGGAACATCCAGAAATACCTTGAGTGGAGGATAGAATGCTCGTCTCCAGAATGAGGAAAGCCCGCC
>JBDKTY010000262.1:0-26045 GCA_039679945.1 Syntrophobacter sp. | reverse complement strand
TTGGGGTCGCGGCCCTCGGCGGCTCCGTGGCTCATATAATGTTCAAGCGGGTTTATCCCGGCGCCAGCCACATCCGGGTTACGTTCCAGGTAAAAGGAAGTGTCAAATAAGGGGTTGGGGTCGCGGCCCTCTGCGGCTCCGTGGCTCAGATAATGTTCAAGAGGGTTGATTCCGGCACTTGCCACATCCGGGTTGCTTCCCAGGTAAAAGGAAGTGTCAAATAACGGGTTGGGGTCGCGGCCCTCGGCGGCTCCGTGGCTCATATAATGTTCAAGCGGGTTTATTCCGGCACTTGCCACATCCGGGTTGCTTCCCAGGTAAAAGGAAGTGTCAAATAAGGGGTTGGGGTCGCGGCCCTCGGCGGCTCCGTGGCTCATATAATGTTCAAGCGGGTTTATCCCGGCGCCAGCCAGATCCGGGTTGCTTCCCAGGTAAAAGGAAGTATCAAACAAGGGGTTGGGGTCACGGCCCTCGGCGGCTCCGTGGCTCAGATAGTGTTCAAGAGGGTTTATCCCGGCGCCAGCCACACCCGGGTTGCTTTCCAGGTAAAAGGAAGTGTCAAATAAGGGGCTGGGGTCGCGGCCCTCGGCGGCTCCGTGGCTCAGATAATGTTCAAGAGGGTTAATCCCGGCGCCAGCCACATCCGGATTTTGCCTCACATAAAACGAAGCGGTAAATAAACTTGTCTTCCCGATCAGTTCAGCCAGTCCTTTTTCTTTTGCCCTCTTCCGTCCCAGTATTTTTTGCGAGATTTTAACCAAGGGTTTCAATGCCTTGTAGAGAGGGTAAAAGAGAAAGAACGAAGGTACGCCATACTTATTCTCAATTTCCTTAAGTGCGGCATGCTTTGAAATATGTCTTCTCTTATATTTACTCCATGCGTGATAAGCAGCATCATATTTATTCCAGTTAATCTTTCGTCTCAGGAAATATTCCAATTTAATAGACAGGGTATTCGTAATCCTTAGGATACCGGCTCGAAGCAACTCTACCTTCTCAGCAAGGCCTTCAGCGCGGGCTCTCTCATCTTTTAGCGCTGCTTCGAACCCAAAAATCATGGTTTGAAGCAACTCCGTCTTCGCCGCGAAGCTGTCTGCGCGGGAGCTTTCTTCTTTTAGCGCTGCTTCGAACCCGAGAAGCATGGTTCGAAGCAACTCTATCTTCTCAGCAAAGCCGTCAGCGCGGACTTTCTCTTCTTTTAGCGCTGATTCCAAGATGCCGAGCCTGAGAAGCTCGGCTTTTAGCGATTCGATCGTGGTTTCGAGGCACTCCGCACGGGCGTGCTCCTCTTCAAGCGTAGACTCAAGGGTCTTGATGGTTTGCATTTGCGCTTCCTTTATTGCGCCTTCTTGAATTATATGTTCTTGAAGGTGCTGATGTTCCAGCCGTAGGGCAGGCAGCGTAACCATAACCTCATCAATGGTCCCCCGTTCGAAGTAGAAAGTCTCGGGACAAGGTGGAAAAGGAACATCGGACGCAATCGCTATATAGTACAATGTCCGGTCGAGTCCAGCCGAAGCCTCGAATCGATCGCCGTCCAAGTGTTCGAATGTCAAGCAATCGAACGGCCGATCGACACCGCTCTGCCGAATGATAACGGAACCCACGATCGGCCGCTGTCCTAAAAGCATTACGTGGTCAAAACTAGCTCTGATAAGATTTTCGAAGTCTTTGAGCGACAATTCGCGCACGTGGTACGGATTGAAAGGTCCTCTTGGCGGAGAGTAGACGTCACGATTGGGCGAACTGATGATCAGTTTCCCCCCTGGCTTCAAAACCCTGCGAATCTCGCCGAAAAACTTTTCATGATCATAAAAATGCTCAATTGTTTCAAACGAGACCACGCAATCGACAGATTCATCGTCTAGTGGAATCGATTGCGCGCTCCCCTCAATAAAGCGCAGGTTCTGAGCAACGTAAGCGCCTCTGGCGTGTTCGACCACCTCTGGGTCGATTTCCACGCCTGTCACTGAGTGGGCAGTTTGAGCAAGAAATGCGCTGCCATAGCCTTCGCCTGATGCAATATCGAGAACATCGAGTCCACGAACCAAGTGGCGAGCGAACAGATAGCGATGAACATGTTCTACCTCGACTTGACCTGTCGTATCCGTGGTTAAGCGCTCTCCCGTCCATTCGAGAGGCCGGACCGGTTTAACTCGTTCAAAAAACTCACCCATGTGCCCATCCCCACGACTCTAGCCACCATGCTCCGAAGTTTTAGCAACAAAACAGTGGTTTTTTCTCTAAAGGTTTTTGACTAATATGTGTGATCCTTGTTCAGAACAAACCCAACTATCGCGCAAGACCACTAACACGCCACACAGATCTTCAAAAGATCAAATTCAACCGAGGAAACTTGCACTGGGTCCATATACTATACAGGATTTAGGAATGCAAGCGGGGGGGGGCTTGAGATATTGTTGACCGTCCAAAACCATGCCTATCCGGAATATCATATTGAAATTAATCGATAATAATCCTATGATCCGCGCACCCATGTTCCATGGACCGTGTACAATTTGTCTCGATTCTCAGTCGTGCCGCAAATATCTGGCGAACACAGAACACTATTACCCGCGGATCTGCATCGGAGATTGCAGCCCATTTGTACCTCTTCCCGCTGTAGGCTCCCGTCCATTTTTGCCTTCAAAACTGACGAACGGTGAAAGGGAGGGTACCTTGTGCTACCCCGATCCCGGTCGTCGATTCTAAATGCTTCAAGCGGGCACCACGGGAAGGCTTGTCCCAGAGTCATCCGCTGTGACTTGGTTTGAAGAGAACAGCTCATTTGCCTACCACATCTCGCGAGATTTTCCATTGCGCCTGAATAGGCGCTCTGATATCCTGCTTAAAAGCCACAGAATAGAAAGTTCAGACGCTTTGTTGCTTTTCGGGTGAATGTGGTTCAAAGAGATGTTGAGGCGGTGCGGAAGTGTTTGGTTTCAGGCCGCTATAACTATAATTCTGAAAACTGGCGCTCACTTGGGTCTTGGCGCTTTCTTTTGAGATGCGATGCCTTTTAACTCATTTAGCTTCTTTATCTTCCTGATTGTTATCCTGTTTTGTGCAAACCTTCTTCATCGTTACGGAAGTATTCAGAAATTCGTCCTTCTCGTTTCCTGTTACTATTTTTACGGGCAATGGGGTTGGCCTTATTGCGCTTTGATATTCACCACAACGACGGTTGATTTCATTGTTGCCCGAAAGATTTTCCGGGGATACAGGCCCCGGTTCATGCTTGCTTCCAGTTTCGTGGTTCAACTCGGAATTCTATTCACCTTCAAATATTTCAATTTTTTTGTAAATACGACAAACGAGCTTTGGAGGTTTTGGGGTTGCTCCGGTCATATTAATCCATTGCCGATTTTGTTACCAATAGGCATTTCCTTCTATACCTTTAAGAGCCTAAGTTATGTAGTGGATGTATACAGAGGCGATATAGAGCCTCGCCGCAGCTTTCTTGACTATGCTCTCTACGTCTCATTTTTCGCCCACTTGGCAGCGGGTCCAATTGCTCGGGCTAAGAATTTCTTCGAGCAGCTACAGGCCAGGACCAAGCCATCATTTTTTGACGTGCAGCAGGCAATGGGCTTTATCCTTTTTGGTCTTGTAAAAAAAATGGCCATTGCCGACAAGCTTGCAACCATGGCAAATCCCGTGTTCGATTCCCCTGCGACCATGGACCCTTACGCTACGTTGATCGGCGTCTACGCCTTCACCTTTCAGATATACTTCGACTTCTCAGGTTACAGCGATATTGCAATTGGTGTTTCCAAACTGTTTGGTATCAACCTGCCCAAGAACTTTGACTCACCTTATCTGTCAACCAGCTTTCAAGAGTTCTGGAGAAGATGGCACATCAGCCTTTCAACCTGGCTGAGAGATTACTTGTATATTGGGATCGGCGGGTCCCGTGCCGGAAAATGGCAAACTGCCTGGAATACAATGGTCACAATGTTGCTTGGAGGACTGTGGCACGGCGCGAGCTGGAATTTTGTTTTGTGGGGAGGATTGCACGGCAGTTATATCATAATAGAGCGGTGGCTTAAGAGCCTTTGGCCTGCTTTCTGGAATTCACGATCGCATGCCTCTTTACTAATTCGGTTTCTCGTTACCTTCAATGTCGTCGCCTTTACGTGGATATTTTTTAGGAGTCCGAGTTTGGACAATACAATACAGATCTTGCACAATCTCGCCGGTGCATTAAGACTCGACCCCGGTCAGAGTCCAACCGCAATTATTCCTTATGTGTTCCTCTTTTTAGCGCTCTTGTATCTTCATTGGTTTTCAAACAGGCTAAATTGGCAGGAGCGACTGAAGAGCCTGCCGGGGCCGACAATTGTCGCCGCTTATTCCGTTGCACTTATTTTACTGGTCATCTTTCATGCGGATATCTCAGCACCGTTCATCTACTTTAAGTTCTAGCCTATGAGATTTTTCATCAATTACAGATTCTGGCTGCCACTGCTCATTTTGTTCGGTCTGGAACTCACTTTTGGATCTGGTCTCTATGAACCTTTTGTCAAAGGGACAAGCCACTCTGGTGTTACTATAAAAATAAAAGAGGCTCTCAAAACGATCGGCCATGAAAACGTAGATTATGTAACTATGGGGGATTCGAGGGCGGATTTAGGCCTGGATCACAGGGCTATCTCTGATATTGCTTCGAAATTCGGGAAAAAGCACATAAGCATTGCCATGCCGGGAAGTCATTTTACTTCATTTACCGTGGAGTCTGACTTCTTGCATAAAAACTTTAATAATATAAAGGGAGTTCTACTTGCAATATCGAGCGTGAGTACGACGCGGATTTTCAATGGATATTATGAGCTTGCTATTATTACTCCATTTAAAAGTTATGGTGATTATAGCCGTATAAATAAATCTATTCCTTTTAATATTAATAACATTGAAAGCTATGGCTTATTTTCATTTCTTTTCCAATATCGTAAAGATATAGAGGACTTTGTCACTTCTCCCCGGCAGAGGATAAGGGGTTTTCATAAGGAACAGCCATGGATGGATGTCCTGGCCCATCGTCAGTACTGGACAGAGACGTTGTGCTCTATAGATTTGGAGACGCCCGAAGCATGCGTGGATTCGGTATCACGTGCTATGAAATCAGGCGGGGACATGTCCTCGAATTCGCTTAACCAATATGAAAAAATACTGATGGCTTGTAATGAATATGGCAAAAGCAAAAACAGGGTAATCCTTCCTACGGGAGAAAGGGCTATAAGGATAAGGGATTCTTGGCTCGATCTCTTTCGAAGTTTGACTTTCAAAAAAAGGCCGATTGTCGTGCTGTTGCCGAACAGCCACTTTTTGTATAGCTACCACTTTTTCGATGGAATAGACGAGTGGGCGCTCTCGTTGTTAAAACCCCTTGCCGAAAGCAATGAGATCATTTTGCTCGATTACAGCCGAATATTCAGTTCAGAGGATGAGTGCCGCTACTTTTATGATCCGATTCATTTGAATGCGGCTGGGGCCGAGGTAATAACCAAGAGACTTGAACCAGTTTTGGAAAACTACTATCAGGCTGATTAATATTGGTCGCCGGATTTTACCGTCTTCTGAGTCGAGGATGTCTTGGTAGGCCGACGATTTCGAGCTCATGTGATTTCCGAAATAATCACGCCGGCGTTTGACCTGAAGGAACAGATCGAATTCACCAAAGGTCCCCAATCCGACCCCGCCGCTTCCGGCTCATATTTTCCAACCCGAAGCCGCATTCCGTACATTTCCGCAAGACTCATCACACTTTTCACCTTAAAATTATTGAAGAGATACGTCCTGGCGCACACGCACATGATTCCGAACCGGGTGTGGTAGCTCGAGTGGGCGCGGCAGTGGTGATAGGCACATTCACAGGGGGAGGACCGATTCCCCGACGATTCATCCATGATAATCATGCGGGCAGCGAAATAAAGGGACTAAGGTCCGTGCCCGCGTATCACAGTCAGCGACCAGGGCGGCAGCCGAAAGCTTCGAGGAGCTTTCGACGGCAATACAATGTGAGCGGGGGGCCGGCTGAATGCCGGCCGGCCTTTCGCACCATCCGCGTGCCAGCGATACTGGGCGCCGGAGAACCGGTATAGATCGCAGGGGCCTTTCAGTAGAGTAACCGCTTCTTTCTTGGGACCGGTAAAGCGCAGTTTTACAGTCTTTCCCTCCACCGGGTCCTTATTGACCAACAGTATCGCCCAAAGCCCATCGGGGCGGTGGAGCGCGTAGGCGGTAAGAGGCGGATGGCCGTCCGGGGCGTCGATTCCAACCTCAACCGGGTACACCATATGAGGTTTTGAATGATCCCCGATCCAGCGGTGCGCGAGCATCCCGGCACCATGGCAGGTGGCCGTGCGCGCCAGGATTTTGCGCTTCTTGTCGGAAAGGAACATGGTGTTGTTGCCCCAGGTATCGCATTCCGGCCCCTTATACAATGGGGTCGGTTCGAGGCCATAGATATAAGCGGCACAGGGTGCCCGGGTAACGGTCAGGAAGGTCCCGACCACGTCGGCATTGAAAAGGGCGCCCGGCAGATCCACCTCCGCCTCGGTGGAAAAGGCTGAATATCCATACTCCGTCATCAATATCGGCGTGTCGCGGGGCAATCCCTGATCGTGGAAGCCTGCAAGGGCCTCAGCCAACAGCGCAGGGGCCTGGTGCAGCAGGGGTGTAGGGGGCCCGCAGACATCGTCGAACGGGTACCACTCAAAGGATAGAAAGCCCAGCGCCGAGGTGCGCCCGCGCCCCTCCAGATACCCGAGCAGCCGCTTCAGGTATGGCTGGTCAGGTGCTACCGCGGTTCCCGACCAGGCCATCATCGATTCATCCCGCAGCGATTCAAAGGACGGTCCGCCCAGGACCACGGCCGGAGCCACCGTCCGCAACGCGTCCGCGGCCTGCAGATACAACGCGCCGTAGTCTTCCGGAGAAACGTACTGGCCATCCGGTTCCTCGCCCAGTTCGATGCCCCGCACCGGATAACCGCGCCGCACCAGGTAGCGCATCAGCGCCGCGGCGTTGTCCGGGGTGTCATACAGAACCCCGACCGGAAGCAACATTGGCAATCCCCCGGCCAGTCCGCTGGTGAACACCTGGTCAATGCCCGGCTGCTCAACTTCCGGGTCCAGGTCTCGGGCACGATGCCAGGGATCGGTTGAAGAAACGAAGAACCGAGTCTGGCCGTCGCGGCTGTCCTTGTGGCGCACCGCGTCCAGCAAATAACCGTCGGCGTCGAGAGTCCCGATAGATATTTCCCGCACCGCATACCCGAGCGCATCCCGCGGGTCTTTCTCGCCCGGCGGGGCAGTCGCGGACGCTTCTTCCAACAACACGCGCAAAAAACGCACCGGGACAGGGTCAGGGGCTAAATGGAGAGTGCCCTCACCCCCGCGACCGTCGAAGAACTCACCGCAGGAGAAGGTTTGCCAGTGGCCTTCGGGATGTGCTCCCGGATCATCCGCATCTTCTCCCTCCCAGTACTGCACCCTGTAGCGCACGGCATACGGTATCCCCCATGCGATGCGGATCGCGTTGACCGGGGTCCGCTCTCCGAGGTCGGCGATCACCCACTGCGGGTGCCGGCTGTTGTCCTCCCCGGTGTAGCGGCGGTCCAGATACGGGTTGCTTTTCCAGAAGGTCTCGGGATCGCCGTCAGCCAGCCTCGAATAGCCATGGTCTTCCGCCTGGTCGATGGTGTTGCCGCGGCGTGGCAGCCGGTAGCCATGGGATGCCAGGATCGGAATATCGGGCCGGTCGTCCGAGGTCCAGTAGCCGCATTGATGTTCGGGGTCACTCCATTGGCCTTTCGGGTTCCAATGCCAGGCTTCAATGGCAAGTTCCGTGCGCAGACGATAGCTGATGGATTGCATGCCGACGGAGCGCATGGCCCGCACTGTTGCCGGACGGTAAATTGCGGCGCTGTCTCCCTGGGAGTGGCCATCCAGGGCGGCCCCCAGCGTGGTGGCGGGGATAAACGTGTTGACGGGGCCGGCTGCCAGATCCACGGTCACGCTGACCGGTCCTGCCGCCGCACATCCCGGGGATGGGCTCAGCCAAGCGATGGCGACTAGCAGCAACATCCCGGCGATGCAGTGGAGACAGTTATTCCCCCGTATCCTTCGGTTGAAAAGTTTCCGGGAAAAGCGGATGGAGTGGATATAGATCGCGGAACCTGTCGCCATCATGATGTCGATCCGGGATAAGACACTATCAGTGATTGGTTCAGCTTCGCGGCGGGATCTGTTTGCCAAAAAGCTGTCAGATCTCTCAAAGCCACTGCGCCCTCCATATCGTTAGCTCCGGCCAATACCACAATAACCGCCAGTGGAAAAGAGCTCATACGGAGTCGCGTTCAGGATCGGCAGCTACTCTGAAAGGTGCGCATCCGGATCAACACTGACCCGTTCATGCCTCGGTGCTCGGCACGAACGGGAGTGTATCATTTTGAATGCAAAACAATACCTGGGGGTAAAGATTGCGCGGATGCTGATCGCCGCAGGAAATTCCCGGGAGGACATGCGGGTTCGGGGCAGAACGAAAACCCGGCTCGGATCCCCAATAGGGAGGGGGGCAGGTAGAAAGCACCTGTCCTTCTCATTTGTTTCTCGATTCGGGCCGCCGATGATATATTAAATATTTTGGATTCGGTCGAGGAAACATATGGGAGGAGGATTTCCCTTGGAAAATAGTTCAAGCCGCCCGATCATAGAGAATACTTCCGAGTCTCTGGCCAGGATCAGGAGCACCCGGCCCCTGGTCCACAACATCACCAATTACGTTGTCATGAACTTTACCGCGAATGCACTCCTGGCGCTTGGCGCCTCTCCGGTAATGGCTCATGCCATCGAGGAGGTGGAAGAGATGGCCGCGCTGGCGAGCGCGCTCGTGATCAACCTGGGCACCCTTTCAGGTCCCTGGGTTGCATCGATGTACAAGGCAGCCGAGTCGGCGCGAAAAAGCTCCATCCCTATCGTTCTCGATCCCGTTGGAGCGGGCGCCACCAGATTCAGGACCGACACGGCAAGAAAAATGATCGAGGAGGCACAGATCGCCGTGGTGCGGGGGAATGCCTCCGAGGTCCTCGCCCTGTCCGGCCGGAAGAGCGCCACAAAGGGCGTGGATTCGAGCGACGGCGTTGAAAGCGCCCGCGAGGCCGCGCGTGATCTGGCTCGAAGCCATGCTGGGATGGTGGTGGCGGTAACGGGCGTGGAAGATTATGTAACCGATGGCGGAAGGGAAATTCGGATCGCGAACGGGCACACGCTGATGGGGAGGGTCACGGGAACCGGCTGCGCGGCAAGTTCCATAACAGGAGCGTTTTGCGGGGTTGAACGGGACTTTTTCCTTGCTTCGGCGGGCGCACTGGTGACTTTCGGGATTGCCGGCGAGCTTGCCGCCGCCTCGAATCCCGGGCCAGGCACTTTTCAAACCCTGCTCCTGGATGCGCTCGATGCGGTCAGTCCCCTGATCATCGGACAAAAGGCCAGAGTGACATCACAATGAAACGCCGTGAAATAGATTACAGTTTGTACCTGGTTACAGACCGGGTTCTCGCTGGCGGCCGATGCCTCGACGAGATCGTTCGGCAAAGCATCGAAGGTGGCGTTACTGTTGTCCAGTTGCGCGAAAAGAACCTGGGGACGAGGGATTTTCTCGCGCGGGCAGTCGCCCTCAGGCGTGTGACATGCGAAATGGGTATTCCGCTTATCATCAATGACCGGGTCGATATCGCGCTGGCCTGCGAAGCCGACGGGGTGCACCTCGGGCAGGAGGACATGGACTCCGCCACCGCGCGCCGCCTTGTTGGAAAGAACATGATAATAGGGGTCTCGGTGAATACTCCGAAGGAGGCCATGGAAGCCGAAGGGGCGGGAGCGGATTACCTCGGAGCGGGGCCCGTATTCGCCACCCCGACCAAGACGGATACATCCCCGCCGACCGGGCTCTCCGGCATCGGAGAGATCCGCCGGGTGGTCGGGCTTCCCCTGGTTGCCATCGGAGGAATATCTTCGGCCAATGCCGGGGAGATAGTGCGTTGCGGCGCGGACGGAGTAGCCGTGGTGTCGGCCATCATCGCCAGCAAACACCCCGGTCTTTCGGCGCGTGAGATCCTGGCGGAGGTCGGGAAGGCACGATCCGGCTGATCCCGAACAGGTTGGCATGCTCTCCGGCCCGGCGCCGACAAATCGTCGGAGTGCACGTCGTTTTGAAGGCGACCGGGCGTGATCAATAATCCGGAAGGGAATTTCATGAAAGCTATCAGCATCCAGCAGCCATTTGCGTTTGAAATCATGAGTGGGCAAAAGACCATTGAGATCAGGGACTGGGACACCCTGTACAGAGGGGATATTCTCATCTGTGCATCGGGCAAACCTGCCTTTTCCCGGGATGACATGGAGGAGATAGAGGATGAATATGGCTGCACATTTCTCTATGGACAGGCACTGTGCCGCGCGCGGCTGGCGGATGTTCGGATGATGAAAAGGGGCGACGAGGACAAAGCGCTGGTGGATGAGATCGATCCGGAAGCCTTTTCCTGGGTGCTCGAGGATGTCCGCCCCGTTATCCCTTTCCCGGTGAAAGAAAAGAAAGGTCTTTTCGAAGTCGACGATGCGCTGATTACCGTCTCGCCCTTCAGATACGGGGAATCCGTTGTTGTAAAAAGCGGAACCGTTGCCCATGGTTTCGGCATCGATTTTTCCGGATGGCGCGGGAGGACATCGGACATCATTGTGTCCGAGGGTGAGCCCCGGATTATGGTGGGGTGGGACAGCGACTCGTTGAGGAACCTGCCGGTGCCGGTGATAGCCCAGTGCATGAAGGAGGGGATCGACTGGACCGCGGTCCTGTTGAGGTTCCATGAGATGGAACCCTCGAGTCCGGGTGATACATGGGAAGACGTTCAAGAGACAATTGAGAATATTATTGAGGAGCATCCCGAGATTTTCGAGGATTGATAAGGGATTTGGCCACGCGGCTCCCGTCACGGGATGAAGACTCCGTCCCGTTTGCCCTGAGCGGGAGTAAACCCCGCTTTCGCGTGGCAAGGCGTAGCCAGGAAACAGCGCTGTGTCCGCTCCATTCCGGCCCGTTCCACCCTTCGATCCCCCGGGGCGAACGGGAGGAAGTTTCTGTTCCGGAATGGCGTGACCCGGATCTTAACCGGTTATGTAAGCCTTCGATATTGCTCACTCTCAAAAGCCGTTTCTTGAGAGTGTGGTAAGCGTCGCTTTCGTGTCGCAAGGTGATGCGGAAAAACAGCATACGCTGGCCCGTTCATGGTTCGATACCTCACCACGAACGGGGGAGCTCTCGTCCCGGAATGGCGTGACCCGGATCTCCACCGGTTATGTAAGCCTTCGATATTGCTCACTCTCAAAAGCTGTTTCCTGAGAGTGTGGTAAGCGTCGCTTTCGTGTCGCAAGGTGATGCGGAAAAACAGCATACGCTGGCCCGTTCATGGTTCGATACCTCACCACGAACGGGGGGAGCTCTCGTCCCGGAATGGCGTGACCCGGATCTCCACCGGTTAAGTAAGCCTTCGATATTGCTCACTCTCAAAAGCTGTTTCTTGAGAGTGTGGTAAGCGTCGCTTTCGTGTCGCAGGGCGATGCGGAAATACAGCATACGCTGGCCCGTTCATGGTTTGATACCTCACCACGAACGGGGGGAGCTCTCGTCCCGGAATGAGGAAAAGCCGGTGACGAAGCAAGTAATGTAACTAGTTGAAATTGTGCACTAATATTCATTGATAGCTATCGAAGCATGAGGGGGCGGGAGGGGGCCTGCCCGTATAGTTATAAGTCTTCATTGCTTCCTTCTTGACAGGCGCGGGAGCTTGAGCGTATCCTTGGCTACCTACCGGTAGGTATATAAAACCACTCCCAGGATGCCTCATGAACTCAGACAATTCGAAAAGGCCCGTCCAGGACAGCATTGACTGGTCGCTCGTAGAAAAGTTCCACCCCGGAATCGCCGCCGAAGAGCAGCGTACCAAGTTCCGCATTTTTTTTGCCGCCGCCAAGCTCTTTTCCATCAAAGGCTACAACGGCACCGCCGTTCGGGAGATCGTTGAAGCCGCCGGCGTCACCAAGCCCGCCCTTTACTATTATTTCAGCAACAAGGAAGACCTTTTCGTCCAGCTTATCGACATGGCGCTGGCAACATTCGCGGAGCTTCTTCACCGGTCGCTTGCCTGGCAAGGCTCGCCACGGGAGCGCCTCGTGAATTTTTTCAGTGAAGTGCTGAGCCTCTTCGAAAACAACATCGACCTTATCCGGCTGGTGAACATCATGATCTATGCGCCCAAGGGCGCCGTCCCTCCTTATGATCTCAAGCGGAGACACGATGGCTTTCATTCGGCTATGCGGGAACTGCTTCTTCCCCAGAACGGGGAATCTCTCCGCGTTGGCGGGGAAGAGCTCGAAACGGCGTTGCTCCTGCTGATCGGGCTTTTCAGAAGTCTCCAGATACACCTGGTCATCCCCGATGTCGGTGCTCCACTGAGTCTCGATCAGATCACGCGGGGCATCGACGTGGTCCTGGCAATGGTGGGCATGACGGGTCCGGAGGTTAGAGAAGGATGAAAAAAGCAACCGCGGCTGCTTTGACCCTGATCGTGCTGGTCGGAGCGTCGGCCCTGATCATTGTCACGAAGAAAGGCAAAGCCGTGCAGACGCAGGCCTCTCCCGTCGTCGCCGTGGATACGATGCAACCGGCCCTGACGGATATGGCCAGGTTCGTGGAAGTCTACGGGACTCTGTCTCCCAGGAACGCGGCGGAAGTAAAGAGTGAAATCCCGGCGAAGGTCCTGAAAATCTGGGTCAGGGAGTGGGACAATGTCAGGGAAAAGGACCTGCTGATGGAACTGGACGCGACGGACTCAAAACTCAATCTGTCGAAAAACGAAGCCGGCGTGAAGATGGCTCGCGCGCAGCTTCTGCAGGCGCAGGTCGATTCCAGCCGCGCAAAGCGCGAGTGGGACCGGGCGGCAAAGCTCAAGGAGGGGGGGCTTGTCACCGGGCAGGAACTCGATGAAAGGAAGAGCGCCCTCGAATCCGCTCAGGCCCGCGTGGCTCTTTGCAATGCGCAGGTTGCCCAGGCGGAGAGCCAGCTTGCCGAAGCCCGCAGCTACCTTGACAAGACGACCATTCGAGCGCCCATCCAGGGTACCGTCCACCAGCGCAAGGTGGATGCGGGGGATTGGGTCGACAAGGGGAGCCTGCTGTTCTCAATTGTGGACAACAGGGAATTCGATTTTACCGCGAATGTGGCCGCTGTAGATCTCTACCAGATAACCGAGGGCCAGCTAATCACCTTTACGGTTGATGGCCTGCCCGACCGATCTTTCAGCGGCTCGATCAAGCGGGTCAATCCCATGGTCGCCGCGAGCGATCGCACGGGACGTATTCAGGCGGAAGTGGAGAACCGGGACGGCATTCTGAAGGGCGGTGCTTTCGCGCGAGGGCGGATAACCATCGAAGAAAGACAGAGGGTTTTCGCTTTGCCCAAGACGGCTTTCAGCAGCAGGGACATCAACAAAGACTCGGGACGGGTATTCGTAGTCCGTGAGGACGGCACGGCGGGCACGCGCGAAGTGGCAACCGGCCTGGAAGACCAGAACATGGTCGAAATCCGCTCCGGTCTGGATAAAAGCGACAAGGTCGTAGTCAGGGGCGGTTTTAATCTACGTGACGGGGACAGGGTATCTGAATCGGCTCCCGGTAATCAAGGCGCCAAGGCCGAATGATCCGGGCTTGCGTTCAAGATGATGTTTTTTCGAGCGGAATAAACCCCGCATTCCCCAATTGCGGCCTTACGCAACGCGTGAGGCCGGGCGTAGGCGCTTGTGGCGGCTGCCCCGTCATGGGTGGGGCGCCGCCGCAAGCGCCATGCTGCCAACAGCTAAAGTTTGCCTCCGAAAGCCGCCGCAACGCACACTGAGCCGCGCAGCGGCGATGGGGGTGTGTGGGCGAAGCTCCCCGCGTTTTTTGGGGTTCGCCCTTCCGATCCCGGCTTTGATGATACCAGGTGCGGTGGGTGGAATTTCCCGCGCTTTTAGAGCTTATACGCTGCTTTTGGAGTCCATGCGCTCGTGCGCTGTTCTTCGATGCGTCTTGATCTTGAACGCAACAAGGTGTGAGAGGACCTCATGTTACTATCCGAAGTCTCGATTCGCCGGCCCGTATTCGCGGCAGTGATGATGCTGGCGATGGTCATACTCGGGATATTTTCCTACCGGCACCTCAATATTGACATGTACCCCGACGTCGAGATCCCGGTTCTGACCATCAGTACCGTATACAAGGGCGCGCCGCCTGAGTCCGTCGAACGCGAGGTCTCCCGGAGAATCGAGGAAGCGGTCAACCCGATACAGGGCGTCAAGCACATCAGTTCGACTTCACAGGAGGGCATCTCCAGCATTATCGTCGAATTTACCCTGGAAACGAGGATAAACGATGCCGCCCAGGAGGCGCGGGCGAAGGTAAACGCCGTGCGTGCCGACCTGCCCCAGGAAATCGAGGAACCGGTAATTCAGAAGCTCGATTTTTCCGCCGCTCCCGTCATTTCGCTTGCCGTACGCTCGGAGACTCTTGATTCCAGGGAACTGACCACGCTGGTGGACAAGAAGATCAAACGACGGGTCGAGAATGTGGCCGGTGTTGGCAAGGTAGACATGGTGGGGAGCACGAAACGCGAGGTCAACGTCTGGCTCGACCCTACGCGGCTCGAAGCGCTGGGTTTGGGTGTCAATGAAGTGGTGGCGGGTATTCGCGGCGAGAACGTGGATACGCCGCTGGGGCGACTCAACCGCGAGGGCCAGGAGATCCCCGTGCGCATTTCCGGAAAGCCCAAGGAGGTTTCGGGGTATCCGGAGATGGTGGTCGGCTGGCGTGACAACCGCCCGGTCCGGTTGCGCGAGATCGCGAGAATCCAGGACGGAATCGAGGAGCAGCGCTCACTCGCTCTCGTTGACGGGACCCCTTCGGTTGCGCTGAATGTGCTGAAACAATCCGGGTCCAACACGGTTGCCGTGGCCGATGGCGTGAAGAAGCTGGTCGAAACGCTTTCCACCGAGCTTCCCCAGGGCGTTCGCATCCAGATCGTCCGCGATGCATCCAAGTTCATTCGTGAATCCGTGGAAGACGTGCAGAGCACCCTTTTGCTGGGCGGGATTCTGACGGTCCTCATCGTGTTTTGCTTCCTCAATTCCTGGCGATCGACCGTGATCACGGGGCTAACCCTGCCCATCAGCGTCATAAGCTCTTTTATCGTCATGAACGCGATGGGGTTCACCCTGAACGTCATGACGCTGATGGGGCTGTCTCTCGCGATCGGGCTCCTGATAGACGATGCTATCGTGGTGCGCGAGAACATCGTTCGCCATCTTCAGCACGGCAAGGACCACGTTACGGCATCTCTGGAAGGGACTTCCGAAATCGGCCTGGCCGTCATGGCCACGACCTTCACCATCGTTGCCGTTTTTGTCCCCGTGGCGTTTATGAAGGGGATCGTGGGCAAGTTCTTCTTCCAGTTCGGGATAACGGTCGCGTTCGCGGTTATGGTTTCCCTGTTTGTGTCGTTTACCCTGGACCCGATGCTCTCGTCGCGCTGGGTAGACCCGGATGTCGAGGAAGGGGTCAAGGGAAAGAAAAACTTCATTTACCGAATGCTCTCCCGGTTCAATGCCTTCTTCGAACTGGTTTCCGGTGGATACAAGAAGATCATCTCCTGGGCATTGGACCACCGCAAAACGGTTGTCTTCGTGGGTCTTGCCGCATTTGTCGGCTCCTTTTTCCTGGTGCCGCTGATCGGGAGTTCCTTTTTCCCGGACTACGACCGCGGGGAGTTCCAGGTGAACTTCTCGACCTCTCCCGATGCGGGACTCCAGGAGAGCAACGGAAGGGCCAACCTTATTCTGGAAGCGCTGCGAGGTGTTCCCGGCATCGAACTCACCTACACCACGATCGGAGCGGGTGAGACCGGCACGGTCCGCGAGGGAAACGTTTACGTCAAGCTCCTGGAAAAGAGTGAGCGCAACTTGACCCAGCAGGAGGCGGAAGCCGCCGCCCGCGAAGGAGTGTACCGGATCCCGGGAATCATTCCGGGCATCGTCATGGCGGGACGCATGCATAGCGGGTCCCCGATCATGATGAACCTGAAGGGGGACGATCTCGATGTTCTGAAAGCCCTCTCGGAGCGGCTCAAAAAGGCAATGGCTCAGGTCCCCGGAGTGGTTGATGTGACGTCGAGCCTCGACCAGGATAAGAGTGAGTTCCGACTGTACGTGGACAGGGCGCGGGCGGTCGATGTCGGACTCTCCTCGGTGGGAGTGGTCGAAACGCTCGGCCCGCTCATCGGTGGCAAGGCAGCCTCTACGTATGAGGACCAGGACGGAGACTCTTATGATGTGCGGGTGAGGCTTGCCGATGAATTCCGGCAGAACTACTCCCAGGTCGGGCGCCTCACGCTCGTCTCGACCAAGCCGGATGGCAGCAGGGTCCTGGTCCCGGTCTCCGACATAGCACGTTTCGAGTTGGATCTATCTCCCGCGCGCATCCAGCGGCTTGATCTGCGCCGCCAGGTGACCCTTTCCGCGAACAACGTCGGGATACCTCTTGGCGATGCGATCACTCTCATCCGGGAAAAGGTCAAGGACGTCGGTCTGCCGCCCGGCTACAGGATTTCCTGGAGCGGTGAAGCCGAAGATATGGCCGAGACATTCCGCTACATGTTCGAGGCGCTCGCGCTCGCGGTCATTCTCATCTATCTCATACTGGCCGCCCAGTTCGAGAGCTTCATAGCTCCCCTGTCCATAATGGTATCG
Source organism: Syntrophobacter sp. (assembly GCA_039679945.1). Lineage (GTDB taxonomy): Bacteria > Desulfobacterota > Syntrophobacteria > Syntrophobacterales > Syntrophobacteraceae > SbD1. The sequence continues at coordinate 9,211 of JBDKTY010000262.1, read as the reverse complement.
CTGCCGCTATCGCTGGTGGGCGTCGTGGGGATGCTCTTCTTGACCGGTGACACACTCAACATCATGTCCCTGATCGGTCTCATCATGCTCATGGGGCTGGTCACGAAAAACGCGATCCTGCTGGTCGACTTCACAAAGGTGCTGAGAGGGCAGGGGATGGATAGAAAGAGCGCTCTTGTCCAGGCGGGTGAGACCCGGCTGAGGCCGATAGTCATGACAACCCTGGCGATGATATTCGGCATGCTCCCACTGGCCCTCGCGCTGGGACCCGGAGCGGAGATGCGGGCTCCGATGGCCCGCGCCGTCATTGGCGGCCTGATCACCTCGACTCTGTTGACTCTTGTCATGGTGCCGGTAGCTTACACGCTCCTGGAGGATTTCGCCGAGGCGGTCGCCGTGCGCGCGAGGGGCCGGGGCGGACGAATGAAGGTTGAAAGCGGGGGGGCGCCCGCCGACGATCCGGAAAAACCATCCCGAATGCCTGCCCGATGAGGGCTGTTTCCGTTGGAGGAAGTGTTTTGAACGGCTTCAGATTATTCAGGTTCATATGCATTGCGGTGATCGTTCTCGTGCTCTGTTGCGCTGGCATTGGAAAGCCTTTGTGGGCCGATGCCGGTCCGTCCTATACTCTGGAGGAATGCCTCCTGAAGACGTTGGAATACAGTCGGGATGCCCTGATAGCCGGGGAAGGCATCAAGATCTCTGAGGGACGCTATGTTGAGGAGCGTGCCGCCGCCCTTCCCCAGGTCAAGGCCGAAGCGCATTTCCTGCGCTCCGGTGACGAAACGAACCGTCTGCAGGGTTTGGGAACGGAAGGAAACGAGTATTTCGGCAATATCAATCTCACACAGGCCCTTTTCACGTGGGGGCAAATCGGCGCGGCGATCAAAGCCGCCAGATATGACAAGGCCGCGAGTGAAATGCAGTTCAAGGCCGCGCAACAGTTAGCCATGCGCGAAGCGGCAACGGCCTTCTACGATCTGCTGCTCACTATCGAACTGGAGAAGGTGGCCCGTGACAACGTCGCTCAGAAGCAGCGCCACCTCGATGAGGCTGAAAGAAGGCGCAAGTTGGAAGCGGCCACGGACTACGACGTCCTCTCCGCCAGCGTGGCACTTGCCAACGCCACCCCCGCTCAGATCCAGGCCGAGAACAACATCCGCCTGGCAAAGGACCGGTTGCGCTACTACATGGGGGTCCAGGGGGATTTTTCGGTAAAGGGCGGTCTTGCCGTGCAACCCCGGGAACAGGAACCTCTGGACATGGTTCTGGCAGCGGCGAGGGAGAAAAGGCCCGATATCGCATCCCAGAACAGCCGGATCGACACATTCCGCGAGCTGCTCACCGTGGCGCGCGCGGGGAACAAGCCACGGCTGGATTTCAAGTCCAACGTTGGTTGGGTTGGTATGAGCACGCTGGAGAAGGAATCGCCCTTTCAGGCCTGGGACGCCGGGGTCTATCTTTCCATGCCGATCTTCGATGGCTTTCAGACGAAGGGACGCGTCATTCAGGCAGAGAGCCGCATATCCACCTCGCGCTATGAACTCGACAAACTGCTCGACAATATAGTGCTGGATGCACGGGTGGCCAGGAACAACGCCGAGGAAGCCGCCCATATCGCGGAAGGCCTCAAGGCCACCACGTCGCAGGCGGAAAAGCTCCTGCAGATGGCTGAAACCGGTTTTCGCCATGGCGTCAAGACCAAGCTGGAGGTGGATGATGCCGAATCAAACGTCTTGGCCTCCCGGATCAACCTCCTGAGGGCCCGCCGGGACTACATCAACGCTCGCGTAAGACTGCTCTGGATAATGGGCGAGGATCTGCGGAGCGCCCTGTTCGATCCGAAGGTGTCGATGTTGACGGCGGAGTGAGGGGGCCCGCATTGAGGCAAGGGTTTAGATGATTTTCGGTGGGAAACTGTCCGGCAAGGATTGCCCCCATTATCGCTCATGGTGTTGATTGAACAGTGATGAAGCAGTAGGATTAAAAAGGATGTAGTCCCATTGCGTCAGATATGCCAGGCATGTCATGGATGTCTGTTGCCAAGGCAATCCTAAATCATGATGATCATGGTATTAATACTGATTTGCGTTCAAGAGGATATACCCCCGTTCGCCCTGAGGTATCGAAGGGTAGAACGGGTCAATTCTGAACGGCATTTTCAATTTAGGGATAGACTCATCTTGAACGCAACTCCGTATAAGCGATGGCTTTATTTGTCTTCATAGTTCCACTTAAGAAAGCGGTTTGGGATGGGTAAAATTTTCGTCCATTGTGGATTGCACAAGACGGGCTCCACGGCATTGCAGGACGTTTTCGGCACTCGCGCCGATGAACTTCGAAAAGCTGGCTTTTTTTTCCCACGAACAGGGGTGCCCGCTGATTTGAGCGGTCAGCATAATATTGCCTGGCAGATAGCAAAGGATCGTCGTTTTGGTCAAAGTACGGGCGACCTCGACGCACTTGCCGCTGAGATTGATGGTTACGAGGGCAACATTATCTTGTCCAGTGAGGATTTTGAATCCTCTCTAGCTCATACGGATAGATTACTACCCCTTCTCCAGCTTGCGCGGAGTGCGGGAAGGTCAATTGTCTTCATTGTCTACTTTCGTAACCAGAATTCTTACTTGGAATCGCTCTACCAGGAGATGTTGAAGCATGGCTTCGGTGATGAGTACGCTGATTCTTTTAATTCTGTCTATAGCAACGGCGTGCTGCACATTAAAGATTGGGAATTCCACTTTGACTATTGGAGGATCGCAACAATTCTGTCAAGCTTTTCTGATGTTACAATTGTGTTCCGAAATTATCATGCGCTTTTGGAAAATTCGCTGATAGTAGATTTCTGCTCAATGATCGGATTAACTCCCTCAATTCTGGGCAGCTCAGTTAACTTCCGTGCTAACGTACGAGCTGCTATCATAACCTCACTGGCACGTTTTTATCAGAACCGGGTTGGACGAGACCTCGACCATTACGAGAAGGAAGCCCTCTCTCGACTTTGCAGCGGCAAAGACTTAATTGGGTTAGGAAGCAGCAAGAAGCTGCGTAGCCTCCTGGAGAATAAGTTCTCGGCTTCCAACGCTCAATTGTTTGATCGCTACAACCTTCCCTGCTCAGGTTTTTTACCATCTTACGACAATATGGTGCCACCGGCGAGAGCTTTGGACATACAAAAACTTTTCTCATCCGAAACTGAAAATTACCTGCGCAATACTGCGCTTTTGTTGGCTGGTTGCCGGGCTGGGAATTACTCTGCCGCGGATACTGAGGTTGCAGAGCATGTTGAGGCGTGGTCATCCTGGGTTCGGCTTGGATGAGGATTTTCACTGAGTCAAATTGATCGCTCGGCGCCAAATCAGCCTATTTACGTTCCGCCCCTCCCGGTCCGCTATGAAGGGAGGCCATGGAAATGATATGATACATCATCCGGGGTTGAAATCTGCTCGCCGACAACGATCACCGAGGCCGGTCTCTGCAAGTATTCCCTTTAAATCCCAAGCCTTAGCCAAGGGTGGCGCAGACTCATCGCAACAATTATTTCATTTAACAGCGAGTCCGTTTCTGTCCGCAACATCGAGGTGGGATGCACGCGATAACGGCACAGGATCTCGGGAACATAAATCGCTTCAATCTGCATCTCTATGAATTTGCACCAAAAATCATAATCCTCCCAGCCCCACATATGAGAGTATCCGCCGACATTCCTCCAAGCCAGCTTAGATACAAGAGCCATGGCATCGACATAGTTGCCGGATTGAAATCGTTCGGACATCCAGACATCGGTAGAACCGAGCCTGCGTTCATGGCCGAAGAACTCAAGTTGGGAATAAGCTGCTCCGGCGCCGGTTTCACGTAAGGTTTCGTAAAGCCGGGCTATTGCTCTCGGATAGATCGCATTATCCGCATCGATAACGAACACCGCATCACCTGTCGCATGCAAAAAGCCAGTATTCCGAGCAGCCGCAAGGCCTTGGTTCCTCAGGTGTCTTAGTAGCAAGACACGCACAAAACGATCGGCATTAGTTGTAAGCCAGCTCTTCGCGACGGCCAGTGAATCATCGTTATCCGAGGCATCATCAACTACAATGAGTTCGATCTGCTGATAATACTGAGCGCGGATTGAGTCGAGACACTCAGTCAAAAACCGAGCGTAGTTGTAGAGGCTGACGGTGACGGTCACAATGTCTTCAGACAATGTCCGACGGCGGTCTATCTCAACCACGATTTCCGCTGGTGCCTGAAGGCAGGGGTAGGGATGTGTTCCATCCAATTCTTTTATGCTCATTGGTCCAGGTTACTCAATAGAAAAGTGCAGAGGCGCCCAACAGCCCTCTGCGAGCCGATTTCATCCGAGATAAGTGCGATTGCGTTCTTGCGTACCTTCTCAGCCTCTGCTTGCCCTTCATCAGAGCGAAGCAGCCAGTCCAAAAGATTAGGCAACTGTCTCTCAGTCTCTTCAAAATAATGAGTTCCGGGCTTAAAAGCAGACGGATGAAAGCAAGGTTCCGATACTACGACACTTCCGGTGGCCATTGCAAGCTTCACCATCCGGTGCCACTCAAAGTATAGGAATGAATCTCGATGAATATTCAGGGTGATCTTCGAATGTCTGGATACATGGGCTGCCAAAGCTGATAGTACCGATTCGGCTCCAGTAGCCTTGAGTGGACCTGCAACGGAGGGTCGGAGGTAAATAAAAGTCCTGAAATCCGCCATGAATCCGGCATTTTTGGCGAAGAAGCGATGTCGCCTGGGGCTCTCAGTGCCGTAGAATGCCATGTCGATTGGCCGGTCAAAAAAGCTGGTCCGAGGGTCAGCGGGGCGCCTCGCGGCCGCTGGCAGGGCCCGGTAAAGCGGATGCTTCTGCCCTTCGGCTGGCAACTCCTCACTACGAATCTTGGATGTGAAATGTAATGCCGGTAGCCCGGCTTGGCGGAAAAGTTCCGCGCTGCGCGGACACATGTCGATAACACCTCGAGACATCAGCACAAATGGCAGCCCTCTGGCAAACCAACTGGTTTGGAGTTGCTCCGTGTTCAACATAAAGGCGTTCCTGAGTATTTCGTCACGAGCCCATTCCGTACCAGTTCCCAGGGTAAAGAATTCGTGCGGGGCCACGAATATTGAAACAGCATTATCATTGATGCGTGGCGACATTTCGTCCTTGAGTTCGGCCGCAATTCCAAACTCGCGCATGTCGCGTACAAGCTCCTCAGCGATTTCAAGCATAAAAACGTTCCCGAGAGAACTTGCATAGACAGTTACCGGACCTAATCGGCCAGCCAGGTCTGGGGATGATGGCACCTCCAAAGTATGCGGAGGATCATCAAGGGTGCCGAGGATCCTGGCTATGCGTTCCGGGGCAAAAACTCGTCTTCCCTCGAAGCTTCCATGGCATATGAGATGACTTGCTGCATCCGCGCAAGCGTCACACACATCCGGATTGAGCCTGTAATACTCCTCCTTATCGTAAGGTGGAAATTGTCGCAGCAGTCGAATGGCACGATCTACACATGCAAAGGAGACGCCCTGGAAATGCACATACATGTGGTTAGGCAAACATCTGCCGGCTCCTCCTTCCGTCGATGGATGCTCTTTATCGGGCAGGGAGGAGGGTGTCCGGCTCCGAAATCGATTGATCAAAGCGAGAACCCATCTCTCAATTGCGCGCAATGGGTAAGTTGCCATCCAAGCAAGGGAATGCTCAAGCGCTAAGCGTCGGTTGGTCTCCTGCTGGAGGGCTTCCAGGGCTCGATCATTATCCTGTTGGAGGGCTTCCATGGCTCGTCGGCCTGTTTCCGTTTCGCTCTGCCGGGCCTGCTCGACCGCCAAACGCTTTGCTGCCTCCTTTCGGAGGGTTTCCACGGCTCGACGGCTTGCTTCCATCTCGCACAAAAGATCTCTTTCGAGCATCAAACGTCGGTTTGTCTCCCGTTGGAGGGCGTGCAAGACCTCCAACGGGTCGCTAAGCTCGCTGCGAGTCAAGGGAAATACATCTGGTGCATCGGGCTTTGACTGCGCTCGGGATACTGCCATTAAGGAAGGCACAACTGAATCTCGCAGAGAGTTAGCTCGAAACAAGGCGCGCAGATCTTCCACCTCTTCGTGGTAGGCGAGTCGCCCGTATGTGCGGTAGAATTGAAGTAGATTAACAAGGAAGTTTTCCGGGTGAACGAGGGCCAGCGGAAATGCCCCTGAACTCGTTTTGCCGGGAATTCGTTCGGCAACCGCGCTTCCCTCCTTTACAAAAAGGAGTAGATTCTGTGCATACCGCCAGTCCACGTCCGGGTTGGTCCAGATTTTCGATCGAAGCCAATCATAACAAGAGTAGCCGCGAGAACGGAATTGGATCGCCCAGAATTCAGGCCATTGCTCATTGATATGCCCTATTCCATTCTGAAATGGGAGGGCGGCGGAGAAGAGGACGGTTTCCCCGAATTCCGTCAAATCATCAATTAATGATGAGGCGCGCTCGTAGGGGAGATGCTCCGCTAATTCAAGGCACATCACAAGATCAAATGGACTGTTGGCTCGACCGTTCAATGCTTCACTCAAACGGGTTGTTGCGAGGTCGGTACCAATGAATTCCGTTCGGTTTATCATGAGCTTTTCAGGGTCGATGCAGTCGCCATCAACGCCAAGAACCTCACTGGCCCCCAGTTCAACAGCCGCCTTTAGCCATGCGCCCTCACCGCAGCCAATGTCGATTACGCTCTTAGGTTGAAGATGGAAAAACAGCTCTGATAATACTATGCGCGCCGATTGAAGGATGCGATCGGAATTTTGTTCTAAAGATTCAGCATCATATCTTTGTGACGAGTCTGTGGACATTATTAAGCTCTATAGCGTTTCGCTATCTAAGTCTGAATGCATACAAATGCTAAAGGATTTCCCTGATCATGCCGGAAAACAGGCCCCAAAACCCCTGTTCGCGTACTCCAGCTTATCCCATAAAGCGAAAAGAGACATCCGAGTTCCCATCCGATAAGTGTTCACTTTTGAGGAGTAGAACGTATGTTTGGTCCCAAAAAAAACTCATGGTCCCATCTGGGGTTCGCATTTTATTCAATAACATTTCAAAGTCAACAAGAGAGAAGACACGGTCGGCAACCCTGATTGCCCATTCGCCGAGCCTGTTGCAAAGCTCAGTCTTTAGAGAAAATCGAAAATAGATTCCCACTTCCACTCAGTATAAGTGCAATATAAACTGACGACGCATCAATTTCTACCCTAAAACGAGTGTCTATTCCCACTTTAATATCAGACCCTGTTCTGCAACACCCCTCCACCGTGCTCGAAAATGAATCACTGATTATTCTTTTGTGGCAAGCGATGGTACCAAAGTCTCGGCATGTGTCAACTGCCATCCCTATTTTTATGCAGATGCTCATTTCTGCGCGGATGGGCTGGATTGGGCGCTACGCCGGGGCAAGCCTGTAATTTTGACACTGCCCAGTACCACCGGAGAGATCAGCGGGCATACAAGAAAGTAAGCGGTGGGACCCCCACCTTGTCAGCCGGAAAGAGCCCCGCCATGATCTTCTGATAAATAATTCGCGCTCAAAATGACGCATCCCCTTTTCGCCCTGAGCGGGAGTAAACCCCGCTTTCGCGTGGCAAGGCGTAGCCAGGAAACAGCGCCGAGTCCGCTCGATTCCGGCCCGTTCCACCCCTTCGACACGCACAGGGTGAACGGGGGGAAGTTCCTGTTCCGGAATGGCGTGACCCGGATCTCCACCGGTTATGTAAGCCGTCGATATTGCTCACTCTCAAAAGCTGTTTCTTGAGGTACCGAAGGGTGGAACGGGCCAACTTATATCGGCATCTTCACTCTCGGGGCAGATTCATCTTGGACGCAATTCCGTATGACACATCTCGGGAGGTCAGAGATGACAGACAATCTCAGCCGATCCCTCGGACAAAGGTTCTGGAAAAATCACTTTGCCCACCGGACCGGAATCTTCAGTTGCGATCACTTCAAGAAAATGCTAGGTTCCAGCATGGAATCGAGGGGTTCTGAGTGATTTACAGGTCGTCTCGCAAGCTCTTACGTAGACCAGGACCTGCTAAAGTATGAGGTTTTCCGGCAGATACCCACGAAGTTAGGTAATGGTACGGTTCCGCGGCATGGCGGTCCCGGAGATCGGCCTTGCCGTCCTGGTCCCGAAGTTCATGTGAGCCCGGTAATTTTTGTGGGCTTTCGCTTAGTGCCCGTAGCGTAATCCTTTGACTGCAGGTTCTTTCCCAGCCGGATTCCAGCGGTCTTGGTCGTGATAATTACCCCTATCGGGTTCCTTGTGTTCATATTAAGAATGCCTCTACTGAGCAGGATGGCGACTTTGCTGCTATCGTGGCAATACCTTAAGGATCATCTTAGCGGCTCCGTGGGCTCCGGGCGGATGCCGGCGTAATGATGGCCGTGATTTTGCCAGGGAATGCATTTCCGGAAATAATCGAGCTCCAGACCGAGAGTAGGCCTACGCGGTCCGATCCCGGAATAGACCTAAAGGCATGCGAACAGCAAGTCTTGTGTCGCTGTATTGCACAGAACTCTGATGCATGATGAATTCTCCCAATTGAACATCCGAGCGAGTTTTTTGTACGAAATCTGTTTACGTTGACGGGATTTGAATAAGGAATGCTCGATAGACTTTTCAGAATAGTACGAAATGAATCATGTATAGCTTGCCTTGTGCTGGCGCTGCTATTAATTGCCTGTTTTCTACCCGCGGTTATTGGCAAGAAGACTTTGATGACCAGCGTCTGGGATGCTGCAAGCATAATGAACTATGGGGCTTATGATAGTCCTCGTGCACCACTTCGATACGCCCGCATGAATGATGCTGGAGCCTGTGCCTGGCAGACGGAGCCTTGGCTCAAAATTCTATCGCATCAATTTAAAGAGGAATTGAACATTCCGCTTTGGAATCCGCATAGCGGCTTTGGTACTCCATTTGCCGCCACCATGCAGCCCCAGCCATTCTTCCCCCTGACAACGCTGCTGGCCTTGCACCCCACACCCTACACCTACAATCTATATATTTTAGCACGGCTGTTGGTGGCCGGGGTATTTATGTTCCTGTTCATGCACTTGTTCCTGCCTTTCTTTGCGTCACTTTTCTCGGCAGTGGCTTTCATGTTAACGGGGTATCTCGTTATCCATCTAAACATTTCCCATCTGAGCGTGGAGATATTACTGCCGGCAGTG
>JBDKTY010000261.1:0-1939 GCA_039679945.1 Syntrophobacter sp. | reverse complement strand
GGCGGGCACTCGGCCTGGTTCGTCGGGGTAGTCTTGCTGACCGTTTACATTATCTTCGCCATGACTCTCTATCTACTGCCGCCGCGGGTACAATGACCCAATCGTCTCCAAACTGCGCCGGCGATTGAACCTGCCTGATCGTTTGCGGCAGGAATGCCGGTTTCCCGGCACCCCCCGCGCAGATCCCGGCGAGCGGCACTACCGCACTGGGCTCCTGCTTCGAGTGTCCGGCGGAAGGAAATCAACGGGCTCTCCATTCCGGTCGAGGGAACTCTTGCCCTCGATCCCTTCAGCGGCCATCTCTTCTTTTTCTGCAATCGCAAAAGGTCGACTCTCAAGATTCTCTTCTGGGATCGAACCCGGTTTTGCCTGTGGCAAAAGCGGATGGAGCGGGATCGGTTTCCCTGGCCGGAGAGGAAAGAAGACGTCCTGGAAATCGATCCCAGGGATCTCCCCTTTTTGCTGGAAGGGCTCGATCCGGCATCGGTTCGTTCTCATGGAAAGCTGCATTACGAAACAATTCTCTGGAATGGCTTTAATGACGGTGGAGGAGACGGGTACGCCCATGAAATTATGCGTTTGTCTGCTTTGCAAGCGCCAATCTAGTCTCCCTGCATGAGAAGTGAGAATCGCATATTTTCATGGGCGTCCCCCTTTTCCGCCTCGTGATGATGGTCGTGGTGTCTGTTTCCGGATTTTTGGGATCACTCATACAAGCCTCCATAGCTTCGATTCGACTGCACAGGGAAGAATGAGGCCTCACCTACACTCCTGAGCGGCAATACGGAGAATATTCGACGGAAAAGTGCAGATTTGACACCTCTGCCCTCCCGGCGGTTCAAACACCGCGCGAGTGCGCTGGAATATCCACGAAAAGGGCTTTGTCAACTCTGTTGGCTACCATGGATAGCAGGCACCGCAGCCGGTCAAGAACAACATACATGGGCTCGATTTGGGCAAAGAAAGGCCGGAAAGCCGGCCGTGTAAGGACCCAGTCCGGAAGGTCCCCGACCGGCGTGCCGGGATTGGACGGCTGGATCGCTTTTCGTGCAGGCGCTGTACAGGTGCCGACGGGCTGGCGCAAAGCCTGCCGAATTGAAGCCGAAAAAAGCCTTCAACAGGCACTCACTATTACTCCCCGTGATGCTCACCAGCAATGGGCCATTGCGGTCATTTGATCTGCCGCTCTTCAAGTCCGTCTCGGCTCAATGCGGTGTGCATTTTTATAAATATCATATTACAAGACCTGACCCCAATGCTTGACCCCAATGCTGCAATGCTGTGACCCCAATGCTGCCCTTCATGTGGCGTGTGGCGGGCTCCAGTGGACCATACAGGTTTTTAAAGGAAACCTGGGAACAGGGGTGAATATAAAATGTAAAGGGCGTCCCCTATTTCCGTCCCTGACAATGGTCTTGACAGGAACAAAGCTTCGCGCGAGGGATTCGTCAGGATTCGTCAGGCGCGAGACTACGGGGGTTCTTTGTGAATCCCAATGGAGATTCCGCTGCATCGTAGGTTGACTGACTTTTATCTGAGCTGCGTAGCAACTATGCGGGAAGCCCTCCTTTTTTCGCCTACTCCTCCACCGGCACCTTTCTCGATCTTTCCCGCTTCACGCTGCCGCGCTGCTTCTTTTCTTCCAGGCGGCGCTCCTTCGCTCCCTTGCTCACGCGGGTCTTCTTCCTGATCGGCAACCGCTTGAGCGCCGCCTGCATCAGTTCCACGAAGCGTTCGATCGCCATCTCCCTATTGGAAAGCTGGCTGCGGGTGGACTGCGACACCACGCGCAGGACGCCGTTCTTGTCGACACTGTCAGCGCCGGGTGTAAATGTCTCCAAATCAGCGGAATAAAATGTCCTCCCAAATGAGGTATCGGGCTACCCTACTGTTCGCCTAAAGAACGGGAGGAGAGCCGAGATGCTCAAAAAGGAGGACT
>JBDKTY010000260.1:0-3159 GCA_039679945.1 Syntrophobacter sp. | reverse complement strand
AGGGTGATGTCCCGTGCGTACATGAACAGATAGGTGATTAAAGGGAGGATAACAGCCACAAGGGCACAATAGAGGAACAGGAGGCTGTCCGTCAGGTGGTACCTCTCCATTAACACTGCCGCGAAACCGGTCGGCACCGCACCGGCCAGCTTGATCTGAAGTACCTGGATCAGGGAGCGGGCGGCCTCAATCGAGGCGATCTGGCTGAAAGTAGTCAGCAAAAGCAGAAAAACCGAAAACCCCACCGAGCCCTTGATCTTGAACAGGTCAGGCACGAGGTAGACCCTGGCGAATCGAAGAATGCTCATCGACAGCTTCCTTTGATCAATGTTTGAAGGGGACCAGTCCCCCCTTCCGGTAATACTTCATCGCTCTCTTGTGGACCCCGGCGCATTGGCCTCGTTTCGCGCAGGAGTCGCATTCCTCCAGGTAACCGTACTGAATGAGGCGTTGATACCCTGAGTGAATCAGAATCTGATCGCCATCGCGGTGAGGTCTTATGTAGATGCGGGGTCGGTGGTCGGTGACTCTTCTTACATCCAGACTTTGATGCCAACGTTCGCCCAGAAGGCACAGGGGTACGCTCTCAAAGACGTAAATGATTCCCCGTTCGTCCAGCGCGGGAAAGAGTTTTTCGAAACTCTTGACCAGTACCCGAGGATCGGGATAGATGTCGATGGTGGAAAGATTGTGAGGCTCGACCATCGCCATGCAGATCTTCGGCGGCGAAGGAAGGTCAGTAAGCCACATGAGTTCGGAAAGCTTGTCGGCACTGAGCGAGGTGAGGACATGGTCGATGCGGAATTCCTCAAACTCTCCCCGGGCCGCCGCCCCGGAAAAATTCTCCAGGGCTTGTTTCATGACCCGGGTGGGCAGTGCGACCCCGGTTAGTTTTTTGTAATCCGCTTCATTGAAGGCCTTGTAGCTGATCAAAAACCCAAGCGGCCTGGCGCGTGTCATGGCGTCCAGTCTCCGCTGGCTCTTTGCCCAGTAGCCATTGGTGAAGACTATGGTTTCGATGTGCAAATTCCGCAGGTCCTGCAGTATGCGCGGGGTGTGGCGGTATATTCCCGGCTCACCCCCGGTAAGGGCGGCCGCCCTTATGCCCGTCAGGGACATGGCCTTCAACGGAACCAGCACCTGCTCCCAGTCCAACCCGGTCCTGTCCTTGTTGCCGACTTCGCAATAGCTGCACCTGAAACTGCAGAAAAAGGTCACATCCATGATCAATTCCGCGTAGCGCAGATCGATGTCCAGGGCTTCCGCCAGGGAGATCCGCTCGTAATCGTCAAGGGTGGGGGCATGGTATTCAGTCGAGGCCCTCTGTGGGCTGGTCGGATCCAATGCCGGGTCCGGCTTGACTCTATAGATCTTTATGGCTGGATCATTCATTTCAACTCGATCTCCTGGTGTTCAGTCGTGATTTCACGGTCAACTCTCGTAAAGCATCTTTCAGCAGCACGACCCTCCATACTTTCTGCCGGGTTCTGTCCGAGGAAATCCTCAACGACGGCGCGGCCCGTGTGTTTGAGGAGAAGGGAGCAGATTGATGCCCTCAGCCGGATCAGGTTTTCCTCCAGCGGGCGCTGCTCTCCTGTTATAACCAGCTCTCGCAGTGCCTGGATTTGCCACAGGGCGAATGGCCGCCTGAGATGGCCGTCATGTTTCGCCGCGGCCCTCATGGCCGGAAAAAGCACCGCACCCAGGATTATCTGCCAGCTTTCATAGGCGCCCTGGCCGGCCCGATCGGCAGCCTTCCACGGAAGCCGCCACTGCTGGCCTTCCGGGTCCAATTCACGGGCCACAGGCGTACCGCCGAAGACGTCCAGTTCATTGAGTCCGATCAGCGAGGCCCCCGGGCAATCGAGCATGATCCCTTCCAGGTACTGGAGGTCGGAGAGGATACCTTCCTTCGTCATCCAGGGATGGAAAATGATCACGCCTATGGTTACCTTCAATCCCAGCCGGTCAAGCGTGCTGACGGCGGCCTTTCCGGTAGCCGCGTCCGAGCGTTTGCCCAGTCTCTGCAGCAAACGGTCGTCACCGGATTCAAGGCCCAGGAAGACGCTTTCGAGCCCGACCCCCCGAAGTTCCCTGAATGCCGCGGGATGGCGGACCACGGTGTCTGCCCGCGCCATGATGCTGAAGGGTACAAACAACCCCCGGGATTTCATCAGCGAGGTAATGGCACGCGCCCTGCGCTCCGGATCGTTGTCTCCCAGGAAATTATCGTCGACCATGGTAATTGAGGCGGCGCCTTTGAGGCGGACCAGTTCCTCGATCCGCCCGACCACCCATTCCGGCGAATGGCCGCGCCAGTCCCCCGGCCTGCCCCAGAGCCTGCCGACGAGACAAAAACCGCAATCTCTGGGACACCCCCGGCTCGTTACCAGACTCCATTCGTCGGGCTGTATGTCCTCTTCGACCCAATCGAAACTGATATTGCCCGAACGATCCAGATCGGCAACGCGACAGCGCGGTGTGTCACCCTCCACCCGGCCTGAAGCTCCCCGCCATTTAAGGCCTGCAATGTTACCAGGAGGCAGTCCGGCCGCCAGGGCTGCCAGCAGGTCATGAAGCGCCCCTTCGCCTTCCCCTTCTATCACGAAGTCCATCCGGTCCCTGCCGGTCAGGATATCCGTGCCGAACATGCTGGCATAGTGCCCCCCGGCCACCACCGGTATATTCCAGCCGGCGCTATGTTTCAGGGTTTCCATTATCCGTGCTGCCTCGTCATGCATCCGGGGGGTGTGGAGGGAAAATCCGATGAGGTCGGGCTGTGGTCCGGCGATAATCCGGTCCACCGTCTCTTGCCGGCCGAGGCCGCTGAAATATGCGTCGAGAAGATCGCAGTCCCACCCGGCCTCTATTGCTGCGCGCTTCAGGTATAACAGACCCAGGCTGTACAGCCGGTTGGTATTATCGGGCCGCCCGGGGACATTGGGAACACACAGGAGGAGCCTTAAAGGCCCCTGGTGTATGGTCCGCCGTTGCCCGAAAGGTGCGATCACCGGTTTAACATGCGACAAGCGTTCTGGCGAAGAGATGAATACGCCTTGCTGATTCAGCCCGCGGCAGGCGACATCACTGGTTTCCCGTCCATCCGTAGCTGCGCTGGCCGGCGACCTCGACATCAAGCAGCTTCTCTGCCTCGGCCAC
>JBDKTY010000259.1:0-3902 GCA_039679945.1 Syntrophobacter sp. | reverse complement strand
CATGCCTATTTCGCAGTATCCCCCCATCGCCCCGCCATCGATCGCTATTACCGCCTTCTATCCAGGCGCCTCTGCGGAGACTGTCGAGAACAGCGTAACGCAGATCATCGAACAGAAGATGACCGGTTTCGACAAGATGCTGTATATGTCGGCCAATAGTGACTCCTCGGGCAATGCTCGCATCGAGCTGACCTTTGCCCCGGGAACCGACCCGGATCTCGCTTGGTCCCAGGTGCAGAACAAGCTCCAACTGGCCATGGCAAGCCTGCCCGAGGTAGTGCAGAGACAAGGGGTTAAAGTCAGCAAATCCACTCGAAATTACCTTCTGCTTGCTGGCTTGATCTCTGAAGATGGAAGCATGGATGGCAACGATCTGAGGGATTATGCCCAATCCACTCTGGAAAAAGTGCTCTCGCGAGTGCCGGGCGTCGGCGAAGTGGAGATCTTCGGTACTCAGTATTCCATGCGGATTTGGCTCAATCCCGATAAGCTGACAAATTACCAGATGACCGTTCAGGATGTTGCTACTGCCCTTAAAGCCTACAATGTGGAGGTTTCGGCCGGCCAATTCGGCGGGACGCCGGCGGTTGAAGGTCAAAGTCTGAATGCCAGCATTGTTGTCCAGAATCTTCTGAAAACGCCTGAGGAGTTTGCTGCAATTCCTCTCCGTACCAACCTAGATGGGTCCATCGTGCGTATCAAGGATGTGGGACGGACAGAACTGGGGACCGAATCCTACGATGTCGAAGCGTTCTATAATGGAAAGCCCTCTGCTGCACTGGCCATCCGTCAGGCTGCCGGTGCCAACGCACTGCAGACGGCCGACAATATCAAGACTAAGCTCGACGAGATGAGTCAGTTTTTTCCACCAGGGATGAAGGTCATCTATCCGTACGACACCACCCCCTTCGTTCGCGTGGCCATCGACGAAGTAGTCAAGACACTCTTTGAGGCTATCGCGCTGGTGTTCCTCGTCATGTACCTGTTTATGGGCAGCATGCGGGCCACCCTGATCCCAACCATTGCCGTTCCCGTCGTCATCCTGGGAACTTTCGGGATACTGGGGCTTTTCGGCTTCTCCATCAACATGCTGACCATGTTCGCCATGGTACTAGCTATCGGTCTGCTCGTTGACGATGCTATCGTCGTCGTTGAGAACGTGGAGCGGATCATGAGCGAAGAGGGCCTCTCCCCGCGGGAGGCCACGGCTAAGTCGATGGACCAGATCACGAGCGCGCTGATCGGCATCGGACTGGTTCTGTCAGCTGTTTTCGGGCCCATGGCGTTCTTTGGTGGTTCCACGGGTGTCATTTATCGCCAGTTCTCGATAACCATTATCTCTTCAATGCTCTTGTCGGTGCTTGTAGCCTTAATCCTGACGCCTGTTCTATGTGCTTCGCTTCTCAAGCCGGTAGCGGCTGCGCACGAGCCGGCGGAGAACGCCATCTGGTTCCTGCGCCCGTTTTTCCGATGGTTCGATCACCAGTTCTTGCGAACCAGGGAATTTTATATGCGAGTAGTTCGAAATTCCATATCCAATAAAATGAAATATTTGGCGGTTTTTGTCGCAATTGTAATCGCCATGGGCATCCTCTTCCTCCGAATGCCCACAGCCTACCTCCCCGACGAAGACCAGGGGGTCCTGTTGGTACAGGCCCTGCTCCCGCCTAATGCGACATTGGAGCAGACCAGAAAGGTCATGGAGAAAGTGCGCAACCACTTCTCGGAGAACGAGCGGGATGCAGTTGAATCGGTTATGACAGTATCTGGAGTTAATTTTTCCGGCAGAGGACAGCTTGCGGGAATCGCCTTCGTCAGAATGAAGGATTGGGAACTGCGCGACCGGCCCGAACTAAGGGTCACTGCGGTCGCCGCGAGGGCCATGGAGAAATTCTCCACGATTCGAAACGCGATGGTGTTTGCCTTCCCCCCGCCGGCGGTGGTTGAGCTGGGCACGGCGAAGGGATTCGATTTTCAATTGTTGGACAGGGGGGGGCTGGGCCACGAGGAACTGATGACGGCCCGAAACCGACTTCTCGGCAAGGCGGTTACGGAGCCAACCTTAACAAAGGTCCGTCCCAATGGGTTTGAAGACGTCCCCGAATACCGGATCGACGTGGATTGGGAGAAGGCGGGCGCTCTTGGAGTGCCCATCAGCTCAATCCACAATACGATCTCAGCCGCCTTCGGCAGCGCCTACATCAACGACTTTATCCAAGCAGGTCGTGTCAAGCGGGTCTATGTTCAGGCAGACGCGCCTTACCGCATGTTGCCAACCGACTTGGAGAGGCTCCATGTACGCAACAACGTCGGAAGGATGGTTCCCTTTTCTTCCTTCGCTTCCGGCCATTGGGCTTACGGCTCCCCGGAACTCGAGCGATTCAACGGCTTCCCGTCCATCAACATCCTCGGCGAGGCAGCGCCAGGAAGGAGTTCCGGTGAGGCCATGCAGGTCATGGAGGGCTTCATCCGAGAGCTGCCGCGGGGGGTTGGATACGACTGGCAGGGGCTCTCCTATCAGGAACGGATGGCGAGTGCCCAGGCGTCGCTGCTTTATGCCTTTTCCATCTTCGTGATCTTCCTGTGCCTTGCGGCACTCTACGAGAGTTGGCCCATTCCCATCTCGGTCCTGATGGGTCTTCCTCTGGGTGTGATCGGTGGCATCATTGCCTCTAGCCTGCGTGGGCTGCCCAACGACGTCTATTTCCAAATAGGCCTCCTGACCACTTTGGGGCTGACGACGAAGAACGCCATCCTGATCGTCCAATTCGCCAAAGCAGGCGTGGAGCAGGGGATGGGGTTAATTGAGGCTACTCTGGAGGGGGCAAGACTGCGTTTTCGCCCCATTATCATGACCTCCCTGGCCTTCGGGTTTGGTGTCCTGCCGCTGGCCGTGGCAACCGGTGCAGGTGCGGGAGCACAGAATGCCATCGGTACGAGTGTGCTTGGCGGCATGGTGACAGCCACGGTTCTCGTGATCATTTTTGCGCCCCTTTTCTACGTGCTGATCGAGATGCTCTTCGGCAAAGGCCAGCAAGATAACACGACCCTTTCAGGCACCGCCAAGACATTCTTCGCTGCTTTGAAAGAAAGGCTGTTGAAGAAGCTTAGAGGTAGGGAAGCAACCAGGGTCAAAGAAGGAGATTCAGAGGTTTGATGAACTATGAACAGATCCTTTTCCTTTTTACTATGCATGTTCATCGGTCTTACCGTCGGGTGCTCCCTGGCGCCGACCTACTCGCGCCCCGAAGCCCCGGTACCTGCCGCTTGGCCGGATGGCCCGGTGTACACGCAACGGCAGACTGTAGTAGGGACGACAGATGTCTCCAAAATCAAATGGAAGGAATTCTTCGTAGATGAGAAGTTGCTGCGGATCATAGATTTGGCGCTGGCGAATAATCGCGACCTGCGTGTGGCGGCTTTGAATGTAGAAAGAACCCGGGCCTTGTATCGTATTCAACGATCTGAGTTGTTTCCCATGGTTGATGCCGCAGGCGCCTGGAGCAAGGAAAGGGTGCCCGGCATCGTTTCAGGGACCGGTCAGCCGGCCACGGTTGAGTTATACAACGTCAATCTGGGCATCAGCTCTTGGGAGCTGGACCTGCTCGGACGCATCAGGAGCCTGAAGGATGCGGCGCTTGAACGATACCTTGCTACGGAACAGGCCCGCGTCAGCGCGCAGATCTCGCTTGTGTCCGAAGTGGCCAGCACCTATCTGACCCTTGCCGCCGACCGTGAGAATCTGAAGCTTGCCCAGTCAACCTTCGAGACCCAAAGGGAGACCTACGAGATGATCCGGCGTCGAGCCGAGGTAGGCACCTCCTCCGATCTGGACCTTCGCCAAGCCCAGACCCGGGTGGACGCGGCGCGGGTGGACATAGCCCGGTACACGAGCCAGGTGT
>JBDKTY010000258.1:0-1860 GCA_039679945.1 Syntrophobacter sp. | reverse complement strand
CTTTCAATTGCCATCTTATGGCCCCCGTTTGAGAATCTATCGCCATCCCTTGGGGAGCTTCCTCGAGAGTGTATGAAAGTGCATCACTATCCTGATCTGTTGCTTTCACCTGGTAAGAAAAGGTTTTACCATCAAATTGCATGCCCTGGCTTTCAGTAAATCTCGGCGGCGTATTGTTGACGATGAAGTCAAGGACCCTTGATGAACCCGATTTGTCGCCTTGATAGGGCGTGATCTTTACCGCTACCCTGTCACCGCGCTTAAATCCACCGAAACTGTCGCTTCCGTCGCCCGCGGGCTGCCCGTTCAGGGTCCAGTCGAATTTTTATATCATCTCACCACCCCCGTTCCCGGCGGCCTTATCGATTATAACCCTGACGATGTCCTTGCTTCCCGATGATTCAAGCTGCAGCTTTGCCCTTGACATGGCGAATTCCGGGCTCGTCGCGACACCTGATACTTCCCCCGGCGCCTGTCCGCTGTCACCTGTCGCGTTGCCCGCTGATTCTCCCGTTGGCTTCGAAGGGCCCCGGCTCAGTGCAAAATACAGAGCTATCAAAATAGTCAGAACGACAAGGATCAGAATAACGAGAACTTTCTTGCTGCCGCTTTTGGTTATGGACGACGGAGTTGGTTTGATGGGTCTTCTTGGCGATCTAGTAGGCATAAAGCACTTCTATATTGGCACGTTCCGTTGTACTGTTTTGCGGTCTTGCATCCGTCACGATGGTATATAAATAGGGAAAGTGCTGGACCTTGATAATAGCGGATGCGTCATCCACGACACCGCTCGCCAGCTCCAGCACAGTGCCGGTCTTGTCCGAATTGCCGGTGACGGTATCAACAATCTTAAGGCTCACGACGAAGGGCCTCGTAGAGGTTGACGTACTTTTGAGATTAAATACTATATCGCTGTTCAGGGTGGCATCGGGACCGCTGTCACAGGTCCCTCCAGGCCATGTGGACGTTACGCCTGTCAGTTTGGCCCGAAAACATGCGTCTTTGGTCGCATCCGCCTGGATGGCGGGAAGAACGCTGGGGAGCACCATGCCGGTCACCGCGGCGGAAAGATTCGTTCCTGATATCACCCGGGGCAGAACATCTTTCGTCAAAATATCAATGGCCCCAAGAGAGGCTTCTTTCGAGCTTTGATACTTTCTCTGCAGGTTTGAAATTTCGCTTCCCGTCATGGCATAGTACATGATAGCCACAAAGATCCCCGCAGCCACGGAAACAACGATCAACGCCGATACAAGTGCGACGCCCCGGTTCATCGAACGCTTTCCAATATCCTGTTGAGGCCTCATTGTATCCCCTTCTCTCAATAAAAGCTCCTGGGCTTGATCACGAGCGTATATATTTTCCAACGATAATGGTTCCAATCCGCGCCGAAACCGGTAAGATCGACACTGGTTCCGAGCGCCGTCGTGGGACCTACGGTAACAGGGTTTGCACCCCCATACCGAAACACACGGTCCATCATGCCCTCATGGGCAAGTATGTAGATCCGGACTTCCTTGACCTGTTCCTTTATTGAAAGGGCATCGAGGCCTGATATGTCGTTTACCGGCGGATCCTCAGGGATACCATCCAGGTTCGTGTCAAGTCTGAAAACGACCTGCATATTGGCGACGCATTCTTTCAACGGCCACTCATTGTCTTCGGCCGGCACCGCAGACGCAGCGTGGGGTACCACGTATTTGTAGAGCGTCCCTGTTCCCGGAGCACAACCGGGATTTGCTGTTGAAGGCCGTTTAACATAATAATCGGCCCTGTTAAAGGGTCTCACGGGAGCTGTCGCATCATCAATGCCAAAGGCGAGGTATCGCTCTCCGGTGCCGGACGACGGCTGGAAAGCGG
>JBDKTY010000257.1:0-2753 GCA_039679945.1 Syntrophobacter sp. | reverse complement strand
TGGTTTTTGAAGAGCTGGGACCCACTTTTATCAAGTTTGCGCAGGTACTCAGCAGCCGCCCCGATGTACTCCCCTCTGAAATTATCAAGGAACTGAGCAAGCTGCAGGATGATGTGCCCCCTTTTCCCTTTGAGGATGCCAGGGCCCTGATCGAGAACCAGTTCGGGCGCCCCGTCTCCGAGCTTTTTTCATCTATAGATGCCAGGCCGGTGGCTGCGGCCTCTCTTGCCCAGGTGCACCGGGCCTTAACAACATCGGGTAATGAGGTGGTGATCAAGGTTCAACGCCCGGGCATTGTGAAGATGATCGAAACCGACATACGCATACTCCGTGAATTTGCAAGCCTGGCATACAAGCACGTTCCGGAAATCCGGTGCTTTGAGCCGGTACGGCTTGTGGACGGATTTGCGCGATCGATACGCCATGAACTCGATTTCGTCAGGGAAGGACGAAACATCGAGCGCTTCAGAACGTACTTTGCGAGTACACCGACGGTCTATGTTCCCAGGGTGTACTGGGACCTGACCACCCGCAGGGTGTTGACTATCGAATTCATCGACGGGATCAAAATCTCGGAATTGGACCGTCTGGAGGCCGCCGGTCTTGACCGGAAGGAGATTGCCCTCAACGGGGCACATCTTACACTGAAGGAGATCTTCGAGTTTCATTTCTTCCATGCCGATCCTCACCCGGGCAATATCTTTGTTCTCAAAGACAACGTCATTGCTCCTGTTGACTTCGGCATGACGGGTACCATCGACGAGGAGACGGCCTATCAGATGAGCGGCATATTCGTTGCGGTGATGGAAAAGGATGTCGACGAACTGGTTCTTCAATTGCGCTCCATCGGACTCGTCGAGCTTGAAGACTATTACAGCTTCAAAATCGAAGTACGGGACCTGCTCGAACGCTACTGGGGCGTCCCCCTGAATAAACTTGAGATCGGGCCGATCATCAGTGAGCTTATGAGCGTCGTCCGCCGTTACAGACTGCGTCTTCCACCCGACTTTGCCATGATTGCAAAGGCGCTCCTGATGAGTGAGGGCCTCGGCAGGCTGCTGCACCCGGAATTTAACATAGTCGAAATTGCCAGGCCCTATGCCCGAAGACTTATCCTGCAGAGATTCGACCCGGGCAGACAATTGCATGAACTCAAGAAGACGGCCGGCGATGCTTTCGCATTCCTCAAAGTCCTGCCTTCGGATTTGAGGGAATTATTCGCCATAATAAGAAAGGGAAAACTGGCGGTAAATTTCGAACACCGCGGGTTGGAGCTTCTGACCGACGAACTGGACCGGTCAAGCAACCGCATCAGTTTTGCCGTCGTGATAGCGGCGTTGATCGTCGGTTCGTCCCTTATCTTCCAAACGGGGGTGGGGCCTACATTCTTCGGCTACCCCGTTCTCGGTCTTGGCGGCTTTCTCCTGGCGAGCATCCTTGGCATCTGGCTCCTCATCGGTATCATGCGATCCAAAAGACTTTGAACCGGATCCGGAACTCTTTACATGCAGGAAGCTATGCGGATTCCCCGCCGTAGTGAAAGCGGCGGGTCGCGACATGTCGGGCATCACGAAATTCGATGCCTTCCATCTCCAGCAGGGCCCGCTTCATCGCGAGTCCCCCCTGGAAACCGCCCAGGTCTCCATCGGAACGGATTGCCCGGTGGCAGGGTATGACGATGGGAAAGGGATTCGTGGCCAGGGCGGACCCGACGGCCCGGGCGCCATTGGGATTATTGAGGTGCCTCGCGATGAGGCCGTATGTGCTGACCGAGCCCCTCGGGATGGCGTGCTCGGCACGTAATACTCTTTGCTGAAAGGCAGGACAAAGGTCAAGCCGGATTGCATCGAGGGGAAACACGATATCCTCTCCCGCCATGAAGGTTTCAATCTGATCCGCAAGAATGTCTACCTCCCGACAGGATGAGGCTGCGCCGGGGGAAAGTCTCTCGACCGCTTCGTCTGCCGGGTCGCCCGGTCTGGATAACACTATCCGGAGGATGGCGGGTTCCCGGCCGCGGACGGACCACAGGAGGGCCACTGTGCCGAATACGGTGGTGCGCAGGCAGAAAGCGGACCGGTTCGTGTATGTGCTCATGGTCAACGGTTAAAGGGCCTGCCCGGGTCCGGAATCATTTTGCGGCATCTTTTTCCACCCTTTTGAAAACGCCGAGGTTGTCATCCTGATTCAGAGGATCGATGGTCACTGTCTTCACTTTACCCTCGGGATCGACCTGGAAAACCGCAAAGCCCGGCACGAGGCCACAGTCATACAAAGGCGAGATCAGATTGATGGCAAAGGTGTCTTTATCCCAGTGATCGAGGGCCATCCTTACATTCCCGAGGCCCATCACCACCGTCAGTCTTCCGTCGGCGACATGGACATTTATCTTTCCGTAAACATCATTGGCATAGTCCCCCGCGTATTTCGCCAGGGGCATTGCGGCGGAAGGTTGTTTCGGCTTTACGGGCTCGGCGCTTTTTGCCTGCTTCTTTATTTTTTCGAGCTCCGCCAGGGCTTCCGCGCTTATGTCCTTGACAGCCTTGCCGGCATAGAGGTCAATGAACCTCAAGGCAAGGAGTTCGGGCAGGTCTGTAACATAATTTGAGAGTATGACTATACCTATTTTCTGTTCGGGAACATAAGCGATCATGGTTTTCATCAGCGTGGCCCCGTTATGGAGGATAACCGGATAGGGCGAATGTTCCATGTAAATCCAACCCAGGCAATAAAACGCGTTTTTATGGACCTCG
>JBDKTY010000256.1:0-20750 GCA_039679945.1 Syntrophobacter sp. | reverse complement strand
GCATAGTCCACCAGCAGGCACTCAAGAACCTGTTTGACCTTCTTTATCTAAAATACGGCGCCAAGTTCCTGTTCAACTCCATCATGGGCTCGATTGACACCGACCATCACACCATCTCCGACAATATCGCAAAGCGCGACCTTGAATGGGCGCGAAGGGTTTGAGAGCGAACGGCACGACCCCTGCCCATCTTCCAGGAACCGTGCCGTTAAGAGGCATAGGGGCCGCCCGCGGCGAATCTCCGCCACAGCCCACGCTATTCATGAAACAGCGCGCTAAGCAAGAGGCCTGTGCACCTCCCGCCAAACATCCTTGATCATCCGGTTAAGCGTCTGCTTGCGGTCGGTGTAATAGGTGTGCAGAAGATGGTGCGCCAATTCGGACTGAGGCTTGCCCAGGAAGTCGCGGTAGAGCGCCTGGATCTGCCTGTTGTTGTGCGATTGCCGCACCGCTGCATTGCGGTCGATTCCGAATAACGTATCGCGGCGCTTCAGCGCATGGGAAAGGTAGGATTTCTTTGAGCGCAACTGGCCGCCGCCGTCCACGCACCCTCCGGGACAGGCCATGATTTCGATAAAGTCGAAATCGGCTCGGCCGGAGAGAATATCCTCGACGATCGCGCGCGTCCCTTTCAGGCCATGGCACATTGCCAGCTTGACAATGCCAATCTCGTCATGAAGGTCGATTTGCGCGGTGCGAACGTTTTCGAATCCGCGCAAAGCCGAAATCTCGATACTTTCCAGCTCGCGCCCGTTGAGCACATAGTACATCGTGCGCACCGCCGCCTCCATCACACCGCCCGTCGTTCCGAAAATTGCGCCGGCGCCGGAATACTCAGTCATGTACGGATTGTCGAACGTCGAGGGTTCCAGCGCCTTGAGATCGATGCCCTCGCGCCGGAGCAGCCGCGCGAACTCGCGAATCGTCAGCACGACATCCACCTCGCGCATGCCGTCATGATTCAATTGGGGGCGCACAATCTCGTCTTTTTTCGCCGTGCACGGCATGATCGAAATGACCCGCACCCGCTCCGGATCAAGCCCCATTTTCTTGGGCAGATAGGTTTTGGCTATCATTCCAAGCGATTGCTGCGGCGACTTGGTCGTCGAAAGATAGGGAAGGACATCGGGGTAGTGCCGTTCGGCAAAATTGATCCATGCGGGACAGCACGATGTGAGTGTCGGACGCCGCCCCTCCTTCAGATGGCTGAGTAGTTCCGTGCCTTCTTCCATTATGACGAGATCGGCGGCGAAGTTGGTGTCAAGAATGATGTCGGCGCCCAGTTTTCGCAGTGCGCCGATAATCTGGCCTTCGACATTCTGGCCGGCAGCCAGGCCAAACTCCTCACCGAAGCCGACGCGAATGGCGGGGGCAAATTGGAAAACCGTGATGAACTGGGGATCATAAAGATAGTCGATGACGATCTCGGTATCGTCTTTCTCCGCAAGCGCGCCCGTCGGGCAAACCATGATACACTGGCCGCACGTCACGCAGTCGGACTCGACCTGCGACGAGCCGTTGCGCAAACCGACTTCGGTACTCATTCCGGACCCCGTAATTTCCAGCGCGTCGATGGCCTGGCCTTCGCGGCAGATGGTGACACACCGGAAGCAGCGTATGCATCTTCTCATATCGCGGACCAGGGCGGGCGAACTGATATCCACATGGCGCTCCATGGGCAGGGTCCAACGCGCGAAGCGAGATTCCTGCAGGCCGACAAATTGAGCGACATCCTGAAGCTCGCAATTACCATGGCGGATGCACGCGGCACAATCCTGGTCGTGGTCCGCGAGCAAGAGTTCCACCTGCAGACGTTGCATCTCGCGGACTTTCTTGGTGCGGGTTCGCACTTGCAGTCCCTCTTCCATCGGTGTGTTGCAGCTCGTAACGACGCGCGTTTCGTCCTGGCCTTTGCGCTGGATCTCGACAAGGCACACCCGGCATGTCCCCGGCCTGTGGTCGATGTCGGCAAGTTCACACAATGTGGGGATATAGTGCCCGGTGCGGCGGGCCGCCTCCAGAATGGTCTCGGCCGGCATGGCATTGAGTTCTTGTTCGTTGATGAAAGCCTGCATTTTTCCCTCGCTTTCGGTGTTCGTAGGTTGCGCCAAAGCTCGATCAGGGGGCGGCGGGTGGTTGCGTTTCCAGGGTGTGCCCTTCCGGAATCGGTGACTCGGTGATAACCGAATAGACGCGATAGCACCGCATGCAACGCTCTGCCTCGGCGTAAGCCTGCGTGGCGGTTATGGGCTGTTCCACCTCGCCAAACATCTGTCGCCGCACTTCGGGATCGAGTTCCGGATGATGGACGCGCACTTGCGATTTGACCGGGACTTCCATGCACTCGTTGGCCAGCATCTCGTTATCTTTAAGGATCTGGCTGATGCGGTTGACCGGGGAAAATCGCACCCTGCCATAGTGCAGGTAGTCATCGATGCAGCGCGCGGCATTGAGCCCATTTGTCATGGCGTGAATGAGCGTCGCCGGCCCCAGCGTGCAATCACCTCCGGCGAACACACCGGCGCGCGAGGTCGCCTGCGTCGAGTGATCCACTTCGATAAGGCCCCTTTTGTTCACTTTGATATTATCTTCCGGCGTCAGCGCCGCTCGGTCGACCTGCTGGCCGATCGCGGCAATCAGAAGATCGCACTTAAACAGCCGGTCCGTTCCGGGGTCTGGTTCGACCCCGCGCCGACCACTGGGATCCAGTGCCGTTTGCCGCATCGCGACAAGTTCTATTTCCTTGAGCCGGCCGTTTTCCGGAACGATTCGAGTCGGGTGTGTCAAATAATGGAAAAGGATGCCCTCTTTTTCGGCGGCGGCGATTTCTTCGCTGTCAGCGGGCATGTCCTCCCGGGTGCGGCGATAGATGATATGCACGCGATCCGCGCCCAGACGTATGGCCGACCTCGCGCAGTCCATGGCCACATTTCCGCCGCCCACGACGACCACATCCCCGGAGAGGCGCATCGGCCGCGTTCCGTCCACATGTTTGTGAACCTGGAGGAGGAAATCGATGCCTGATACGTAGCCTTCCAGCGAAGGATCCTCCCCGGCCGAACCAAGCAACGCGCCCTGGGAACAGCCGAGTGCAAGAAAGATCGATTTGTAGCCCAGATCGAACAGGCTGTTGATCGAGAAATCGCGGCCCATGGTCATTCCATAACGGAACTTGCCGCCCAGTGACTCGATCGTGTCGGTTTCGGATTTGAGAATTTCCTTGGGAAGCCGGTAACTGGGGATGCCCCGTTCAGCCATCCCGCCGGCTTGCTGCGAGGATTCCAGGACATCGACATGATAGCCCTTGAGCAGCAGATGATAGGCGCAGTTAATCCCGGCAGGGCCCGCGCCGATGACGGCAACCCGCAAATTGGGGGGTTGGGCGGGTGCGGCCATGCTTTTGCTGAACGAATAGGTGTTCAAGCTTCTCTGGTAATCGGCCACGTAGCGTTTAAGGCTCTTGATGTTAACCGCTTCGTCGACCAGATTGCGGCGGCAAGCCATCTCGCAGAAATGAAGGCAAACGCGCCCGCAGGTGGCCGCCATGGGATATTTCTGCAAAATGACGCCCAGCGAGTGCGTCGGCTTGCCGTTTCTCAAATAGCTTATGGAACTCGGAACATCGACTTTAGAGGGACACGCCTCGATGCATGGGGAGGTCATGTAAGCCATCCCGTATTGTTGAGGCATCTGGCTGGTTAGTGCGTCTTCCTCGAGCTTGCCGCGAAAATGATCGAAAGCGCCCAACAGAGCGGTGGCGCATGTTTGCCCCAGTCCGCAAAGAGACGTCGATCTGATTTGCTCCGCCAGCATGCGGATTTCATCCCAGGACCCCGGTGGCTTTTTGCCCTGGCGCAACTGGTCCAGGGCGTTAAGAACCAGGCGCGTTCCCACGCGGCACGGCGTGCATTTGCCACAGGATTCCTGCGCGGCTTTCGCCATATGCCGCCACAGGGCATCAAGCAGATTGACCCCGGGGTCAAAAACCAGAAACCCCTTGTCGCCAAAGAACGCACGAATGTGATTGCCTTCATTGAAGGTATCGATACCGCTGAGTTCGGAAGAAATGGGAATATCAATCGGGGTAATGCCGCGGTTATTGTGGACGACACCATTCCAGACGCCATAGTGGACGCGAGCCATTTGCTTTCCCCCTGTACCTTGCTCTTAAGCCAAGCCGACTGAAGATTCCCGGAATTAGAGCTCGGCGATTATGATTTTAACAGCGGAATAATTCTTACCAAATGTTCTGTCGTGATGTAGAATATCCAACAAAACTGGTGTGGTCAATGTAGAAACATTGATTGAGAATCCAGATTCGAGGGTGATATCGACGCTATTGGGACTGCATTTGTGCAAGTTGCCAAAGCATATCATGCAGTCCATTTCACGAGTCTAATGACGCAGTCCCACCAATAGGTTCGGGAACAATTTATTCTCCGGGCGAGTAGCACGAGTGTGTGCGGAAGAGCAACATGGCTCGTTCTCCTTTTAAGGCTCAGCACCTCGCCCGGCAAGTTATCCCGCCCACCCGGACCGATTCTGTAGTACTTCATAAATATTTGGGAAAAGATGAACAATAGTTGAGAAGCAAGGTAAGAAACCGGTCAACTCCTGGCTGCATGCCCGAGGGGTACGGCAGTGAACACAGCTCGCCCGTGAATGTGCCTTGTCTTAGGATGGACGACGCCCAACCAGGTCTGAAATCCGGCGGCCAAGAGTCATCCCGTGAAAGCCGAAGGGCAGGAAAGTATCGAATTCTTTCAATAATCGCTGGGATTATGGGATATTGCAGAAATGACGGCTCGCATGCGGAACATACAAGTCTGGAATCATGGGATCAGGCCGCCGGTGGGTACTTGCAAAGATCCTTGACATCAAACCGAGCCCTTTCGGAGAACACGAGGCCGGGCCGGGATGTGAACCATCCGGGGCCGGCATCCAGACAAAGTGGATGAGGCCGGGGAGACTCAGAGGCGGGTGTTTGCCAACAGGTTCCGGCGCTAGCCCTCGGCGCCGGGGATGGGTCCCGTCTCGGGGCCGGCATCGGCATTCTTTTGATACCAGGCGCAGAAATCGAATATGGTTTTGGACCGGCTCTCTCCCTGGAGAAAACCGCGGCATAGCTCGAACAGCTCCCTGTGCATCGCCACCGATTCTTCCCGCTGTCCCGCCGACTGGTAAAAGCGCTGCACCAAAGCGCTCGCTTTTAAAGAAGCCGACCCGAAGATTCTTTCCCTGGGGTCCTTGGGCTCCTCGAACGGCTCCCAGTTTTCGTAACCGATCCTCAGGATTCGCTCGCGTCCGCGTTTTCCCATCGTATCAAAGATGGCTTTCTTCTTGCGTTCGTATTCTTCTTTATCGTGCATTTTTCCACCCGGGGAGATGGGAGCGAGACGTCTCGTCAATCCCAGAAGAGTTTAAGTCTGATCTTCTTGTACTCTTTCGTGCTGAACAGAATGCGGAAATTATCCAATCCTATCGCGGCCGCCAGTTTTCCGGCGGTCATTTCACAATCCTTGGCGCTACGGCCATGTATCATGGCATATAGGTTATAGGGCCACTCGGGATATGCGGGCCTGTTATAGCAATGGCTCACCTCGGCGTGAGCGGCGAGAATGTTGCCGAACTCGTCGACCCGGTCTTCCGGGCAGTTCCATACGACCATGCCGTTGAAGCTGAATCCGACCTGCCTGTGGTTGAGAATAGCGGCGAAGCGCCGGATCGTTCCCTGACCGATCCAGTCCGAGACAATGCGCAGGAGCTGTTCCTCTTCCAGGTTCAGTGATTTGGCCCAGATGGAGAACGGCTTTTTGGCGAGAGGAAGATCTTCCTGGATGCACTTGACGATCGCGATGTTTTCCGGTGTCGGACTAAAGATGGTATTCGCCTCCGTGAGCGGCAATTCGGACCTCTCCTCGGAGATTTCCCCGTCGCCTTCCTCGAGCACATCCAGCACAACCGCCAGCTTGTATTTCTTCCTCGCGGGCAGAACCAGAGCGGGCCATCCTCCAGCCTCCCGCGACAGACGGTCCACTGTCTCTTTCAGGGATGAGCCGGGGGGCACGGCTATGGTGAACCACATATTGAAGTTGCCGGGGCGCAAATAATTGTGGCTCACTCCGGGGTAGCTGTTCACTGCCTCGGCCGCGCGATCCAACTCTTTTTCCGGGACGGCCATGGCCACGAGACTGCTCCGATACCCAAGCGCACCCGTATTGAAAATGGCGCTGATCTGGCGAATTGCTTTTTCCCGTTTGAGCGAGCCGATAAGGGAACGCACCTGTTCCTCACCGATTTCGAGCCCCTCGGAAAGGACGCTGAAAGGTTCGGATACGATGGGGAAAGAACGCTGTACCCGGTCAAGAAGAATCCGGCTCGTGGAATCCAATATCTTTCTCCTCGGCTGCGACAATAAGGCGGAAACTACTCATATTTCATAAAGCTATTCCGGAATATAAACCGATGGCTCTTTCCTGACAAGCAAAGGCTTTGCTGTTATTATGATTTCGAGATCCCGGCCCTTACCCGGGAATAAATGCGAGCCGTCAATGGAAAGACTCCCAAATATCATGAAAAAAACCAGCCTATCCGGCCGCTGTCCCACAGTCACCTTGCTCATAAGAACCCCCGGGGGACTCGTTCCGCTCAATGCGCAGTCATATAATCTTCCTCTTCCACGCAACCCCGCATTCGACGGTCCGCGCATGACCTATGGACCGTACCTCCAGGCGGTGGCGGGCTATTTTATGAACAATTCCCGCCGAAATCTCAAAAGGCTGCTGCGGGCGATAACGACCGCGTCCGGCTCAATCCCGGACGTTTCCCCGGAACCAACAGCGATCACCATCACCAGTGAAAAGCACGGGGCGCTCTACAACGTATCAAGCATGACCATTCACTTTCAGGAGAGCCCGGATAAGGACTTTGGCACGATGGAGTCCATGGGCGGCGCGGCCGGTCCGGGCGGCCGGAAACGGCACACCGAAAAATGCGCGACACCCGAATGGGCGGCCGGGCAGGACCGTATTGAACCAGACATCAACCTCACTTCCGAAGACCATGTCCTCACGTTCGCGATAAACGCGGCCATCCTCCCGGAACAGCGGGCTTTCCTCGCTGTCGAACAAAGGCTCCTGAGAAGCCTCTTTACCCGCTTTCCCTCCTCCGTGGCCGGCATTCCCCGTCCGCTGCTTTCCGGAAGCATCCGGCTGAAGAACGGTCAAACTGACTCACCGCTCGATCTGTTCGTCGCCGAATGGTTCCGGGACCATCACGAGTTTCATCTGTGCGCTCGGGCACATGGGAGCCATGACGCGCCCCTTCGTCTCCACGTGTGGAAACCCGGGCAAAATGATCTCTACCTGGACAACACCCGAATCCGGGAGCTTTACCGCGGCGCCGCCCTGATTCTCACCTTCTATCTCGATACACATTCATTCAGGCAGATATACCCCTGGCACCACGCGGCCGGAGACTTCATAGTCGACGAAAGCGTCACTCCCGTGAGCGTAAAGTTGGTTACCGCCCGCGGCTACCGTTCTCTTCTGCCCGGAAAATCGAATGCCGGAGACAAGATGCTCGGGGCACTGCACTTTTTCGTGAACCTTACCATCAGGATGAGGATCGACCGGGTCGAGGGAACAGGGGACCTGGCATGGGCCGGCCCGGCTGCCTTTTATGGCATCATCCGGGGATTCGCGGAAGCATGGGAGAATAAGGAACGTGAAAACCCGGAAGTCCCCGGCGCGCGGGAGATATTTTCCTTCTACCTGGGCTTATCGCCGGAAGAACGCCTGGCCTTCGCCGAGATCGCGGCACTGAACGGCCAGGTTGAGACCGATGAAACAGAGTTCCTGGCCACGCGACTGACGGAACATGTCCGGCACTTATCCGCCGCGCTCCATGAATTTCTTGGCGAGTCTTCCGGGCAGGCCGAATGAGCCGCCCCCGTGTTACCCCGGCCGTTGGAACGACTCTGGAAGGCCCTATCGAAACGGACACAAATCCCCCAAAAGGAGGACACAGATGCCCGATCTTCCCATTATGGACTATTCACCGCTGGACAAGCCGGAGATCCTGCACCACATCTTTTATCCGAGGCGTGAGTGGAGGAGGATGGAGACAGGTTCCACCAGGGACATATCGATTCCAGTCGAAGGTGACATTGCGGTCGGCGCCCGCTTTCACCTCGCGGATAAGCACGGCCCCACCATTCTCTTCTTTCATGGGAACGGCGAGATAGCCGCCGATTACGATGACCTTGCCCCCGTTTACAACCGCCTGGGGATAAATTTCCTTGTCGTGGACTATCGCGGCTACGGTCAATCGAACGGAACACCGACCGTGAGCGCGATGATGCGGGACTGCCTGACCGCCTATAATTTCGCCAGGCGGTGGCTGGCCGACAACGGCTGCACCGGTCCGTTCCTTGTCATGGGAAGGTCCCTGGGCAGCGCCTCCGCTCTCGAGCTTGCCGCAATTAAGCAAACCGACGTGGACGGACTCATCGTCGAAAGCGGCTTTGCCTTTTCCGGCCCACTCCTGAAACTGCTGGGCGTCAGCCTCGAAGGGCTCGACTTCAGCGAGAGCAAGGGCTTTCGCAACCTGGACAAAATGAGGGAATTCAAAAAACCGGTGCTGATAATCCATTCCGAATTCGATACCATCATTCCATTTTCCGACGGCCAGGCATTCTTCGATGCATCCCCCTCGCGGGACAAGACGCTGCTGAAGATACAGGGGGCCGGCCATAATGACATCTTCTCGGTAGGCTTGATGGAATACATGACGGCGGTAAAACTTTTCGTGGAGCGGGTGAGAGCGGCGAGTTCCGGATCTCCGGCGGGGGGCGGTCCGGAGTAAGTCCTGTCTAATACCCTGCCTGATGTGGAGCCGCGAAGATGTGAGAAAGACGACGACGGTGTAGTGTAGAATGGGAGCCCTTTTCACGCGAAGACGCGAAGGAAGACAAAAAAGCACCGGTACACGTTGACTCTCCAGCTTGAACGGACGGAGGATCAGCCCGGTATTTGCCCTTATGCCGGGCGCTTCACCGAGATCCACACGCTTCGCGTATTCGCTGAGGCATTCTCCCGCGCCACTCGGCGTGGCGCCGTCTGTTTATTGCCCTGCATCCTGCCACGCACATACGGAACATGGCTCGCTCAGAGCGAACGGGAGTGAACACCTCGGTACCCGGAGGGAGGATCTGTTTCATGGGCAACGCAGTGCAAAAGCCCGGTAGGTTGGGGTGAGCGGAGCGAACCCCAACCTACCGGCTACGGGCCTGAACAAGCGAAGGCCCAAAGGCCGGCGCCCGGATAACAAGTATCTGGGCTTGATCGCGTCGACGGGGTGCAAATAGGTACACATTAGCCGGTCAATCCGGGCGAAAGTCTATTTCACGCGAAGACGCGAAGGAAATCTAAACATGGCTTCGCGTGAGACTCTTTCCTGCATTGCTTACTCGAAGGCCGTCTGACTCCTGGATAAAACCCAAAAAAAACCGCCCCCATGAAGGAGGGCGGTTTTCTTAAAACCAGGCTCAACGGGCACGGGACCGGCGCCCTGATCTTCAGTGCATTCGCGATCCCGTAACCCCGTGATGTCGCTATTGCGGAATGTTTCCGTGCTTCTTCGGCGGCAGCGCCTGACGCTTGTTGGCGATTATCTCGAAAGCCTCAATCAAGCGCGCCCGTGTCTCCGACGGCATGATCACGGCATCGATGTACCCGCGGGAAGCAGCAATGTACGGATTGCAAAGGGCCTTCTTGTAGTGATCGATCATTTCCTGGCGCTTTGCAACCGGGTCCGGGGACTCCTTGATCTCGCGGCGGAAGATGACGTTTGCCGCGCCTTCCGCGCCCATAACCGCGATTTCGCCGGTCGGCCACGAGAAGGAGAAATCAGCCCGGAGGTCGCTGGAGCACATTGCCAGGTAAGACCCACCATAGTCTTTGCGGGTGGTCAGGGTGATCTTGGGCACGGTTGCTTCGGAATAGCACCAGAGCAACTTGGCGCCGTGGCGAATGATGCCGCCCCATTCCTGCTGCCTGCCGGGAAGATATCCGGGAACATCGGCGATGGTCAGCATGGGAATATTGAAGCAGTCGCAGGTACGGATAAAGCGCGTGGCCTTGTCCGAGGAGTCGATATCGAGGCAACCGGCCAATACTTTGGGCTGATTGGCGATAATACCGATCACTCTTCCATCCAGGCGGGCATAACCGACAAGCATGTTCTGGGCAAAATATTGATGCACTTCGCAGAAGTCACCGTTATCCACGATAGCCCTGATAACGTCCTTCATGTCATAAGCGCCCATGGTGCTGTCCGGAATAATCGTATCCAACTCGGGGCTGAGCCGGTTGCGGTCGTCCCCTGTATCAATATAGGGAGGATCTTCCATGTTGTTGTCCGGGAAGAAGCCGAGCAGGCGTTTGATCTGGTCGATACAATCAGCGTCGCTTTCAGCGGCGAACTGTGCGACACCGCTCCTGCTGTTGTGGGTCATTGCGCCGCCGAGTTCTTCCTGGGTGATTATTTCGCCGAGCACCGACTTGATGACATCGGGACCGGTAATGAACATCATGCCCGTTCCCTTAACCATGTAGATGAAGTCGGTCATGGCGGGAGAATAAACGGCACCACCCGCGCACGGCCCCATAATCGCGGAGATCTGGGGAACCACGCCGGAAGCTATTGCATTGCGGTAGAAAATCTGGCCGTACCCGGAAAGTGAATCGACACCTTCCTGAATACGCGCGCCACCCGAGTCGCAAAAACCGACGCAGGGCTTGCCGGCCCGCATGGCCAGGTCCTGGACCTTCGTGATCTTCTTGGCATGCATCTCGCCGAGGCTGCCCGCGCGGGCCGTAAAATCCTGCGCAAACGCAAACACCTGGCGGCCGTTCACATTGCCAAAGCCGGAGATAACGCCGTCGGCGGGAACATCCACCTTGTCGATCCCGAACAACGTTCCCCTGTGTTTCATAAACATGTCGAGTTCACGGAAGGTGCCGGGATCGAAGAAATAATTAATACGATCACGGGCTGTCATCTTACCGCGCTCCAATTGTTGAGCGACGGCCTTGGCGCCTCCCATCTCTCTGATCTTTGCTTCTCGTTCACGCAGCTCTTTGAGTTTATCCGCAACTATTCCCATATCAGCTACTCCTCCGTGTCAACTTAGAACAGAACCCGATCCGCTTCTACGTGACCATAATCTGGTCAACCCAGCCGTTCGCGGGGCGTGGAAAAGCAGATTCCCCGCTAATCGTCCAAACATTCACATGATCTCACAGCGCGATTTCGCACTGCACCTCGTCTTGGGCAGAGCAGAAAAACCTCACCGCTGGACCCCATATCTGGACTCCACGATTGTCACTTTTTTCACTTCTAAACCAATTTCGCATATTTTGCTAATGTTTTATGGACAAACGGGGGGGAAAATAAAATCGGTAATCCGCGGGAAACCCGTAAAATGCGACTAACCGAACGTGAAAATTTTAAGTATCTATTTTTTTGCGTCGCGGCCGGGGTTGAGCAAACCTGTTCCCAGGAAAGCCCATCGATTGGCAAATCATGCCGTATGCTCATATGGAACATGAATGGGTCTTGCCCCCGACTCACGCGCCTTTTGCCAGAAAGAACGGCTTTGTTCGCGCCTTGCGGGATCATCCCGCAACACGAAGTGAACGGCTGTGTCAAACAGAAGCATGAACTCGATACTGGCGGGAGTGTCGCACAAAAGCGTATCGCGATCCTCGATTCGCTTCTGCTCGACCGTGATGAGAACCGGTTCGTCCTGACCGCCCTCTTTCCCGGGGCTGAAGACAGCGTGCGGGACAAAACTTCCCTGCGCAAAGGTCCAGAGCATTTCATCGATGAAGCGCGCGGACGGCGTCGAGTCCACCACTATCTGAACCCTCCTGCCTTCACCGTAGAGGCGTTCCGCCCACTGGCACAACAGCTTCTTTTGCTCCGATACGGCAGTTTCGACAAAGTAAAGAGGCACCACGGATCTCCGGGTATCAGCAGGTAAGATGGAAAGCTCCCGCCACTTTTCGGCCGGAGCGGAAGAACTCATTGAAGGTTTTCACCGCACGCGAGGTGGGCTCTTCCACCAGTACCAGGCCCGAACCCGGGAGATGTCTTCGCAGGTCATCGCTTACCCTCATATTCCCCGGTTCGCCCATGCCGACCACCAGGATTTCAGGCGTGGTCGAAAGGATGTCATCAATGTCGGATGCTTGCAGTACATGTCCCTCCTTTCGCCGCCACCCGGAAACCACCTCGCCCATGACAATCTTGATATCACCGGAGTATCGTTTCCCACGCACCACGATCTGTCCAAATCGATAGCTGTCGATCATTGCTGTCTTCGCTGGAACCTGGAGTGATCACCCTTACCGTTTTCGGAAACGGTGGTGCAGACCTTAAACACGGGGTAAGCGCAGTCCGGTCCGAAAAACTGGCGCATGTCGTCAAAAAATGTATGCGTGGGGTTAACGGGAAGTTTATTGAGGTTGAGGACGGCTTCCCCCTCGTCCTTGACGTCAAGGTGCAGCACCGCCTTGCAGTCGCCCGGATGACTCATGAGCAGGTGGAGCAAGCGGCTCAATCCGTCCCTGTCCACTTTCACGGCATCGAGTTTGATGTGCACGGCCTCGACCGACTGCAGCCGTGCCTCTTCGATGCTCAGGATGCGGTTCGCAATGAGCTTGGTACTCTTTTCGTCGTGCTGCACCTTGCCCCATAGCACGAGCGGCTCGTCACCCCCCAGGAGTTGTCTCGCTTCAG
This sequence comes from Syntrophobacter sp., assembly GCA_039679945.1. GTDB lineage: Bacteria > Desulfobacterota > Syntrophobacteria > Syntrophobacterales > Syntrophobacteraceae > SbD1. The sequence goes on along the minus strand of JBDKTY010000256.1, from coordinate 7,946 downwards.
CGAATGGCTCGGCGAAAGCCACAACCTCGATCGTACCCTCGCGGTCTTCGAGCTGCAGAAAGCCCATCCGGTCTCCGCGCTTGGTAGTAAGTTCCTTGATAATGGAGAAGAGTCCGCACACCACCACTTCCGAGCCGTCTTTCTTCTCCTTTACCGTCTGCGTGTCCACCGTGCAGAGCGTGGATACCTGGGACTGGTAGAAGTCCAGGGGATGACCGGATATGTAGAAGCCGAGCGACTCCTTCTCGAACTGAAGCCGGGTGCGGCTGTCCCAATCGGGAATGTCGGGGAGAACGGGCGCGGCGAGTTTCTTCTTCGATCGAAGCATGTCGAAAAGGCTCATTTGCCCGGCCTGTTTATCCCTCTGTACCGTCGCCGCCCTGTCCAGCGCTTCATCGAGTCCGGCCATCACCTGAGCGCGCACGGGATGAATGGAATCGAAAGCGCCGCACCTTATGAGTTGCTCAAGCACACGGCGATTGACCTTCTGGGGATCGACCCGTTCGCAGAAATCATGAATCGACTTGAACTCGCCCTCTTCACGGCTCTTGAGTATCACTTCTATAGCCGACTCGCCCACGTTCTTAACGGCGCCGAGCCCGAACCGGATCATTTTCCCCACTACCTGGAAAACCCTTCCACTCTCGTTGACGTCCGGGGGAAGGATTTTGACCCCCATCCCGTTACACACATTGATCATTTTCACTATCTGGTCGGAGCTGTTGAGGAAGCTGTTCATCAGCGCGGCCATGAACTCCACGGGATAGTGCGATTTGAGGTAAGCGGTATGGTAGGCAACGAGCGCATAGGCGGCGCTGTGGGATTTGTTGAACCCGTACTCGGCGAATTTTGCCATAAGATCGAAAATGTGGTTTGCCTTGGCTGACTCGATCCCATTCGCGACCGCGCCCTTGACGAACCGCTCCCGCTGGGCGTTCATGAGTTCCGCGATCTTCTTTCCCATGGCGCGGCGCAGTATGTCGGCCTCTCCCAGGCTGTAGTTTGCCAGAGCGCTGGCGATTTTCATCACCTGTTCCTGGTAGAGAATAACGCCGTAAGTGGGTTCCAGTATGGGGCGCAGGACTTCCAGATCATACTTTATCTCAATTTCGCCGTGCTTCCCCTGGATGTAGGTTTCAACCATTCCGCTTTCCAGAGGTCCCGGCCGATAGAGCGCCACCAGGGCCACAATGTCGGCAAACCTCTCGGGGCGCAGCCGGACCAGTATTTCCCGCATACCCGAGCTTTCCAACTGGAACACGCCGGTGGTATCGGCCCGGCACAGGAGAGCGTACGATTCGGGATCATCCAGTGGAAGCTCGTCCATCTTGAGATCGATGCCATGATTCGCCTTTATCAGCCGAATCGCTTCATCGATAACCGTGAGGTTTCTCAAGCCGAGAAAATCGAATTTGATAAGGCCGGCCTTCTCCACGTACTTCATCGAATACTGGGAGACTATTTCACCCTCTTGCCCGAGATAGAGCGGCATGTAGTCGACTATGGGCCTGTCCGCCATGACAACTCCCGCGGCATGCGTGGATGCATGGCGGGTAAGGCCTTCAAGGCAGAGCGCGATCTCGAACAGCTCCCGTACCTGGGGATTTTCCCTCTGCAGTTCCGCCAGACGGGGCTCGAGTTGGAGCGCCCGGTTGAGATCTATGCCGAGGGTCGGCGGAATGAGCTTGGCGATTTTGTCCACATCGTTATAAGGCATGGCGAGAGCGCGCCCCACATCCCTTATTACCGCGCGCGCCTGCATGGTCCCAAAAGTGGTGATCTGCGAGACACGATCTTTTCCATATTTATTGGATACATACTCGTAGACTTTATCCCGCCCGTTGACGCAAAAGTCCACGTCGATATCCGGCATGCTGATGCGCTCGACGTTCAGAAAGCGCTCGAAGATCAGCCCGTGCTCGATGGGATCGAGGTCCGTTATCCGCATCACATAGGCGATGAGGCTTCCCGCGGCGGACCCGCGACCGGGGCCCACGGGAATTCCATGGTCTTTGGCATAGGTGATGAAATCCGATACGATCAGAAAATAGGCGGCAAATCCCATCTCCTTGATTACTCGGAGTTCGTATTCCAGGCGCTGGTCGTATTCCTCTCGATCCTCGGCGGAAAATGAGCCGCGCTTGCGCGCTATTGCCTCCAACCTGTGTGCATACCCCTCCCGCACCTCCTTTTCGAACCGGTCCTCGACGCTCTCCCCCGGGTCCAGAGGAAATACCGGGAAATGATAAGTGCCCAGGTCGAGCTTCAGGTTGCACTTTTCAGCAATCGCGAAGGAATTCTCGATTGCCTCGGGGATATAGGCAAAGTCTCTCTCCATCTCTTCCGGGGATTTGAAATAGAGATGGTCCGTCTGGAACTTAAAGCGCTTCTCGTCGAGAATCGTTTTTCCGGTCTGTATACAGAGAAGAAGCTCGTGCGCGCGGGCATCGCTTTTGCGCAGATAGTGGCAGTCATTTGTCGCGACCAGTGGCAGGGAGAGTTCGCGGGCAAGCTTTACCAGGCCTTCATTCACGATCGCCTGCTCGGGGATGCCGTTTGACTGCACCTCCAGGTAGAAGTTGCCGGGTCCGAATATCTCCGCGTATTCGAGAGCCGTTCCGCGAGCCGCATCCTCGTGGTTCTTCAGAATGTGGGAGGGGATTTCCCCCTTGAGGCAGGCGGACAGGCCAATGAGCCCTTCGCTGTGCTGCCGCAGGATTTCCCGATCGATGCGGGGCTTGTAGTAAAAACCCTCGAGATACCCGAGCGAGACCAGCTTCATCAGGTTCTGATAGCCCGTGAGATCGCGGGCGAGCAAAACGAGGTGATGAGTGCGGTCATCATCACCGCTGCCGTCGTTTTCCAGCTTCCCCCCGCGGTCATGGCGGCTTCTCGGCGCCACGTATGTCTCACACCCGATTATGGCCTTGATGCCGTATTTCTTGGCCATGTCATAGAATTCGAGTGCGCCGAACATGTTGCCGTGATCGGTGATGGTAACGGCGGGCATGTTGTAGCCGCGCGCGGTTTCGAAAAGGTCCTTGAGGCGGATTGCCCCGTCCAGCAGACTGTATTGCGTATGCACATGCAGGTGAACGAACTGACTCATCCTGGGATTTACTCCGATAGAAAGCAGCAGGAAACACGATTGAGTTCACGCGAAGGATGTTCCAGCGGAACTCAAGCCCGGATATCGAACGTTTTTCAGTATAGCAGAAGAGGTACAGCTTAGCCGCCAAATTCAGCGAAATATCCTGAAATCGGCGCCAGCCAATGGTTCCGTGGCAGATGTCACGAGGATTCCCCTTCGGGCTTTCCGCAAAATTGTCCCGGCTCCGGAGGCCCCCCCTTCAGCGAACGCCTTATCTCGCGAATCGGTCCGCTTATCGATTTTTCCGAAACAGTCGCGGGAAATTTTCAAGAATTTGGCGGCTTATGCCGACTTGAGGAGCGAAAGATATTTATCTCTCACAAGGAAAGGCGCTGCCGATGCTGCCCAGCGATCTCATAGCCCAGCTCATAGACCTGCAGGAAAAAGCGAACGTCCATATAACGGAATTTCGAAGGCTGGAGCATCTGCCGGGCAACAAATCAAAGGCCTCTGTTCACCGCCGGAAAGCCGTGAAGCTGCGTTCCAGGATACAGGAAATAATTCATGAAATTGCGGCTTCCAGGGTGCAATGATACAGAATTGCTCACGGAATAGCGAGTTTCCCATTCATTGCCCTGCAACCTCAACTACTTGAATACACATTACTTTCCACAAATAAGCATCCTCTCTTCACCGGATCTCCCGAATTTTGCCCCTTTACCTGGGGGTGGAATATATATAAGAATCAGCTTTCAGGAAGCGGCACCTCGGAGCGAACGGCTTAATCGATCCTTTCTCACCTTTTTGGCCGCGGGCGGGAGCAGCAATTTCGAGGACCGTTGCGGCGCAAATCCAATCATAAAGGATGACAAATGTGCGGCATAGTGGGCTATATCGGCAGCGATGAAGGCAGTGGCATTCTGATCGACGGGCTGAAACGGCTGGAATACAGGGGCTATGACAGCGCGGGCATTGCGATGCTCGGACCCGATTCCAGGCTCAGGATCGTACGTTGCCAGGGAAAACTCAGCGGACTGGAATCCAAACTGCGGGATGATCCGGTAACCGGCCGGGTGGGCGTTGCACACACACGCTGGGCAACCCATGGCCGCCCCTCCGAGGAAAACGCGCATCCCCACCGGTCCGGCCCCTTCGCACTCGTCCATAACGGCATCATTGAAAACTATGCCGTCCTCAAACAGGAACTTCTGAGCAAGGGTTTCTCGTTCTCCTCGCAAACCGATACGGAAGTGATAGTCAAGCTTCTGGATTCGGAATGGCGTAGAACTCAAGATTATGAGGAAGCGGTCCGGTGCACCGTAAGGAAGTTGAAGGGCAGCTATGCGGTTGTCATCGTCAATGAGGAAGAACCGGACCGGCTTGTTGCCGCGAAGAAGGAGAGTCCTCTCATCATGGGTCTTTCCGATGACGCCTTTTTTCTGGCGTCCGATGTCCCGGCCATCCTGCCCTACACCCGAAAAGTCATCTACCTCAATGACGAGGAACTCGTATTCATCTCCAGGGAACAATACCGTATCGAATCGCTTACAGACGGCAAACAGTGTTCTCCCGAGCCTCACTGGGTGGACTGGAACCCCATCATGGCTGAAAAGGCGGGCTACAAGCATTTCATGCTCAAGGAAATAAATGAGCAGTCCCGCGCCATTATTGACACCTTTCGAAGCGTTGTGGACATGGACAGCAAAGCGCTTCGTTTCTCCGAACTCAACCTGGACAGGGAGCAGCTCGACAAGATCAGCAAGGTGTGCCTGGTGGCTTGCGGGACATCCTACCATGCCGCGATGGTTGCCAAGTACATAATCGAGGCGCTGTGCAGGGTCCCCGTGGAAGTGGATCTGGCATCCGAATTCCGCTCACGGGACCCCGTCCTGAACGAATCGGTCCTGCTCCTGGTCATCAGCCAGTCGGGTGAAACGGCCGATACGCGCGCGGCGCTGAAGGAAGGGATCGACAAGGGCGCCCAGTGCCGGGCCATAGTGAACGTGGTTGGAAGCAGCATAGCCAGGATGGCTCGGGGAGTAATCTACACGCACGCGGGGCCGGAGATCGGCGTCGCATCCACAAAGGCATTCACCACGCAGATTGTGGCGCTCTATCTCCTGGCACTCTACTGGGCCGCCGAAACCGGCACTCAGTCAAAAGCCATCATCGATGAGCATGTCCAGGAACTGATCGAGCTTCCGGGCAAGATCGACAAAATCCTCGGCGATACGGAAAAGATCGCGCTCTGGGCTCGAAAGTACATGCACTACAAGGATTTCCTCTACCTGGCGCGCGGCCCGCTGTACCCGATTGCATTGGAAGGCGCGCTCAAGCTGAAGGAGATCTCTTACATCCACGCGGAGGGATACGCCGCCGGTGAGATGAAGCACGGCCCCATAGCCCTGATTGACGCGGATATGCCGGTCATGGTGCTGCTCAAGCACGGACCGCTTTTCGAGAAGATGATATCAAACATTCAGGAAGTGAAGGCACGGGACGGCCAGATTCTTGCCCTGATAGAGGGTGAGGCGAGCGATGGTCTCGGGTCCGTGGAGACGCAGTTCGTCATCCCGGAATCTTCCGAATGGCTTTCGCCCGTTCTGTTTACGATCCCGCTCCAGCTTTTCGCCTATCACGTGGCTGTTTTGCGTGGAACGGACGTGGATCAGCCCAGGAATCTGGCGAAGAGCGTGACGGTGGAGTAGGCGCGGGATTTTCAGTCCCCTTGATTCGATACATCAACACAAACGGGGGTGCGTCCCTGCACGGGAAAATGCCCGCCACAACGGGAGGCTCGCAGTCCGCGCCCGTTCCGATAACTTGTATTGAACTGACTCCCGTTCGCCCTGAGCGCTGTTTCTTGGCTACGCCCCGTCACGCAAACCCGGGGGTTACTCCGCTCAGGGCGAAGGGGAGAGAACCCCTCTGTACCCTGCGGGAAGAGTTGTTTCTTGAGAGTATCGAAATATGAACGGGGCGAGGGAAGCAGCTTCTGGAAGGCAAACCCGTTTTATCTGGCGTGAACGTAGACAAGGCTGCCATTCTTGATCTTGTCGATCACCTCCAGGACCTCTTCCATGGGCACGGCGGGGCAACCCAGGCTTCTCCCGAGTCTTCCCCTGTTCAGGACAATCGACCTGCCACCCGCATAATGCGCGCCATGCATCACTATCCCCCTGCTTAACGCGTTGTCGTTGATCCCTCTCTCCAGTCCATGCAATTCCAGGCACGTGCCGAGTTTGCCGCTGTACACGGACCCCGTTCTGAAGAATCCTTTTGAACTCTGGAATGATCCCGGACTGTTGGAGAACCTGGTTGCATAGGCCCATCCGGAATTTCTGCCGTGGGATACCAGGCACCTCCTGACCTCGCCGGACTGCAGGTTGATAAGGTAGAGACGTTTGCTGCTGGATGGCTTGGTATAGTCAATTATAGTCATATATCTTCGGTTTCTGAACTCTGCCCAATGGGCTCTCAGATACCGTAGCGCAATCCAGTAGGCCTGATTATCCAGAACCGCTTTCTCTTTCACGGCGGGCGGGGGTGGCAGCGGTCTCAGGAGGGAGTGTGATCCGCGGTGCAGCCATTGATCCGAACAGGGCAGCAGGACGAGAATGGTACAGATGATAAATGATATGATCAGTTGTTTTGCTCTGTTCATTGCCCCTGACAGCCTCGGCGATACACTGACCAACTCATGGCGGGATAATACAACATCTGTTATTAAATGGGAACAGTCAGGATGTTCTTACCCGGACTATTAGCTATTGACATAATTAAAAAAAATTGCTAGTGAAAGAGTCTGCAATCCGAAGTTTTTGGTTCGGCCAGGCGAGAGGGTGCCGGAAGGCGCCCTTTTATATTTCTCGGCGACCATATGTACTGATTCTTCTTCTGTAGGACAGGCGGGTACAGATATGGAGACTCCTCGCGTATTCAAGCAAAGTTCGGAAGTCCAGGCTGCCATCGAGCGGATTGCCGACGCCATAATGGCTGCTACCCAAGACCCGAGTCGGCTCGCTTTGGTCGGTATCCACACGGGTGGGGTCTTTCTGGCCCGCAGACTCGAGGCGATCCTGTCCGCAAAGCTGGGGATCCCCATACCAATTGGAACACTGGACATCACTCTCTACAGGGATGATTGGACACGCCTGCACGTCCACCCCATTCTCAAGGGGACCAACCTTCCCTTCCGCATTGACGACCGCGAATTGATACTTGTCGACGATGTTCTGTACACGGGCAGAACGATCCGCGCGGCGCTGGACGCCCTTATCGACTTCGGCCGTCCCAGGCGGGTGCAGGTAGCCGTCCTCGTTGACCGCGACCACCGGGAGTTGCCCATCTGTGGCCAGTTCATCGGCTTTCCGGTTGATACCACGGCGGAGGAACAGGTGAGCGTCCTGTTTGTTGAAAAAGACGGGGTGGATCAGGTCATCATCGAAACGCCCGCGAGGACCGGCGCCGACATCAGCGCGTGATGGAATGGCCGTCATCGAGATGGCGGCACATATGCAGCAGACCGCCACGTCCTTGTGCCTCGCTACCCCTTATCGTCACCTATATAGCCGGGCGGGATAAGGCCCTTCAGGCAAAACGCTCGCCTCCCGGGCCTTCCTCTTCCGTTTGCGGAACACGCTCCAATTCAAGCCCGCCCCTGAGCGGTCGCAACTGCTTCTCGCCGCCCACTCACCCGAATCGATAACCTTTCTTGGCATTCCAGCAATTTTTGTTTGAAAAACCCTTCCGAACCTGATAGACATTTCCTGTTGGGCGGGAGTAGCTCAGTTGGCTAGAGCATCAGCCTTCCAAGCTGAGGGTCGCGGGTTCGAAGCCCGTCTCCCGCTCCAAC
>JBDKTY010000255.1:0-9784 GCA_039679945.1 Syntrophobacter sp. | reverse complement strand
TTGGAATAGGCGCATATACTACCGCGGTTTCGTTGATACGCTGGGGGACACCGTTCTGGATTTCCATGCCGATCGGGATAGTGATCGCAATCTGCTGGTCTTTCATCATCGGCTATCCGCTCTTCCGGCCCAAGGGGCATTACTTTGCCATCGCGAGTATTGCCACTTCCCTGGTACTCAAGGATATTTTCGAGGTGTGGGGTTTCGTGGGCGCCGCGCGCGGGCTTGAAATCCCGGTTACACGCTTCAAATCTCCCGATTTCCTCCATCTGATATTCTTAAATGACACGTACTACTATTACGTGATCTTCGGGTTGTTTATCATCGGGTTTCTGTTTGTGAACGGATTCAGGCATTCACGGCTGGGATACCAGCTCCGTGCGATAAAAGACAACGAAGACATTGCCCGTTCCCTCGGCATCAACGTCCAGTGGGCAAAGATCAAAACATATGCAATAGCGGTATCCTTCATCAGCGCGGTCGGGTCCTTCCACGCCTGCTATATCAAGAATATCGAGCCGGAAGATACCATGAGCCTCGATATTTCAATTTTGATTTCGCTCATGGCAATGCTTGGGGGAGTCGGTTCCCTGTGGGGGCCGATGATCGGCGCGGCCATCATGATCCCCATGAAGAGCTATCTGAAGGAGTGGTTCGGCGCGCAGGCGGGGCTCGTCGGCTTCGACCTGATCATATACGCAGCGGTCATCATGCTGATCTCCGCATTTGAGCCGCGCGGGCTCTGGGGCATTGTCGCGCGGGCGCGGCGGAGGGTGCGGGCATGACCGGGATGCTGGAGGTACGAAATCTCACGAAGCGTTTCGGCGGTCTTGTCGCTAACGACGATGTTTCCTTTGAGGCCGCCAGGGAAGAGCTGCTCGGAATCATCGGTCCGAACGGCGCCGGGAAGACAACCCTTTTCAACTGTATTGCCGGCGTCTACAAGATCGATGGCGGGAGCATCTTGTTCGAAGGAAGGGACATCACCCGGTTGAGTGCCCACGAGACGGCCCGCCTCGGCCTCACCCGGACTTTCCAGGTCTATGCCGCGTCCGGTGACCTTACCGTGATCGAAAACGTCATGGTGGGGTGCTTCATGAACACGCGCTCGCGCTCCGAGGCCTCGAAGCAGGCCGAGCGCATCCTGAAGGATCTCCAGATCGCGCACCTTGCGCGCAGCCTGGTAAACGAACTGCCCATCGCGGCTCAAAAACGGGTGGTAATGGCCACGGCTATCGGAACGCGGCCGAAGATGCTTCTTCTCGACGAAGTCGCCGCCGGCCTGGTACCGCAGGAAGTGGAGGAGATCTGCTCACTCATCCGGTTTATCCATGATGACCTGGACGTCACGGTGATTTTGATAGAGCACATGATGGAAATGGTAACCAGGCTTTGCAGGCGGGTGATCGTGCTTGATTACGGCCGCAAAATCGCGGAAGGCGAACCCCGGACGGTGCTCGCCTCCCCCGAAGTCATCAAGGCATACCTGGGGGACAAGTACGCACGTGAACACGCGGAGAAAGTGATACAATGTCCGGAACCTTCCTCGAAGTAAACGATATACGGGTCCGGTATTCCGGAGTTCCGGTCATTCATGGCGTCTCCTTCAGAGTCGAGCAGGGGGAGACGGTCTGCATGGTGGGATCGAACGGCTCCGGGAAATCGACCATCCTTCGGGCCATAATGGGAACTCTTCCCGTATTTTCCGGGCGGATCATGCTGGACGGGAAACCCGTGCATGGACTGCGCACCGAGTCCATCGTGCGCATGGGAGTTGTCTATGTCCCCGAGGAGAGAATGCTCTTCAGGCCCTTCAGCGTCGAGGAGAACCTGCTCCTGGGTGCATACCTGCCGAAGGCTCGCGATCGGGCCGCGGAAAACCTGCAAAAAATCTATCAGCTTTTTCCCCGGTTGCGGGAACGCCGGAAACAGGCCGCTTCCACCCTCTCGGGTGGTGAGCAGCAGATGCTCGCCATCGGGCGGGGGCTGATGAGCAATCCCCGAATTCTGATGCTCGATGAGCCCACGCTCGGTCTTTCCCCGCTGCTGGTCGATGAGCTGTTCGAAACCATAAAGGTGCTGAAGCGCCAGGGGTTGACCATATTCCTTGTCGAACAAAACGTCAGGGAAAGCCTGGAGATAGGCGACAGGGGCTACGTCCTCCAGTCCGGCAGGATTGTTGAAGAGGGGACGGGAGAAGCCCTGCTTTGCAGTGAAATGGTTCAGAAGGCATATCTTGGGCTATAATTATTACGTTTTTTCATTCGTACCGCGATCAACATCGTAATGAAAGCCGGACGCATGTACTCCTCACCCAGAATACTTCTTTGCGGCGACACCGGTATCAGTGTTGAATTCGGCGACAGTATAGACCCCGAGATAAACGAACGTGTCCGGTCCCTTTTCACGTATTTGAGGGCAAAGGCGTATCCGGGTATCCTGGACCTCAATCCCACCTACCGCTCTTTGTTCATCCACTATGACCCATTCGTCTGCTCGTTCGAGAGGCTGGCCCAACTGGTGAGCGAAGGCCATGAGCCGGGGAATATTCCGGCTGTGGAGACCCCGGCCGTGAAGGAGATCCCCGTTTGTTACGGAGGGGATTTCGGCCCGGACCTGGAGGAGGTCGCGGCATTTCACGGCATCGGAGTTGAGGAAGTTATCCGACTGCACCTCATACCGCTATATCGTGTCTACATGATTGGATTTACCCCGGGTTTTGCTTACCTGGGCGGCTTGGACAAGAGGCTTCACACGCCGCGCAAGAGGGAGCCGCGCAAAAAGGTCAGTGCGGGAAGCATCGGGATTGCCGACCAACAGACCGGGATTTACTCGATTGACAGCCCCGGAGGCTGGCAGCTCATAGGCAGAACGCCCCTGCGGCTTTTCGACCCTTCCCGCGAAGTCCCTTTCCTCATCGAAGCCGGTGACATGGTGCGGTTCAGGCCGATAACTGGAGAAGAGTTTGAGAAGCATTCGGATCGTTGAGCCGGGACCGCTGGCAACCATTCAGGACCGGGGACGTTACGGCTACCGGAGTTGGGGCGTCCCCCTTTCCGGGGCGATGGACATTCAGGCGCACAGGCTGGCGAACCTGCTTGTCGGCAATGACGATTCGGCGGCCGGCATCGAAATCACCCTCGGGGGATTTCTGGCTGAGTTCCGGTGCGCCGCCTTCTTCTCGGTGACGGGCGCGACCGGGGGACCTCTCCTGAATGGAAGACGGCTGGAGCCGTGGGTGGCGCATCCGGCGAAAGAAGGGGACCTGCTGAGCATAGATACTCACCCGGCCGACTCACGCACTTCCGGGATCGCCCCTGTTACCGCCCTTCGTACGTACCTGGCCGTTTCCGGCGGCATCGATCTGCCGATCATGATGGGGAGCCGGTCCACATATCTTCGCGGCGGTCTGGGCGGAATCGATGGCAGGGCGCTGCGGGCCGGTGACGAACTCCTTCTGCGAACTCCAACCCGGAAACCCCGGAAAGGAGCGCCGCCGCCGGCACTGATCCCCGACTATGGGCATGAGGCTGAATTGCGTGTCGTTCCCGGGCCGCAGGACGACCGGGTGTCGGATAAGGGCAGGGCGGATTTTTTCGAACAGGAGTATGAGGTCAGCGCCAGGGCCGATAGGATGGGTATATCCCTGCTCGGGACGCCGATCGAACTGCCGAAGGGCGCGGACATCATATCGGATGGGACCTGTCCCGGGGCGGTACAGGTTCACGGGAACGGACTGCCCACTATTCTGGGCGCGGACAGCCAGACCACGGGCGGCTATGTGAAGATTGCCACCGTGATATCGTTTGACACCTCGCTGGTCGCGCAGGCCGCGCCCGGCGACCGGGTGCGCTTCACGGAAATCGACTTGTGGCGCGCCCGTGAGATCTACATGCAGAATGAATTTAGAATAAGGACACTTTTAAAATGAGCATTGAAACTCCGCGTGAGATCAGGGAAAGAATCAGGTCGGGTCAGTGGGCGCGCCCGACCTCGGGTCTTGCCCCCGCTTATGCCCAGGCCAACCTCGTCATTATCGATCAGCGGCATGCATTCGAGTTCCTCCTGTTCTGCCAGCGGAATCCCAAACCATGCCCGGTCGTGGAGGTCGTCGAACCCGGACTTTATGAGACGCGCCTGTCAGCCCCGGGGGGAGACATCCGCAAGGATGTCCCGCTGTATCGGATCTGGAAAAATGGGGAGCTTATCGAGGAAATCCCAGACATAACGCATTATTTCGGGCCAGGGAGTGTCAGTTTCCTTCTCGGGTGCAGCTTCAGTTTTGAACATGCTCTCATCGCCGGTGGTGTCCCGGTCCGCAATATCGACGAAGGAAAAAACGTTTCCATGTACATCACGAATCGGAAATGCATCCCGGCGGGACGGTTCTCCTCGCCTCTGGTGGTAAGTATGAGGCCGATCAGGCACGATCTCGTGAGCCGGGCGGTCCGGATCACCGGCAGGTATTCATCGGTCCACGGAGCGCCCGTGCACATCGGCGATCCCCGGGTATTGGGGATTTCCGACCTGGACCGTCCTGATTTCGGTGAAGCCGTGAGCATTCGCGAGGATGAAACCCCGGTTTTCTGGGCATGCGGGGTCACATCGTCGGTGGCGGCCCTTTCGGCCGGTCTCGACATGTGCATCACCCACGCGCCGGGCCATATGTTCATAACGGATCTGCTCAATGAGAGCCTCGCCGAGGGATGATGCGGCGGGAGTTCGACGGGTTCCGTTCCTGACCAGCGTGGCAGGAAGCTCCGAAGATGGATGAAAGCCTGAATGACGGCAATGCCTTGCACCCGTGGTAATGCGCGGCGGTTACTCAGGGCTTATTTCCGGACAAGCCCCGAGTCGCCGGACATCATCCCGTGAGGCTGGAAGGCGCTCTGGCCTGATGAAAGCGATAGCCGCGAAGAATACGGGAGCATCCCCACATATGGAAAATGATGGCGGATCATGGAGGTTGTTTCGTGAAGATCGATATCAACTGCGATATGGGCGAGAGTTTCGGCGCCTACACGATAGGTGAGGACGAGAAGATAATCCGGTTCATTACCTCGGCAAACATCGCGTGTGCTTTTCACGCGGGCGATCCGATGGTGATGGCGCGCACCGTCGCGCTCGCCAAGGCGAATGATGTCGCGATCGGAGCGCATCCTGGCTATCCCGACCTCCTGGGTTATGGCCGTCGCAACATGGAGACCTTTCCGGGAGAGATCAGGAATTACGTGCTCTTTCAGCTCGGGGCGATGTCGGCATTTGCGAAGAGCGTGGGTGTGGGCCTTCAGCACGTTAAGCCCCACGGGGCCCTTTATAACCACGCCGCCAGGGATGAGAAGGCGGCTGCGGAGATCGTCGATGCCGTAAAGGCCTTTGATCCGGAACTGATTCTGTACGCGCTGCCGGGGTCGGTTTGCGCCGACATGGCACGGGAAGCGGGCTTGAAAGTGGCCCTGGAAGCTTTTCCCGACCGGGCCTACACACGGGACGGCAAGCTGGCTCCCCGCAAGCTTGCGGGGGCAGTCATCCACGACCCCGAAAAAGTCCGGGAACGCGTGCTCAGGCTCGTTCGAACGGGAACCCTCATCAGCATCGAAGGGGAAGAAATCCCGCTCCGGGCCGACACCCTTTGCGTGCACGGAGATACGCCCGGTGCGTGGGAATTGGCCAGGGAGATCCGGAAGGCCCTGGAGACAGCCGGTATTCAGGCAGGGGCCTTCCGCAAACAGCAGTAGAAAGGTTCCATGGGTGTGGCATGGGAACAAAGAACAGATCACCCCTTGAGCGCACCTTGCGGGGCATTTTGATCCTCCGGGGAACTCGTAATCGCGGATGGGGTTTCCCGGAGGAGTACAAGCAGGTCAGAGCAGCGAAGGGCAGCCGGGATCATGCATCCGATAGTTTGCCCTTGCCCGCTCGAAGCTGGTGGTAGCGTAACAGTAAACGCACCCTGACGGACACGATTCGTACATCCCGATATCCTTGCTCGCCGCGCAGCGGCAGTGTTCCCGCTGGCATGCGTCCTTCCCGACTTCAATTTCTTGTCCCCACAAGCTGAGAATCCGTTCATCGATGCATTTGCCGGGGCTGATGCCCCAGGCAAGGAGATCGTTTGCGCAGCTTTGTATTTCCATGTCGTTCGCGGAAGCAATATCGGCGAGGGAGTGAAGCAGAGGGGACAGGAGTTCTCCATCCGGCGACAGCAACTCGATCCCCTGGTCGGTTAGACCGCGCACACGGCCTTGGATTTTCCGATACATGTGGGCGACACTGATCACGGACTTTTCGGTGCAGCCCCGGAGTGCACCCGCAATCTGTCCATAGGCCGTCGCATGGTGTTCCGGGTCCGTGATGCTGGTAAGGAAAATCGGATCGTATCTCCAGACGACTCTTCGGGGACCGATGCGGGAAGCAAGTTCCCGGAATGTATCGATCGATTTTTGAAGAGGCGGCGCCCCCGGGTCGATTGCGCGAGGGTTTGCCATGAGCGTGTACAGGAAGTAGTAGCGATAGCCCCGATCCTCGAGTTCAGGAAGATGGGAGAGCATGGGGCGGGGGTTGCGGGTCCAGAAGACAATGCCGTCGACGTCGTCGGGAATGAGAGACACTCGCGAGACTTGAGCACGGTTGAATGGATTCGGGACAATGCAGAAGCCGGCTCGAATCCGGTTCATGAACCATTCGGAATAAAATGCGGGAATGTCTGTCCGACGGGTGGCGCTGATAATCAAGTGAGAGTTACCCTTTCGAAATGATGGATTTCAGCATTGTGTTCAAACGCTTGCGGAAAACGGGTTAAAAGGGATGACGGCGTATCGACGGTTCATCCATCAATACGAAACCTGTCAGGCTTGATAGCGTGAACGGGGTACTTCCTGGATTGTTCATTATCCGGTAGCATGGCGCAAGGGGCATGCCTGGTAGTGTTGTAGAGGCTGAATAAGACTTGCGGGCATAATCGGCGGACAAAATGCGCCTTCTTGACACGGGCCGGCATATTAGCGCCGTGTTCCGGGTGCGGGGACAGCGCGCTATTGCGGTAATAACGGACAACTTTCAATGCTGCCGCCGTCATCCGGCTTTAGCCCGGGAGCTGACCCGGGGTTCGCCGGAATGACGGCATTTTTTGGATATATCAGAGAATCATACAACTCTATACGCTAGAACGTGAAGCCGGCCTGCAGCCCGATTCTGAGGTTGTCGGCACTTATACCCGTGTCGGTACCGCCAAACGACATGGTATCCGTCAACTGGTACTTGACACCGACACCGAACAGCCAATTCGCGTACTTGTAATTGAGGTCCACGAAAAACTGACCGCCGAAGATCCAGTCGTTCTCGCTGCCGGAATTTCGCCACAGGTTGTCCTTAACGGTGATGTCGAAATAGTTGATGGAAAAACCCGAGCCAAAATCCAATATGAGGCAGCGATCGAGCGGGATGGCGTACTTGACGTTGAATTCAATGGGGACATAGTTGACGTCAGTGCTATAGCTTATGGGTTCCCCGTAGGTGAACCAGGGTACATTGACGTCACCCGAGGACCCCCCCCAGCCGATTTGCATCCCGAAGTAGAGGTTTGGCAGAAGCAGTTGCTTATAAGCTTCGATGCCAACGTAGATACCGTCCCCCGCATTCAGTTCCCGGATGGAATCATCCATGAAGCGAAGATACTCAACCTTCAATGCGACATTGGTATCCCCCAGCGGGTACGTCTGCGAACTGGCGGGGGATGCGACACAGAAAAGCATTGCTAGCATGACAAACACTAATGAGAGCCGTTTCACCATGTTCCCTCCTCCTGAGTGAATCCATTTTTCGTAGATACCTGTTGCGGATGTTCCCCTCACATCCGTGCCATGGAGCAACCCCACGGCCACTGCACGCCAAGATAGGCGAACTCCAGATGGAACGCAAGGGTTTCTCAACAAATCAAGGGTTTCATTGAGAGCCTCCCCATCCCGAGATCTACAACCGAGAGCCAATATCCCTGCCTGGAGCGCCGTGGGGTCAAGCCGGCGATGCAAAAAAGGGACCAGCTCCGTGATAGACCTGGTTGTCCATCTTTCGAGCCGTATTCATCTTGAATGCAGCTCCGTATAAAGTCATTGGTCTTGCTCGGTGGCCCCCTTCATCGCGCGGAAGCGGTGGATGAGGGCGTTGGTGGAACTATCGTGTTTGAGATCGGGCTTGGCCGCGCTTTCCAACTCGCAAAGGATACGCTGGGCGAGCACTTTCCCCAACTCGACCCCCCACTGGTCGAAGGGGTTGATGTTCCAGATCGTTCCTTGTGTGAAGACGCTGTGCTCGTAGAGTGCGATCAGATTACCGAGCACCTCGGGCGTCAGCCGCTCGGCCATGATCGTGTTGGATGGGCGGTTACCCTCGAAGACGCGGTGAGGAGCGAGCCAATCCCCGGTGCCGTCGGCCCGGACTTCTTCCGGCGTCTTTCCAAAAGCCAATGCCTCACTCTGCGCGAAGACATTCGCAAGCAACATGTCATGGTGCCTGCCCAGGGGATTGAGCGAATGAGCGAAGGAGATGAAGTCACACGGTATGAGCTTTGTCCCCTGGTGTATCAACTGGTAGAAAGAGTGCTGGCCGTTGGTGCCCGGCTCGCCGAAGTAGATGGGACTCGTCTGGTAGCCGACATTTACTCCATCGAGCGTGACGGACTTGCCGTTGCTCTCCATGGTCAACTGTTGCAGATAGGCCGGAAACCGTTTGAGATACTGGTCATAAGGGAGGACCGCCACTGTCTGTGCCCCGTGGAAGTTATTGTACCAGACCGCGAGGAGTCCCATCAGCACGGGCATATTGCGATCGAAAGGAGCGTTGCGGAAGTGCTCGTCCATTTGGTGAAAACCGTCCAGCAAGGCGTGGAAGTGATCCGGGCCGATGGCAAGCATGGTCGAGAGGCCGATTGCCGAATCCATGGAGTAGCGCCCACCGACCCAATCCCAGAACCCGAACATATTATCCGTGTCGATCCCGAACTTCGCCACCGCCTCGGCATTCGTCGAGACAGCGACAAAGTGCCTGGCCACGGCCTTGACGTCGCCGCCGAAGTTCCTGAGACACCAGGCACGCGCGCTCTGGGCGTTGGTCATCGTTTCCAGCGTCGTGAAGGTTTTCGATGAGATGATAAAAAGGGTCTCGGCCGGATCGAGGCCGAAGACCGCTTCCGCGAAGTCGGTGCCGTCCACATTGGAAACGAAGCGGAAAACCATGTCACGCCGGCTGTAATGTTTCAAGGCCTCAAAGGCCATCACCGGCCCGAGATCGGAGCCGCCGATGCCGATGTTGACGATGTTCCGAATGGGCTTGCCGGTGTAGCCTTCCCACTCGCCGCTTCGGACGCGGTTGCAGAAATCGGCCATCTTGTCGAGTACGGCGTGGACCTGGTCCACCACATTCTCTCCGTCTACAACAATGGAGGTTCCTTTCGGGGCACGGAGGGCCACGTGCAGAACGGACCGGTTTTCAGTGACATTGATCTTCTCGCCCCTGAACATGGCGTCGATCCGCCCTCTCAGGCCGGATTCATCCGCCAGTTGAACCAGGAGCTTGAGCGTTTCGTCCGTCACGCGGTTTTTCGAATAATCGAGGAAGAGACCCGAGGCCTCCACGGTCATACGCTCGCCGCGCCCGGGATCATCCGCGAAAAGCTCTCTGAGATGCCGCTCCCCTGTTTTCTCGTAGTGGGCGGCAAGGGCTTTCCAGGCATTGAGCCCGGTGGTCCGTTGGGGGACTGCCGTCATGTGCGTGCTCCTTTCGTTTT
>JBDKTY010000254.1:0-3380 GCA_039679945.1 Syntrophobacter sp. | reverse complement strand
GCACAACCGGTACTTCTCAAGCCTTGAGGAACTCACCGCCGCCGTAGAGCAAACATTCGCCCGATGGCGCCTTGGCAACGGGGTATTGCGGCGTCTATGCGCAATTATTTAGGACGCTGTGTATAGCTGTCAGATGGAACGGCACGAAAGATCGGCCAGCCGGGAACCCGCAATCACGAGGGATGCCGACTTGGTTTGTTTTGCCGCTGGAGTTCGAAGAAGCGTTGATATCCATCGTGCCTCCTGACAAAGTCTTGCTGGCTAATGCCCTTTTGGACATGGTCACCTGACCGACCTTCTGAAATGGGGGATTTTATGATCGAGAAAATAGGACTTCTGCGTAATGTAGGCTTATTCGATTCCGTCAATGCCGGTGTGCAACTTCCCTTCTCAAAATTAACGCTGCTCCACGCCGAGAACGGTCGAGGGAAAACCACCCTGGCGGCTATTCTCCAGTCGTTAGGATCGGGAGATGCTGGGTTAATTGCTTCTCGGCGACGACTTTCGGCGCAGCATCCGCCTCATATCGTCTTGAACATCGCCGGTAACCCGCCTTTGCCCTTCATATTCCAGAACGGAGCTTGGTCGGCCTCTCTCCCGCGCATAGCAGTTTTCGACGATATGTTCGTCGCCCAAAATGTGTGTTCTGGTATTGAGATCGCGGCCGAGCATCGGCAGAATCTACACGAACTGATCCTGGGTGCGCGGGGCGTTGCCCTTAACGATACGCTGCAAACCTACGTCGCCAAAATTGAGGAACATAATCGCGCCTTGAGGGTGGCGGCCGATGCGATCCCCGCGTCACTGCGGGGATCGCTTACGGTCGATCAATTCTGTGCCTTACGTGCCAATCCAAAGATTGCCGAAGCCATCCAGAAGACCGAACGAAACCTTGCGGCCGCGAAAGCAGCGGCGGCAGTGCAACAGCAACCGACATTCGTCTCTATATCCCTTCCTGGTTTCGATGCGGCGGTCGTCACAGCTTTGCTGGGGCGTGATCTACCGGAGCTGGAAGCGGCGGCAGCGACTCGTGTACAAGCACACATTGCCACCTTGGGAGACAAAGCCGAGACCTGGGTCGGCGATGGAATGCCCCGGATTGCGACGGCATCGGTCGGACTGGATCATGAGGTCTGTCCTTTTTGTGCCCAAGACCTACGCGGCTCACCTGTCATCGACCATTACCGAGCATATTTTAGTGAGGGCTATGCAAGCCTGAAAACCGCCATTGCCGATGCAATAAAGGAAATCAACAAGACGCATGGCGACGACACTCCAGCCGCCTTTGAGCGCGCCGTTCGGGTTGCAGTGCAGGGCCAAGAGTTCTGGAAGACCTTCCTCGAGATTCCCGCAATTACCATCGACACGGCAGCGATCCAGCGTGCCTGGAAGTCAGCGCGGGAATCGGTTATCGCGGCGCTACGCGCCAAAGAGGCAGCTCCACTCGATCCGATTACTCTCCCAGCTGGCGCGCTTGAGGCAATCACCAATTATGACAAATCACGAGTCACCGTGGCGGAGGTTTCCGATGTGCTGCAAACGGCCAATGTACAGATTTGCATCGTAAAGGAAAAGGCTGCCGCAGCGAACGTCGCCACTCTGACGGCGGACCTGGCGAAGCTCAAAGCCCTCGAAGTTCGGCATAGTCCGGAGATAATTCCTCTCTGCCAGGTGTATCTTGACGAAAAAGCCGCGAAGAAGATTACCGAAGGGCTGCGCGACCAGGCGCGCGCCGACCTTGACCGGTACCGACAGACCGTCTTTCCGGCCTATGAATTGGCAATAAACACCTACTTACAAAAATTCAATGCAGGCTTCCGGCTTGGCAGCGTTTGTTCAGAAAACAATCGGGGCGGATCATCGTGCAACTACAACGTGCTGATTAACAACGTGCCTGTGTCTCTGAATGATGCGGCCGGAGGCCCGGCCTTTCGGAATACCCTGAGTGCTGGAGATCGGAACACTTTGGCGCTCGCATTCTTCTTTGCGTCTCTCGATCAGGACCCCCTTCTGGCACAGAAAATTGTTGTTATAGATGATCCGATGACCAGTTTAGATGAGCATCGGTCTTTGACGACAATCCAAGAGATACGCCGGCTGATTGGCCGGGTCAGGCAGGTGGTCGTATTATCTCATTCTAAGCCGTTTCTATGCGCCTTGTGGCAAGGACCAGCCGCGATACCACGCACGGCAATCAAGATTACCCGCGATGGCGCGGGATCGACCCTAACGGCATGGGATGTTCACCAGGACTGTATTACAGAGCATGACCGACGCCACGCTCTTGTGACAGCTTATATTCAGGGCGCGCAGGCCACCGATGAACGTGCCGTTGCGGCGGCACTGCGGCCAATACTGGAATCCTTCATGCGAGTGGCCTATCCGACCGCCTTTCCACCCGGCACGCTGCTTGGCCCCTTTATCGGGATTTGCAATCAGAGAAAAGGGACGCCGTTGCAGATTCTATCTGAAGGCGATATCGACGAGCTAAAGGACCTGCTTGAATATGCCAACAGGTTTCACCACGACACAAATCCGGCGTGGGAGACGGAAACGATCAATGACCGGGAGTTACAGCAATTCTGTGAGCGAGCATTGAAGTTCGCCAAGCGCATCTGATATGGGAATTTATACGCCTAAGATACAGCGCGGAGGGACTACGATTAGTAGACGCCTACAGCTCAGAAAGATTTGCAAACCCATCCTCTTCTTGATAGGCGTGTCCGGAAACCAGCTTTGACACACTGTCACAGATAAAGGCTTTCAAAATAAGTTGCTGATCCTCCGATCCAGGACGCAAGGGGAACGCGCCAACGGAGGGAAAGGAAAATCCGCGCCGAGGAGTTTCTGGCTGACGCAGAAATGGTTTTGACGGTTCGACTGATTGCCCTGGATATAATATATAAGCTTCGCGTGTTCCTAAAATTGCGTCCCTGTAGCAATGCATTTTATTGAGATCATCTTGCCGGTACGCTTGGCCTTTCGGCTTCGATGAATCTGCATTGTCCACATATGCTGCGTCCTCCCAATGGAAGCGCTCCAGACGGTATTTCGCATCGAAATTCAACCAGTGGGTTGGCTGTCAATGGGAACCTAAAAGTGTACCAATTCTGGGAATGTAAAAGTGTACCACCCAGTGTTTTTTGGGGGGGGAGTTGAAGGGGGCTGCCCCACAGCATGCGTCCCTTCAACTCCCCCCCCCCGCCTCAACCGCTTTCCGGGGTGGTTTCCCCGCCCTGAGGGTAGTCTTTTATTGTCGCAAACGCATGTCCTTTCAATCGGTAGCTATGCCCTTTGATGTTGATCACCTTGCAGTGATGCAAGAGCCTGTCGAGGATGGCCGTCGTGATTACGGGATCACCAAAGAGTTCCTGCCAGTC
>JBDKTY010000253.1:0-24553 GCA_039679945.1 Syntrophobacter sp. | reverse complement strand
CCTGATCGTGCTCAACGCCATAATCAGGGATTCTGTTCCGTGGAATCCCCCAATTGGCGCCCAGAAGACTTGACAACAAACACAGTTGCTCAGGGCGAACGGGGGTATATCCTCTTGAACGCAAATTTAGTATAAGTTCATGGCTTCATTCTTTTTGGTAACCGATTCTTCGTAATTATCCGGGCAGAGTAGACCCGTCTTCTCCAGCTTCTGTAATAAGTCTTTGTGGTTTTCGGCCAATAATTTGGTGCGGCGCCTTTTGTAGGGTTTGAGAGCGGCTTCATGCACGATTCCGGGGTGTAGGACATCCTGGTCGTGGATATATTCGCACCTCTCTCAAAGAGTCATACCAAGGTGCTTAACTTCCGGTCCAGTTTTTCGGGGGAAGATCACTTTAGCGTTCTGCCGGAAATTGTTACGCTACAGCGCGTGAGGTAGGGGTGCGGCATCCCAGGTACGTCCATCCAGCACCCGCCCGTTGTGTTTCTTGCTTCCCCTTTTGCCATCAACACTCCACCCGCCCCATTGCTTGAAGAAAAAGGCAACTCCCTGCTCGTCACACATGCGCTTGATAGCC
Source organism: Syntrophobacter sp. (assembly GCA_039679945.1). Lineage (GTDB taxonomy): Bacteria > Desulfobacterota > Syntrophobacteria > Syntrophobacterales > Syntrophobacteraceae > SbD1. The sequence goes on along the minus strand of JBDKTY010000253.1, from coordinate 23,976 downwards.
ATTACCCATTCGGGATTCATCTGCCTGGCCCTCGGACCGGATTCTCCTCCTACAATCACCCAATGCATTCCAGTCAAGTCCATCTCGGTAAGGTCTTCAAGCAATGGTTCCGCGGAGATGAAACGGACATAAGCAGATATCTGCCGCAGAGCATCGAGACGAGGCAGGCCATGAGCACGATTCTCGACAGTCACTCCCAGCCAAGCGTTGCTGGGTGGCTGCTTCATGTGAAAAAACTCCGCCATCCGCTCCGCCCTTTTAGTCAGAATCTGAAAAGTATGTTGAGGAGCTTGCCGGATTACTTCTAGCACCCGGAGGAGGTAATCGTCGGGAATCGCTTCATGGAACAAATCGCTCATTGAATTCACGAAATACAATGTAGGTCGTTTGCGTTTGATGGGTTCCTGGAGCCGCTCGGGAAGGAGCGTCAAGCGAAAACCGTTTTCATAACCTCTTACACGCATAGCCTGAAGGCGCCTTGCCATGACTTCGGCATAACAGTTGGCGCAGCCGGGGGAAACCTTACTGCAGCCGACAGCCGGATTCCAGGTCTGCTCTGTCCATTCAATTGATGTCCTGGTGCTCATTCTTTTTCCCTGACAAGTCGTTCACCCTTGCCGTCCCGTTCCGTAAAATGGATATATTTCGAACGCCTTTTGCGCGTGGCATCCAGGTTTCTGACCCCGCCTTCTCTTTCAAGCTCATGAAACGCAGCCTGAAAATCACTTTCATACCACCCGGTCTCTTCGATCATGTCAGCCAATTCTTCAATGCCAAACCGGCGGGGCGCGGACGAGAGATTTTTGAGCCAGTAGGGCTTGACTTCCGCAACAATCGCTTTTTTCTCTTTCTCGATCAATGCGGATTCCGTATACATATTGAGTTGCCAACTCCCGAGTTCCCGATGCTTTGCATCCTCCCGAACACGGCGTTGTATGAGATCAAGCTGGTCCGATTCTTCCATGAACACGGTTATACCCCTTGGATGCCGTGTAAGATATACCAGATGGTAAAGGGTCCGGTCGATAGTCGGATAAAGTACCGGCACAGAGACCGCACGGGGCTTGCCTCCCCGGGTAGGTGAGATCACCTTTAAACGTTCTCGGTATAGGTTGACCAGATAATCTTCCTTCTCTTCCGGCGTCAGCCCTCCTGTGTCGGGCACCTCTCCGAAAATGGCCCGCATATCTTCCCTAAAAGAATCTTGTGTGTGAGTGCGAAGAAGAAAATCGTACATAAAATTAATCAAGAATTCCGAGTTTGGTCGCCGCAACAGTGGAGCAAGCGTTGGTATCTCCACCGTGTTTTTCCATCCTTTGGGATCAATGAAGAAGAAGGTGAAATCCTCTGAACCACACCATTGGAGAATCGAATTTTTTAGGTCGAAAAAGTCGCCCAAGAGAGCACTGGTGGACACTCCTTGTTTGGAAAAGCCAGTCAAATATTCTTCTAATTTCCGGAAAGAAGATTTGTTTTTCTCGATAAAAAGCGCGTGGAATGCGACATCCTTTCCCAATCGTTTAAGAACTTCACGGCTTTTCTCGATAATCTTCAGGCTGATTCCAATTGAGGTGTCTTGAAGATCAGCGCTTCCTTCCTGCCAGGGGCCGGAAAAACAATCCACATATCGAATATTATTTTGATAGAGGCCTATGATGATGAAAAGGCGTTGTAGATAGGTTTCAAGGAGATGGTGTTTGACAAAGGCTTGTTCGCGTCCGTGGTAGCTTGACGGGACTGACATATTCATCCTCCCCGGGAGACTCTCTCACCTTACCTCTGAATCCGATGGATGGAAAAAGTGTGACAGAACCGTTCCTTTCTACAGTAGATTCCTCTCGACGTTGTTCGGCGGGAGGCATCGGACCTGCTCTCTTACGCGATGTATTTGACCTGGAAGTGAAGCTCAAGAATTCAGCTTGCCCCCAAAGTATTCCGATAACATAGCGAGTCTTTAACGAGTCTTATGGTCCAATAGTATGTAGAATCTTTCACATTCGACGCGAAGAATGGAACATTAATCGAGCGATGTCAATAGGATGTCTTCTCAAAGTCAAGAATTGAGCGCTCCATAAAAGCAGCATACCCCAAGCAAAGTATGCAAGGACTTGCCCAGCGAGTTCAGTCTCACCCACGAACAAATGGGGGCGCTACTCCCTGTGTTGAACAACCCCATTCGCCAATGGATTGATTGGCCGAAAACGTACCTGAAGAGATCCAGCTTGATTGAGTTAGAGGAAAGAGGCTATTTTGAAACCATTGATCAGGGATTGCGGATCTTACGAAAAGAATCCCGAGCGAATAGATACCGCTTTCAACGGCCCCCTTGATCTTCTGGAGATCAGCTTGCCGATGAACGGGAAGAATTATGTCTCGGGATCAAGACAGTTATGGTTGAAAGTGCAGGTATCGAAACGAATGGTTCAGAAATATCTCAATGCACCCGTAGCGATTCTCTCATCGCTTGGCCGGCAAGGTACGCGCGCGGTCACGGCACTTGTCGTGGCCGGTATCGCCCTGCCACAACTCGGCGCTCTGTTTAAGCCTTACGTGACCGAAGCGGTCTTCGCGCTCCTGTGCACCGCTTTCCTTCGCGTGGATACCGCGGCGGTCAGGAACTATCTTCGCAGCCCATGGCTCGTTCTTTCCGCGACAGCATGGAGTTCAATCGCCAGTCCAGCCCTGTTCGGGGCGACCTGTTATGTCCTGGGAACCGAGGCCCGGACGCCCGAATTGTTTCTTGGGCTCATGCTGCAGGGAGTAGCTCCTCCGATGATGGCTTCTCCGGCCCTGGCGGCGTTGATGGGCCTGGATGCCACGCTCGTTCTCGTGATCATGATTACCAGCACCGCGCTCATCCCGCTGACGGCGCCCCTGTTTGCGTGGATCTTCGTCGGACCTGCCCTCTCGATTCCCCCCATTATGCTCGCGGTCAAGCTCTTTGTGATTCTCGCCGGATCGGGCATCGCGGGTATCGCGGTGCGCCGATTTGTCGGCATCGAAGCCATCGAACGGCAAAAGGACGCGATTGACGGGCTCAATGTGATCATTCTTTTTGTGTTCGTGGCGGCGCTCATGGAGAATGTGGCCGCTCGATTCCTGGCCACGCCGGTGACTACGCTGACCTTCGGGGTCCTTGCCTTCGCCGTTTTTTTCGCCATGCTGTTCCTGACAGTTCTTGTGTTCTTCTCCAGGAACCGAGCGCATGCCGTTGCCATAGGATTCATGGTTTCCCAGCGCAACCTGGGATTGATGCTGGCGGCCACGAGTGGGGCCTTGCCCGATCTCACCTGGCTCTATTTCGGACTGTCCCAGTTCCCCATCTACCTGTCGCCGCAACTCCTGCAACCCCTGGCACGGCGCATACTTCGACGGGCGCCATGACAGCCGGGCATCCAATTGCCGCGCCTGTCGGGCGCAGCCCATTTCCGGCATGTATTTCATCTAAACGCCGGAATCCCGGGCCCGCGCAAACTGGCTATGAAAGCAATCCGGCAAGTGATAGTGATTTAGAAGATTATCAATAGCCATACTTCATATCAATTTGAAATGGAACTTTGGTCACAACTTGCAGAGGTTCTCAGCCGAATTGTTGAATTTTATGGAGAATTTTCGCTCCAGGACAGATTTTGCGGCCTTTGAGATCTTTCGCCTCACATCCCCGTTATCGGGGCAGAATACGTGCCCCCTCCATTTGTGCTCGGCATAGCCACGAGCCCAATCGTCGACACGAAAAATCTCCCCCAGCCGCCGCAGTTCGGGCTGAGTTTCGCTTCCCACATTGACGTATGTCTCATCGGCGCCGTCAATAGGCGGAAGTTTCGGCAGATCCACCCACACCTCGAGGGGATCGCACGGGTATCCGGCCTCGTCACAGATTTGCATGGCGAGTTCCCTGACTTCATGACCATCATCCCGCTGGTCCGCACAGAACCTTTTCAGGATAGTATGCTCGAAAGTATCCCGCGATGCCGTTTCCACGGTGGCCTCGGCCAGGACCAGCGCCCTCTTGGGCAGCCTGCGGAATTTGAGACCATGAATAAGCTGGTGAAGAAGATCCGTTTTCGGGAGCCTGTCCGCTTCCGCGTAAAGTTGGTCATCCGTGAGCCGGAGAAAATCCGTGGCCCTTTTCACTTCATACCCGTGGATGGCCTTCCCGTTCCGGATGCAGTACTCGAAAATTGCTTTCAGCATGCAGTCACAGGCTCGCACCTTGTGATGATGGTACAGGCTGGAGAAGAGAACCATTTTGGAAAAGATAATCTGCTCAAGAGTCGTAATGCCGGAGGCGGATATTGTGAGCACTCTGGTGGGCTTCGGCCCCGGGATCGGGTGTATCTGGGCACAGTGCCAGAGCCTGTCGAGGTCGACTTTGAGCGGCAGGCCGCTGAAATGGCCGTCCCGGGAAAGATAATCCAGCTTATCGGCATCGAAGGGGCCGTTGATAATCTCCGACAGGTATCTGGTACCCGGGTCCCGCCAGTTGCCGAGAACGATTTCGGCGACTTTGTCAATGTCGATCATCTTTCCATGAAGGGAAAGGATCTCCGCGAACCTCCGCCTGAACGGCACGCTCCTGATAATGTGGTACGACATGACTTCGTGAGGACTGCGGCCCTCGTATCTTCCACCAGGGCCTATAAGTGCCCGCATGTCCGGCAGTAAGCGATAGATTTCCTCGCTGGAGTGGCTGAACGGTCCATGCCCGCAATCATGCAAAATGGCGGCGGCCCGGATCAGATTCTCATTTCCGGCAATCAGGTCATGGTACAGTGGATTTTGGCAGAGGGTCCTCATCAGCTTGTCGCTTTGGAAGAGCACCCCCAGGGAATGCTCCAGCCGTGAGTGCGTGGAGGAGGGGAAAATCAAATAGGCGAAGGCGGTCTGTTTGATACGTCTCAGGCGCTGAATAAGTGGGGTGTCGATGAGTGCCAGTTCATGCGGCTGAACAAACTGGGCTCCCCAGAGAGCGTCATGAATAACCTTGCCGGTCTGCCCGGAAAACTGTACCGGGACCCCGGCAAAATACTCATCGACGAAATTTTCGACCTCTCGTCCGAATCCTTCTATCAGCCTGGCGGGCTCATCCATAACTTCTCGGCTAATTTCTTTCATTTCCGATTGTCCCTGGCCTGAAACAAGCGTGGGAAACCCTTTTAGCACATTATCCATGCCTTCATCCCAAAATTCCTGTTGGCGGCTCCAACCCGGCGATCGATATGATTGTTGGTCCGGGAGAACCCGCCGCAATCGCCGTCCCTGGAAAAACAGCTCCTTTCGCGGCCGTTTATGCGATATCGCAGCAGTTCCCACGAGGCTCTACCTGGAAGAGAGTGCTAACGATGCAATACGGCCGGTTTTCCATTGAGGTTCGGGTATCACTGTTTTTATGTTCATGGAGGTGCGTCAACATTCCGAATTTAATATATTCTCATTCTCTTTCTCAACTTGTTCCCCGGTCCGCGACTCCACATCCTTTTTCCTTCGATTATCTTGTTGACGCACTGATTCAATGGCTGTTGCGTTCAGTTTCTTTCCCATTGGCTGAGCAACTAAGGCCCGGGCCGGATATCCCGTGCTGAAGATTTGCCGCCGTTGTTCCGATATCTGAAGTTAGAGGACAAGAAGTAATCCGTCTTCGAACCTGGATTCTTTATCGGACACCTTTTCCAGAGGGTTTGCGCCATAGCCGCGCGGGCTCCCGAACCATGAAGCGGGGCCAACCCGCGGAAGAAGCAGAGTAGACAGAAAACCGGGAAGACGGTCTCAACCAGCTTGCCTCCGAGAAGATAAAAAAGCGTCGTCATACACCCGAACGTCCTTTAGAGAGCATGCTGTTCCAGGCGCCTCCGATGCCCCACCGGCATCCGGCGACAAATCCGGGAACGGGAACATAGCGTGAGTATTTATAAATGAATAACCATTCCAGGATGCCGACAGCACTGAACATTCGTGGCAAGCTGCTGCTATTGCTGCTGATCATCTTTCTGCCCGCGTTCGGGACTATTGTGACATCCGGCCTGTACCAACGGGAAGAGGAAATCAAAAAGTCAAAAGACAGCGCCCTGTTGATGGTCCAGAGCATGGCGGCCCAGCAGGAACAAATTGCCACTTCAACGAAAGTAATGCTCAGCACTCTCGCGCACCTTCACGAGATGAAAAGCCTGGATTCCGAGGCGCTCAATGATCTCTTTCGTGAAATGCACAAACGCTATCCATTCTATTCAGTCATACTGGCCGTAGCGCCGGATGGTGACGTACTTGCCGCTTCCGTTCCTTTCGAGAGAGGAAGCATAAACCTGGCGGACCGGAAACATGTGAGGGATGCGATAAGGACACTGGACTTCTCCGCCGGTGAGCACATCCGCGGCAGGGTCAGCAGCGCGACTTCGCTCAATTTCTCCTACCCGGTATTGGACGACGATAACCGCCTTGTCGCGGTGATCATCGCGGGTATCAGCCAGGAAGAATACGCACGGTACGTATCGAAAGCCAAAATACCCCAGGACTCCGCGGTGGTTGTCACGGACCATAAGGGAATCCGGCTTTACAGATTTCCCGGCAAGAGCGACATGGCCTCGGGTATACCGATTCCAGGGGATATTTTCAAACTGGTTTCCGGGGATTTAGACGAGGGGATTTTTGAAACACGTGCCCAGGACGGCATCGGCAGGATTTATGCTTTCAAGCAGTTGCGGCTCACCGCGGGTTCCGATCCTTACCTGTACATGCTCGTGGGTTTGGGAAAAGACCAGATACTCCATGATGCAAATATCCTGATACTCTGGAATTTGTCGATTCTGGGGATTGCGGCCGTCGTCGGAATTCTTGTTGCGTGGTTTTTTGGGAACCTTGCTTTTGTAAAGCCCCTCCGGCAACTGGTCACCGTCGCGAAAAGATTCGGCGGCGGCGAGCTGCGGGCGCGAACAGGCCTGCCCCATACCTCCGATGAGATCGGCCTTCTGGCACAGTCTGTCGATGAGATGGCAACCCTTCTGGAATCGAGGAGCATCGAGCGGGAGAAAGCGGAAGCAGCCCTGAGCGAAGCATATGCCGAGTTGGAGGAACGGGTCCGGGAGCGCACGACCGAACTGTCTGTATCCAATGCCAGCCTCAAATCGGAAATAGCGGAACGCTTGCGGGCGGAGGACAATCTGCGCTCCGCGCTGGCGGAACTTGAAACCTCGAATTCTCAGTTGAAAGGAGCCATCACCCGCGCCAACAGCCTGGCCGAGCAGGCAAGGCTGGCGAATACCGCCAAGAGTGATTTTCTCGCCAGGATGAGCCATGATATCCGGACACCCATGAACGGCGTTATCGGCTTTACTGATATGCTTCTGGAGACTGGCCTGACGCCGGAACAGTCCGATTACGCAAAAACGGTAAAGAGGAGTGGAGAGGGCCTGCTCGACCTTATCAATGATATTTTGGATTTTTCGAAGATCGAAGCAGGCCAGATGAATCTTGAACCCGTCGAATTCGATCCGGAACTGATCGCTCATGAGGTCTGTGAACTCATGGCGCCGAGGATCGGAGACAAGCCGCTGGAGATGATCTGCCGTATTAACGGGAAGATGCCGGAACTCATAAAGGGCGACCCCGGACGCTTCCGGCAGGTTTTGGTGAACCTTGTGGGCAATGCCGCAAAGTTTACCGACTCGGGCGAAATCGAGCTTTCTATCGTAGTCGAGGCCCGGGACGAGCACAGGGTGAAACTTCGCGCATCCGTTCGTGATACCGGCATTGGAATCGCCCAGGACAAACTGAAAACCATTTTCGAGGCCTTCCGGCAGGTGGATGGCAATGATGCCGGAAAATACGAAGGCAGCGGTCTCGGTTTGGCAATCTGCAAGCAACTGTCAAGGCTCATGGGCGGCGATGTCACGGCCCAAAGCACACCTGGCGTGGGCTCGGAGTTCCGTTTCACCGGATGGTTCGAAAGGACGGCCCGCGGTAGAAGGAGCGGCGGCGAGCAGATGCCGTCTTTTTCCGGAATCCGGGTGCTGATCGCCGACGACAATGCGAAAAACCTGGACATCCTGGCCAATATTCTCAGCCAGGCCGGCATGAGGGTGACAGCGGTCCGGGAAGCCCGGGAGGTCCTGCCGGCTCTCTTGAATGCATACGCCGGAGAAGACCCATTTGCCCTCTCCATTATCGATATCCAAATGCCCGTGATGAATGGTTATGAAGTGGCCCGTCAGATTCGGGAACAACACCCGTCCATTGCAAAGACCCCCTTACTGGCCTTCTCGTCCTCGGTAAAGCACGGATTACAGAAAAGCCTTGACGCCGGTTTTAACGGGTTCCTGGTAAAACCCGCATCCCGGAGAAAACTCATTGAGACCGTCGGACGGCTCGTGGAAGGACAAGGCATACCGGATACTGAGCGCGATTGGCAAATCCCCATTGCGGAAACCGCAGTCGAAGCAAGAGCAGACCGCCCGCCACGAATCCTCCTTGCCGAGGACAATTCCGCCAACCTCAAACTGATAACTATCATGCTCCATAAAGCGGGATTTGAAGTGGATATGGCAAGGAATGGACACGAAGCAGTGGCAAAATACACTGCCTCTCCCGATCTGTTTGATTTGATCCTGATGGACGTCCAGATGCCGGGAATGGATGGCCTGAACGCGGCAAGGGCCATTAGAGAAAAAGGGTTCGACAAGGTACCGATAATCGCCATGACGGCCAATGCGATGAAAGGTGACAGGGAAAAGTGCCTCGGTGCCGGTATGAATGATTACATTTCAAAACCAGTCAAACGTGAGAATGTTATCGAAGTGATTTGCAAGTGGAGTTTATTTGACAGTACCGAAAAAGTATAATTTGAAATTGTGCTCAACAGGCTATTATGTCCCGCGGTTCGTTCTGAATATCCGGACCATCAAAGGGTCTGTTTGCCACGATCCATGGAGCCTTATATTGAAAGCAACCCGCAATAAGTAACGCTTGTATCCCATATAGGAAACAACTGGGACTCGCCTGAAAAAGGGAAGTACAATGAGTAATATCCATGGACTAACATCATGGACAATTCGCAAGAAGCTGCAACTCCTGCTGCTGCTCGTTTTCCTGCCCGCATTCGGAATCATCGTCCAATCGGGCCTGGAGCATCGCCGGCAAGAACTCCGGGAGGCGGAGCGAAGCGCGGAGTTGCTGGTTCAAAGCCTCGCTGCCCAGCAGGAACAAATCGCCGCGGGGACAAAGCAGATGCTCAGCACCCTGGCTCATCTGCCCGAAGTCCAGAACCTCGACTTCAAGGCCTGCAACGAGCTTTTCCGCGAACTGAACAACCGATATCCATTTTACACCAACATATCCGCGGCAACACCCGATGGGAAGATGTTTGCGTCGTCCGTACAGTTCAGCGCCGGCGTAAATTTGTCGGATCGCAAACACATCCAGGAGGCGATTCGGACTCTGGATTTTTCAGCCGGCGAATATATCGTGGGCAAGGTCAGCCAGGTTCCATCGATCAACTATACCTATCCCGTTCTCGACTCCGGCAAGAACCTCGTCGCCATCGTGATTGCCGCCTTCAACCTGGACGAGTATACCCGTTTCCTTTCGAAGGCAAACCTGTCGAGAGACTATGTGATAGTAATAACCGACCACAAAGGCATGCGGTTGTACCGCTCGCCCCAACTCGATGCCGCCGCTCCCGGAAAACCTATTCCCCCCGATTCCTTCGAGGTTGTATCAGGCGGCCTCGATCAGGGAGTATTCGAAAGAGTGGGGCCGGACAGCGTAAACCGCACCTACGCTTTCAAACAGTTGCGTCTGCGTGACGGTTCCACGCCCTATCTCTATATGATTGTGGGAATTGCCAGAGACATACTGGTGCACAATGCAAATCTCGATATGTTCCTGAATCTGTCGATTCTCGGAATTGCCGCACTCCTGGCAATGTCGCTCGCCTGGTTTTTCGGGAACCGGGTGTTCGTGAAGCCCGTTAATGAACTGGTCTCGGCCGTTCGACGTTTCGGGACGGGGAAGATGGATTCGCGAACGGGGCTGCCGCACACCGGGGATGAGGTCGGCCAACTGGCCAAATCCTTCGATGACATGGCATCGCTGCTGGAGGCACAGAACAATGAACGGGAGAAGGCACGGGAGGAACTCCGCCACAGCGAGGAAAAATATCGCCGGTTGTTCGAGGGCCTTGTCGACGTCTTCTGCAGAACCGACAGCTATGGAAAAATCACCATGATCTCCCCCTCGATTACAAGGGCCGCGGGCTATAAACCGGAGGAACTCATCGGTTCGTTCATCAGGGAGCTATGTCTGCACCCCGAAGATAGCGACAGATTATTAAGAGAAACGATGCAGGTCTGCCTCGTGGAGAATTTTGAAACCCAGGTAAGGACTAAAGATGGTTCCTCGCTCTGGGTATCGATCAATGCCAGCCTGCACAGAGATAGGGGGGGCCATGGTTTCGGCATAGACTGGATGGCCAGGGACATAACCGACCGCAAGCACGCGGAGGAGGTCATCGCGCGGTCAAAAGCCGACCTTGAAGCCACGAACCGCCAGCTCAAGGAGGCCATCGCTCACGCCAATGAGATGACGAAACAGGCCGAAGCCGCTAACGTGGCCAAGAGCGAGTTCCTTGCGAATATGAGCCATGAACTGCGCACGCCGCTCAACGCGATAATCGGTTTTACCGAGATGACCCTGGACAGGCAGTTCGGCGACATCACACCCCAGCAGGATGAGTACCTTTCCGATGTGGTGCACAGCGCCCGCGATCTCTACATGCTCATTAACGACATCCTTGACCTGACCAGGATAGAAGACGGCAACCTCGGAATCGAGCCCTCGGAGGTGCGCCTGCCCGAACTCCTGTCGCGAAGCCTCGCAATCGTCAAGGAGAAAGCATTCAGGCACAACATACAGCTCTCGTACGAAGAAGAAGCGATACCCGCGAGCATCGTTGCCGATGAGCGTAAGCTAAAGAAAGTACTCTATAATCTTCTTGCAAACTCTGTGAAGTTTACCCCCGATGGCGGGAAAGTGCGGTTGCGGTCGGAATTCATCGACGGTTTTGTACGCATTTCCATCGAGGATACCGGCATCGGCCTCAAGAAAGAGGACCTCGCGCGTATTTTCAACCCTTTTGAGCAGGTGGACAGTTCGCTCAGTCGGCGTTTTCAGGGTACGGGCCTGGGACTTTCGCTCACCAAAAGCGTGGTGGAGCTGCATGGCGGAAAGATTTGGGCCGAGAGCGAGGGAGAGGGGAAGGGGGCGACATTCCTGGTCCTGTTGCCAACGGTGCCGCCGAACATCAACCTGGAGTGAGCAATAAAAAAAACCGCACGGCAGCCGAATCGGTAATCCCATACGCCCGGGAGACAGATTTTGATCTTTCCCGCTTTAGTGCCGGGTGTTGATTATTGACACCAAGCCCAATCTCGTGTAGGCGATACCCTGAAACGAGGTATGAAACCTCTTCCTTTGTGTAAGTTTGCATCTTTTTTGTCGAGTCATGAAGGCCGGCACGCTCCTGGTAAGGGGTGGGCTGGCCTATTTTGTTTTGGACCCCTTACTCGCCGCAAAGCGATGAGGCGCGGGAATACCCGGTTTCTTCGGCTGATACAGGGTTGCGTTCAAGATTAGCGTATGGCCTGTCATATTGAAGGAAACACCCGATAATTCATCGGCCCGTTCGTGCTTCGATACTCGGCGCGAACGGGGGTGCTATCATCTTGAACGCTACTTGGTATAAGTTGAAAACTTTTCATTTTCCGAAAGTCTCATGGAGGATTTGTCCATGCACATGGCGGACGCGTTGATTTCACCGAATGCGAGGCAGAAATGCCCTCAACTGCCGCCGATGATGCATCACCGGCGGAAACCGCGACGGAAGATCGACACCAACAATGCCGGTCGGGCTTTTCCGACCACGGAAAGGCCTGCATGCTTTCGTGGTATTTATGTTTCTATTTCTCATTTCAATTAAACATGGCGAAAGACCGGGAGGAACAGCTATGTAGTAATATGTCGCCTCATTCGGTCCAACTGCTTTCGATTCATGCCGACAAACCAACGGAAGGGATTTCGATGAGAAGCGGAAATTATCTGTTCATCGTGCTGCTTGCACTGATTCTGGTTGCGCCCGGACCTGTTTGCTCCTCGAGTGAACAACCCCTGTCCGCCGTGGGAAAAGTCGAAGGAGAGAAAACAGCAGCGGAGGGCGCTGAAACCCCGGGCCATGCTGAAGGCTTGGAACCCGAGGTTAAGGCACAAAAAGGAATAGAGATTCCGCCCACCTTCGGTCCCATCGTCAGCGATACCGCTATTCCCATCGGCAAAGGCAAATTTGCAGTCCAGCCCACCTTTGCCTACGGTTTCAAAACCGACTCTTTTACCCCAAACTGGGCACGAGCTTCGGCTGGCGGTGATTTCCAGTCCTTCTCGATGAACTGGAGGCTCACTTACGGGCTGATTGAGAACATGGAAGTCTTCGTGGTCATCCCCTATATCCACAACTGGGCAGGGGACGTGGGTGAACGGGGCCCCGATGGAGAGTCCTCCGCAAACTCAGGAAACCTGGGGGACATTAATCTAACGCTCAAATACCGCCTGGTGGAAGAAACAGAAACGCTACCCACTGTTACCGCCTTGTTCGCCACGGGTTTTCCCAGCGGCAAATTCAGAAACCTCAACCCCGATAATCTGGGCACGGATGCAACCGGTGGCGGTTCTTATGTTTTCACCACCGGGATCAACGTATCCAAGTACGTCAGGCCCTTTATCCTTTACGGCAATTTGTGGTATTCGGCGCCGACCTCTTTCACGGACGACAAAGGGAAGCAGTACCCCGGTGATTTCGTTACGGTCAATTTGGCGGCGGAATATCCCATGACCGGGAAATGGGTGGGCCTTTTGGAGCTGACCAGTTCCTGGGGCTGTGGGCGTCTTTTCGGGTCCGAAGTCAATGTACCCCGCAAATCTCTGCTTGCCATAGTTCCGGGTGTTGAATACATGGCCACGGAAAAACTCGCCGTAGCCTTGGGTTTAAGCATTGACCTCGTCGGGAAAAACACGAATGCCGCCATAACGCCGATGTTATCCATGGTATATGCTTTTTAGAAACGCCGCTGGAAAGAGATTCCGGACTGCCCGCTCCATTCCGTCAGCTCACACGGGCATCGTAGGACAAACGGACCCAAAGCATGCGGATACACCCGGAAGAAGGACAAGTCCTTTAACGAATTGTCACCTATTGCCTCGACCCTGGTCATTCCGGATATATGCCATGGCAAAGGTTGTCGGATATTCGGATGTAAGGTAGACTTGCGGGGATCTGAGTCGAATCCGCCCCGAGCATTCCGTTATCCCCGCAAATAGACTCGTTGCAGTTTCTCTTTCCCGGGCCGGGGGCGCTGACGGGCGGCGAACGGGAACGGGGAGAGGCTTTCCACGGAACCATCACTGTTACACATTTAAGGCAAAGAAAACTGTTGTGATGATGCCCGCCCGCAACTAAAAGGAAACTCTGTTCGCGAGGTTGCCGGGAAATATTGAGAACAGATCAGCCACCTATTTCGGGACTGTTGGATAAATGACTTACAGAGAGCATAAGGAAAAGCCGGGACGGAACGTATTTAAAGCGGTGATTCTTCTCCTCCTGGTAATTCTTGCAATCCTTCTTGCGCGGTTTTCTCCTCTCAAGACGTATCTGCGACCCGATGTGTTGGAAGCGGCCGTGCGCGGCGCGGGCCTGTGGGCGCCCGTTGTCTACATATTTTTCAGTGTCGTGGGGTCGTGTCTTTTCCTTCCGGGAACCTTGCTGCTCGCGTTGGGCGTGGCTCTTTTCGGTTCCTGGTGGGGTTTTCTTTACCTGTGGTTGGCCACTCTGGGGGCCGCGACCATGTCCTTTTATATCTCCCGCACTCTTGGGAGGGACTTCGCGGCGTCGATCGCCGGCAAATGGATGGAAAAATACGATGATCTCATCGAGCGCAACGGCTTTACGGCTGTCCTCTACATGCGGCTGATGTGCCTGCCTTTTGCGCCCGCCAACTATGGCCTGGGATTGTCAAAGGTGCGCTTCCAGGACTATTTCCTCGGCACAGCCATCGGCGAACTTGCCAGTATTCCTTTCCTCGTCTTTTTTATCGGGACACTGAGAGACATCTGGCTTTCAGGTGACTGGTACGAACTCTTCTCCGGAAAGGTTGCCCTTTCCGCCGGACTGGTTGCCCTGTCGCTTCTCACCCCCAAAATCATCGGCAGAGCGGTTCGATAATCCGGACCCGCCGGGCGGGCCAGGGTGCGTCACTTGTCTTCGCACCACGGTCTCGGCGGACTTCGTTCTCAACGCGATGTATTTTCGAAAGGCATTCTCACAAGCCGCAATGAAGAGCAGGAACCACATGACCCAGTTGGACCGGGTTGCCCGGCCGCCGTCGCAAAGCGCTCCATCCCGAGCCCTGGCCCGAAGGCTGGCTTTGACATTGGGCGTCATGTCGGCGTTTGGCCCGTTCGCCGTGGACATGTACCTTCCCGCGTTTCCGACAATAGCCCGGGACCTCGGCACCACCACCGCGATGGTGCAGATGACCCTGGCCATCTTCATTTTGGGATTGGCGTTCGGTCAAATGTTCTGGGGGACCATCTGCGATCGAGTGGGACGACGCACGCCGCTGTTGTCCGGCTGCCTGATCTTCAGTTGCATGGCGATGCTTTGCGCGACATCTCATTCCATTCAAACGCTGATCGCCGCCCGATTCTTCATGGGCTTGGGCGGCTCCGCCGGCGTGGTTGTCTCTCGCGCCATAGTGCGTGATCTGTTCGAGCAAAGAGAGGCCGCCCGATTCTATTCGATGATGATGATTATCGGGGGGATCGGCCCCATCATTGCCCCCTTCATGGGAAGCCTGCTGCTGACCCGCTACGACTGGCACGCAATCTTCTGGACTATCACAATCTTCGGCGGATTGTGCGCCGTCGCCGTCCTGCGGAATGTTCCCGAGACCCTGGCTCGGGAGAACCGGGCGCGGGGACAGGTTATCGATATCTTCCGGGGATATGGACGCATTCTGGCAAACCGCCGGTTCCTCGGGCCGGCCCTGGCCATTGGCTGCTCTTCGGGAATGCTGTTCACCTACATCGCCAATTCCTCGTTCATGTTCATCGAACTGTTCGGCGTGCCCGCGGCGTTTTTCGGGTTCCTCTTCGCCACGAACTCCATCGGACTCTACATCGGCGGCCAGTCCAACCGCTGGCTGCTCCGGCGGTTTACTTCCGGACAGCTTTTGAGCACGGGGTTGTGGATAAATGTCTGCGCCGCCCTGTCGCTCGTCGCCTGCGCCTGGACAGGACTGGGCGGCTTTCCGTTCCTGTTCGCCCTTCTGTTTGTGTGCCTCGGTTCCCTCGGGTTGATTTTCCCCAACGCCACGGCCATGGCGATGCAGCCCTTTGCCGCCGATGCCGGCAGCGCTTCGGCCCTGCTGGGCATCATGCAGTTCATTCTCGGCGCCGCCGGCGGCGCTCTTGTCGGGGTATTCCACAACGGGACGGCGGTACCCATGGCGATCCAGATCGCGTGCTACGGCCTGGTGGCGCGGGCTATACTCGTGCTGGCGCGCGAAAGGACAACGGACAAAGTGCCGGTGAATACCGATGACGATAGTCGGGTAGTCGAAGTGCGTTCAGATTGACCTTATCCCCCCGGCACTTTCGAAACTGCTCCCAATCTTTTCCCGTTCGTGCTAAGCGAAACATACTCCATGTTTCAAGTGGCAAGGCGCGGAAGACAAACGGCATTGCGGCCTCTCATCCGTGGCCCGCGATACCCTTTGATGCTCGGGACAAACGGGAGCAGGCGCATAGGCCCGCACCCCTTTAGGCCGGGAAGCGCCTTTAGGCACGAGAACTGCAATGGGAGCGGGATGGTGGATGCATGTGCATCATTTATCGATATTTCATCAAGCTGCGGCTATCGTCGCGGGCTTGTCGCGGATCTGTCCCGGGAAACACGCCGGGAAACCGCTTGATTGAATGAATGGATTGGCTCGGCAATGGGTTTTGACAAGGATTCAGGCAAAGGGTTGCGAAGATTGTGCGCGGCGTGCGTGATCGCCGGGGTGGCGCTGGCTCCCTGGTCACACTGGGTTGCGCCCGCGCTTGCGGGATTCGGGATTGGAATCGGAGTTCCACTTTGGTTAAGACGATCGTGGCGGGAGATCCTGAAACCGTTACGGGAAAAGCTTTTGGAATTGTCCGGCGCGCACCGCGCGCAACCGGCCACAGCCAATGATCCTACCGGGCATGCGCGGGAGGAGTCCCCGGAACCCTCGGTGCACCAACCGTATTTTTCCCATGCATGGTCGTCGCCGGATCATGAGCGGCAGGCTCTAAGGGAAACCAGGCTGCGTCCCCAGTATAGTATCCGGCTTGCCGCTGACGGCGCCGGGGTGGGACTTTCAACCGTTCATGCCGATGCGCCGGAGCGCGAACGGCTGGAATCCGGTGTGGAGACCGGCGCGTCAACCGATCGCGCCAATATATCGAAGCATGAACAGCCGGGCCCTGTTAATCCGGCCCCTTTCGTCGCACCGCGGGAAGTGATCGATCTTCCATCCATAATGGGATACCTGGAGAAAAGGTATCGTGACAAACGCCATGACAGCCGGACACAGGCGGCCGAACAGCCTACGGACAGGCAACCGCCTGTCATGGTGACCATGGAGGAGGTGCACAGGCGGTTAAGAGCGTCTCATGGCGGCCGACCGCCCGGCGGCGATCGACCATCGCCATCCATGCAGGCCGGGGAAAGCCCTCGGGGTGCCGCCTTCGGCGCGGGCGAGAAAGGCGCCGGCAGTTTTAACATTCCCGCCGCAAGGCTCGTGGCGCCCGCCGGATCGCCGCGTGTAATGACAAAACCGCTTGAAGGAGCCGCATGGACATACCGGCCCGCTTTTCAGCCTCACGGTGATCAGGAAGTAACCATCGACATCGTCGCCCGCGACCCGCGCGCGGTGCACGGGGTACAAAGCTCCGAGGACGCGCCGCCGCCCGCGAAGGCATGGTCGCTGCCCGTGCCCGTGGAGCCGCCCGCGCTACCATCCCGCGAACCGGCATTCCCGGCGGGTGGCTCCGGGACTTCGATAAAAGGCTCCAATGGCGGCTCGAACGGCTCGGTCATGAACGGTGGACCGGAGATCCGGCCCATACCGGGAGAGTGCCCGCCAGTCTACCCCAACCCGTTGCGTGAGTCCGAGCCGGTTCCGGCCATGGAGCAACGGCACGAACCGCCAGCCACGCCTGGTGAGCAGATTGCGACCCGCGCGCCCGATAACGGGAGCAATCCCTTCCGGCCGCGATTCCAGGGAGACCTGTGCCTGCCGCCTCTTTCACTGCTGCACCCCGCCGGTTCGGAGGTTGCTCCGATGAGCCAGGATGATTTGATAGACGGCGGCATCCTGATCGAGGAAAAACTGGCCGAATTCCGAGTCAAGGTGAACGTACAGGATGCCTACGCCGGGCCGGTCATCACGCGCTATGAGGTGCAGCCGGCCGTGGGAGTGCGCGGCGGGCAGGTGGTAAGTCTTATGAAGGACCTCGCCCGTGCGCTTGGCCTGGCCGCCATCCGCGTGGTCGAAACCATTCCGGGCAAGACCTGCATGGGGCTGGAACTCCCCAATCCCCGCCGCCAGATGATCCACCTTTCGGAGGTGCTCTCGTCAGAGGTTTACAGGGCTCACACCTCGAAACTGGCCATGGTGCTCGGCAAGGACATCATCGGTGAGCCGGTGGTGGCGGATCTGGCCAGGGCGCCGCACATGCTGGTGGCGGGAACGACCGGTTCGGGCAAATCGGTGGGCATTAACGCCATGATCCTGTCACTGTTGTACAGGGCGACACCCGACGAGGTACGGTTCGTGATGATCGACCCGAAGATGCTGGAGTTGTCGATCTACGACGGCATCCCCCACCTCCTTGCCCCCGTGGTGACGGACATGAAGCTTGCCGCCAACGCGCTGAACTGGTGCGTGTGGGAGATGGAACGGCGCTACCGCCTGATGAGCGGTCTCCGCGTCCGCAATATCGCGGGCTATAACCAAAAGGTGCGCGAATCCCTTGACGCCGGGGAACCGCTGTTCGATTCCGCCACTCTGGCTCAGGAAGATCCAACGCCACTTTCGCCGCTTCCCTACATTGTCGTGGTGGTCGATGAACTGGCCGATTTGATGATGGTGACGGGCAAGAAGATCGAGGAACTGATAGCCCGCCTGGCGCAAAAAGCGCGCGCGGCGGGTATTCATCTTATCATCGCGACGCAACGGCCTTCCGTCGACGTCATCACGGGACTGATCAAGGCCAACATCCCGACCCGGATTGCCTTCCAGGTTTCGTCCAAAATCGACAGCCGCACCATCCTCGACCAGATGGGAGCAGAATGCCTGCTGGGCCAGGGAGACATGCTCTACCTTCCGCCCGGTACCGGCTACCCGCTGCGCGTGCATGGCGCGTTCGTCGCGGACGAGGAAGTGCAGGCCGTGGCGGAGTATCTCAAACAGTTCGGCGAGCCCCAGTATGTGGAGGGCGTGCTCGGCGGGATGCCGGACGGTGAGGACGCTGTAGCGGAGGTTGAGCGCTTCGGCGAGGATTCCGATCCGCTCTACGACGACGCCGTCGAATTTGTGATCAACTCCCGCCGGGCTTCGATATCAGCCGTTCAGCGCCAATTGAGGATTGGTTATAATCGCGCCGCGCGGCTTGTCGAGCAGATGGAGGCGTCGGGCCTGGTCAGCCCGATGGAGAGCAACGGCAATCGGACGGTCCTGGTGCCGGCAAGGCAGGAGTAATACCAGGTTGCGTTCAGGATAGTATCGGAGGATACTTTCCGAAGGCACGGGGATCTGCGTCTTCCCTGCCGATTCACGGTCCGTCAAGGCGCCGCGGCGGCACCGAGCGCGCGGTAAAGCCTCGTGACAGGCGGGAATCATTCCCCCGGACTTCTAACTCGAAAAGTAACATCGTGAACGCAGCTTCGTTATCAGGTATTTCAAGAGTCTCATTGCGGGGCAACGATCATGGATAATCGCGAACATACCCGGTACACGGCAAGAAAGCCCATCATGGTTATTCTTACCCTGCCGGTCAGCGGTATTTATCCCCTCATAGGCCCACTGGTCGATATCAGCCGGATGGGGCTATGCTTCACGTATTTGCCCCTGCAGTATGACGTTGAAATACCCATGACGGGTCCCTGCGAGGTAGTGCTCAAATATGGTTCCAGGTCCTTCAGCGACCCGATTCCCTGTAAAATCATTTATGAAACCGAATCCCCCACGACTTCTTCCTTCATGGTGCCGGTGAGGCGCTGTGGAATTCAGTTCCTGGCCCCTCTACCCGATATCGCCATAGAATCCATTAGCTGATCGATCGGTTGCGGCTATGCTGCTCCAGGTTCTTCGTCATCTATCCCTCTGCTTGAGAACATGGAAAATGAGGTAATTGTTCTGGAAGAGATGAGGCCGTGCCTTGGGCTAAACGATTTTATCCAAGGCTTCCGCTGCTTCGTATCGCTTTCTTGCCGTTCAAGGTCATGTCTTCAATGTTCTACTGTTTCCTGTGCTGTTCTCGCAGATCTCTCAGCAATCCGTCGAAATCCTGAATTATACCAATATGGCTCATGAGAACTTTGCCACTGCTTGATACCAGGATCATGGTCGGAGTCTGTGTCGCTCCTACCGCATGGGTAATGGCTAAATCCTGATCGGGAATTAATGGAAAAGCGACCTTGAAGTTCTTCCTGAATGCATCAATCTGTT
Organism: Syntrophobacter sp.; assembly: GCA_039679945.1. Lineage (GTDB taxonomy): Bacteria > Desulfobacterota > Syntrophobacteria > Syntrophobacterales > Syntrophobacteraceae > SbD1. The sequence continues at coordinate 4,186 of JBDKTY010000253.1, read as the reverse complement.
CTTTGTCGTCCCCGGCGCATATCCCGATGATTTTCACATCCCGGGCTAAGGCCGTGTCTTGCTGAATCACCTTGTAGAGTCTGTTGACCACCGGTGCATTGGCATGACAGTGAGGGCATAGAGCGCTCAGAATCTCAATGAAGATAAGCTTTGCTTCTATTTGTGAGACGGTATAAGGCTCAATCTTTTTCAGGCCGAGATACTTGGACGTTTGTTGAGAGTCCGGCGCGGGCAGAGTAAACAGCGCAAGCTTTGACCCTGCGGGAATCGACTGGTCAGGGGAGCCGTGAACAGTAGTGCCCAATAAAGAAAGTGAGAAAGAAGCCAAGAGCAGAATGCTCTTGAGAAAAAGTTTCTTCATGCGAAATTCCTCCCGGGAATAGGTGATACACGCCATCGCAACCGGTATCGACGCCTTTTACTGACATTGAGATTTCATTCTACATGGTTTTGCACCACCTGTCGCCATTCAATAATGCCGGATGACCATCGTGTGGCACGGGTAGCCCGTAGCGGCTCTGATCAAGCTAACCCGCATTATTCATGGATCGAGGTCCGGGCCCGTAAAGCCCAATGAGGATGCGATGCTCAGGGCTTGAAGCGATTTTGGGCCGATAACACGCTGCCGGTCGAAGTTGAGGTGAAAAATCCAGCTAACACATGGTCTATACAGGGCTTTTTGCGCTTCTTCCCGGAAAGCCATGAATAATGCGGGCTAACATTCCATACGCACGGGTAATAGACGCCAATGGTGTGATCCATTTTCTCCTGGAAGATCATCTCAGGGAGCAAAATCATCAATCATCATCCTTGTCCCCTTTTATGGACAGGAGTGGAGGTAGGAGAAGTGCGCTTCGCGGGCGCCCGGACGATGGCCACATCCAGTCGAAGCTATGTCGAGACCGGCATGGCCAACGCATGTCACGACTTTCCCGCAACTCATCTACACGTTCCGATGATCTTTCTCCCGTGTAACAGGACATCACCGCCGACAAGCGCCACAGACAACATGCTTGACAGCGTGCGGTGCGTGTGACAGCATTCACAACAGACTTGTCTCCATTGCGCCTCCAGGCACCGCCCCTCGTGCAGCTCCGCGGCCGAGCAAAGGGTGAGGTCAATGAACCGGGCAAGGTGAATCGACAATTCCCAATATTTTACCTCTGTAAGAGCGGGTTGCTGTCCTATTGGCGCGGTGACCAACTCACAAGGAGGGAGAGTCCTTGAGTTGCGAAAGCAGCGATCAGAAATCCACTGTCGCTCTTGCACTTTTCACCAATCGTTATCTCGCCGTTGGCCTTCTGCTGCTTTTGCTCTCGGTTGGAGTGGCGCTCGCCGAGCCGATCGTACCCGAGGATCTTCCAAGGAAAGGTGAGCTCGTCGCCAATCCCCAGGCGGCATATACTTTCGCCGGCTGGGACCAACTGGGACTGCTCATGGGCTTGAAGCCGGACTCGGCTCTTCGCCTGGGCGGCTTCTTCATTTCGGAAGAAGATTTAAATGCCGCCTGATCGCGCCCAAGAACACGGCTACGCAAAAATGACAGATGAATCCGATCTTTCCCTGGAGATTGTCATCCTGCTCATTCTCGGAGTATTCGGGTTCCTGTTTGGCACGCTTCTACTCAAGATTCATACCGGAGATCTGCCATACAACCCGGACAGTACATATGGGCTTTTCCTTGTCATTGTCTCCTTCCAGGTCATCACCATGGGCAAGACCCCCTTTGGCGATCTCCGCCGCTCGTGGGTGCTCATCATGACCGGAATGTGCACGGCGGTACTTGGAATGGCCGCCTGCTTCATCCCCGGTTACCTTACGGAGTCGGTCCGCATCCTGGTTGGGATTGTCCTTTTCGCCGGCGGAATTACCCTTCTCATACAGTTGTTCGTTTCAGAAAAGAAAGCAAGAACGTGGATAAAGGTCCCCGGGATATTACGGCAATTGACCGTTGCATGTGGCCTCGTCTACATGTTGACAGTTGTTTTGGGTCTTGTAACACTCTTGCCGGGCATGACAACAAATCCGCAAACCGCACTGCTTCTCGTTATATATGGAGTAAGCTTCTTTTATCTATCGTGGTGTATCTGGAGGGTTGCCAGGTCGTATCCCCCGGAAGAACCAAATGACTCCGCGCTGGCTGCGCCGATTTCCTATGATGCCGGTTCAAAAGTGCGTTTCAGATTTCTACGGGACGCCTCTCTTTCCCTCTCCCCGGCAATTCTGCTCCTTTTGGGGGTTCTCTTCACATTTCTGGGATTACTGCTCTTTCCGGTAAGCCTTGGCCTGATTGTGTTCTCCCCGGATGGCCAGCTTGGATTGCTGCTGACTATTATGGCCATCCAGTTGATGGCCCTGGGAGACACCCCGATGGGCCGCTTCAAGCGTTCGTGGTTAATGGTGGTTACAGGAGTCGTATTCGCGGCACTGGGAGTGGTCTCATCCATTATTCCTGGCCTGCTGACGGGAATCATCCAGATTCTCCTCGGAGTTCTGAACGTCGTCGGGGGGGTCGCGCTGCTCCTCAAACAGTTTCTCCCGATAGTGCGTGAAATCAGGACTCCGCCGGCTGCCCCGGTTATTGTTCCCCCCATTCTCAAGAAACTGAACGTTACTCAAACGGTATTGAATATCCTGACAGTAGCATTCGGTATATCCATGCTCATACCGGGTATCGTTTCAGGACTGATTATTGCTGGAATCCTCGTTGTCAATGGACTCCTCCTCCTGATACTGGCATCCCTTCTTCAGAAACTGTCAACAATGCAACCTGGCTAATAACAGAAACAAGGCTTCCGGACGGTATGGAGACAGGGACGCCAACAGGCTGGCTTTGAAAACTCACGAGAAATCAGGAGGCCGATCAAGTCCAAATCCGAAGACAACAGGTTTACGGAATGCCGGCGCACTTTGGAAGATCGGTCTTTGAACCCCGAGGCGCGGGCCTGGAGCCCGCGCCTCTCCAGCGTGCGGGATCTAATATTGCGGGAAAAGGAGAGAACTGACCATGAGCGAAGCAAACGAGTACTACCGGGACAAGGTCGCTGTCGTGACGGGCGGTGCTTCGGGCATCGGACTGGCATTGGCGGAAACGATGCTTTCCCGCGGGGCGAAGCGGGTCATCCTCGCGGACGTCAACGACGCGAACCTGGCCCGTGAGACCGCGCGGCTGAGCGTGGTCCATCCCGGCCAGGCGCTCGGGATTCGCTGCGACGTCACGAATGAAGAGGACGTCAAGGGGATGATTCAAAAGGCGGCCGAATTCGGCGGCGGGCGTATCGACCTTCTGTTCAATAACGCGGGCGCCGGATTCAGCGGTCATTTCGCCGAGCAAACGAACGGAGACTGGGAGAAAGCGTTCGCGCTGAACTTCTATGGGGCCGTGTACGGCATTCGCGCCGTCCTGCCGGTCATGCGGGCGCAGGGCGGGGGGCACATCGTAGACGTCATTTCCGGCATCGCGTTCGCCCCGATGCCCTACCAGACGATGTACGCCGCCACCAAGGCAGCCCTGAACGGGCTGACCCTTGCTCTCCGCTACGAGCTTTGGGACGAGAACATCCGCCTGACCTCGGCCACGCCGGGCACGACGGCCACCGCAATCTGGGGCGGCGTGGAAGCCCCCCCGGACGCGCAGTCGCCGGAGCAGTCCGCGCGGACGATCCTCGCGGGCGTGGCGAAAAACGAGCGGCTGGTCTTCGGAGACGAGAGCGACGCCTCCGGCGCCAGTTACTGTTTCAAACCCGAGGCCGCGAGATATTTCGACGATTACCTGCTTAACGTGGCCCGGAAGCGCCGTGGCGGCGAGTGGGTCGTGTGATTGGCCTGGTACGACAACAGGGAGGTTATCGATTCATGAAAAACGGCATTTATTTTATCCCGCGCGAGCAAATCCACCCGTTCATGAACCCGGGCGCGATGAATAACGAGGAGGGCCTCTACATTTGCTGGGAGACCGACCCCGCGGCCGCTTGATCTCGTCGACCCCGCGCACCCTATCGCAATAGTGAAGGAATTGTCGATGCCTGGGACCAGGTCTCGGACCTTATCCTCCACGATGCCCCGATTGTGGTTGTCGCCCATGCTTCACACGAAGATGTCTGGTCACCCGTGGATTGCGCCATTGCCGTGACCTATCTCGAACTGGCGGAACGGGCGGGAGGACTTGGCACCTGCTGGGCAGGCT
>JBDKTY010000252.1:0-13666 GCA_039679945.1 Syntrophobacter sp. | reverse complement strand
CATGGGCTGACCCCTCGTGCAACTTCACCTGCAGCGGAAGTAGCTCTTCCAGTTCGCGGGTGAATCCGTCTCGTCATAGGACCTTATCGCCTTCAGGAGCTTCACCTGGACTTCCCCTCCGGTACCCGAGGGATCCGGGTGCACCCGTATTATGAATTCACTCGCGCCGACGCGGTTCGCGCCCCACGCCCAGTCATAGGTGTAGCCAAGCCGCGTCCAGGGCACGCACCAGCTCTCATGGCTCACGTCATAGGAATCGATGGCGTTTTGCTTGAACCAGTCAGGAAATGAGACGGACTGGCTCGTCGGACCGTTGACGTACAGCTTTTCGGTGCTGTTTCCAATAAAGGGGTCCGGAAACAGCCACGATCCGTCCGAGGCCTTCACGGCGGGTTCGGCCTTGTGGTCGGTGACTTCGGGATCGGGACTCGGTCGGAAAAGATCTTTCTGGTCAACGTACATTTCGACAACAACATCGTAACTCTTCCAGGGATTTAGCCCAAGGAGCTTCATGACCCGTTTGGGAGTCGGGGGACAGGAGGAACTGTCCGCGAAGTAGTTGCGCAATTCGGGCACGACCGTGACCCACAGACTCTTCTTCAGGGTATATTCCCCGCCTATCGAGGCCTTATAATATGTTTCATAGTCCGACTTGCTCATAAAGGCGGCCACCTTCACCCGTGACTGACCCGGCGCGCCCTCCCACTGGATTGTGCCGCCGTGAAGTCTTTCCCGGTTGATCGGGTCGTCCGGCCATGTTCCACTCCACCCGGGAGGAGGCACTATCGCCAGGAGTTTTTTGCTCACCTTGGCGGGCGCTGCCTTCTTGGATGCATCTTCGACGGCTTTGAGAAAATAGGCCTTCTCGGCGTCCGAAAATTCAGCGGCAAAACCACTGAATGGAATGCTGACAAATAATGATGCCACGAGGACGAAAACCAGGAATCGGGACTTCAGTGTGCCGTGCATCTCGCTCCCCCTCTTTCTCAAAAAACAGCTCTTGGTGGAAAATAACAGCAATGGCTTGCGTTACCGGCTGGGTCATCGGCCGCTCATCACGCCAAACAAATCTCCCCCGTTCGCCCTGGTACGGGGGTCGGATCTTCCTAACGCGCGGCCTCGGCATCGAGTCTTTCCGCTATCCCAAGGACCGTGCGCACGTAAGGCTTGCTGTGGTTGTAACCCCAGATCACCTGTTCCTTGTCGGCCGGGAACCTCGCCTCGCACCAGCCATATCCGCGCAGGTAATTGGCCGTGCTGAAGATGGCGTCGTCGGCATCGTAGAGGTCGATACTCCCGTCTTTATTCCCGTCCGCGCCGTACTTCACGAGACTGCTGGGGAGGAACTGCGGCCAGCCGACGGCGCCCATTACCGAGCCCTTGAGCGAAGCGGGGCTGACGCTTTGGACGCGTTCCCATTCGAGAAGCGCCGAAAGCTCCTTGTAGGCCCATGCCGCCCGGTCCATCAGCTTCCGGTCGAAGGCCTCGCGGCCCCATTTCTCACGGTCGCCCGGGGCGAGCATCTTCCAGACGCGGTCCCGGTTTGCCCGCTGGTCCATGAGAGCGAAGGTGGCAAAGACGGCCAGTGTGGGGGTCTTGCCCGTATAGGAGCCGAAATGGGTCTCGACCAAAAGAATCGCCGCTATCACCCCCGGTTCCACCCGGTACTGCTCCCATGCGCGGCGAAAGGCGCTCCGGTGGGCCGCGATGAAGTCGCGCGCCCTGGCAATCTCGGAGGGGTTCAGGAACTGCTCGTAGTTCAACACGCTTTCCCGGATATGCAACGTCTTTGCCACCAACTTGAACATGGGGGCCGGAGGGGGCTGAAACAGCCGCGCTACCTGCCGGCCGGGATAGCCGTCCGCGATGAGCTTCTTTTTCACGCCGGCATAGGTATCCTCACCCGCGCGCGCGATTGTGCCGGCGAACACAATGGCCATGGCCCACATGAAAATGAGCGTTAGTCTGAGTTTTCGATTCCCGCCGGCTGACGAGGGTACTGTTTTTGCTACCATTGTGGGGTGCCCTTTGCTTTGAAATTCCAGTTTTTGCCTTGCGATTTGGGAGACCGTTCATTATAGGTTAGCTGCGCTTCCAGCGCAATTCGGCGATTGCGCCGCCGATCACGACCGCACTTTCCGCGTGCGGGTAATTCGGTTATTTCAGCTCCTGTCCTCCGGAAACGGGGACAGGGACCTTTTTCGATTATGGAGAAAACATGCCAGTGTCGGAACCACCGGCTTCCAGCCCGCTGGAAGGAGCTACCGGGACTATAAACGATTATAAGCTTATCAGGGAGCGGCTTTTTGCCTCGATCGGCGAAATGCTGGAACTGAACCTCACCGACCGACAATCCTGCCTGGAAGTCCGGGAAAAGCTCGAGGAAAACACCTTCAACCTGGTGGTCGTCGGCCAGTTCAAGCGCGGCAAGACCTGCCTCATAAACGCCCTGCTCGGCGCGGACCTGCTCCCCGTATCGGTGGTGCCGCTCACGTCCATTGTCACCATGCTCGTTTATGGCGAACAGCTCGGAGTCAAGGTTTTCTTCAATAATGGAAAGGTGATCGACATCCCCGTCGAATCGCTTTACGAATATGTGACCGAGAGTGGAAACCCGAAAAATGAAAAGGAAGTGCGCGAGGTCGTCGTCCTCTACCCGTCGCCCTACCTCAAGGACGGCGTGAGGCTGGTGGATACTCCCGGGGTCGGCTCCGTCTACGTTCACAATACGGACGTGGCGTACCGGTACCTGCCAAAATCCGATGCGGCGCTCTTCCTGCTCTCCGTGGACCAGCCGGCGAGCAGCGCGGAGATGGAGTTCCTGCGCGACGTCCGGGAGTACGCGGACCGGATCTTTTTTCTGCTCAACAAGATCGACTACCTGGAGGAGGCAGAACTCCAACGCTCCGTGGAGTTCTCCCGGGCGGTGCTGGAGGAGATCATGGGCGCGGGGATCAGGATTTTTCCGGTCTCGGCCAAGCTCGCGCTTTCGGGAACGCTCGGAGGATCGGCCGAGGAGTACGCCAGGAGCGGTCTTACCGCCTTTTCCGAGGTCCTCAACCGGTTTCTCATGAAGGAGAAAGGCAAGGTCCTGCTCGGGTCGGTTTCGAGGAACCTGCTGCGGGTGCTTTCCGGGGAGAGGCTGCAAACGGAGCTGGAGCTGCAGTCGCTCAGGACCCCCGCCGAGCAGATCCGGGAAAAGATAGCGGCCTTCGAGCGCAAGAAGGAGGAACTCCAGCGGGAGAGGCGCGATTTCGACGCCCTTTTCACCTCCGAATGCGACAGGATGGTCATAAAGGAGCTGGACAGCGGACTGGCCGGACTCAAGAGCAAGCTCGTCCCGGAGTTGGAGGTGGAGTTCAACCGGTTTTACGAGGAGAAGAAGGACCTTTCGCTTAAGGAGTTGAACGATACCCTGGAGGGTTTCGTGAGCGAGAAGATCCAGGGCGCGTTTACCGCCTGGAGCGAGCGCGAGGACGAGAGGACCTCGCGGGCTTTCGACGCCGTGTGCCGGCGCTTTGCCGCCCGGGTAAACCAGGTGCTGGACTCGCTGCTGGAGTATTCGTCGCAGCTTTTCTCCGTCCGCTATGAACCGGTGGAGGCCGAGTCGTTGTGGACTTCGGGGTCCTCTTTCAGCTTCAAGCTTCGCGATGAACCGGTGGGGCTCGACATGCTCACCGATCAGATCACGCAGATATTTCCGAAATACATCAGCGGGAGGCTGGAGCGTTTCCGGGCCTGGGCGTTCCGGACGGCCAACCGGGTGATCATGGGCAAGAGGAAGCGTCACATGCTGGAGATGATCGAAATGCATTCCGGGAGGCTGCGCTCCGATTTCATCGACCGGCTCAACAAGAGTGCGCACTTGTTCCGGTCCGGCATGATGAAGAAGATGGAGACGGTCACGGAAGGGATCACGAAAGCGATCGAGCGCGGCATGGACCTGCGTTCCCGTGGCGAGGCCGAGGCCTCCCAGCTCGAATCGGCCCTGGCGGACAAGCTTGCCGCGCTGGAGCGGATAAAGGCCGACCTCACCCGCATCCGCGAGTCGATGGAGGGGGTGTAGGCACTGCCTCGCAAAGTGTCTCACTAGGTGATATAGTTAGGATGAAGGTATTCAAAAACAAATGGTTCAACCATTGGGCGTTGAAAGAAGGCGTTTCTGATGCTGTCTTGCTTGATGCGTCCGAGGAAATAGCCGCGGGGAAGATTGATGCCGAACTCGGGGGTTGTCTGTTCAGGAAGCGGCTGCCACGGACAGGCGGCGGGAAGTGAGGAGGATACCGCGTTATTGTTGGATACAAGAGATCCAATGCAGAGCGAATTATCTTTCTCTACGCCTTTGCCAAGAACGACAAAGCCAACATTTCCGTTAAGGAAGAAGCCGTTTTAAGCCTTGTCGCCGAATCCTTTGTTTCGGCGACTGACGAGCAAGTTCAAGAGCTTTTAGCGGCAGGCTCAATACGGGAGGTACGGGGCCATGAGTGAAATTCTGGATATTGCCAACGAAATGGCGCAAGACCTCTTTAAGGTCGGAGCCATGGACGAAATCACCATGCGCAAAATTGCTTCTCTTTGCTTGCCCCCGAAACGCCCCTTTGGGCCAGAGGATGTCCGACGCATCCGGAGGGCTAACCACATGAGTCAGGCTGTGCTTGCGGCGGTCCTTGGCATTGGCAAGACGACGGTGCAGCAGTGGGAACAGGGGCTAAAGAAACCCAGCGGCCCCGCGCAACGCCTTCTTGATCTCATTGATCGCAAGGGACTCGCGGCACTTGGCTAAATCCATGACCGGCCGAAACCGTGCAAGACTGGGCTCATCAGGCACGCCCGACATCCTCGGGATCTTGGGCAATCACCTTCAGGTAAGCCCGCGCGGGGTATCCGGAAACGGCCCCTCCCTGCCACTGGGCAGCACCTCGACAACAGTACCATCAGTACGAATTTTCGCGATAATATTCTTCCCGCTGATGTTTTTCCGCTCGAGATAAGGTGCAATGTCGGCACAGGCCGAAATCTTGTCACCGGGCTGCCTCGATCTTTATTTGCCTGGACAACGGCAACTGTTCAATGTCGTTTCCTATATAGTCAATGTTGCTGAACTTGGATTATTATTTCATCAAAATATACAGATCCCGGCTCACCAGATGATAGTTGTTTATGACTATAGTACATGTAGAGCATGCCATTGGATTAACCGTGGATGCGAAGTGGAATTAAGAGACAAATAGGGTCGCATACGGCATTAGCATACTTAATAATATCCCTCGAAACACCTTTTGGTTCAAAAGTCACTCCGAGTGTGATAAATATGAACTTCATAAGAATTAAAAACAGATCTTTAGAGATTTGAGCAATATGCACAGTATAGTGGATATCCGCGTATAAGCGCTTGAGTCTGCCTCCTTGATCCTGGCTGCTGCCCAGTGAGGTCGCCAGTCAGCTCAACATATCATTGGGAGATATATATGCCATTATATGCTCGCGGCAACGATGGAAGCTGGCAACTTCTCTCTGAACACCTTGAAAACGTCGCCAAATTGGCCGGGAATTTCGCCGAGGATTTTAGAGCAAGAGAATGGGGTCAGGCTGTCGGCTTGCTCCATGACCGGGGGAAGGCATCCCGGGATTTCCAGGAAAGGCTGCAGGGATCAAACAGGAGAGTCGATCACTCCACAGCCGGAGCCCAGTTCGCCGACGCCGCGTGGAAAGGAATGGGAAGACTCATTGCCGCCTGCATAGCCGGACATCACGGTGGACTCAAAGATGGAGCATCCGGCGGCGGTTCATCCCTGGCGGAAAGGTTGAGGAAAACCGTTCCTAGAATTACCAATGAGAGTGAACTTCCAGCCCCGTCTGCCCCAGGCACTCTCCCCATAAAGTCGGAGCCCGGGCAGAAATCCCGACTTGCATTTCAAATCTCATTTTTCACCCGCATGATTTTTTCCTGCCTCACGGACGCCGATTTCCTGGATACCGAATCATTCATGGACCGGGATAAGTCATCGGCACGCCGGGGATATCCAGAATTATCTCAACTGCAAAACAGATTTTCTGGAAGAATCGATCTGATCCGGAAAAAATCGAACCAGACACCGATCGACCTTCAGCGCAATCGCATTCTCGATGCATGCCTGGCTAGCGCCGACCAGCCATCCGGCCTCTTTTCGCTCACGGTACCCACCGGTGGCGGAAAGACTCTGTCGTCGCTCGCCTTTGCGCTGAAGCATGCGCTGAATCACGGGCTGACGAGGATCATATACGTCATCCCTTTCACGAGCATCATTGAACAGAATGCAGATGTGTTCAGGCAATTCGTCGGGCATGACTCGGTCCTGGAACACCACAGCGCATTCGACACAGCGAAGCTTGCCGGGGAGGACCCTGAAAACAGTGAAATTCTCCGTAGATTTGAATTGGCGTCCGAAAACTGGGATGCTCCGCTCGTTGTCACGACATCGGTTCAGTTTTTTGAATCGCTTTTTTCCTCTAAGACTTCCAAGTGTCGGAAACTGCACAATATAGCGAAAAGCGTCGTCATCCTGGATGAAGCGCAGATGCTGCCCGTGGAGTATCTGCGGCCCTGCCTGGAAGCGCTCCGTGAACTGGCCGCGAATTACGGAACGAGCATCGTGCTCTGTACGGCCACGCAGCCGGCACTGACCCGAAATGACGAATTCTCAGACGGACTGGAAGGGGTGAAGGAAATCGCGCCCGATCCGAAACAGCTCTATGAGTCCTTCAAGCGGGTGAAAATCACTTATGCGGGAGTTCTCCCCCCGGATCGGCTGATCGACAGTCTCGGAGCACACTCTCAGGTCTTGTGCATCGTGAATACCAGGAAGGAGGCACGCGAGGTGTTCGAAGGTCTGAGATCGGTCGAGGGTACGTTTCACCTCAGCGCTCTCATGTGCCCGGAGCACCGGTCGATCCGAATAGCCGAGATTAAGGAACGGCTGCGCCGTGGCCTCCCCTGCCGCGTAGTCAGCACTCAGTTGATCGAAGCCGGGGTGGATATCGATTTCCCCGTGGTCTACAGGGCAATTGCCGGCATCGATTCGATCGCGCAGGCAGCGGGGCGCTGCAACCGGGAAGGCAGACTCCTTTGGGGCAAGGTGGTCCTGTTTCAGTTCGAGACCGGAATGCCCTCGGGGCCTTTTCGCATTCCGGCGGAGGTGGCCGCTGAAACCATGAGGAAGCATCCGGATGATCCTCTCTGCCTCGACGCCGTGGAAGACTTTTTCCGGAATCTTTACTGGCGCGCCGGAGAGCAGTTGGACTCCGAACATATTCTGGACGACCTGCAAGAGGGTCTCAGAGACTGCTACTTTCCTTTCGAAACCGTCGCCAGGAAGTTTCGGATAATAAAGAAAGAGGGCGAGACCTTAATCGTCCCGTTTGACGAGAAGGCGCGCAAGGCCATTGACCGTCTGCGATATGCGGAGTTTCCGGGAAAAATCCTGAGGGATTTGCAGCGATACACGGTGCAGGTTTACCCGCACGAACTGACAGCGCTGGAAACGAGCGGAGCAATCGAGCTTATCCAGGGCATCTATCCGGTGCTGAACTCTTTTGGTCATGACCGGCGCTACAGGGAAGATGTTGGCTTGGCACTGGCCAAAAGTGAGAATGCGTCCGAGCTGTGGATGGCGTGAATCATTGGGAATAACCTTATCATTTACTATAATTGAATGCATTTCTACTTGCCTTAAACTTTGCCCTCTGCTACACCGAGATAAGTCAACTAACCCATTGGCTGCCGTGAATCAGTTGACCCCGGGCGTGGATTGAAACAATTAGAGTAAAGATCGAAGAACCCACAGTACCAGTGTCGCCCGGGGTACTCTGCAACGGTGAAATCCGGATAATCTCCAGCTAAGGAGGTGCGCATGGCGCGTGGAGTGAAACTGAAGGTGTGGGGAGACTACGCCTGTTTCTCCCGCCCGGAGATGAAAGTAGAAAGAGTATCCTACGATGTAATAACCCCTTCGGCCGCACGGGGCATTCTCGAAGCCATCTACTGGAAGCCCGAGATAACATGGATTATCGAGCGCATTCATGTCCTCAACCCCGTTCGCTTCATCAACATCCGCAGGAATGAAGTGGGCGCGAAGATCCCCGCCGGCAGCATCAAAAAGGCGATGTCGGAAGGCAAGGGCCGATTGGGGATCTTCATCGAGGAAGAGCGGCAACAGCGAGCGGCCATGATTCTCCATGACGTAGCCTACGTGATCGAAGCCCGTTTCGAACTCACCAATTCAACCGACAGCAACACCGGAAAACACAAGGACATATTCAAACGGCGGGCGTCCGCCGGGCAGTGCTACCACAGGCCTTATCTCGGTTGCCGTGAATTCCCGGCCAACTTTGAACTGATCGAGGGAGAGCCGCCCGCGTCGGTGCTGACGGGAGAGCAGGAACTGGGATGGATGCTTCATGACATCGACTTTGATAACGGAATGCAGGCCAGATTCTTTAAAGCATCGATGCAAGATGGAATAATCAATGTCCCGTCGCCGGGGAGCAGGGAGGTCAAGGCATGATCCTCCAGGCACTCAAGGGATACTATGACAGACTTTCCGCTGATCCGGACACCAAAGGGGTTCCACTGCTCGGGTTCGCCAGGCAGAAAGTCCATTTCTGTCTGGTGCTGGACAAGACAGGCAAACTGATTGCTGAAAACGATCTGCGACTCAGGCAGGACAAGAAGGCCCTGCCCCTGGAACTGATAGTTCCCGAACCGGTCATACGTTCGGGGTTAACCGTCAGGGCAAACTTTTTATGGGACAACACAGGGTATGTGCTGGGTGCCGACAATAAGGAAAAACCGGCACGTCTTGTCGAAAAATTCAACAAGTTCAAGAGCACACAACGGGAAGTCTGTGGAGACCTTCAGGACGAAGGCATGCAGGCCGTGCTCCGGTTTCTGGATGATTGGAATCCTGAAAATGCGGTTTCCCTGTCGGACTGGAAAGAAATGGCCGGGCAGAATATCGTTTTCCGGCTTGATGGAGAAACCCGGTATGTTCACGACCGGCCTGAAATCCGCGGACGCTGGATGGCCTATTATGCCGGGAAAGCGGCTGAATCCAAAGCAGGCATGTGCCTGGTTTCAGGGTCGGAAGGTCCGATAGCACGCATCCATCAGTCCATAAAAGGAGTTCCGGGCGCCCAGACCTCCGGGGCCGCCCTGGTTTCCTTCAATCTGGACGCTTTCACGTCATACGGCAAAGACCAGAACCTCAATGCTCCCATTGGGGAGGAGGCCGCTTTCGGCTACTGCACCGCCTTGAATTGGCTGCTTCGCAAGGAAAGCCGGCAGAAGGTCCGCATCGGCGACGCCATTATAACGTTTTGGGCGGAAAAGGAATCCCTGGTCGAGGGCCTGCTTGCCGATCTGCTCGGCGCCGACATCAGCCAGGTCGAAACCGATGCGGAAGATAAGGCCGTAGTGAGGGATGTCCGGATCATCCTCGAGGCGGCAAGGGACGGTCGTCTTCAGGATGCCGTAAGGGAACCGGAGACACGTTTCTACGTCCTGGCACTCTCGCCCAACGCGTCGAGGCTCTCGGTGAGGTTCTGGCATGTCGGGACAGTCGGAGAAATCATATGCAACATCTCCGACCACTTCCGGCACATGGAAATCAAAAAGAGCTTTGACAATGAACCGGCATATCCTTCGGCACGGTCCCTCATGAGGGAGACGGTTTCGAAAAATGATCCGGGAACCGCATGGGAGAAGGACGAGAGGGTATCGCCGCTTCTCGCGGGTGCATTCCTGCGTTCCGTTTTGACGGGTGCGCCCTATCCCGGAAACCTTCTGCCGCTTCTTCTCATGCGGATAAGAATGGACCAGACGGTCAACTACTTGCGAGCCGCTCTCATCAAGGCTTGCCTCGTACGTAACTACAATCTTGGGGAGGTCAGTGTGGCTCTCGATAAGAACAGCACGGATACAGGCTACAGGCTCGGACGGCTTTTTGCGGTGTTTGAAAGGATCCAGTCAGCCGCTAACCCGGGAATAAATTCAACAATCAGGGACAAATACTTCGGATCTGCCGCCGCAACTCCCAGAAACATCTTCCCCATGCTCTGGTCGTTGTCCCAGCAACATATCGGCAAACTGCGAAAGGACAGTGAGAAGAAGCGACTCGCGGGATTCTTCGATGCAAAGATCGAAGATATAGCCTCTGCCCTTGACGCGACTGCACTTCCCGCATTTCTCAATCCCGAGAGCCAGGGGCTTTTCTTTTTGGGTTATTACCATCAGCGCCAAGACCTGTTCACCGGGAAAACCGAACACTCCGAGGAGGAATAAACGAGGTCCGATCCGATCAAGAACCGCTACGAATTCGTCTATCTCTTTGACGTTGAAAACGGGAATCCCAACGGCGATCCCGATGCCGGTAATATGCCAAGAGTCGATCCACAGACAAATTTCGGCCTAGTCACCGATGTCTGCCTGAAGCGCAAAATTCGGAACTACGTGCAGGTCGCGAAGGGCGGAGATGCCCCGTTCGAGATTTATGGGAAAGAGAGGGGAGTGCTGAACCAGGAACACGACCGCGCATATGTCAGTAATCCGGATATAGAACGCCCCCCGGCCAAGAAGCTTCCCAAGAAAGCGGAAGAGGCAAAAAAAATCACGCGTTGGATGTGCGATAACTTCTTCGACATTCGCACCTTTGGTGCGGTCATGACAACCGAGGTCAACTGCGGTCAGGTCAGAGGGCCGGTACAGATTAATTTTGCCAGAAGCGTGGATTCAATAATCCCCCTTGAAATTTCAATAACCCGCATGGCGGTGACAAACGAACGCGACCTCGAAAAGGAACGGACCATGGGGCGTAAGCATATCGTTCCCTATGCCCTCTACCGGGCGGAAGGCTATGTTTCCGCTAAGTTGGCCGAGGGTACCGGTTTTTCGGAAAGCGACCTTAAGCTGCTTTGGGATGCCCTTGTGAACATGTTCGACCACGACCGATCGGCAGCAAGAGGCAAGATGAGTGTACGAGGCCTCTACATCTTCAAACACGAATCCCCTCTCGGGAACGCTCCCGCCCATAAGCTGTTCGATCTTATCAAGATTGAGCGGGCAGGAGACGAGAATAGTCCTGTTCGCTCATTTTCGGATTACTCGGTGACCATTCGCAAAGAGGATCTCCCGGAGGGAGTCGGTTTGCAGGAGTTGCTCTAGATGTTTGCCGAAGCCGACCTTCTTCCCATTTCGGCCCTTCAGCATCTCGTCTTTTGCCCTCGGCAGTGCGCCCTGATCCATGTTGAAAGGGTCTGGGAGGAGAACAGGTTCACGGCCGAGGGCCGTGTCATGCACGAACGGGTCCACTCCCCCGCCACTCAGGGCAGAGGACCCGCGCGCGTGGAGTACGGGCTGCAGGTTCGCTCCCTCCGGTTTGGGTTGTATGGAGTTGCCGACGTCGTTGAATTCCATCAGGGAGTCGGAGAGGTTGCGACGAGCGAAATCGTACCGTATCCGGTCGAATACAAACGAGGCAAAGCAAAGAAAGATGACTGCGACCTCGTCCAGCTTTGCGCGCAGGCATTGTGCATCGAGGAGATGCTCGGCGTTCGGGTGCCATCCGGGGCTTTGTTCTACGGCCTTCCCCGGCGCAGGCTCGAGGTAGTTTTCAATGACGCGCTCCGTGAGAGAACGGCGACGGCGGCTAACGAGCTTCACGAGATGGTGGCGGAAGGCAGGACTCCACTTGCACGGTACGAAAAGAAATGCAGGAGTTGCTCACTCATGGACCGGTGCATGCCCAAGGCAATCCGGCATTCCGTCAAGGGATATGTGGACCGCATGCTGTCGGAACCGCCAGATTAGACCACCATCGGAATACTAAGCAATGAAGGAAGGTTGAGCCCCGGTGTATGCGATTTCCGCACCGGGGACTTCGGCCGGCGTACCCGTGGAAATACCCATCAGGAAGGAGCCAGACGGAGATTTTCCTCGATGAAGCATCTTCTCAATACGCTTTATGTGACCACCCAGGGAGCCTATCTTGCCCGCGAGGGTGAAAACATCGTCGTGCGGCTCGGAAGTGAGACCAGGTTCCGTGTGCCTGTCCACAATCTCGGAGGTGTTGTCTGCTTTGGGCAGGTTTCCTGTTCACCGCAGCTCATGCAGCTTTGCGCCGAGAGGCAGGTCGCTGTATCGTTTCTGAGTGAGTATGGCCGGTTCTGGGCGCGTGTGGAAGGGCGCATGCCCGGAAATGTGCTGCTTCGGCGACAGCAGTACCGCAGTGCCGATGACCAGCGGAAATGCACCGAGATTGCGCGGCAGGTCGTGCTGGGCAAGATTGCGAACTGCCGCACCGTTCTCCTTCGCGCAACGCGGGACCATCCGGAGCGCGTGGACCTCCCGGCGATCCAGGCAACGCTTGACCGGATGGGGCTGATGTTGAACTCTCTTCGGGAACAGGAAAGCGTCGAGGCGGTACGTGGAATCGAGGGTGACGGTGCCCGCGGTTATTTCGGCGTTTTCGACCACCTCATCACTGCTCAGAAGGAAGATTTCTTTTTCCACGGCAGGAGCCGCCGTCCGCCGCTTGATAATGTCAACTCTCTTCTGTCATTTCTGTACACCATCCTCGCACATGATGTCGCGGCAGCGCTCGTTTCCGTGGGGCTCGACCCGGCAGTGGGATTTCTCCACGCCGATCGTCCCGGTAGACCCGGGCTCGCGCTGGACCTCATGGAAGAGCTGCGGCCGCTAATAGCGGACCGGCTTGTGCTGTCGCTTATCAATCGCCGGCAAATTGACGGGAAAGGCTTCGAGAAATCCGAATCCGGGGCCATCCTTATGAGCGATGAAACCAGAAAGGAAGTCCTTACCGCTTACCAGAAGCGAAAACAGGAAGAGATCACGCATCCCTTCCTGGGGGAAAAGATCGTGATCGGGCAGATTCCTTTTGTTCAGGCCATGCTTCTCGCGCGCTACCTTCGCGGGGAGATGGACGGTTATCCGCCCTTCATCTGGAAATGAGGCCGCCATGATGGTGTTGATTACCTATGACGTAAGCACCGAGACGCCCGGAGGGAGAAAGAGGCTGCGCAGGGTCTCCAGGGCGTGCAGGAACCTCGGCCAGAGGGTCCAGAAGTCGGTATTCGAATGCCTCGTCGACCCGGCTCAGTGGGTAAGACTACGGGCCATTCTGATGGAAGAGATCGATTTTGACCAGGACAGCCTTCGTTTCTATTTCCTGGGCAGTAACTGGAAGAACCGACTGGAGCATGTGGGGGCCAACCCCGGCTATGATCCGGAAGGCGCCCTGCTTATCTGATGCTGACCTCGGCGCGAACCCCAAGCTCCCGGAATTTTGCGGGGAGGTTCGCAAAACCGGTGATATGGCGCTGTGGTTGAAATGGCGCCATTGAAGGTCCAAGGGACACAGTCCCAAATACTATGAGCGTGGGAGGTTCGCGGAAAGCACATTCCAAGAGCCTGCCGCGATTGGATTTTTTTGTGCAACCGTCGCTCCCCTCGCGGGAGCGTGGATTGAAACGATGAGCGCGGGAATGTAAAGAACATGCCTGCAATCAGTCGCTCCCCTCGCGGGAGCGTGGATTGAAACATAACCGTCAAGGGCAAGAAGCTCTCGGAGCTGGGTCGCTCCCCTCGCGGGAGCGTGGATTGAAACATTTCGTA
>JBDKTY010000251.1:0-12054 GCA_039679945.1 Syntrophobacter sp. | reverse complement strand
TTGGCACGTCATTGGCTTAGAGAAATGGCGAAGCCAAGGAGAATTCTCATGAAATGGATCGAAATTATCACGTTGCGTTCTCTTTCGGGAGGCAACCGGCAACTGGTGGGGGAACTCCTGCAGCAGTTCTTCAAACAGAAAGAGTCGGGACTCCCCGCCTCGATTAGAATCTATCGCCATTGCACCGTTGATACTGATTTAAGTATTCACATTCATTGGGAAAGAGAAACCAGTGACCCAGGCGAAAGCCCTCTTGGGCAACAGCTTTCCTATGCTTTGAAGGGTCTCGGGTTGCTCAGTCATTCCATTTGGCTGGAAACCGCCAGCATGGAATGACCCACTGGCGAACTTCGTAAAGATGACTCCATGTTTCTGGTCCAAGGTTTCCGACAGCTGAGTTTTGTGAGTGCATATGATCACGAACGATGTTTTGGAGGACTTGATGCAAACAAATGAGAAGGGCTGTGAAGGGCTAGGTTGGACCATCGCCTTAGTGGTCATCTTCAACCTTATGTTGCTAAGTGGCTGCGAAGAGGGACACGGGAGGCAGCAAGCCGCGTCCGCGCCTGTCCCGGAAGTTACCACGGTGGTGATCGAACCGCGGCGGATCCAGCTTACCACCGAGCTTCCAGGGCGGACTTCCGCCCATCTCGTCTCGGAAATCAGGCCACAGGTCAACGGCATCATACAGAAGCGGCTTTTCAGAGAGGGCTCCGTCGTGGAATCCGGTGAGCTTCTCTACCAGATCGATCCTGCTCCCTTTCAGGTGGCCCATGACTCCGCGAAGGCATCCCTCGCCAAGGCCCGGGCCAATCTTCCCTCAATCCGGTCGAGGGCTGACCGATACAAGGAATTGCTCGTCGACAAAGCGGTGAGCCAGCAGGACTATGACGATGCCTCGGCTGTCGTGCAGCAGGCCATGTCCGAAGTCGAGTACTGGATAACCCAGGTCGAATCAGCTCGAATCAATCTGGGCTATACCCGTGTCACCGCACCCATCTCAGGCCGCATCGGCAGGTCCAGCGTAACCGTTGGCGCCCTGGTAACCGCTTACCAGGCCACACCTCTCGCGACTATCCAACAGCTCGATCCCATTTACGTGGATGTGACGCAATCGTCCACCGAACTGTTACGTCTGAAAAGGAATCTGGAAAGCGGGCGGCTCAGCGCTGACGGGAAAGACGCGAAGACGGTCCATATACTCCTGGAGGACGGAATGCCCTATCCCGTGGAAGGCACTCTGCAGTTTCGCGATGTCACAGTGGACCCGGTTACCGGGTCTGTCACCTTGCGCATCGAAATTCCCAATCCCGAGCATCTGCTTCTGCCCGGTATGTTCGTTCACGCCGTCATAGAGGAAGGTATTGCCGAACAGGCAATCCTTGTTCCCCAGCAGGGCGTGAGCCGCAATTCAAAAGGCGAATCCATGGCTCTGGTCGTGGATGATGCCGGTGCGGTTCAGACACGGATGCTCGCGCTCAGTCGGCCCATTGGCGACGAGTGGCTCGTTTCGTCGGGGCTCTCGGCTGGAGAGCGAGTCATCGTGGAAGGTCTGCCGAGAGTGCGGTCTGGCGCCGTCGTGAGGGCCTTTCCCATGGGCAACACCAAAGCCGCTTCGGAATCCCCGAATGCGGACGCGGCTTCCTCGCACCAAACCGGAGGTTCACCTTCCTACCCTAAAAACAACGCTGCAGTTTCGAACACGAACAGCTTGTCCGGGCAACAGAAATAACGGAGGACTTCAGATGTTATCTCATTTCTTTCTCGACCGCCCCGTTTTCGCGTGGGTCATCGCCATCATCATGATGCTGGCGGGCGGTCTTGCCATATTCAACTTGCCCATCTCACAGTACCCTCCCATCGCGCCACCCTCGATCGCCATCGACGCCTATTATCCAGGGGCCTCGGCTGAAACGGTGGAAAACAGCGTGGTCCAGATAATCGAACAGAAGATGACCGGTTTCGACAAGCTGCTCTACATGACGGCCACAAGCGATTCGTCGGGCTCAGGCAGGATCGAACTCACCTTTGCTCCCGGCACTGATCCGGACCTGGCCTGGTCGCAGGTGCAGAACAAGCTTCAACTCGCCATGGCCAGCCTGCCCGATGTGGTGCAGCGCACGGGCATCAAGGTCAGCAAATCCACCAAGAACTACCTCATGGTCATCGGTCTTGTGTCGGAAGACGGCACCATGGACGGTCACGACCTGAGGGATTACGCACAGTCCAATATCGAAAAGGTGGTGGCGCGGGTGCCTGGGGTCGGAGAGGTGGAAAGCTTCGGCTCCCAATATGCCATGCGCGTGTGGCTGAACCCGGATAAGCTCACTGATTACAGGCTTACGATCGACGACATCATAGGGCGCCTTCGCAGCTACAACGTCGAGGTTTCCGCCGGACAGTTGGGCGGAACCCCGGCGGTGCAGGGACAGCGGCTGAACGCCTCCATCATCGTCCAGAACCTGCTCAAGACCCCCGAGGAGTTCGCGGACATTCCGCTTCGCATCAACCCCGACGGCTCCTCCGTGAGCGTTCGGGATGTGGGGCGTACGGAGCTTGGCACCGAGCGCTATGACGTCAACGTGCTTTTCAACGGCAAGGAAAGCGCCGGTATGGCCATCCGGCAGGCCGCCGGCGCCAATGCGCTGGATACCGCCGATGCCGTGAGGGCGAAGATGAAAGAGCTTTCAAACTACTTCCCGCCCGGCATGAAAGTGATTTACCCCTACGACACGACGCCCTTTGTGAGGGTGGCGATTGACGAGGTAATAAAAACCCTGTTCGAGGCGATCCTGCTCGTCTTTCTCGTGATGTACCTTTTCATGGGGAATATCAGGGCGACACTCATCCCGACCATGGCTGTTCCCGTGGTTCTCCTCGGAACTTTCGCGGCCCTCGGCCTGCTCGGATACTCCATAAACATGCTTACGATGTTTGCAATGGTGCTCGCAATCGGCCTCCTCGTGGATGACGCGATTGTCGTGGTTGAAAACGTGGAACGGGTGATGCACGAGGAAGGGCTCCCGGCCAAGGAGGCGACCCGCCAATCCATGGAGGAGATCACCAGCGCCCTTGTCGGAATCGGGCTGGTGCTCTCGGCGGTGTTTGGCCCAATGGCATTTTTTGCGGGTTCGACAGGTGTCATCTACCGCCAGTTTTCGGTGACTATCATCGTATCCATGCTGCTCTCGGTTGTGGTGGCCCTGATACTCACGCCCGTTCTCTGCGCATCGCTCCTGAAACCAGTCCCCAAGGGGCATGAGCCTGCAGACAATGCCTTCTTTCTGTTTCGTCCCTTCTTCCGCTGGTTCGACCGGACGTTTAACCGCGCAAGAAATGGCTACCAGGCCATGGTTGGCCATATCCTCGGCGGGAAACTCCGCTACCTGCTCATCTATGCCGTCCTGGTGGCGGCCCTGGGCGTTCTCTTCCAGCGTATGCCGACCGCCTATCTGCCCAGTGAGGATCAGGGGCTCATGGCCATTCAGGCGGCGCTGCCCTCGGGCTCGACCCGTGAGCAGACAGAGCGGGTCCTGGACGAGATCCGCGACTACATGCTGGTTGAGGAGCAGGAAGCGGTGGCTTCGTGCTTCACGATCGCCGGCTTCGGGTTTTCCGGAACCGCGCAGAGCGCTGGAATGGCTTTTATCCGGCTCAAGGACTGGGCCCTGCGTAATCGGTCGGACCTGAAAGTGGACGCAGTGGTTGGACGATGCATGGCCAGATTTTCGAAGATCCGCAACGCGAGGGTGTTCGCCTTTGCGCCTCCCGCGGTAATAGAACTGGGCCAGGCCGGGGGGTTCGATTTTCAGTTGCAGGACCGCGGCGGAGTCGGCCATGCGGCATTGATGGCGGCCAGGAACCAACTGCTTGCCATGGCCGCCAAGGACCCCAGGTTGATTCGGGTGCGCCCCAACGGCATGGAAGATGTGCCCGAATACCGGATCGATGTGGATTGGAAGAAGGCAGGCGCCCTGCGGGTTCCAATCGACTCCATCCACGACACCGTCTCGGCGGCATGCGGAAGTTCCTATGTGAACGATTTTATTCAGGGCGGCAGGGTCAAGCGGGTCTACGTCCAGGCCGAGGCTTCGCACCGCATGCTGCCAAGCGACATCGACCACCTCTATATACGCAACGAGACAGGCACGATGACCCCCTTGTCTTCCCTCGCCTCCGGCCGCTGGTCCTATGGCTCTCCAAGGCTTGAACGTTTCAACGCATTCCCCTCGATGAACATCTGGGGTGAGCCGTCACCCGGCAAAAGTTCGGGGGATGCGATGAAGGCGATGGAGGAGATCACCGCCAGGCTTCCCGGGGGTATCGGCTTCGACTGGACGGGCCTATCCTACCAGGAGCGCATGGCCAAGTCGCAGGCCCCGCTCCTCTATGCCTTTTCCATGGTTGTGATCTTCCTCTGCCTCGCGGCCCTCTATGAGAGTTGGACCGTTCCCATCTCCGTCATGCTCACCTTGCCGCTTGGGGTCATCGGCAGCATTGTGGCCGCATCAATTCGTGGGTTTCCAAACGACGTCTACTTCCAGATCGGCCTTCTCACCGTCCTCGGGCTCACAACCAAGAACGCCATTCTGATCGTTCAGTTCGCCATGGGCAAGGTAAAGGAAGGGATGGGCCTGGTCGAGGCCACCCTGGAGGGAGCGAAATTGAGGCTTCGCCCGATCATAATGACCTCGCTCGCCTTCGGCTTCGGCGTTCTGCCCCTGGCAATGGCAAAGGGGGCGGGCGCCGGAGCCCAAACGGCTATCGGTACGGGAGTCCTGGGCGGGATGATTGCCGCCACTTTCCTGGCAACTCCCTTCATTCCCCTCTTCTACGTGCTGGTAGTTCAACTGTTCGGGAAAAAGAAAGGCGCCGAAAAGGGGAAACACTCTCCGGATGCCATGAGTCCTTCGGAGGCATAGCCGAATAACAAGGAAGATGCTTGCACCCCTGGAAATGCCGGCTTCTTTTCTCAGCGGCAGCGCGATGATCCTATGATATTTGCGCCGCCGGGCGCCTGTCCCGGCAAGCGAACCGACACGATGAAGTATTGGTACCGCGCTTGGCTGTGCATAATAACCGATTAGGACCGCGATAATTCTTCGAATGAAGAGGACTAAGACTCGCAATCGATTTTGTTTTTGCGTGGACTTATGTATAGTGGGGAAAATTTATAACCGCCTGGCTGCCCTGCACTAGTCCGATACCTTGTGAAGACCGGTCCGCTCCGGTCATAAATGAAAGGATGCGAAAATGAGTGATCCAAGCACTGACTTGTCGCCACTGCGCATCTGGCTCTGCAACAAAATCGATACTCTTTTTGTAGCGAATAACTCGGCGTTATCATATTCAGACGCAAGATATGTTGATTGGACAGGGGTGAACAAGGCCTCGTGGGAAAGCACATGGACGAATGAAGAGGCTCGCATAAGAAATGGCGAAGATTCGAGAGTAGTGGGTTGCACCACCTCGTGCAAAGATCTGCTCATCAAAATTGTCAACGTGATCCGTGAAAAAGGACAAGTATCGGGGAACAGCACTTTCGCCCCCCTGGTTTTCAATTTGCCCGCGGCCGGCAAAGCGGTGGGAGCATGGCATTATATCGGCGAGGCAGGCAATGGCGATGATTCAATGCCCGACGGAATACTGATGCCCAGACCGGGCGATTTCTTCCAGGCCCAATCAGCGCTTGCATTGCGTGGTATGCATGTGGGCATCATCCGCGAATTCGATTTCAGTATGTGGACTACGCTCGAAGGCGGCCAGGGCGGCCGTTGGACTGACAACATCAAGAGAAAAGGACCTCGTGCATTCTCACCTCGCGAATGCCTGGGATGGCTCGACATCGATAAGTACTTTCCAGGTTGGACCCTCAAGAAGGTCTGAACAGGCATCCATACGATCTTGCAGTGTGGGATGATCACCTCCACAACTCAATCGGGAAAGGCATGAAGAACAGAATTCGAGGGCCGCGGGATCACCGGTATCTAATGGCTTGGGGTCAACTCAATTTCTTACCTCGGAAGATCGAACGTCCGAGAGCCCGGGCAAGGTCTTCCCCTTTCCGCATTTATCCGAGATTTTTTGGCTCTTCCAGCACGTTTAACCGCGTTCCGCGGCATTCGGCCCTCGTATTTCCACCCGGAGCCTTAGCCTGAAAGTGATCGTATTCCCCCATCCCGGACAGCATTGATGTGAGGCCCCGACAGATGCGGTTGCCGAGATAAGGATCCTGGAAATTGCTGGAAGGCCCAAGTGAGAATGGTCCCTTTGAGTATTCCGGCCGCTAATCATTCCCTGGTCCGCAAAGCCCAGTTCAGAAACGCCCGCCCGGTGGCGCGGAACTACAGAGGCTCCCTCATTCTCGATGCGTGAACACTATTTGGAATAATTGCCCTTGGAACAATCTTCTTTCAAATTGAAGGACTCCCTGTTCAACGTTTCGAAGTTGGCGACTTATTCTTCGAGCCCGAGGATGTTAGAGTGGCCAGGTCTGACAATGAAAGCGACATGCCCGCCAAATTTGTGATGTTCTATCTACCCGGCGAGAACGAGCGGGAGACTCTTCGTGTTTTGAATTAGCTTTCGGGTTGTCTTGTATAACTGAGTGGCTGATAATTGGCCACGGTACAATACCGAAAAGCGAGGCGGTCAAGACAAGTCAGCGGGGAAACTCATGCAAGGAAAGGGGGCTAATGAAGAAGTACGGTGCCGTCGCGGTTTTATTCCTCCTCGTTATCACGGGTTTGATATGGGCTGATCCCGGCTCTTGCCAATCCTGGACGTTTAGACTCGGAACCCCAACGGCGCCGGATCATGCATACGCCGTCGGCGCCCGTAAATTTGCGGAACTCGTTGGCGAGAGGACGGGAAACAAGGTAAAAATAGAAATATATCCCGCCAACCAACTCGGCAATGAAAGGGATATGGCTGAGGGTCTCCAACTCGGCACCGTTGACCTGGTCGTCTCTTCAACCGGGCCCCTGGGAGGGTTTGTACCCAAAATGTTTGTCGTCGATCTGCCTTTTCTGTTCAGGGACAAACAACATGCTTACAAGGTACTCGATGGCCCGGTCGGCAGGGAGCTCCTGGATGCTTTCACCGCAAAAGGAATCAGGGGGCTGGCATTCTGGGAAAACGGATTCCGCCACATTACCAACAACGCTCGTCCGATCCAAAAACCCGAAGACCTGAAAGGGATCAAGATTCGAACCATGGAAAACAAGATTCACCTGGCTACCTTCAGGACCTTTGGGGCCAGTCCCACTCCCATGGCCTGGGGAGAGGTCTATACGGCCCTTCAGCAGAAAACGATCGATGCCCAGGAGAATCCAATTGCCGTCATCTACACTTCCAAAATCAACGAGGTTCAGAAATACCTTGCATTGACCGGACACGTCTATTCTCCCGCCGCGCTCCTGATGAGTGAAAAATCCTTTGGCTCCCTCCCCGGAGATATTCAGCGGGTAATGCTCGATGCCGCCATCGAATGCGCGGCCTTCGAACGCAATTACCTGGAGGCGACCGAGACAAAGCAGCTCGAAGAGTTGAAAGCAAACGGAATGCAGGTGACTCTGCCGGACAAGAAACCATTCCAGGATGCGGCGGCTTCGGTTTACAAGGAATTCGAGTCCCAGTTCGGAAAAGAGATGGTCGAGAGAATCATGAGCACCAGGTAGCAATCTCCGGAAACCCACCGCTTCCTTTCAGGAGAGCGGATCATGCGAGGAGTCGCCGTCTTCCATGGAATCCCTGGTTCGCGCCGTGAACAGGCTGGATGAAGTTGTGGCCAAAGGGGAGAAATGCGCACTGATCGCACTCGTGGCGGTCATGAGCATAATCGTTTTCCTCCAGGTGTTCTACAGGTACCTGCTCGCTCAGCCCCTTCAATGGTCCGAGGAACTGGCACGCTACGTATTCGCCTGGATTTCACTTCTGGGAGCGGCCTTTAGCGTGCGCACTCATGGCCATTTCGGGGTTGATTTCTTCTTTCGGAAACTGCCCTCCGGGGGACGCCGGATACTGAAGATCCTCATACACTTCTCCATGGGAACCGTCATCGTCGTGCTCCTTTTCCAAGGCACTCTCCTCGTTCTGAAGACAGCCGCCCAGAGATCGCCGGCCATGGAGATTTCCATGGGATGGGCATATGCCTGTGTTCCCGTCGGGGCGGCACTCATGTTCATACATCTTGTGTCCATACTGCTGCGGGAAACGGAGAAGGGAACACACTCCTCTTAAACTTGAGTTGAGCAATTGTCTGGCTGAGATGGGGAAGCAACGGTGCTCCCAAGCGTTTTCAGCACCACCCGGCCCCCTGTGTATAGACACCCTTTTGAAAAGGGGGGAGCCGATGGAAAGGTTCTTTCTATAATGGGGAATTCATAGGGATTTGTCCTTTCGTCAAGAGCATTGGCGGGATCTTCCAGCCAAATCCGAGTGCCTTCAGATGTCTGTTCCAAAGCGCCTCCAAGGCGGGAGACCATGGGTATAGTATTTTGCATTGCTCTTCTCGGCCTTATCTCCATCGGTGTGCCGATCGCATTCAGCATGGGCCTGTCCTCGATCTTCGGGCTTGTGTTGAAGGGAGACACTCCCCTTGTCATCGTAGCGCAGAAAATTTTCACCGGGTGTGACTCTTTCTCTCTTCTTGCGGTCCCCCTCTTTATCCTGGCCGGGGCGCTCATGGATACGGGGGGAATTTCGATTCGGCTTGTCAGACTGGCGCAGGCGCTGGTCGGCCATTTCCGAAATGGTCTGGGCATGGTTTCCATCGTTTCCGAAATTTTCTTCTCCGGGATTTCGGGCTCCACGGCCGCCGATACAGCGGCCATCGGTTCGATAATGATCCCGGCCATGACCCGGGCGGGATATACGCCGGAAAAGGCGACAGCTATCGTCTGCGCCTCCTGCGGGATGGGCATCCTGGTTCCCCCCTGCATTCCGATGGTCATTTATGGCGGGATCGCCAACGTTTCGGTGGGAGCGCTGTTCGCCGGGGGATTTCTTCCTGCTTTCCTCATGGCCGCCGCCCTCATGGTTCAGCTCAATGTCCAGGCCCGACGGGCCGGGATTCGTCCCGGGAACTTCGTGGGAGCCAAGCCCCTCATGAAGGCATTCAGGGAATCCTTGCTGGCGCTTTTCATGCCGGTCATCATTTTTGGCGGGATTCTCGGGGGAATCTGTACGCCGACGGAAGCCGCCGTTCTCGCCGTTCTCTATGGCCTTGTGGTCAGTATGCTGGTTTACCGGGAGATCAACCTCCGGAAGCTTGGACAGATCCTGCTGCAAACCGGCGCAATAACCGGGCAGGTGATGATCATGGTCGGGATGGCAACGGTCTTTGGTTGGATACTCACCCGTGAGCAGGCGCCTCAGGCGCTGGTCACTGTGATCAACTCCCTGGGCGGCGGGAAAGTGGTCTTTCTTTTTCTCATCAATATTGCCTTTCTCTTTCTCGGGGCTGTCCTCGAGGGAGTGCCGGCACTGATAATGACTGTTCCGATTCTGCTTCCCGTCGCCAACCAGCTTGGAATCGATCCGGTGCATTTCGGAATCGTCCTGGTCGCCAACATGGGGGTTGGTCTCTTTCTTCCACCGATCGGCATTGGGGTCCTTATCGGGTGCAGTATTGGAAAGATCAGCATCTCCGCGGTGGCTAAACCTCTCTTTCCCTACCTTGCGATAAATTTTGCGACCGTCCTCCTGATTACGAATTGGCCCTGGCTCACCCTCGTCATTCCGAACCTCCTTTTCAGACGATCTTGATTGTGTTTGCCTTCACCGCAAAAGACCTGGTAGAAGCACAAACACCCTGATTAGCCAGTCTCCATCACAGAAAAAATCATTTTCGAACTGTGCGAAAATGAGCGCAAGCTCCGTCATACAGAAGTAAATAGCAATAACAGCCAAATCTATTATGCCGACAATGGCGGACGTAGCCTCCGATGCGTGTCTGTGCGGGGTGCATTTCCCATATCCCCATCTCTACTCCACTCCAACTGCGGGTATTTTCGACATCGAGGGGGTTATTCATTTCTTAACTGCTTTAATTCATTACCATTTACTCCCAGAAGTTCTTGGGCTATTCTATGGTGCGCGCCTTGGATTGTCCTGGTAAGGACTTGGGGCGCTGTGATAGAATTTTGAATTACCGGCAGATGTATTCCATGGCTGACTGGAGGTTTAATCTGTTGCGTTCAAAACGAGGAGTGAACCCTGGCCCGCATTGACGCTTATCACTCTTGAAAGGAAACGGTATGCACAGAAATCTGAGATGGCTCCCGATGGTCCTTATCCCGCTGCTTTTGCTCGGCTGCAGTCATTCACAGGAACCCGTCAGCAATCTATCTCCGCAACCGGCACCGCAATCCGGACCTCAAGTTCAGACCCAGCAGGAGGGAGTCCCTGCTCTCGTGCTTTTTGAGAAATCATTCGACTTGGGTAAGATTACAGAAGATGGCATCAGTAATGTGCATGAGTTCAAGGTCGCCAATAAAGGAACCGGACTTCTGCAGATCAAAAAAGTCGTCCCGGGCTGCGGGTCTTTAGTTCTCAGGTTTGACAAGACAATCCCTCCGGGCGGCGAGGGCACGATAAAGGTGAGTTTGAATCCCAAGGGTTGCACATCGAAAAGCAAGGTCAAATCTTTCCTAGTCCTGACAAATGATCCCGAGAAGGCATATTTCCTACTGGAGTTGGCGGGGTACGCCGATTGATTCACGCTTGAAACAGGCTGATGTTGCAGTCGGGGTAGCAACCTGTCGGCAAACCGTGCTCTCCAGATTTCAGAAAATGGGAGACAACTCGGCAACGTCAGGCATCCTGGAGCAACAGGACCGGGCACAGGATAACACCCTCCCGAATCCGCCGAGAATGTCGAACAGAATCATCTTACCGGGCAAACACTTAAGGATCCTCCATGGTATTGGCTAAGACAACCGCCGAAATCAGGAGGATTCCTAATGACGACCCTCTGTTCATGGGATGCGTGTCCAGCCGCTCGGGTTTCTTCGGGGGACCGCGCGCTGAACACCCCGAAGGTTCTTCAGCGCAGCCCAACTCGAAGCGCGATGATCGAGCGACGACCATGCTATAGGCTCGTTATGCCCCCCCCCAAAAGGAGTGGGGTGCCACCGGAAGGCTCTTTATACGGAGTTGCGTTCAAGATGAGTCTATCCCTAAATTGAAGATGCCGTTCAGAATTGACCCGTTCTACCCTTCGATACCTCAGGGCGAACGGGGGTATATCCTCTTGAACGCACATTAGTATTAGATGGACATCGCCTTCGGAGACCTCCCGAAAGATCTCCATCACAACGATTTCATGGTGTGCTTATCGGCCAAGAGCTCCAATAATAATGGCTTGTTATGGCGAACTGTCATTCCAAGGCTATCCAATATCTTCATAATTTCATCTTCCGGATCACAGCCAACGTGTGGAATGAGTGTGGAAGACCCGATTACAATCGGCCCGTCAAGCACACCACGAAGGAGCCGTTGCTTACCGTTCTACTCACCGGGCAGGGTAACCGGAAGCGAGGCCGAATTGCTAAATTTCCAATTTTCGCCTATTCTTGCGCCGCTGGTTGCCCAGCAGGATGGTAACTGTCCTAACCACTTGTCGTGAGTCTGCTCGACCCGGATTGAGTGAGGCTTTTTCTGATCTCGTCCCGTGCCTGATCGAGCAATGTCACCCAAGTAAAGCCGTGCCCAAGTTGTCAGCCTTTGCTCAACTTGCTGAGTACCATTTACGATTGGATGCTATCAGGGAATGGGAAAATCGGTTGTTCCTCGCGACTCCGTTGCGCGGAATCGCGGATCTGACTTCATCGAGCACCGCGATTAGCTGTCTGGATATCATCCGAAATGGCAAGATAACGAGAACTACACAATTACTTGTTCGGATGGCATTGATAGAGGAGGTACACGCATGGACATGTGGAAGTTCTTTAACATCACGCATCGGGAGCACATTCTCTGCAATCCTATGAGTCTTGAGAAACTTGAACAGCTTATCACACTTCTGCCCCTGAAACTTGGGGCACGCGTGCT
>JBDKTY010000250.1:0-2400 GCA_039679945.1 Syntrophobacter sp. | reverse complement strand
TCATTGCCTGCACGGAACTGTAGCACCGCCGGCGTAAAGGACGCACCTAAGTCATCCATTGGATCAACTATGCGGAACGTGGTAACCCCGTCCTTCGCAAGGAGCAAGTCCTGGCAGGCAAACCGTAAGGCATGCTGATGGAGCGACGGGTCAGAGAGGTTGGAAGAAGCAAATGCCTTCGGGAAAGCCGAAGGATAGAGCATGAAACATGGCTCAACGCCAAAACCGGCAAGCCTCAGTTCCGGTGAACGAGCGTGCAGACGTCCAACAGGTGTCTCATTGCGAGAAAACAGGTAGAACCTTCGAAGACGAGGAAGCAAATGACGGCCGATAAGGCTGGTGCACTCGAAGATCACGCTGTCAAGTGGAATTCCATTGACTGGAACGAAGCCCAGCGCCGGGTCAGAAGGCTGCAAGTGCGTATCGCAAAGGCTGTGAAGGATAATAGATGGAATAAGGTCAAAGTCCTACAGTGACGGATTACTTAAAAAAAGAGACTGACAGACTTAACCGTTTGTAGGATACTTTGTATCAAATACACGTCGAACACCAATTGCCGAAGAAAACAGGGACGGCGCACCGTGTCGCTCTTGCGAAGAGATCCTGGAACTCCTGCCTTCGAGGTATAAAATGTGGTCAGCCACACCGGTTCGGCTTCTTGTCGGTGGTCTTGCTGTTGTCCTTTTTGTCTGCCTTTTCCCATTCCGCGGCTTTTCCGCCACTTTCAAGGATTGGGAGGTTGGGTGTGACAATATCAACGGATGCTCGGTACTTGGATTTCCTTCCGATACGGCGGATCCATCGGGCTATATCCGAGTCGATCGCTTAGCCGGTCCGGCGAGTGAGGCCAATATCAGCATTGTCTTACAAGATTTGGATGAAGAATTGTCCGCCACGGACGCTCAACTTGCGATTGATGAAAAACCCATCAGTGGTATTGAGTCAATAAGGAAAGCGACAAGAGATGTCGAGGGGGGCACGGCTTTTCAAATTGCCCCCGAAGAGGTAAAGGCATTTATTGCGGCTTTGCGCAACGGCCGTACATTGCGGATGGCGACTGTCGACGGAAAGATGAAGACCGTTATATCCTTGAACGGCGTCGTTGCAGCCCTGCTTAAAATGGATGATGTCCAAGGCCGTGTCGATACCGAAACCGCGCTCATCCGCGTCGGCGGCAAACCGGCCTCGTCCGTGCCGCCCGCACCCGCGCTGCCTGTTATCGTTGCCGCCAAACCGCCCGCTGATTTGAAAGCCGACCCAAGACTCGCAAAAAAGTTGAGAAAAGCTTTGTTGCATAAGGGCAAGGATTCTGACTGTGAGGATCTTACCGAAAACCGCTTGACAGAGGGTGACACAGTTGACGTCTTGACCCCATCTTCGACGTTGGTCGGCATTGAGTGCATAAGGGGAGCCTACCAGGAATCGTCGCAATTCTGGATTGTCGAAAATGGCAATGTTTCGCAGGCTACCCCTGCTGCTTTCAAGGCGCCCGGCCGGTCTGTGAAGGATATTCCCGCCGCCAATGAACTTACGATGCCGAGGTTTGACCCGGAAACAGGTTCAATCGGTTTCTTTGCCAAGGGCAGAGGGTTGGGTGATTGTGGGGCGGCCGGCACTTATGCCTGGACTGGCAGGACTTTCGAACTCTCGGAATATTCCGCCATGGAAAAATGCCAGGGTATTCCGATGGAGAGTTGGCCCGTCTTATGGAGAAGCCAGAAAAAATAAGCAGGCAAATGACTTCTTCTCGAAAGCCCGTTTACTGTATTGTTCCGTCTGGATCAGTTACATAGCCGCCAGGAGAATCTTGAATCTCTACCCATGGATCATTCTCAGCGCCAAAGGCTTCTCGGACCTTATAGAGATACTTCAAAAGGTTTTGATCTTCTCGTGGTCCCAATTGAATAAATGGAATGTCAGATCTGATCTTCCTTGCATGAGCAAAATAGATGGCTGTCACATATAGCGCGGTCACGGCTCCAACTCCATAGCCGTTACACCAGAACGCAAAGTCCCCTTTGTTATTTCGATCTTTGTCCTTTATTTCCCGGAAGGCTCCCTTCCGGAAACTCTCCTTACAGTGTAACTCTTTCGAGAGACCAGTTATCTTATCAGGGAGATCCCGTGCCGCCACACGTAGCGGGTCCAAATACCGGATGCGCTTTTTCTCACGCTCACGTTCAGATAGTGTACGCCGCTCAGCCTCGAAACGCTTCATTTGCTTGCGTGTGGCGACTACCGCCGTTATCAAGGCCACCACACCTGCTATAATTTCATACGGAGTTGCGTTCAAGATGAGTCTATCCCTAAATTGAAGATGCCGTTCAGAATTGACCCGTTCTACCCTTCGATACCTCAGGGCGAACGGGGGTATATCCTCTTGAACACAAATTAGTATCA
>JBDKTY010000249.1:0-15221 GCA_039679945.1 Syntrophobacter sp. | reverse complement strand
TCAGGCGCTCAGATTGGCATTTTGCGGGGTGAGAGCGGCGTAATCGGCTTCACTACGGGCAAAGGGGATTCTTTCAAAAAGGAACCGCAGGTACTGGTAAGGATCCAGTCCGCATGCCTTGGCGGTTTCAATCAGACTGTATAACGTGGCGGCGGCTTCGGCTCCATTCGGGCTACCGGCGAACAACCAGTTTTTTCGTTTATGCAAAGCTTTGCATAAACGGAATTATGCGGAGTCCGGCGGCGCAGTGGTCCAATGCGTGGCTTGTCGCCGCCTTCACTCCGCAATGCTGCTCAGCATAATCAAAGGCTTTCCAGGAATGACAACAAACCGTCGGCTGGTCTGAAGCGAACCGGCATGCTCGTTGGCTCCTGGAGACGGCTCAGGGCGCGTTCCTTCATTGCCAGGTCAGCTTCCACGTACCTGTGGGTGGTTGTCACACTCCCATGCCCAAGCCACAGGGCGATCACGGACTCCGAGACTCCCGACTGCAGGAGATGCATGGCCGTGGAATGCCTCAGTACATGAGGGGATACCACTCGGTCTGCGAGCGAGGGACAAGTCTTTACTGCTGCCGCGGTAGCCTTCTGCAAACGGTCTTCAATGCCGGAGCGAGTCATGTGTTTTCCTTTGCGATTAGGAAAGAGAGGCGCTCCGCTGGTTGAGGCGATACAACGGAACCACTGCCTGATCTGGGAAATGGTATCCTTCCAGAGAGGAATGCTCCTCTCCTTTCGCCCCTTTCCGTGAAGCTTCACGCTTCGTGAACGCTCCAGATCGACATCGCAGACTCGCAGTTGGCAGACTTCCGACACCCGTGCTCCTGTGTTGTAAAAGGTTGCAAACATCACCCGATCCCTTTGCCCGGACCAGGTAGAAGGATCGGGGGCTTTGAGTATGGCACTTATCTCATCGCGGGACAGATGGCCAACGAGCCGGCTTGCCGATCGTTTGAGGGGAATCGCGAGCAAGCCCTCCACATTTACAAGGGATTGCGGATCGCGCAAGGAAGCGTATTTCATAAATGATCGGATGGCTGCCAGGCGAGCGTTCCTTGTTCGAATGCTGTTGCCCCGTCCTGACTCCAGATAGCTCAGAAACTCAAGGATAAGACCGGCGTTGAGATCCGGCAAAGCCAGATCGGAAGGCTCCTTGCAACGATTCTTTCGGATGAAGAGAAGCAGGAGCCGGAAGGCATCCCGATAGGAGATAACAGTCTGGCAGCTAACATTCTTCTGGTTTTGTAGATAGATACAAAAGAAGTCCTGCAGAATCTTGGGGAACGTGGGGGCATTGGTTGAGTGGTTCATGTCGAGTCTGCTTGCTCCATGCGCGCGTATCGTTCGAAAGCCTTTACGGTCACGGCAAAGAGCTCAGGGATTGCGCTAAGATACCAATAGGTATCGGAGACCTTCACGTGCCCCATGTAGGTTGAAAGTGTCGACAGCAGAGCGGAGACATCGGTTCTTTGCTCCTGCCAAATCGTGATCTGCCGGGTAGCGAATGTGTGCCTGAGGTCATAGATCCGGCAGCGGAGGCTCATGTTGCCGCAATTCCAGCCGAGGCTTCGGCTTAGAGTCAAAAATACGTAGTTTACTGTGGAGTAAGGGAGGGCGTTGCCGCTTCCCGAGACAAGGAATGCCCGCGAAGACCGGATGGGACAAAGACGGTCTCGAAGATGCACGTATCTTTTGAGGGCCCCCTTGGCAGAGGGATGCACTGGCACCAGTCGTGACTTGTGGAACTTACTCTGTCGGATGGTGAGTATCCCGCGATTGAGGTCCACATCATCGTCGGTGAGCTTGAGTGCTTCGGATATACGCAGCCCGGTGCATGATAGCAGCCCGAAAAGCGTAACGTATGTGTGCGGGCGCAATCCACCTGCCGGCTTGAGCTCGGTGCAGGCTTTGAGTAGCATTCCAATCTCAGCGTTGGAATAGATGTGAGGGGTTGTGCGTTGGTGAGCAGGCCCCAGTATCCCTTTTGGGGGAACTTCGGTCAGCGGATCAAAAACAGCAAGATAGCGGGCAAAGCAGCGGACAACCTCCAGCCTTCTTGCCCAGTAGAGTGCAGAACCATTCTGTGGAAGCCGCGCCCACCGCAGTGCCAGGCCAGTGCTCAGGTGACCGTCACATCCTTCCTTGTCGGCGTATCGGGCAAAATCAAGCAACTGGCGGCCTTCGACATTTAACTGAAAACCCAGCTTACGCCGATAGCACAGGTACTCTTCCGCCCAGGCGACCATCGTTAGCTCTCTCATCATGAGACCACCTCCGGCCAAGGCATGGCAACTTGAGCCAAGGAGGTGAGGTCTACTTTTGTGTAGATCGCAGTAGTGTCAATGGTCTGATGCCCGAGAACATCGGCGACTTCTGTTAGAGGAATCCCGCTTTGGACCATGCGGGTAGCCAGTGTATGGCGAAAGGTGTGGGGACCATCGCGTGGAGGAAGGATGCCAACTCGGGCGCATGCTCTGCGGATGATGCCTCTGACGATATGACTGGTTACCGAAGTTCCGGCAGGCACACTATGTCGAAGGAAAAGTACGCGCTCCGACGACACCGGCCGTCCCATCTTCAGATAGTTGGCAACGGCACCGCCAACCCGTAAGGTAAGGGGCAGAATCCGCTCCCGGCTCTTCCTGCTTGCTATCCGAAGTGTTCCTTGGCGCCAGTCGATATCATCGAGGCGCAGTGCGGCAACCTCACAGGTCCTAAGCCCAAGCTCAGAAAAGCATAGTGCAATAGCGTAGTCTCGGCAGCCGCTGGGCGTAGAGGTATCAAATGAGGATAGGAACTGATCGAGCTCGGCAAGAGAGAGGACCTTCGGGATAGAGGACATGCGCCACATGGGAACGGCGGGAACTGCCGCAACCATCCGATTGCTTGAGATCCCGCATAGAACCAGGAACTTGAGGTAGCTTCGAACCGATGAAGCGATCACTTTTGCTGTACCGGCCGTACACTGTTTTGCCCTCTCGGCTAGAAAGCTCATGATCTCATTGGGCTGTAGAAGCTGTGCATTGACTGGGCGTGAACCGTATTGGGCTGCCAGAAACTCCCTCACATACCGCAGGCGGTAGATCCGTGTCTCAAGTGCCACGCCGCAGATCTCGATCAAATACTTATCGAAGGCCAGGAGCTCTTTTTCTACATCTGAAATGGTTGGAGGCTCTGGTGGCGGAATAAGATGCTGTCTCCGAAGTGTAGCCAGGAAATGGCGAAGTGCCGCTCGGACCTCCTTGCGGGTAAGTGGACCGGAAGAGGAGAATGAACACGTCGGTACGTGGAAGGTCCGATACCCGCCAAAGGATCAAGTGAACCAGGGTGCAATCCTTAGGGCTTTTTAGCTCTAGGGATTTTTTTGGGTTGAACGGCTTCCCACCTTTCGTGCCGTTGCGAAAGGCTTTTGCCCTCCTCAACCGTCTATTATCCCTTTGCAGTCCCAGGGGCTGAAAGGGCTCCCAGACGATCATCGCATCGCGAATACTGCCGGCACTTGTTGCACGTTCCTATTATCTCTACGGTTTGCTGATGAACATCGAATCCGGCGCTCATAGCTGTCTCCTGTAACGCCTTGGTCACTTTTGCGTCCAGAATTTCGACGGACTCCTGACAAGTTCCACAAATAAGAAATTGGCCAGAGTGATCCGTTTGAGGACTGATACAACCAACGTAGGCATTGAGAGATGCAATCCGATGCACCAGGCCATGCTCCTGAAGAAAGCTCAAGGCACGGTACACCGTCGGCGGGGCGGCTCGTTGTACCTTCATCAAAGCCTCAAGAATGTAGTACGCGGTGACCGGGCAATGGCTCTCCCAAACCAGTTCCAGCACGCGGCGGCGCAGGTCGGTGAGTCGAACCCCCTTTCGTGAACAAACGTACTCCGCATTCTGAAGTGCGTTGTTGAGACAATCAGTATGGTCATGGTCGGTAGTTTGGCGCACCTGATCAATTTTTGCCATGGCGATTCCCAAATCTCCTTGACGAATGTTATGTTATAACATAACGTATTATTCCACTATGGTGAACTTAATTTTGAGGAGGTCGACCATGCGGAAATGGACAAAAATAATCTACCAGTTTGTTGTTTCTGTGGCAATCATCAGCACGGCTCTTTTCCCGATGGGAATTCCCACCGCCTGTGCGGCTTCAAAGCCCGTTCGCATCACCACATCATTTTACCCGATGTATATAGCTACCCTCAATGTGACCAAGGGGATTCCCGGCGTCGAGGTGCGTAACCTCACCAAGCCGATGACCGGTTGCCTGCACGACTACAGCATAACAACAGATGACATGAAGCAACTCTCAAAGACAGACATCTTTATCGTGAACGGCGCTTCTATGGAGTCGTTTCTCGACAAAGTAATCAAGCAGCTGCCAAAAACACAAATCGTCATTGCCACTGACGGCATCGAGTTAATCAAGGGAGCGGAAGGCGACAACCCCCATGTCTGGGTAAGTGTTTCACTGCACATCATGCAGATCCGGAACATCGCTTCTCAATTGGCTAAGGTTGATCCGCAACATGCAAAGGAATACAGCGACAATGCCGCCGCCTATGTGGCTGAACTGGAAAAGCTCCGTTCAGACATGCACGAAGGGCTTGATGCGCTCAAAACTCGGGACATCATAACCTTTCATGAGGCCTTTCCCTATTTTGCCAAGGAGTTTGGCTTGAACATCGCGGCGGTGATTGAGCGAGAGCCGGGTTCAGAACCCAATGCCAAGGAATTGGCGGAGACCATCACCCTCGTCAAAAAGGCCAAGGTAAAAGCGCTGTTCGCCGAGCCCCAATATCCGGCCAAAGCAGCTCAGGCCATTGCGCGTGAAACCGGCGCAAAGCTATATACCCTTGACCCCGCAGTTACCGGACCAATGAAGGATGATGCATACATTAAGATTATGACAAAGAACCTCAGCGAATTGCAGGAGGCGCTCAAGTAAGAGCATAATGCAAGTCAACTGCGAAACAGGATCATTTTCACACAAAGAAAGGGCCTGTTGCACCCGGCTCGTCGATGTAGGGGTACGGCTCGGCTCCCACATTGCCCTGGAGCAGGTCAACCTGCACGTGCATTGCGGTGAGCTTACGGCCATCATTGGTCCAAACGGGGCGGGCAAAACCACCCTGTTGCGGGCTATTACGGGGGAGGTTGTGCACACGGGGCAGTTGATATTCCGGTCAGCGACAGATCAGGCACTGCCCAAGCGGCCGCGCATAGGCTATGTGCCGCAGCGAATCGAGATTGACAAAACTGCACCACTTACTGTTTTGGATCTATTCTCTGCTGTCGGGACAAGCTGGCCCCTGTGGCTGTGGTATCCGAGACGGATTCGCGAAGAAGCACGCGAAGCCCTTGCATGCGTAGATGCAGAGGATCTCCTGGAACGGCAACTTGGAAATCTCTCCTGTGGTCAACTGCAGCGGGTTCTGCTGGCACTGGCACTGAAGCCGATACCGGAGCTTTTGCTGCTCGACGAGCCGCTGGCGGGATTGGATCAGGCAGGAACAGCACAATTCTATGAAATTGTGTCGGGCCTGCGCAGAATCATGGATCTTTCCATTCTGCTGGTTTCCCATGACCTGAACGCTGCAGCCGCCATTGCGGACCGGATGGTGTTCATCCATAATCGATCCTTGCTGTTCGAGGGTACTCCTGCCGAAGTACTGCAACAACCAGATGTGCGCAATACTTTCGGACTCGATGTGCTGACCGGCAGCACCGAGCTACCCGTCAGAACTTCACTCTGCCAGATTAATGGCGGGGGCATATCATGAACGGATGGTCTTTGTTGATGGATAGTCTTCCTTTCGAGTGGGCTCATTTCCCGTTCATGCAGAATGCGTTACTCGCCATATTGCTCGTAGCGCCGCTGTTCGCGCTCATCGGAACTCTCGTCATTAGCAACCAAATGGCCTTCTTCTCCGATGCCATCGGCCACGCGACTCTGACCGGCATCGCGATTGGAGCCATACTGGGCCTGCCAGATCCTTCTTGGGCCATGATGGGTTTCTGTGTCCTGCTGGCGCTGGCAGTAACGGTTCTGCGTCGCTACAGCAAGGTCCCCGCGGACACGCTTATCGGGCTCGTAATGGCATTCGCGGTAGCTCTCGGCGTGGTTCTTCTTTCGCGTGGCGGAGGGTTCGCCAAATACTCTGTCTTTCTGATCGGTGATCTTCTGACGATTACCCCTGCGGAGATCGGTCGGTTGGCAGTAATTCTTCTACTGGTCGGCGTACTCTGGATCGTGTACTTCAATCGCTTTGCACTCACGTTTCTCAATAGAAGCCTGGCGCAGAGCCGTGGCGTGGATATCTGGGCAATGGAAACCTTCTTTGCCTGTATAGTTGCACTTGTCGTCGCGGTCAGCATCCCATGGGTGGGGTTGCTGGTGGTCAACTCGTTACTGATTATCCCTGCGGCAACATCCCGTAACCTTGCCAAGAACAGTCGTCAATACGTGTTAATCGCATTCTGCATTTCTCTTGTTGCCGGCATTGCAGGGTTGGTGTTTTCCTATTACTGGGGATCTGCAACCGGTGCCACTGTGGTGCTGGTTGCAATGGTATTGTACATATTCTCGCTTCTATTGAGGCGCTAGCCACTTTCATTGAGATTCTTCTTTGACCTTTTTTCGCAATGGGCGTCATAGAAGTTGTCGCATTCTTTATCGTATTCACTCCTGGCCACACTCCAGGAAGAGACGGCGTCTTTGCCCGACCCCGGAAGGATCTGCATGCTTTCGTGGCATTCTTGTTTTTACGTCTCTTTTGCGCTGAATAATGCTGGAAAATCGAGCTTAATAAGTATTCCGGGCGAATGTCGCCTCGTTCGGTCCAACTGCTGTCGATTCAGGCTGGCAAATCAAGGGAGGGGATTTCGATGAGAAGCGGAAATTATCTGTTCATGGTGCTGCTTGCACTGATTCTGGTTGTGCCCGAACCTGTTTGCTCTTCAAATGAACAATCCCTATCTACTGGGGGGAAAGTCGAAGGAGAGAAAATGACAGCAGAGGGCGCTGAAACCACAGGCCGTGGGGAAGGCTTTGAACCCGAGGCTAAAGCATCTAAAGGAGTGGAGATTCCTTCCACTTTTGGACCCATCGTCACCGATACCGCCATTCCCATCGATAAAGGTAAATTCGCCATCCAGCCCACTTTTGCCTACAGTTTCATAACCGACTCTTTTACCCGAAACTGGGCACGAGCTTCGGCTGGTGGGGATTTCCAGTCCTTCTCGATGGATTATAAGCTCAGCTATGGTCTGATAGAGAACATGGAAGTCTTTGTGGTCATCCCCTATGTCCACAACTGGGCAAGGGGCGTGGATGAACGTGGTCCCAATGGAGAGACCTCCGCAAATTCAGGAAGCTTGGGGGACATCAATCTGACGCTCAAATACCGCCTAGTGGAAGAAACTGAAACGCTACCCACTGTTACTGCCTTGTTTGCAACAGATTTTCCCAGCGGCAAATTCAGACACCTTAGCCCTGGTAATCTGGGCACAGATGCTGCTGGAGGCGGCTCCTATGTTTTTACACCCGGAATCAATGTTTCCAAATACATCAAGCCCTTTATTCTATACGGTAATTTGTGGTATTCGATGCCGACCTCTTTCACGGATGACGACGGGAAGCAGTACCCCGGTGATTTCGTTACGGTCAATTTGGCGGCAGAATATCCCATAACCGAGAAATGGGTGGGCCTTTTGGAACTGACCAGCTTCTGGGGCTGTGGGCGTCTCTTCGGACCCGAAGTCACTGTACCCCGCGAATCTCTGCTTTCAATTATTCCGGGCATTGAATACATGGCCACGGACAAATTCTCCCTGGCCCTGGGTTTAAGCATTGACCTCGCCGGGAAAAACACTGATGCTGCCATAACGCCGATGTTATCCATGGTCTATGCTTTTTAGATACGTCTCTCGAAAGAGATTCCGGACTGCGTACTCCAGTTCAGTGAGTTTACACGGGCATCTTTGGGGCTCCCACCTAGACATTACTTAAAAGGCGGCGGAAAGAAAATTGTTGCAATGCAAAATGATGATGCTAGCATGAATGGGCACAACTTAAGAAGCATCAGGGACTTTCGAGTTTAATAGGGAATCCCGTGAAATTCGGGAGCGGTCCCGCCGCTGTGAACGGGGACGAAATCCGGTGATACCACTGTCTTTCGAGATGGGAAGGACCGGAGAGTAGAGCGATCCGTGAGTCAGAAGACCTGCCTGATGCTGTAAGGGAATCGGTACGTGGAAGGTCCGATACCCGCCAAAGGATCAAGTGAACCAGGGTGCAATCCTTAGGGCTTTTTAGCTCTAGGGATTTTTTTTTGCCCGAACTCTGCTTCGGCGCAACCCGTACATTTAAATCAACCTTTCCACTGCCCGGAGGCGGTCCGGCTTCCGGGCACACGGCTCACACAATGGAGGTATTCGATGAAGATGGGCATGATCCTGTATGTCACAAGGGTAAGAAGATGTCCCTCTGCAAGCGACGGCGGAACTGATCGAGACAGCCCGGTCTTTGGGAGTCACGGCCGTCTGCGTGGCAATCACCGAGGAGGATGCAGTTCATGGATG
The DNA here is from genome assembly GCA_039679945.1 of Syntrophobacter sp. Classification (GTDB taxonomy): domain Bacteria; phylum Desulfobacterota; class Syntrophobacteria; order Syntrophobacterales; family Syntrophobacteraceae; genus SbD1. The sequence goes on along the minus strand of JBDKTY010000249.1, from coordinate 6,636 downwards.
GTGGAGCCTGCTAACCAGGGGAATGCAGCAGGTCCTGTTTATGACGGCAGCATACAACACCGCTCTTGACAGGTTTGAATCTCGTGGAGCCCCTGTGCGGATGATCGAACGGACTTCGATTATGCCCCTCATGAACTGAAATGTTGACTTTGCAAAACAGGAGATGAAGCAATGCAAGAGAAAATGCAGAAGAGATGGTTGTTCACTCCAGCGTGGATCGTCTGTTTACTCCTCTTAACCGCTACATGCTTCGCCGCGCACGGTGAAAAGCGCACTCCGAAAAAGGCTATCCTGCTCGCTGCTTTTGGAACCACTGTTCCCGAAGCTCAAAAGGCTTTCGATCAAGTCGAAGCTCAGGCCAGGCAGGCTTTTCCAGGCATCGAAGTACGATGGGCCTTCACGTCGAGCATAGTGCGCGCCAAACTCGCCAAGCAGGGCAAGGTGCTTCCTTCTCCCGAATCCGCCCTGGCAAAGCTCATGGAGGACGGCTACACACAGGTGGCGGTGCTTTCCCTGCAGACGATTCCGGGAGAGGAATTTCACGGGCTGAATCAGAATGCTCACCTCTTCGGGCAAATGGCCGGGGGTTTTGAAAAAATACTGGTTGCGTGGCCTTTGCTCTCGTCGCACGAGGACATGGAACAGGTGGCCAAAGCGATGCTCAAGCAAATCCCTGACGACAGGAAACCGGGGGATGCGGTCGTACTCATGGGACACGGCACAGAGAGACATCCCTCCGACGCCATTTACCCCGCCATGTACCACACCCTGCAGGAACTCGATCCCAATGTTCACATCGCGACCGTGGACGGTTATCCCGCTCTGAAAGATATCGTGCCGAAGCTCAAGGGAAAGAAGATCAGGAAGATCTACCTCATGCCCTTTATGGCAGTTGCCGGAGACCATGCCCGAAATGATATGGCGGGCAACACACCCGAGAGTTGGAAGTCTATCCTCGGCAAGGATGGCTTTACCTGTGAAACGGTGTTGAAAGGAACCGCCGAATATCCGGAAATCGTCGACGTCTGGCTCAGCCACCTCCGTTCTGTGCTGAGTCATTTCGAATAAGTTCAAAAAACACGAAAAGGCATCGATTCAAGGGAAGGAAGATCAAATCTTCCGCCGCCCCGCGACTGTGATCGGGACGAAAGCCGCAGAATTGCCACTGTCATGCCCAAGGCATGATGGGAAGGTGCGGTGAGTAGGATGAACGTGAGCCAGGAGACCTGATCGATGTCATGATTCTCACTTAAACTCCCGAGGGGGGGGAAGGAGAGTACGATGAAGGTTGCAGCAATTGCGTCCGTTCTTTCGATTCTTGTCTTTTGTGTTCCTCTTATTACACGCGCCGATGAGTCACTCCCTGAAAGCACAGAGGTCGTTCAGACACAATCAAACGTACAGCCGAGAAGCAACGCTCAACCAGACGTCAGCAGAACTGGGGTCAGGTCTTGCATTATGACATTTCTTCATGTCTGATCAAGATATGGCCAGACCGTTGCGCATCGAATATCTCGGGGCCGTGTATCATGTGACGGCGAGGGGAAACGCCCGGATGCCAATCTTTGAAGATGAGGGAGACCGGGTGAGTTTCCTCCAAATTGCTGAAGATGCAATCGAGCGCTTCAACTGGCGATGTCATAGCTTCTGCCTTATGGACAATCACTACCACCTGCTCCTCGAAACCATCGACGGCAATCTCTCTGTGGGCATGAGGCACATCAACGGGGCGTGCACGCAACGCTTCAATCGCATCCTCACCGGGTCGGCCACTTGTTCCAGGGAAGATTCAAATCGATACTGATTGATCGCGACGCCTACCTTCTTGAGCTATGCCGCTACATTGTACTCAATCCCGTGAGGGCCGGCATGGTCGAGCTGCCCGAGGATTATGAGTGGAGCAGTTGTCGGGCCACTGCAGGGTTGACACGGGGTCCCGCCTTTCTTCATTCGGATTGGATACTGGGGCAGTTCGCCGGTGAAAGAGGCGAGGCCCGGAGGCGATATATGGAATTTGTGAGTGCCGGCGTCGGATATGGGAAAATTGGGTCAGAACTCAAATCCCGCGCCATCCTTGGCTGCGATGAGTTTATGGCAAAGCTTGGACCGGCGCTCAGGGACAAATCTTCTCTTAAAGAGATTCCGAGAGTCAGCGCTTCGCCTCTCGTCCGACGCTTGAAGAACTATTGCCCCCGCACGGGAAAATGGGGAAGCGGGAGCGCAACATAGTCCTGAAGAAAGCGCACCTGGAGCACGGCTATTCCTTTACTGAAATCGCCGGGCATGCCCACCTTCACTACGCAACAGTAAGCCGCATAGTCAGGGGAGTGTAATCGGGCAAGGCGGAAAAAGTGTGAATGCAAGACCCGACCCCAAGGTCTGCATTTGGTCTAATGCCATAGTAAAGTGGACATCGTGATACCTGGGATGAAGAACTCCTTGTCCTCACAGGTGGAGGAAAGGACGACTCGAAAAAGGAGATAAAATGGTAAGGTTTTATCCGTATAGCGGTCGACGCATGGATAGTTTTTATCCACTCTCCAGTGGGGAACTGGGGCAAGATGCCGGGTACCGGCAAGGAACAAGGCAGTAACTTCCTTATAATACGGCAACATCAGCTTCTCGATGTCGAATGGCACAGTCAGTGCGAGTCAAGTGTTCAAGAAGTCCCGAATAATGTGCTTATTTCCGAAAAGCACGACATTGCAAGATTTCATCCAGGGAAGGAAATATGCCAAGAAACACTTTGAAGTATCTCGTTGCTGCTTTACTTTTTGTGGACTTGAGTTCCATTGCCATCCTCGGGCTGCTTTTGGCTTTTGTAATCCCGTCCGGCAATGTACCCCATGAGGCAAAATTCTTCCTCGGTCTGCACCGTCACGACTGGGCGGACATTCACCTTACTTTCTCGATTATTCTTCTTGGTCTCATTGCCTGGCATGTTTGGCTGAGCTGGGACTGGGTGGCCGGTTCCACGAAGAAGTTCTTTGGCGAACAATGGCAGAAGGCCCTCTGGATTCTGTCCGGCGCCTGGTTTGCGGTGATCTTTCTGGCCTGGATGTTCGTGAAATTGCGATAGAAGCTGACACACATGGAAGATGGGCAAAATGGCCCCATGTTCTCTTCCAATACCGTTCGCAAACAGAGAAAGTGACGCGCAGCATACACAACAGTGAAAGGAGACGAATATGAAGAGGTCCAGCTTAATAATCATGGGTTTTGCCGCGATGATTCTTGCTGGAATGGTTGGAAGCGTCCTGGGTGCGGACCAGAGCCAGACCGGACAACCCGGTCAGCCTGTCCCCAGAATGATGTGCCAGGACCGTTTTGATGCTATGGATGTCAACCACGATGGAGCGGTCACAAAGGATGAATTCATGGCTGTGCGTCATCCTGGCGGTCACGGTGAGGATGTCTTCAAGTCCAGGGATGCGGACGGTGATGGTGCTCTGACCAAAGACGAGTTCTGCGCCGGCAAGGGAATGGGCAAAGGTCGAATGCAATAAGAGCCCTGCTCCCATGGGACTGCGGTTTCACAGATAAAAAGACCTTTTTCGGATTAGAAACAGACGATGATCGCAACCATCCTGACCATTCTGATTGTGGGAGTTGTCATTTTTGAGCTGATCGAGCACATTCTGTTCCCATTGGTGTGGTCATTTGTCATCCGAAACAGAAAGTCCTCCTGCGGAATCGACGGCATGCCGGGCAAAGTGGTCGAGGTAAGAGACTGGCGCGATGGTGAGGGGCGGATTTTCTTTGAAGGAGAGCTCTGGATGGCTGTAAGCGGTGACCCGCTGCGACCAGGCGATAAGGCTGTGGTTCAGCAGGTCGATGGACTGGTTCTGAAAATAGCTTCGTTAAGAAGGTGACGCAGGGTACCATGCATGATGCAATAGACGCCGATTCGGATAAGGTGTTTTGAACTTCCTCCCAACTGACCTCGGCGTCAAATACGCCCAGGAATGACCAACCTTTGTGATGAACACATCTCTCCTCTGTACGTAACAAAAAGCCCTATCAAGAAATAAAGAATAGCTGATCATATGCGAATCGCCCAAACGATCTTGATTTTGGAACCGGTTTTCTTCTCCGGAATGAGAATCCGATTCAAGGCATTGTGGGGAAAAAGGTGGGCTGAATTAAAAAAAAGGACGTCCCATGCCGGTCTTTGCTTGAATTCTTCGTTGCGGAACGCATCAAAGAAGAATCCAGGTCAGAAAAAGGCTAACCACTCACTGCTGGATCGCGGAGTGGAACCCGGCTGAGTACCCGCTATGCCTTAGCGCGGCTCTCATGGCCGAGTTAAGTTATTGAAATGCGGTTATGGCTTAAAGCAGTAAACTGAGCGTATTCTCTCAACGTTCCGGGCGCTCGGTGAACGGCTCATTTCCGGGTCCCGGCAGCTTCGCTTTCCGCCCACCTGCCAACTCCCCTTCGATAAGCGACTCAACGTCAGGATACGGATATATTGTGACTGCTCCGCGTTCAGGCAAGCATCCTGAATCTATGGAAGACCCGTAGACGCTGTAGACCTCTCTCCCCAACAACCTGAGCAGCACTCCCTGCTCAGCCCGATGATGCGCGGTGTGCGCAATCCTTCTCAGCATGATCCAGGCTCTTGTCCTTTTGACATCGAAAAAAGGCACCTCGGCTTCCCACCATGCTTTATCCTTCCCCTTGAGCACGGCAAGCCGCTTTTCACTGTCTTCGGCATACCGTTTGATAAACCCGAGACGTGTCTCCGTCTCAGGCAAGGGAGGCGCGCCGACATCGATACCGAACATGTTGCAGAACCACTTGTTCTCACTCAAACACTGATGCACCATGTGTTCAAGGGCATTTCTGTCTCTTTTGTCCAATGGACGAGGGCGGATTTGAATATCATTATCCCTGAACGTACTCCAAACACTAAGAGTTTTTAGTCTTTCCGTCTCATACGTGTTTACAAGAAAATCATATTCCATCTTTCTCTCCTTTGGTCCTCATCATCCAGGATACTCAGCCGCAAAAGCCCCTCGAATACAATGAATTCGTATTACCCCTCAGCCAGGCAGCCGCTTCTCCCGGTCCGCCGTATTGCTATTATCCTGCATTTGTCACCTCATCTGAATGGTTGCCCGTGGAGCCTCGATGATTGTTTTCACGCGAAGATACGAAAAAGATAATCACGGGGGGACCGCGTGATCTGCTGTGTTATGCTGAACACAGCCCTGGATAAGACCCAGGCTCATTTCCCCCGCCCGGGGGAAGGCCACTGATCAGTCACGGCGAAGTTTCTGGTACCGTGGGGCGCCTGGACCGCGCGGTACAGAACCTCTTTGCCGTCTATCGAGACCTCGACGGCGGTGAGGGTCCCGTCACTGTGCCCCCTGCTGCCCGCGTTGCCGGCATTGATTGAGTAGATCCCGGCGCGCCCGCCCGGCACCAAATGGCGCCCGTAGCAGTGGATATGCCCGTTGAATACAGCTCTCACCTTGTCGCTGTGTTTGATCAGGATCTTCCAGAAAGGATCGTTTTCGGGAAAGAGGGGAGCATAAGGCTCGTGGAAGGCGATGAAGACATGGTCCGCCCCCGCCGCCGAACTTATGGCTTTCTCCAGCCATTGAAGAAAAACCGCATTTCTCAGTTTCCCGGCGTAGTCGGTGTACCGGTCAATCGTGATGAACCGGGCGTTTTTCCAGTCGAAGTAGTACGTGGCGCTGGAGGAATCGTAGTACTCGATGGGGATGCCCAGTCCCGGCAATACCTTCTTGAGCATGTACCGCACATCCTCGGGTCCCTCGTGGTTTCCCCTGACCGGGATGAACGGGACATCCCCGCCCATTACCTCCTGGTAGATAATGACTGTCCTGATCAGGGGGTCGATATCGCCAACCGCGAGAAGGAGTTGCGCCCGTGGGAATCCGGGATCTTCCGGTTTGCCGGAATTTATCTGCCGGAGCACGCTTGTGTAGGCGGCAAAGTCCGGACGGATGTCCGAGATCGCGGCAAAAGACCACCTTTCGGCGAAGGCAATGCCAGCCTGGACCAGGATGGCAAGAAATATGGCGGCAAACAACACGCCCGCCGCCCTGAACCCGCGGAGTCGTTTCATGCCAACACTCTGATGAGAAGTCGCTCCATGTTCAGTTTCGGATGTCGGAATCGGGAAAGAACCTTCCACAAATAGTTTCGAAAGCCTTGTAATCAGTCCAGCCGCTTTGAGCGGGCCATGCGCTTCCAGACCTCCTGCTTTGCCGGAGGCATCTGACTGTTAATATTTGCTTTTCGAGATCAACAAAAGCGATGGGATGATTCCCGCACCCTCGGGATTTCGGTCACACGCGTAAGCGTGAGGCCGAGCGCTCGGCGTCCGCGGCGACTGCCCCGCCCTTGGCGGGGCTGCGCCGCGGCGCCACACTGAGCCGCGCAGCGGCGAGGGGGGTGTGGGGGGCGAAGCTCCCCGCGCTTTTTGAAGTGGCCCTTACGATCTTGGACGAAAATGCCGCATCGCTGATATTGCTCTGTCATACGGAGTTGCGTTCAAGATGAGTCTATCCCTAAATTGAAGATGCCGTTCAGAATTGACCCGTTCTACCCTTCGATACCTCAGGGCGAACGGGGGTATATCCTCTTGAACACAAATTAGTATCA
>JBDKTY010000248.1:0-4110 GCA_039679945.1 Syntrophobacter sp. | reverse complement strand
TCCCGAGAAGGGCGGGAGAGGGATTCCCAGATTATCACGAGGTTTCGCCATGCGCGCGTGCGCGTGCGGGTGGCTACTGCGCCAAGGAGGAGTGGGGGAGTCTTGAGGTTCGCCATGTGCGCGTGCGCGTGGGATCGTCTTTTTGACATCAACCGAAGAAGGTCCCGCCATGCGCGCATGCGGGTGCGCGTACCGGAGATCGATCGGTTGCGAGAAGAAATTTACAGGTTCTGCCATGCGCGCATACGGCCCGGCACCCGGCGTCGGCGGGCGCGCCTGGGGCCGCTTCCTCCGCTTTTAAAGAATATTCCTCCCATGCTGTTTTGGAGGCAACCGGGCATGGCTCTTGCCTGACAGAATACTATCCATGAATAAATAATCGCGGCAAGTGCCACGGTGATTTTTTCCCACTGAATGGGAACAAACGGTGGCAGTCCGGAATAGCCGGATACTGCGCCCGGTTGCATGGAAAATTTAATAATATCGCTTCTCCATCCAGAATTAGACTTTATTTTTCTTGAAGAATAGAGCATAATTTTATCTTCAAAAACCACTGCTCATAATACGGCTCGCTACATGTCCAAGTATGCCAAAAGGATGTGAAATGCCTACACCCTTGGGATTACTGAAGGGACGATTCTGCCAAAGCTTCCGGTGCAAAATCATGCTCCTTCTCCTGATCCTGCTCATTCCTATTTTTATCATCCAGGCATACGTCTACTACGACAGGTACCAGGCTCGTCTATCCGAGGAACTGCAGTCAAATCTTGAGTTGGCCAGGGCGGTGGCGACAACATTCGAGGCATTTCTCCAGGACGTGCTCAACCAGGAAGCAATAATCGGGTTCGGGCTGACTTCCCTGCATTTGTCCCCCGATGAACAGGAGGCGCTTCTTGCGCGGAGCCTGAAGGAGTACCCGTCTGTCTGGGGTTTTGCATGGATCAATCCGCAAGGGGTATTTGCCGCGGCAACCAATGCCGACGTGGTCGGGGTGGATGCCAGCCAGCGGCGGTATATCCAGGAAATTACCCTGGAGGGTCGCGATTGGTCGGTGAGTGAACTGGTGTTGTCGCTCAAGAATCGAATTCCCGCATTTGTCATCGCCCGTGCCGTTCGCGCGGAGAACGCCGAGTTGCTGGGGATCGTAGTGACTCTTGTCATGGCGGAAAAGCTCGATCGGGTCCTCGGAATCGAAAGGTCCCGGGGCGCCGCCATCAGCATCATAGATAACAAGGGCATGCTGGTCTTCCGGTACCCCGATCCAAAACTCACATGGGATGAAAGAAACTGGCTCGGCAAAAGGCCCGGGCTCCGCGAAACACTTCTCGGCGATGAGTTGGCCTGGGTAGGCGAGTCCGTGTTTGGCGACCGGCGCATCATGGCAACCGCGCCCGTTCGCTCCATTGGCTGGCGCGCCGGGGCCGGACGCCTGGAAACGGAGGCGATGGGGGAAACCAGGTCTACTCTCCTGCCCCAGGCGCTTCTGTTCCTTGGCCTGACGCTGACGGCTTTTGGGGCCGCGCTTTTTTTTTCACGCAGGATCTGCAATTCTCTTCATGAGTTGAGAGGCTATGTCCGGTCGTTGGGGGATGCGGCTTCCTCACCGCGTCCTTCATCTTCCACGGCATCCGAAATCAGGGAATTGAGGTACGCATTCGAGGAGATGACGGAAAAACTCCATTCCCGCGACTCGGCCCTGCGCGAGAGTGAGGAGCAACTGCGTCTTTTTATCGAACATGCCCCGGTAGCGCTGGCGATGTTCGACCGCGATATGAGATATCTGAGCGCCAGCAGAAGGTGGCTGGCCGACCATGCGTCGGAAGACCGTGATATGCGCGGGCTGTCGTATTACGAAACTCTTTCCGGAATCCCGGAATCCTGGAGCACCGCCCATCGTCGCGCACTGGCGGGTGAAGTGGTCAAGGCGGACGAAGACTGCCTGGATACGCTGGGCGGAAAAGCAAAATGGGTTCGATGGGAAATACGGCCGTGGCGAAAAGAGGGGGAAGTCGCCGGCATCATTGTTTTCTGCGAAGATATTAGTGAGCGTAAGGAGGCGGAGAAAAAACTCCGGGTCAGCGAGGAACAGTTCAGAACGCTCGTGGAGAATGCTCCTGAGGCGATCTTCATACAGTCGGAAGGGCTTTTTGCGTATGTTAATGAAGCGACTGTGGACCTGTATGGAGCAAATTCAGTGGAAGACCTGCTGGGAACACCGCTCATGGAACGAGTACACCCTGATTCCCGGCCTTGTGTTCTGGCGCGGATTCGCTCGGCAAATGAACAGAAAACGCCCGGAATAATATCGGAGCAAAAACACCTGAGGATGGATGGGGAAGTCATTACCGTGGAGGCGCATTCCGCGCCCATCACCTATCGGGAGAGTCCCGGCGCCCTGGTCTTTGTCCGTGACGTCACGGAGCGGAAACGCGCCCAGGAGGAGCGCCAGCGATTACAGGAGCGCCTGCGGCAGGCCCTGAAGGCCGAGAGTCTCGGGCGCATGGCCGGTGGTATCGCGCATCACTTCAATAACATGCTCGGCGCCGCGATGGGATACCTGGAGCTGGTTTTGTGCGAGTTGCCCGACGACTCCCCCTTTCTCGCGCATATCACCGGATCGATCTCCGCTTCCCAAAGGGCGGCGGAAATTTGCAAGCTGATGCTCTCCTATCTCGGCCAAACGACAGGGAAGAGAGAATCCCTCGAATTCCAGGATATCTGCCGTGAAGCGCTTGATCTCCTGGCCACGTCCCTGCCCGCGAAGATCCGGCTGGAATGGCAACTGCCCGAACAACCGCTGATTGTAAATGTCAATGAGTCGGACATCAAACAGGTACTGACAAACCTCATCATGAATGCCAGCGAAGCGATCGGCGACTTGGATGGGACCATCACCGTGGAGTCCCGGGTTATGACGGCGGAGGAGATCGGGGAAGCGATGTTTTTTCCCCTGGACTGGAAGCCCCGGGCCGGAGAGTACGTTTGCCTCTCGGTCTCCGATACCGGCTGCGGACTCGATTCCGAAACGCTGGGCAGTGTTTTCGACCCATTTTTTTCCACCAAGTTCACCGGCCGGGGGCTTGGCTTGCCAACCGCCCTGGGCCTGGTACGGTCGCATGAAGGCGCCATAACGGTCGAGAGCGAACCGGGCGCGGGCGCCAAATTCAGGGTTTTCCTGCCCCTGCCCGATCGTGGTGCGGAACTGTCCAGAAGGAAGCCCGGAGCCATGCCTGCAGGCCCCGGAGGACTGGTGCTCCTGGCGGAGGATGAGCCAATGGTTCGCGATATGGCGCGGGCCATGCTTAAGAAACTCGGCTATGAGGTACTGGCCGCGGCTGACGGCGTGGAGGCACGGGAGGTCTTCGAACCGCAAAAAGATAAATTCTGCCTCGCTTTTCTCGATGTCTCGATGCCTCGGATGGATGGATGGGAATTGATGGCCGCTCTCAGACGGATGCGGCCCGATCTGCCCGTAATACTCGCGAGCGGCCATAGTGAGACGCTGATTAAGGAAGCGCACCACAAGGACAATCCCGATGCTTTCATACACAAGCCTTACCGCCTGGATGAACTGAACTCCACAATTCTGGCCGTTCGAAAGACGGGACCGGAACAGGATATATCCGGAGAAAGCACCAACGGAGGTTAGGGCTCGTGATACGATACCCTGTCCGGGAAGCTGTTATACCAATTCGCGCTAACCCGCATTATTCATGAATCGCAATCCACGCACGAAAAGCCCAACAAGGAAGCGGTGCTCTGGGCTTGAAACGATTTGGGGCTGATAACACACCGTCGGTCGAAGTTGAGGAAGGAAACCCAGATAAGATATGGTCAATACTTGGATTTCCACGCATCCTCACAGAAAATCATGAATAATTCGCGCTAAAGATGGGGCATTCCTTCCCGTTCGTGCCGAGCGGGAGTAATCCCCGCATTCGCGTGGCAGGGCGCAGCCAGGAAACAGCACTGTGTGCGCTCGATTCCGGCCCGTTCCACCCATCGGCACGCTCAGGGCGAACGGGGGGAAGTCCGAGTTTTGGAATAGCCTGACCCGGATCTCCACCGGTTATGTGAGCCTTCGATATTGCCCGCTCTCAAAAGCTGTTC
>JBDKTY010000247.1:0-2626 GCA_039679945.1 Syntrophobacter sp. | reverse complement strand
TGACGGGAATACCAATGCATGTCATTGCCGGTGTCGGCAAGGAAAGGCAAAGCGTAAGAGCACGCAGCCTGTTGTGTTTTTGGGGCGCCAGGGAATTGGGGTTGCCGCTGACCGATCTTGCGGGCAGGCTGGGTGTTTCCGTGCCAACCGTCAGTGTGGCGGTCCAGAGAGGGGCGAAAATTGTGGACCGTGAATCGTTGAAGATAGCTGCACTGTTAAATGTAAAATTATAAAGGGCGTCCCCTATTTCTTACGGCGGGAAAGAGCATCCGCTCGTACCCGCACGCCCGTGCCTGGATGGCCATGGGAAGGCTTCCGGTGATGGGCTTGATCCGGCCGTCCAGCGATAGTTCCCCCACCGACACCACCCCCTCAGCTTCCTTCGGGTTCACGATTCCCATGGCAGCCAGAATCCCCAGTGCGATGGGGAGATCGAACCCGGCTCCTTCCTTTTTGAGGTGGGCGGGGGCGAGGTTCACCGTGATGCGCTCCATGGGAAAATCGTAGCCGCTGTTCTGGAGGGCCGACTTCACCCGGTCCTTGCTTTCCCGGACGATGTTGTCGGGAAGGCCGACGGTGGAAAAATTGGGAAGTCCGAAGGAGATGTCCACCTCGACTTCGACGAGGATGGCGTCAATTCCGAGCAGGCTGCAGGTGTGGGTCTTGGCGATCATGGGCGGGCGTGGGTCTCCTGGAGTGAGAGGAGAGGTCGTCACTGCGGAGAAAGCGCGGGCGATTGCCGATGTGTGAAAAGGCAGCCCGAATCCGTTTCTCCGGCTCTTCGAACGCTCTGTTGCCGGTACGTGGTGAATATCACAGGAGTTTCAAGTGATACTATTGGCATGAATTTCAGGGTTTGGCAATGATATTGCGCATGGGCGCACGCGCGATCAAAGAACCTTATGGCGGGATGGGCGGGGGGAGAAGCCGTGCAGGGGGCCGGAGGGCCGTGCGGTAGCATGTTCTGCGGTAAAGCGCGATTGTGATGGCTCAGGCACAAAGGGCATCCCCCATCCTCTTCTGCATGGTTGCCCATAAAAAGGCCATTGATTTCCCACTGTAAACCATTACACTGAAGGTTGTAGTCGGCACGTCGTGTCAGGCATTCTACCCAAAAGCAGAGGCCGGGAAATGAAGCTTACAGTCCAGTTGGAGCTTGAGACGGATGGAAGGTGGATTGCCGAAGTCATGGAAATTCCGGGTACCCTTGCTTACGGAGAAACATCGAAGCATGCACTGGCCAGGGCAAAAGCCCTGGCGCTCCGGGTAATTGCCGATCGAATCGAGCACGGCGAATCCGCGCCGGATACAGACACGATCACCTTTGAAGCTGCCTGATGGAATGGCATTCCACCAAAGCGAGGCAGGTGCTATCCGCTCTTCTGCGAAATGGCTGGGTCGTAAAGCGGACCACGGGTTCGCATCGGATCCTGGCCCGTGAAGGATGGCCCGATTTCGTCTTCGCTTTTCACGAGCGCGAAGAAATCGGTCCCAAAATGCTCGCAAGGATCGCCAGAAGCACTGGGCTTAAGCCGGAAGACCTATGATCTCGCCGGATGGACGCCCGTTCGTGAATAGTGGTCACCCATTAAAAAGCCACTCATAGCCCATCTCAGTGCAACGGTTCACAACTTCTCACGGACGCGTCAGGGGGGACGCCCTTTACATTTTACATTTATCCCTGACCCGGGCTATGCTATAAGAACTTCATGCCAAGACACGCCAGAATCGATGCACCGGGGGCGCTTCACCACATCATTTCGCGGGGCTTGGAGCGCCGGGAGATTTTTCGCGATGCAGGAGACTGCGACGATTTCCTGCATCGGTTGGGAAAGATCGTCCAGGAGAGCCACACGCGATGCTACGCCTGGGGCTTGATTCCCAACCATTTTCATCTTCTGCTCAAAACCGGAGATGTTCCTGTCTCAACGGTCATGCGACGCCTTCTGACCGGGTATGCGGGCAACTTCAACCGGCGCCACCAAAGAGCCGGTCATCTGTTTCAAAACCGGTACAAATCCATTCTTTGCCAGGAAGATGCCTATCTCGCAGAACTGGTACGCTACATCCACCTGAATCCCCTGCGTGCCGGGATCGTCAAGACCCTTGACGAACTGGACGGCTATCGATACTGCGGCCATGCCTCCCTCATGGGGAACAGCCCGTTTGATTGGCAGGAGACCGAATCGGTCCTCAGGCTCTTTTCCGAGCGAGTTTCAGTCGCTCGGCAGAATTACCGCTCCTTTGTGGAAAAGGGAATGAATCAGGGCAGGCGACCGGATCTCACCGGGGGAGGGCTTGTTCGCAGTGCCGGCGGATGGCGGGCAGTGGAAGCGTTGCGCAAAGCCCGCACGCACCAAAAGAGCGACGAGCGTATACTTGGCGACGGAGATTTCGTCGACGAGGTGTTGGCGAAAGCGAATGAGAGGCTGCAGCAACAATATGCCCTGGCGGCCAAAGGGATCGGGTTTGATCATTTGGCGCGCGTCGTGTCCGGGTTGACGGGAATACCAATGCATGTCATTGCCGGTGTCGGCAAGGAAAGGCAAAGCGTAAGAGCACGCAGCCTGTTGTGTTTTTGGGGCGCCAGGGAATTGGGGTTGCCGCTGACCGATCTTGCGGGCAG
>JBDKTY010000246.1:0-47742 GCA_039679945.1 Syntrophobacter sp. | reverse complement strand
ATTTCACGACGACAAACAACGCAGAATTGCAAATGCCGTTATCGAACAAATGCGCGATCAGCTCGTTTTGAAGTAGGGCGCGACATTGGCGTTGTCAAACGAGCACTGCATACGTGGTCGAAGGGGGCTTAACGGTTACGCCTAAAGGCGGGGAACGTCCCAATAATTCCACTGAAGACATCGCAACGCGCTTGCGTGCGCGGACATTATTTCAGGGCGGGGAAGGTGAGACCGGAGGCATCTATCGAATTGGCGGGCAGGCGGGATTCCCGTGAGGCGGCAGTCTCTGGACAAGGCTACGGATATCGATAGCCCGTAACTGCCACTATCCCTTTAATGCATCTCGACGAGAGTTTATCTGGACTTCACCTCAATGGTGATCAATCAGGCAGAGTCTCCTCAAGTTCGGTAATGGATTTTACCTCAATGGTGTCGCCTTTCTCGCTCTCGGTAATTACACCGGTCACTTCCACCAGCTTGCCGACCAGCTTCGAAAGGTTTTTGCCCTGCAGGGTGTAATCTCCGTCGTCGGCTTCGATCACGAAGGCCTTGCCTCTTTTTACCAAAGTCCCCATTATCGTCTCTTCCCCGGCGGCCGCGGCGTACCCGATGATGCAGGGCGCCACGAGGAAAAAGACAATCAGCAGGACAGACACAAACGCACGAGAAACGAATTTTGACATAACCTTCTTCTTTCTGAAGACACGGGCAGTCCGGCCCTGTGCATTGGTAACTCCCGGGCCCCGTGGCCCACGCCTGAAAGCTGCCCACAATACGTAGCGAAGAAGAAAATAATCCAAAAAAACAAAAGGGCAAGCTCAAAAGAGCCGCTTGCCCGTTATCTGGCGATCGGGAGACTCATCGACGCCGCGCCGGTCGGACATAATCGCTTCTCAAAGGGTAGTAGATCGAATTGGCCGGCCCCGGACACTATGGGCTTTATTTATTAAACCCCGGTGTATACGGAGTCTCCAGGCCCCAGCTTCGTTGACGTATCCGTTCCGCGTGTGGTAAGGTCCGTTCGTCGAACAGATCGTGGCTTGAGACCATAAGGATGCGAAAACAGGATGCTTTTGGTGGGAAAAGGCGATATGGACCGCCGGTGCGTAACCGGTATCACGATGGGCGTCTACTTTGTTATTGTACTGGCTCTATCGTTTTTCCAACTGGGATATATCAACGCTGATTTCGTTGCATACATCACGGTCACACACAGAATCCTCGATGCTTCGGGACCGGTCATTACGGGATACTGGTCGCCATTGTTTTCATGGTTGATGTTGCCGCTCGCGTGGGCAGGCGTGCGGGACATTCTGGCCGGAAGAATAGTGCTCATTTTGGGTGGCGCGCTCTATGTATTTGCGGCACTTCGTTTCATGCACAATCTTCTCGAGCATGATCGCCAATTTGTCCGGACCGCACTCCCCGCGTATAGCATATGCGTGATCCTGCAAGCCGCCATTTGGGCAACCTTCCTGCTGGACCCGGATATACTGGCTGACGGACTCCTATTCCTGTATTTTTCAATCATTGTCGATCCGGCCCTGATTCGGTCGCGACGCGGGGAAATCGGCGCGGGCCTCGCGGCGGGCTTTGCCTACCTGGCCAAGGCATACATGCTGCCCTTCGTTGCCATTCATCTCGCGGCAACTTTGACGATGCGCTTCTTTGCCAAGCCGGAGCCCGGCAGTTTCCGGCTTAAAAGTCTTTTGCCCTCGTTTCGCGCCGGCTGCCTCGTCCTGGCCGCGATGCTGCTGGTGGCGGGGCCCTGGATTGCCGCTCTGACCAGCCATTACGGCAAACTCGTGTTCTCCACGGCGGGCACCTTCAATCACGCCAACATGGGGCCCTGGCAGTTTGAGAAAGACCCTTTGTGGAATCCCGGACTTATCCCGGACTACATGGCTGATCCCCATCTTGATGCTGGCTGGTCGCCAATCGCGGGGTGGAGCGAATTCCTTCATCAGGGGAAGATCACAATCCGAAACATAACCAATGGCTTCGGCCATGTATTCCCCTGGATCGTATTTCTGGCAACAGGAGCGATACTGCGGTCGAGGCGGGCAGGGCGGTCCTTCGATGTCGATTCTCAATCCCTGGGCGCGGTGCGGTGGTGCATCGTCAGTATCGTTTTGTACTATAGCGGCTACTGGCTCATAAACAATGAGGCCCGGTACATTGCGCCCGTCGTATCCCCCCTGCTGTGCATTGCCGGCCTGATACTCATTGGAAAGTGGCTTGGCGCTCGTCATTGCACCACGGTAATGGATGCCGTCGGCTCAAACGGAGACACGACGCCCTCACGGGAGCAGGCGCAGGTGAAGACATGGAAGGATTATCCGATGCTTTGCCTGGCCTTACTGGTTCTTGTTGCATCATCGCAGGACTTCCATCGAATATATCGGATTATCGGTCCGCATGCGCAGTCCGCCAGACTGGATACTTATGTCGATATCGCGCAGCGTTTGAAGCAAGCCGGGTTACTGCCGGCTCCATTTGCCGCCAGTCAGTGGCATCACGGTATGTTTATTGCTTACGCCGGAGAGTGCTCACGATTGTATATGGGGGCGCCGTTGGCCACGGGAGGAATGGAGCTGGCAACGGAACTCGGCCGGACACAGGCGGCGGTCTATCTGCGCCTTGTAAGCCAACGACAATTGGGACGGCAAATGCCGGGTGAAGCGTATATTGCCCCGGGATGGAAATTCGCGATGGTAATCAATGACCTCTCCGCCGGGGAGATGGGCGTTGAGGTCTATACACGGAAAGCGCCATAGCCATGAGCTTGCCCGTGGCGCGCCCGGCAGACGTGTGTGATGAGATGGCGCCGCACAAAAAACCCGAGGTCTTCGGTCCATTGAAAGGTGATCATGAGAGGATCCAGAGACGGAAGCAGCAGAACGCGACTGACCACGGTCATCCCTTGCTATAACGAGCGGAACACGCTTGAACATTGTCTGGAGCGCGTTTTATCCATAGCGGACGAAGATCTTTCCCTTGAGGTGATAATAGTCGATGACCGCTCCACTGACGGGAGTCGCGAGATAGCCTTGGAGCTGCAAAAGAAGTATCCCGAGCAGGTGATAGTTATCTCCCATGAAAAAAACCAGGGAAAAGGCGCCGCCTTGCGAACGGGGTTCGAAAGGGCCACTGGCGATTTCGTTTGCGTCCAGGACGCGGACCTCGAGTACGACCCGTCGGATCTGAAGCGTCTGCTGCAGCCCCTGATATGCGGAAGGGCCGATGTGGTGCTGGGGTCGCGGTTCCTGTCCACCGATGAACATCGGGTGCTCTATTTCTGGCACGCGATGGGCAATCGAATTTTGACGCTTCTCTCGAACATGTTCACCGATTTGAACCTGACAGACATGGAATGCTGCTACAAGGTCTTCCGCAGGGACGTAATCCAGGGCATTGAAATAAGGGAGAACCGCTTCGGTTTCGAGCCCGAAATTGTCGCCAAAGTCGCGCACCTGAGACTGCGCATCTTTGAAATGGGCGTTTCCTACTATGGGCGGACCTATGACGAGGGAAAGAAGATCGGGCTGAAAGACGGATTCAGAGCACTCTACTGCATCTTTCGATACAACCTTCACCATGCCCCTGTTCCCATGCAATTCCTGGTCTACCTTTTCATAGGAGGGGTATCGGCGCTCGTCAATCTGTTCTTGTTCCTGGCGCTTTTCCACGCCGGTCTGACCGCTATCCCAGCGACTTCGCTGGCTTTCTTCATCGCGGCGGCGATAAATTATGGCATGTGCATACTGCTCTTGTTTCGTCACAAAGCCCGGTGGAATACCACCAAGGAACTGTTGATGTACGTGCTGGTGGTAATCGCGGTCGGGATATTCGACGTCGCGGTCACCAATGCACTTCTGGGGATGGGCTCTGTTCCCTGGGTATCCAAATCGATTGCCACGATGGCGGGTCTGGTATTGAACTTTGCGGGAAGACGCTATCTTGTTTTCCCGGAATCCCCGAGCGGCCCATGGAAGCAGCAGGGCTGATGCGGATCGGCCGCAGAGTTATTGCCTGATAAGCAACCGTTTGTCATCCAAATCTCCTGTTCCGATGGAACGGTTGGGTGGAAATCGGTCCGGAGCCTTGACCGGGCACCTCAGAACACGGAGGCCGTCACGTAGTCCGCGGGAATCCTACTTTTTGGAGGGGTGAACGCCCGGCTCGCCTCCGCGGTGAGGAACACTTGCGATTGCTTGCGAAACAGGTCCTCCTGCAATGGGGCGACAGGGGATTCGATGATTAATGTCCAGGGAATGTCGTCGGAAATACTCTTTTCGATCGTATAAAAAGAGTGTTTCCAGCGAGTTACCGTGGGCAGATCCTTATACTCATCCGGAGTATAGATGAAGACTGAATCCGCAATTTGGCGCAAGCTCTCATTTTGTTCGGGGTTGAAGCAGCGCGGGGCTTCCAGGCCTTGAACGGAACTCGCGAGAACCTGGCCATCCCTGCCCGTGAGCGTGATATTTTTCGACAACTGATTCGATTCATCCGAGGATAGAGTAACGAGTTCCAGGATGCGCTCGAGATCCAGGACGGCGGTTGCGCAGCTCGTGAATTGACCATCCTTCAGGATTGGAACTGAAATGGTTATTATCCGGGCAGGCAGGTTACCATATCCCTCGATCACCTCCGAAGTAACAGGGCGTGCGTTGGCCCGCATTTCCTGGAAATAGGGGCGGGCGGCAAAGTTTAGTCCGGACTCTGATATCCCATCCTTGCTTAGCAGAGGAGTGTGCACAACAGTTGTCCCTTCGGAATTGGCCACGAAAAAACCGAGAGAATTCCTATCCGATTTGACTATGATCTCAAGATCATGCTGGAGACCCGTCGAGACCACGAGGCCGTTCTTTTCCGCTACCGAGGCAAGTTGCTCCACGCTGCTCAGACGATTTTTGTGCCACACTTTGAGATGGCTCGAAAAACGCGCCGCCAGATCCTTAAGACTCTCCACGGTCGCGCGTTCAGACGACCTCGCGTATTCCCCGCTCTCCTGAAACAGAATAAGAAGAGAGGGAAGCAGGACAAAAGCAACGAGCACGTGAAACAATGTTTCCTGCAGGGATACGATCCTGTGGTCCGAGGGGGAAGCGATATACCTATGAAGGGGAGAATAGTTGATAACAACGCTCGCAACCAGTGCATTGAAGATTCCGTTTATGGCCTGTTTCAGCACCATGAAACCCGTTGCCGTGACTCCCATGTCCAGGATGAGCCCATAGACGAGCAGAGCTACGGGCATTCCCGTCGTCACCCACCCGTTGTCGTGGCTGGCCTGTGAGAACGCTTTCCGCCCGGAAAAAGGCCAGTGCTCTCCAATGATGCGAGGATGCTGCGTGTCAGCATAAAGAACAGGCAGATGGGATTACGCGCGTGCATAGCCGTCCTTAGTGTGTTTTGCTTCATGGATGCATAATCCGATGCGTGGAACCGTAGCGTGGGAATCGGAGTTTGCGGGATTCGTGACATCCTGGAGTAAAAGAAAGGCGCCAAGGAAGGAGGGGGAGGGCCTTGGCGCCTTTGAAGGAGGAAAGTCTGATTGCTTTCCACCTTTATTATAACTCCACGGTCAAGAGTCTCCACGCATAGGATCTCGTAATAATTCGCATGGGTTGGACCCCGAATGCGGCGCTGGAACTCAGCGAAATTACGGTTTGACGTCCCTTGTCATTGGGAAAAAAAAGCACGCCGCCAAATATTTCGACGGGCAGTGATTAGTAAATATTTGACACGTTCAATGTCATGCTGAATTGATTGTCCCTTGATCCCGATGCGTCGTAAAACCCTCCGAGCTGTTGGAGGAAGCCTGCCGGCTCTCCCTATCCCGCCGTGAGTGTTGGTTTCGCAACTCATGGCCCGGAGCAAGGGGTCTTCATGGGAGCAGCGGGGGTCTTGAGTGACGGGGACTTGGCCTGAGCCGCATAGGATGGACAGTGTCTTAGCGAGGGGGAATGACATGGATTCGAGATGGAGTGCTGTTGTTGCCTTTTTGATGATTTCCGGATTTTTCGCACTGCTGTCACCGTGCGATGCACCGGCCGCCGGCGGATACTCGGTGATCATACAGGAACAGCGGATTCCGCTTTCCGAGTCCGGCCAGACGAACGGGAAGTGGGATGCGAGGGACCTTTCCATAGAGTACACATATTTCGCGGGCGGGGGGCGGCTCACACTCGGGGGCGCCGTAAAATTTGCCGATTCCATCAGCTATAACTATGACAGACTGCCGTCCTTTTATGCGGAGGTGATCTTTGGGGATGCCCAGGGCAGGGTGATCGGCTCCAGCGCACTCATGACGGCTCGCCAGGGCGGATCCGAGCGCTGGGAACCCATCAGATTCAGCAGGCGGATCCCGTTGCCCCCGGGGACTGTTTGCTTTGCATTCAGCTACCGGGGCGAGGTTGTTGAGGCCAAGGGCGGCCGAGGCGGTGGAAATCCCACTTCCATCTGGTTATACCCGGTGACGAAAGCCGCCCCCGGTCAGAGGTAAACCGCCCAGCGGTCTCTCAATTCCCGGATGAGTTTCATGTCGGGCATAAACGTGGAGGACACGGGTCGGGGCGCTTCGAGTTCAAGTTCGCGGAAGGGCGTCTCTTTTAGCTTGAGATTGTAGGCCTTGACCATCAGGGTTTCCAGATTCACCGCGTCGGCGATGTTGTAGGCCAGGAGAGTCTCCAGGGCGCCGCGGTTCCGTTTCTTTTTATACTCCTGCCAGAGAAGGACCGCGAAATACCCGTCAACACCATCAAGTTCATTCCTGCAAAGGCCCAGTTGTTTTTCGCAGCCTTTCAATCCTCCGCGGTACCCGAGGTTATGGAGCAGGAACCGCAGGTCAATGTGGACCTGTTCCAGCGGGACGCCAAAGGAGCTCCGGATAAACGGAAGATCGAAGCAGCTTCCATTATAGGTTACCAGTACCTTGTATTTCGCGAGATCTTGCGGGAACTGGTCCAGGTTATCTCCGTGGACGTAATGAAAGATCTCGCGCCCGTCATAGAGAGCTGCCGTCGTAATATGATCGCCCGGGTCTCCGAGACCGGTTGTTTCAATGTCGAGGTATGCCGTGCAGTGGCGGAAATCGGGAAAGAGCCGCCAAAGAAGTTGAGTGGGCAGGGTGCGCGCGAAAAAGGCGGGATTAGAGCCGGATACGTGATCACCGCATTGGCCGAGATACTCCCTCAAGGCTTCCGACTTCCGTTTTCCGAAGGGGAGCGAGCATGTGGCGGGGTCACGGAATGTGTCCCAGGAACAGATTCCGGCCGACCACAGAGCCTGTTCCGTCTTTATCCCGACTCCAGGGAGATGAACGAAGGTGTTTTGCAGCATCTTTTCTGGCCCATGCATGTAAATTGGAAAGGCCCGACGCAAAACCGGCGCGCAAGGCGCCTTCAACGGGCCGGATAGCGGCAGAAAAACCCGTGTGGCGGCATATCGGGACGGATGAGCGGCCACGATTCCCGCTAACGGCGGCTATCTTAACCCATTATTGTACGTTGTGTAAGTGCGGAGTAGGCGGCCAGAGCGGCCCACCGAAACACGCGGAAAAAGCGGCGGCAATCCTGGAAATTGCCGCCGCTCGTGGAGCGGAATCCACGGGGATTCCGACTTGGGCCAGTCTATTGGGGTGACTCTTGGTGCTCTTTCAGTTCTTTCCGAAGGAGCGCAGCCTCAATTCTTTGAATTAGCCTCGAGAGCACCATGTCCGTGCCTGCACTGGCCTCCCGTTCGCTTTCTCCGGCGGAGGCGGCTCCGGGAGGGCGGTATATCATAACCGCTGTCCTGATCCTGCTATTCGCCGTGATGCCTGTGCTTGCCTTTCATGTCTTTTCCCATTTTACAGCCCGGACAGGGACCCATCATTCCCATTTTCCCATGAAACGTTTTGAACATACCCATCATATGTTTCCGCTGGGCAACGAGTTCGTTGATCACGTTAGCCATGGCGGCGATTTTCTGGTCTCCGGTGGCGGCATTCATCGCTGCAACCGCCTCATCGAGCCGCTTGTCCATGGCCTCGACTTCCTGCTTCATCTTCTCGTGCTTTGCCTTCCAATCCTCCGACCCCATCATCTTGCCCTTATGCGGGCAACCGGGACACCCGCCGCCGGGCTTTGCCGCTCCATCGTCGGGTTTGACCGCGGCTTTCTGGTCAGGCGTATTCGGCGTCTGTTGTTGGGCGATGGAAATGGCCGGCGCGAGGCCCAAAGCCAGGATCAGGAACAGGATCATAAAAAATCGCTTCATTGACTCACTCCTTTAGAGGGTGTTCTTCTCAAGAGAGAAGATTATTTGCACAAAGATAATCAGTCAAATGCTGAAATTCCCGCGCGGAAGCCGCCGTTTGCCGAGGGATTCCGCGCCCCCATTTTAGTCACGCCGGCCGAATATGCGCAGCAGGAGCAGGAAAAGGTTTATGAAGTCGAGATAGAGGGTCAGCGCTCCCAGGATTGCGCCCTTGCGCGCCATCTCGTCGCCGGAAAATCCCGCATAAGCCATCGCCTTGATCTTCTGGGTATCATAGGCTGTCAATCCGACAAAGATGAAGACCCCAAGATACGTAACCAGCCAGGAGATCTGATCGCTCTGAATAAAGATGTTCACGATGGAGGCGATGATAATGCCGACCAGGCCCATCATGAGAAAACCACCCCAGGAGGTCAGGTCGCGACGCGTCGTGTAGCCGTAGAGGCTCATCGCTCCGAAGGTCCCGGCTGTCACGAAAAAGGTATTCGCAATGGACGCACTGGTGTAGACGATAAAAATTGAAGATAGCGTGAGACCATTGAGGAATGAATACGCAAAGAACATGAACAGCGCGGTGGAGGATGTGATCCTGTTGATCGCGGCGCTGATGCCGATTACAAGGCCCAGCTCGGCCATGATCAGGACAATAAGCACCACCGGGTTACCGAAAATTACCTGCAAAAGTCCCGGGCTCGAAGCGGTATAGAGCGCACTGATCGCCGTTACCGCTAAACCGAGGGCCATCCAGTTGTAAACCTTGCGGATGAATTCATTTTGCACGACCACGGCACGATCGCGGTCGAAGTATGTTCCCCTTTCCATCTTGCCAGCCCCTTCGTTGAATGGTTTCTGTTCCGCCACGTCAAAAACTGCACACTTGTAGTTAATGTATATCGGTTTTTGAAAATTTCATCATTATCTATTTTGATTAATGCAAGCAAGGGCATATATGGAGGGGAATTTTCCGACTTGATCACAGGAATGGAAAGGCAGCCATGGTGAAGGATTTTTCTGACTACAGGGAAGAGTTCCCGATTATTCGGGAATATGTATTTTTCAACAATGCGGCAATCTCCGCCCCTCCGATGAGGGTAGTCTCCGCGGTAGGAAACCTCCTGCATCAGTTCAGCCATGACGGTTTGACCTTCTATCCCCAATGGATGGGGCAGGTCGACGGCACACGCTCGCTCTTCGCCCGACTCATCAACGCGGAGCCGGAGGAGATCTGTTTTACCGGCAACACATCCGACGGGATCAGCGCCGTTGCCGGCGGGATAGACTGGAAACCCGGAAGTCGGGTTCTGCTGGTGTATCCGGATTTTCCGTCGAACGTGTATCCCTGGTTAAACCTCCGAAGATTTGGAGTGGAGGTTGATTATGTTCGGAGAACAAACGGGCGGTTTTCAGCCAGGGACGTCGAGAGTGCTCTTCGGCCGGAAACCCGGCTGCTTGCCGTAAGTTCGACTGATTTTTCGAGCGGGTTTTACTGCGACCTTGAAGAACTCGGTGCGCTTTGCGGGCGAAAAGGTATTCTCTTTTGCGTGGATGCCATCCAAAGTCTTGGCGCCGTCCCGATGGATGTCAAAAGGTTCGGTATTCATTTCCTGGCCGCGGGAGGCCACAAGTGGCTGCTGAGCCAGATGGGCATTGGAGCGCTCTTCATCTCGCGGGAAGTGAACGGCATGGTGCATCCCGTTCGCGTTGGCTGGCGAAGTGTTGAAGACGAGGAGAACTTTCAGGACCTGAACTTCAGGCTGAAAGCGGATGCGAGACGCTTTGAAACGGGTACGCTGAATATACCGGGCATCACTGCCTTGGGCGCCTCACTCGAACTGCTGCTGGAGATCGGGATAGAGCGAATCCATGCTAGAATCCTGGAGATCAATGATGCGCTCATGGCGGAACTGACCAGGAGGAATTTCGCTATTATCAGCCCCATGGAGCGGGAGCATCGCGCCGGAATCCTGAGCTTTCTGCCGCCGGATGCCGCCGGTCTATTTCGCTATTTCCTGGACAACGGGGTACTGGTCTCCCAAAGGGGAGAAGCAATCAGGCTTTCACCGCATTTTTATAACAACGGAGACGACATAGGCTCATTCTTCAGGATCTTCGATCGTTATCTCAAAGATCGTTAGCGAAGAGCCCATCGTAGAAACGGCGCCAGTTCGTCCCCATTATTCCTTCGACACTCTCCCTCGGGTATCCGGCATCGAGGAGAAGACCGGCAAGATCAGCCAGCTTGGAGATGTCTTCCAGGCCATGGTTCGGAGAGTGGAAACCACAGAAATCCGATCCAATCGCTATGCCCTCGGTTTCGAATCGTTGCGCAATCCAGTCGATGTTCCTGAAAACATCTTCAATGGCGGCTTTGCCGTCCAGAGAGAGCATTGTGGGATCAGCCGCAATGCCCACAATACCCTTGCGCTCAAGAATAATGCGGATTTGTTCCACCGTGAGATTTCTCGGGATATCGCAGAGTGGTCGAATCCCCGTGTGGGAGGAGAGGAGCGGTCCGTCATGAATTCTTACCAGGTCGCGGAACCCCCTTTCGGCAAGATGGGCGACATCAAATGCAAACCCCTCGGCAGAAAGCTCTCTTACAAGCTCTGTCCCTGAACTGCTAAATCCGCCGGGGAACCTGACATTATTGCCGTCCGCGATCCTGTTTCGACCCATGTGGGTTAGCCCCGCCACTCTTATCCCAGCCTTCGCGAGTATCGCCCGATCGAGCTCGAAGAGCCCGTCGGCGTTTTCAACAAGGAGAATCATGCCCGGGGTATCCCGCCGAAGACAATTGTCGAGGTCGTCTCGCGACCGGACATGCACAAGACCGGTCATGAACTTTGAGGCATAGTCAATCAGGCCTCGAAGGTAGGGCGCGGCGGATCTCTCACCATTGGCTGTATCGGGGCAGTAGAGCGCGGCGACGAGAATCCTCACGCTCCCGGCCCGCATCTTCTCGATCGTTACGGGGGAATTCGTGAGCTGATCAAAGGGGATGTCTTCGCGCGAGTTTGTCATTTCATAGAGGACATCGACGTGCCCGTCAATGACAGGGAATGGCGAGGCGGTTTTTGCGGAATTCTCGATCGGGGCCTCCATATTTTCATCCATTTTTCGTGGAATGTTTATTTCGAATCGAAGGGTGAAAGGCTTCAATGAAGATGAAAAGAATACGTTCTCATTGTGTAACTCGGGCGCCTCGAAAGATGTGGTCCAAAACCGATCGGCATGGACAGGAGCAGGCATTAATCCGTGGAACTATCATGCCTCAAATAAAGGATGGGGCGAAGAGTTGCCGGGGAACAGAAGACGATATGTCCCCGGCATGGAATTAATCCTGGTCGATTATCTCCGGACCGGAGATTCTGTAGGCGCGTGTCATTGCGGTACGACATGGGTCGTCGATGCCACTACCTTTTTCTCTACCTCTTTAACCTGCAGCATCCGTTTCACCTCCTCTCGTTTCGGAATCAAGCAGACGGCCGGGCGCAAGAAGCTGTAAATCCGCCAGTTGCCGGGCTGCGTCCGCGCAAGATCGCGCGAAATCGGGACCGTTCATTCCCTCGCCATACTTCGGGCAAAGGGTTTCGGCTATGGAATCAATGGTTCGCTCTCCGTTGCTGAGTTTGAGAAAATCCAGGCCGAAGTCGTTGATTTCCATTACATCGGCTTTTCCCTGCAACTGTCTGAATATGAGGTTGACTCTTTCTCGCGGGCAGAACCTGGCAAACCTGCCAAGCTTCGCCTCCAAGATAATGACGGGAATATTAAATGTGAACTGCTCGATAATGAAGTTTGTGTGGGTGGGCAGGAGCAAATCCGTCGTGTGGTTCAAGTCTATCTGAAAAGCGGACACGGGCGATTCGCAGTTGCCCGCGTTGACAAGGCAGGTTTCGTACTTCACAAGTTCGGGCAAATAACCGTGGACCAATGATTTACCGTCCCTCGTCAGCGTGGCGGCGAAATCCTCAAAATGGTCGAGGCAGTCTTTGGGAGTGATGCTGCGTTTGCCGGTTCTTTCGTTCAGATAGTCAAGGAACCGAAAGAATAATTCGAACACTCCGATTTCAAACTCAAGTGCAAGCAGGAGAAAAGAGCGCGGATACAAAGCGGCAATGATGGAAAAGTAGCTTGAGAGTGCATTCAGGTCCCCGAGCGGAGCGGCGGGGCAGGGGAGATTGTAAAAGCTGCTGAAAAGGGCGGGGTCGGATTCGATCATCTCCTCATCGCGGGCAAGTCGTTTTCCACCATCGAATTCTATCCCCAGGGAAAAATAGGTATCAACCTCCCGGATAAGGAGCGAAGAGTACCGGGCATGGAGGTCCGTGCCCGGTAAAATGGTCGCCAGTTGGACAAGGATGTTCGGATTTCCGGCTGAAGCTGATTTAAGGGCAAGTTGCAGAGTCGCTTCGAGATCATCTTTTTGCTCCTCCGGAAAACCTGTCACAAAGCTCAGTGTGGGGACGATCTCCTGGTCGGTTGTCTCGCGCACTCTCTTGAGAAGCGCTTCGGAATCGATCTCCTTGCGGATAAAAGCCAGGGTATTTTTTGAACCCGAATCGATTCCGTAACACATCGATTCGCATCCGGCTTCCCGCATGAGCCTGAGGAGTTTCTCATCGACTGTGTCGAGCCGGGATATGCAGTACCAGGGTATACGGTTCAGGCCGGCATCGATCACGCTTTTGCAGAAATCCTCGGCAAAGCTTCTCCTGGCGGTAAACTGATCGTAAGCGAGAAGGAAGCATTCGGCCCCGAAGTTTTCAGTCAGGCTGGTCATTTCCCGTATGAGCCTGGGGATGGAATACGTGCGTCCCCTGCGCCTCCAGAAAAGCGATTGAGAACAGTAGATGCAGCGGTGCGGGCAGCCTCTGCCAACCTCCAGAATGGCAATGGAGCGCCTGATTCCGCAGGCATCGCGGTAGACAGAGGGGGGAGGAACAAAGGAGTAGTCGCTCAGGGGCAGCGAGTCGAGATCGTCGATGAGCGCCCTGTCCGGATTACGGACCAC
Organism: Syntrophobacter sp.; assembly: GCA_039679945.1. GTDB lineage: Bacteria > Desulfobacterota > Syntrophobacteria > Syntrophobacterales > Syntrophobacteraceae > SbD1. The sequence goes on along the minus strand of JBDKTY010000246.1, from coordinate 34,463 downwards.
GCGGTCGCCGAGGCGCCAGGTGATACCATCCACTCGCTGGAGATCGCTGTCGCCGTCAAGCTCGCGGACAAGCTCCGCAAAGGTGATTTCACCCTCGCCGCGAACAACCGTATCGATAAACGGGTAGCGTTGCAGAGTAAGCTCGTCCACGAAGGATGCATTATGGCCGCCAAAAACCACCCTTGCCTGCGGCCGTTGGTGCTTGATCAGGCGCGCGATCCCGATGGCCGGCGGATACGTGGTGCACTGGACGGAAAAGCAGACCAGGTCCGGTTCGGTTTCGAGGATTGCCGCCACGCAGTCTTCGTATATACCCGGACCGATCCGGAGGGCGTGCTGGCGAATAGAGAGTGGGAAGTCGAAAATCCTCACCTGGTGAGGTGTGTCTTTCAGGATGGTGGCAAGGTTTATCAGACCAAGCGGTGGCATGTTGTACATTGGTTCGAGATAGAAAGGCGGAAAAACCAGAGCTATCTTCATACTGATATCCCGGGGAAGTGGAGGGTTTACGGTATTGTCCCCAATAGGCGGAGTTTACCGACAGGGAGTCTCCCGGTCAATTATTTAAAGCGGACCCGGGCCCGCGCGCTGGAATGGCGCTGCCCTTTTGAAGAATGTGTAAGGCTGGCGTGTACCTGATGCGGGAACGGAGGCTGAAGGGGGTTCATTGCGTGATCCGACGGGGAGGATAGCCGGACTGCTTCCCGGGAATGTCCCGCCGGTCACCAACCGGCTAATGAAGTATCTGACTCAGAAACAGCTTTGTGCGGTCATGTTGCGGATTCAGGAAAAACTCTTCCGGAGTGTTCTGTTCCACGATTTGTCCATAATCCATGAACAATACCCGATGCGCCACGCTCCGCGCAAAACCCATTTCGTGCGACACCACGAGCATGGTCATCCCTTCTCGCGCCAGGTCGATCATGACGTCCAGAACTTCCTTCACCATTTCCGGGTCAAGAGCGCTGGTGGGTTCATCGAACAGCATCACTTTGGGCCTCATGCACAAGCTTCGGGCGATGGCAACCCGCTGCTGCTGCCCTCCCGAGAGTTGCCCGGGGTATTTTTTCGCCTGCTCGGCAATGTGAACCTTTTCAAGGTAATGCATTGCCTGGCTCTCGGCTTCGGATCGGGGGAGCTTCCTCACCCAGATCGGTCCCAATGTGAGGTTGTCGAGGATGGTGAGATGCGGGAAAAGGTTGAAGTGCTGAAAGACCATGCCGACCTCGGCCCGAATCTTCTCGATATTCTTTATGTCGCTCGTCAGTTCGATATTATCGACTACGATGCGCCCGCGCTGGTGCTCCTCAAGCCTGTTGATGCAGCGGATAAGAGTGGATTTCCCCGATCCCGAGGGGCCGCATATGACGATGCGCTCGCCCTTGTTGACCGCGAGATTGATATTCTGAAGCACATGAAAGTCGCCGTACCATTTATGCATTTCCTCGATGCGGATGATAGGCTCCCCCGAGGCCTGCTTGAGCTTCTCGATTCCCGTTGTTTCACTCATCGGTTATCTTTCTTTTACATTCAGCCGGCAGAGGCATGAATAAATAAGCAAGAAGAATTTAAGTCCTCAGTTCCTTCTCCAGTCGGCGGCTGAAGTTGGACATGTAGAAGCAGCCCACGAAATAGATGGCCGCGGTAAACAGGTATGCTTCGTTGCTGAAACCCATCCATTCCGGGTTGGACAATGTAACGTGCGTTGTCCTGAGCAGATCGAACAGACCGATGATCACGACGAGGGAAGTATCCTTGAATGCAGTAACAAGGATGCTGACCGTGGGGGGGATAACGGTTTTCAATGCCTGGGGCAGAATAATCAGGCGCATCTTCAGGTAGTAGTTCAATCCCAGGGACTCGGCTGCCTCGTACTGGCCCCGGGGAATGGCCTGGAGCCCGCCCCGAACGACCTCGGCAATATAGGCGGCGGTAAACAGAATGATTGCGACCTGCGCCCGCAGGATCTTGTTGATGGTGATGCCTTCCGGCAGGAAGAGGGGGAGCATGACCGAAGCCATGAAGAGCATACTGATCAGCGGCACTCCGCGGATTATCTCGATATAGATCACACAGAGGGTCTTTATGGCGGGCAGTCGCGAACGCCGGCCCAGAGCCAATAAAACTCCCAGGGGGTATGCCGCGGAAAGGCCGAATATGGAAAGCAGGAGAGTGAGGGAAATCCCGCTCCATTTTTCGGTGTCCACGTAGGGCAGGCCGAATATGCCTCCGCGCATGATCAGCCCCATGAAGACGAGCCCTATGGGCCAGGCAATGAGCAGATAAGTATTCCAGCGCTTGCGGTTGTTGCTGTAAAGCATGAAACCCATGAGAACGCAGATGGCGATCAGTGGCCGCCACTGCTGTTCGTAGGGGTAGAAGCCAAACAGGATAAAACGCAGATTGCTGGTGACAACCGACCAGCACGCCCCGGTTGCATCCTTGCAGGCCGAACCTCCAGTCCACCAGACACTGTCGATGAACGCCCACCGGATAAACGGCGGGACTGTCCTGTACAGCAGGTAGAAAATCAGCAGGGTGAGCAAGGAATTCAACCATGAGCTGAAAAGATTCTTCCTCGCCCAACCGATTACTCCGATGCTGGTGACCGGCGGCTTAACTTCATCGGTTGCATGAACCGTAATCTGTGCCTGTTCCAAGGACCTATCTCTCGACCAAAGCGGTCTTTTTGTTGTACCAGTTCATAAAAGCCGAGGTAACCAGACTGATCATGAGGTACACAACCATGATCAGGGCAACCCCTTCTATCGCCTGGCCGGTCTGATTGATGGTGGTATTGGCGACGGCGACGAAATCCGGGTAGCCGATGGCAACAGCCAGAGAGCTGTTTTTAGTCAAATTCAACATCTGGCTGGTCAGGGGCGGAATGATGACCCTGAGTGCCTGGGGAAGAATGACCAGGGTGAGTATCAGCTTGGAGCGGAGCCCTATGCTCATGGCGGCTTCGGTCTGGCCGCGCGATACGGCCTGAATACCGGCACGAACGATTTCAGCGACAAAGGCGGAAGTATAGAGGACCAGGCCGAACAGGAGCGCTCCAAACTCCGGACTGAATGAAAAACCGCCCTCATAGTTGAAACCGATCAGGTGCGGGACATCGATGGCGGTGGGGGCGCCGGAAAGGAGCCATGCAAGCCCGGGCAGGCCAATGATGAGACACAGAGAGAATGCGAGAACCGGGAAAGCCTGTCCCGTGCGATCCTGGCGAGCCTGCGCCCAGCGGCTTATCAGGTAACAGATGATACACGCGGCGAGCAGCGCGAGGGCCATCCAGCCATAGGCGGGATGTGCTTCCGGAAGGGGGAAGTAAAACCCTCTATTGTTGATGAAAATGCCCGGCAATGGATGCAGCGATAGCCGCGGCGAGGGAAGAGCGTTATGAAACAGTCCGTACCAGAAAAAGAGCTGCAAGAGAACGGGGATATTTTGCAGCACCTCGATATAGCCGCTGGCGATCCTTGACACCAGCCAATTCCGGGAGAGGCGCGCTACACCGAAAATCAGTCCAAGGAGCAGGGTCAGGACGATGCCGATAACGGATACCTTGAGGGTATTCAGGAGCCCGACGGCCAGAGCCCGTGCATATGTGTCCGCTGCTGAATAGGTGATTACCGGTTCCCCGATTTCGAAACCGGCTTCACGGGAAAGAAAGCCGAACCCGGTGGCTATGGATTGCCTGCGCAGATTAGCCTGAGTGTTGCTGAAGATGTAGTAGCCGATCAGAAAAGCCAGCGCGAGGGCGACAGCCTGGTAGACAAGCGCCCTTTTGGCCGGATCATGCCAGAAGGGCACGCTTTGCTTCCCGCTGTCAGCTTTTTGTATTGCTTCAGTCATGGAATTGAATTTCACCATCCGCCGTTCCCGGCGGAGCAGAAAAAGTCCACGCGGCTCAAATCAGCCCCCGGCTCCACTTCCCAGCGCCCGTACGTATCGGGAGGGAATCAGAGAAAGTCACCTCTGATTCCCTCCCGATACAGGAATTGTGGGGCATGGACAAGGCCCCTGTCAACAATCATTATGTCTATTTGAAAGGCGGAGCATACATGAGGCCGCCGTTCTTCCATTGAGCGTTCAGGCCACGTTTGAGCGCGAGTTTCGTGCCCGCTCCCAGATTGCGCTCGAAAACCTCATCATAATTGCCCACTTTCTTTATGATATTGTAGGCCCATTTTTCATCGAGCCCCAAGGCTTTTCCGTTGCCGGGAGTCACTCCCAGAAAGCGTTTTACATCCGGATTGGGGCTGTTGAGCATTTCGTCGACGTTCTTGGAGTCTATTCCCAAGTCCTCGGCGGCGATCATCGCCAGCACGCAGAAATCGACGATGTCGCGCCATTGATCGTCACCATGACGTACCGCGGGGCAAAGAGGTTCCTTTGAAATAATTTCCGGAAGCAGGACGTAATCATCGGGATTGGGCGCAGTTGCCCGGATGCCGGCCAACTGCGAAGCATCCGAAGTCAGGCAGTCACACCTCCCGCCAAAGAATGCCTGGTTCAATTCGGTGGTCTGTTCAATGACAACCGGCTTCATGGTCAGCTTGTTGGCGCGAAAGAAATCCGCTACGTTCTGCTCGGTCGTTGTGCCCGGAAGGACGCACACACTGGCGCCGTTCAGTTCCTTGGCGCTCTTGACGCCCAGCTTCTTCGGAACCAGGAATCCCTGCCCATCGTAATAGTTGGAGCTGACGAAGTTAAGGCCGAGATCCGTTTCGCGTGTGAGGGTTCTTGTGGCGTTACGGCAAAGAACATCAATTTCCTTTGACTGAAGCGCGGTAAAGCGGGTCTGAGTAGTCAAGGTAACATACTTCACCTTATCCGGATCACCGAATATCGCGGCGGAAATCGCCCGCGCGGTATCCACATCCAGACCGCGCCATACGCCCTTCTCGTCGGGCATGCTGAGGCCAAAAAGTCCCCCATTTACACCAACTATTAATTCTCCACGCGCCTTTACGGCATCAAGAGTCTCCCCCGCCATGGAAATGACGGGAATCGACAACAATACCGCCGCAATCACCAGAACCACCGCCGATTTGATCAGCCTCATCCTCTTCTCCTCCCTTTGAAAGACACGCAACGAAATAACGTGGAATTCCTGCTCACGAGAATATGTCTATACGGAATGCGAAACCACCGAAACAATTTTTGACCGGACGAGAGCACTCATTCCATTAATTTCCCTCTGCTCGTTTTGTCAACACATCCCAAATCGACCATAGTACATTTCGGTTGTTAAATACAATAAAGGCGGGGAACCCGCTCCGGCCGTTTTGCGCACAAAAGGTGAGCACGAGCCTCGGAACGTCTTATGGCCTTGATAAGTCGTGGAATTTTAACAGCGACTGGGAAATACCATTGAAGTCTATACCGCAGTGATAAGATATCGTCAAGACCGTGGTGATGGCACCGAGGGAGTCTCCGCGCCCGATTGAGCTAGCTACGCTGGAATTTGTCCGAGGGACTGTTTGGGATGGCGAAAATGGAGATATTGCCATAAAAAGGTGAAAGCCAGGAGGAGGGAGGGGGGCCTGGCTTTCGGGGAATTAGGGTTTAAGGAAACCAACTCTTTAGTGGTTAAAAGATCGTTCTTTTTCCTTTAAAACTCAATGAGGTAAAAGCAGTAATCCGGGGGGCGGAAGTACTGTATTTTTCACGCAAATGCCACTGCGAGACTCAGGTGTCCGGTTCCGCCACACGAAAACCGGATCGATTTGTCCTTTCAGAAATGGCGGGCGCCGCGGTTTCTCGAATGCTGCGGTATACGAACGATCGAAGCCTAGGCGGGGTATTCGGCGCATAAATGGCCGAGAGAGGAATAGTTGATGCTGAAGATTCTCATACTGGCGGCGCTTCCAAACGAGTACGCATGCTTTCGGAAAATGACGCCCCGTTGGCGACTCATGATTGACAAGCCGTACAGAACATTCTCATTTCTTTTGCCCGAGAAGCAAATCACGCTGATTGAAACCGGTATGGGGGGAAATTTCGCGGCCGATGCACTGGAAAAGGCACTGGCATGTTCAAGACCTGATTTTGTGATCTCCATGGGGTTTGGCGGCGGACTTCATGAAAGCCTGGCGGTTGGCGATGTTTGCGCAACCACGCACGCGATGGAGCATCAAGGCGAATCAAAGCCGGAGAAACGCTTTGCATTCGTATTCTCCGATGATCTGTCAGCCTTCCTGGCGGCAAAAAAGATAGCAATGGTCACGGCTGTTACGGTGGCTGCCCCGCCGGACAAGCCAAGACTCTCGGCTCTCCTCGCGGACGGCAAGGGTACGGTTGACATGGAGACCGCGATCATTGCGGATATCGCGCGCGAGCGTGGCATACCCTTTATGTGCCTGCGCGCGATCAGTGATGGTCTGCACGATGAACTCGGCTTTGATCTGAAAGATATCACCGGAGAGACGGGAGAGGTCGTGGTGGCAAAAGTGCTGAAGACAATCCTGTTCAATCCGGCGGTGGTAATTGCATTCTACTGGTCCTGGAGGCGTTCGAGCACGGCCGCGAACAATCTCGGACGCATTCTGTCCGATTTCTTGGACCTCCCCGTCTCTACTCTGAAAAGGATTGCGGCTGGAACCAGAGTAGAGGCGGCCTGACAGGGCAGAGTCCTAAAAAGGCGCCAGAACGGGGGCAGGATGTCTGATTTTAAACCAGGTGAAAAAGAACATCATGATAACAAGTGAAAAGAACAGCATGAGGTCCACAAATCCCAGCAAGTATTCCTGAATCCGGAATGTCACGGCTATATTGAAAATCATCACCGAGAAATAGAGTATCGGACCCAGAAACCTCATCCACAGAGACGCCAATGAAGAGGATGGTCTCACGGGATCAGGTGAAATTAACCTGTCGAGCCACTGTTGGGCGCCTACCAGCACGGCTCCGACCAGAACCCAGCCTCCAAAGTTGCTCATCGGAATCCCGAAATAGAATCCAGCTTGCCGATACCCGTAGATCTTGCCCAAAAACCATCTCTCTCCCAGAAGAGCGACCGGGTCGATAATTACATCGAGCATGGTGAAAAGAAATGCACCCAGCACGAGAACAGGAAACGAGCGGCGAACGGAAGGGGATTCATGGACAACCGGGCAGCCGGAAGAGAGCGTGAGCGGACTCATCAGGAAAACGGCAAGAGAGTAGCTGCAGTAGGATAAAAATACGTAGGACAGGGAATCCATGAACGGAACGCCGAAGACCCATAATTCCCGGTCTATCGTCGTCGGGATATAGAAGTAGTCTCCGTATGGGAATCCCCAATGGATGGAGGAGAACTCCGAAATCCACGCCAGTACGTAGCCCGCGGGGATAAAGATCAGTGTCTTCCTCCATCCGATGTGCGCGCATCCCGCGACAATGTACACGACCAGGAATGCGAAAACATAGGGACGCAGGGTCACCGTGCCCCAGAGGAGTCCGAAAACATCAGGCATACAGATTCCATTTGAGCATTGTGATGAGATCCCTGCCGCCCATGTTGCGCACTATAGTCGGTTCAAAGCCGCAGTGGACCATACACTGCGCGCAGCGCTCATCCGAGCCCGATGCGTAATGTTCCCAGTCAGTCTTTTCCATGAGTTCGGCAAACGTCTCATAATGCGTATCGGTTATGAGATAGCATGGTGATTTCCAGCCGCGCGGGTTCCGCGTGGGGTTTCCCCAGGGAGTGCATTTGAGCGAGCGCCTTCCAGCCAGGAACTCCATATAGATGGGATTGCTGATGATGGGAAAGCGTTTCCCCCATTTTCGAATTTGCCGAAACTTGTTTACGATTTCAGTTCGCGTGAGGAACACGTCGCGAATAACGTCTTCATAACTGAAACCCGGCGCAACGAGGATTCCGTCCACCCCGGCCAACTTCAGTTGCTCGAAGAGATTCTCCACATCTGAAACGGAGGTCTCCCGGTAGACCGTAGTGTTCGTGCTCACGCGAAATCCGGCTGCTTTGGCGGCTTTGACTCCAGCCAGCGCTTTTTGAAATCCGCCCTGTCTGCAGATGATCTGGTCATGGACCGGCTCCGTGCCGTCGAAGTGCACGTTCCAGGTGAAGTGGGAACTCGGTTTAAAGCGGTGAAGGGATTCCTCCAGCAACTGGCCGTTGGTGCAAAAATAGATGTGCTTGCCGCGAGCAATGACTTCCTTCACAAGATCATCGACACGGGGATACAGCAGCGGCTCCCCTCCGGTGATGGTAACAACCGGGGCATTCGCTTCGTCAACGGATCGGAGACAGTCCTCGAAAGACATCTCCTGCGTCAGCGTGTCATAATATTCGCGAATGCGCCCACATCCCGCACAGGTGAGATTGCAGCGGTGAGTTGGTTCCAGCATAAGAACCAGTGGGAATTGTTCCTGTCCGCTCATCTTCTTGCCCAGAAGATAGCGGGCCATAGTCATGTACAAGCTCATTGGAAATCGCATCAGTACCTCACAATGGGTGCGGAAAAAAGTATCCGTTCGCCCTCTGCGTACCAGCTGACGTGGAAGACTGTCTTTCACATTGAGCCGGGCAGCGGGAAAAGCATACGGGCGCTAAATTAGACTAACAGACGCCGAACTGTCGGCGTATTTGCCATATATTCCGACGGAGGCCGCGACCGCCGAAACATGGGTGGCAGACATATTTTCATTTTTTCGAAACGTATCCATTATCTCCGAACCATGCCACCGCGTCCGCAAGAGCTGTCTCAACCGGTGTCTGGGGCAGGCCGAGTTCGCGCACCGCTTTCGTGGAATCGAAGAACATGAGTTTCTTGGCCATCCGAACCCCTTCGAAGGGAATCAGGGGCTCCCGCTTCGTAACGAAGGAAAGCAGGTGAAATAATCCCGCCAGGCAAAGGATGGGCGTAACGGGGAGTCGAACACGCGGCGCCGGAAGCCCCGAAATCTTCTCCAGTAAAACGAATATGTCGGACAGGGCCAGGTTCTTGTTCCCCAGGATGTACTTTTCTCCGGTTCTGCCTTTCTCGCAGGCAAGACAATGCCCCTCGGCGACATCGCGCACGTCGACAAGGTTGAGGCCTGTATTTATATAGGCAGGCATTTTCCTGTTCAGGAAATCGAGAATTATTTTTCCCGTGGGCGTGGGTTTGTGGTCCGCGGGACCAACAGGGGTGCTGGGGTGTACGAAGACCACCCGCAGTCCCTTTTGCAGGAACTTTTCGGCTTCCCTTTCAGCAAGAAACTTCGATTTCTTATAGTGACCGATCATGTCGTGGAAGGAAACCGGTGCGGTCTCATCCGCCGGAGTCCCATCGGGATTGAGCCCCAAGGCTCCTACACTGCTTGTGTAGACCACCGTTTGAATTCCGGCCGACAGCGCGGCTTCCAGGATGTTTTTGGTACCGGTGACATTACTTTCATAAATCTCACGGGGGTCACGCGCCCATAATCTGTAATCGGCCGCCACATGGAAGAGTGCATCGGCTCCTTCCATAACGCCGGCGAGTTGGTCGGGTTGACGGATGTCACCAATTGTCCATTGGATCCCGGGCAATTGCACGGGATGAACCGAACTTTGCCTGCGAAGGCCCGATACGCTCCAGCCTCTGTTCAACAGGGCCGCGGCCACATGATGTCCGACGAACCCGGTTGCTCCCGTGACAAAAGCGCGTGGCATATAAAGTCTCCTCCCCGTTGCTGGTCTTCAAAACGCTCATCTCTATAACAGAACGGTTGAGAATTATAAACAGCAACTTTCTCGGGAAAAGGCTCGATGTAGGTGAATAGCGGTGAATAATGGATGGTTTCCCAGCCGGGTCAGACGCGAACGTTCTTGGCGAGACCGTGGTTTGTGAGATGCTGAACATCTTCCAGGGGTGTCTAAGTCTTTGAGTACTGCGAGCGGACAGGAGCCCTGGCCCTCAGGGCTCGCGGATCGAGCTCTGGGTTGTTGAGAATGCAAGCCCTGAGTTCCTCCGGATCGGTCTTTTCAAGGCGTACCAAAATACCTTCCCATCTGTCCCGAATACCGCCGGGTTCATAAAACCTGTCTTTGAACAGGTCCTTCACGGAACCGGACGAGGCAATCACTTTTACCCTTCCGATCTTGCTCGAAAGGGACTCGGCGAACGCCGCAACCGCATCCACAAGTGCGGCGCGAGGGACACCGCCGGCCATGGCTTTTTGCAGGTGGGTCCTGAACCGTTCGAGGCATTGGGGAAGAAGTGAAATCATCGGGGTCGTCCAGTCAGTGAATGAGCCCGTTGTCTCGATGATGACAAGGCGTTTGGGCATGGCGCACGCGTCGAACTGGACGAGTTCATCTCCGTCATCGTAGAATATCTGACCGGTGCGCGGGCTGGCTCTCCCGAGAACGAGGGTGAATGCGGCTGCCGAACCCAGGATGGTTGCCAGATTGACTATGAATTCAGGCCTTTTGTAGCAGGAAAAAGAGATCTTATCGGTTACCGTTCCGGGGATGTACTGCCGTTCAAAGAAAAAGGACGGAACTTTTCCAAGTCCGGGGATGTCCTCTTCAAGCTTGATTTCACTATAGGAGAGAGTGGGGAACCCCAGCCGGGCGGCGGCCATCAGCCTATCGAAGATGTAGTCACGATAGTGAAGGGTTTCCGCTATTGCCTGGCTTGTCGGCACCCCGGTTTTTATTCTGTGCACCACGTCCCATTTCATGAGGCGAACCAGGCGAATTGATTCATGACCGTCCCTGGCCGCCATTACCACCAGGTAGACATCTCTTTCCTCGCCGGTAATGTCCCTTCCGCTTTGCGAAACGCGGACCCGGCCCAGGTTGATGGAAACAAACCCGCCGGACTGTTCCCAGAAATGTGTCAGAAGGCCTTTGACGCGCGGGCAGGTACACGGGTCGACCCGCAGTTGGTCTTGAACAACGGTGGCGCCGGGGAGCCACTTCACATTGAGCAGGAACTCAGGGCTGAGCCCGAGCGTCCACTCTTCCATCTCATGTTCATCCAGATTGGAGAGCCGGCAGAACATAGTAGTTCGCCAGACGACATTTTCCTCGTCGTCTACCGAGAGTTCGGGCCCGGCCGTTTCAGCGAACAATGAGGCGAATTGGTTGAAAGCAGCTTCAATTTCCTTGATCCGAACGGGAGCTGAATGATCTTCAAGAAGCGAAATCGTCCGGATGATCCCATCGTAATCGAGGCGTTTGTCCGCGGGCAGAAAAAAGCTCAATTCACGGTTGCCCCAACTGTTTGTACGTTCGAAGAGATGAACTATTTCCCGCAATCGCGCGAGTGCTTCCCCCGCATCCTGGTGCAGGAGAGGGCCGATGCGCATGAATTCCTCGCAGGTGAGAAACCTGCCGCCGGTCGGGGCGTTATAGAAGACGGTGAGCCCCGTGGCTACCTGAACACGGCTCGATCGAACGTAGTGGGCGATTTCGCTGACTGACCTCGGCGGAGGCGACATGCGCCAACTCTCGCCTCGCTGACGCAACCGGGCGCGGACCACGGGAAGATGCAATCCCGTAAACTGTATCCGGTCCTTGGGCAGGAAGGTCTGGATGATCTCGTCGGCGGCAAATATATGGTCCATTCGGTCCGGATCAGAGCGGATGAGGAGGTACTCATCGCGAATAACCAGCGCTACGGAATCTTCGAAAATCCGGTTTTCCTCTTCAAGATCGAGTTTGCCTCCGGATTGGCGCAGCTTCTCCCTTATATATTCCAACATTATGGAAGCATGGAGTGCATGTATCCCGCGGACGGTTATGATGGTTTTATAGTGGGGAAAGATGGAGCCGATCGGGCTGAGCAGCTTTCCTTCTTCATCTTCCGCGAAAAGATCCGGACCGATAAAAGTGATCCCCTCGCATTCGCGCGGCTGAAACGGAGCGGCGAAAGAGTGTGTACCGTCTAGTCTGGAACTCATCTCATCTCTTCAATCATAAGGTATAGAGGGCTGGCAAAGGCCCGCTAACCTGAAAAATATCACGGAAGGCACTTCTTGTGTAGGCATTGTTAATACCTGCCTTAGTGAGAGGAGGGTTTTTTATTGACTGGACTCCCGTCGCTGGGGTAAGCAAAATCACCTTAACCGATTCATCAATGCGATTTCTTCCAGAAAAACCCTGAGGAGGATAAATGAACAGGTCAAAATTTGTTTGCTTTGCAGGCGCTCTTTTCTTCTCGTTTTTCCTGTGGGGAACGGGATTTGTCAATGCCCAGGAAAAGATCAAGATCGGTGTCTACCTTCCTATGACCGGCGGGGTCGCGGCATATGGCGATATGGTTTGGTCAGGTCTTCAAATCGCCCGGAGCATGGAACCCGAAGTCCTTGGCAAACCGGTGGAGTTAATTCTCCTGGACACCAAAAGCGATCGCATAGAAGCTGCAAATGCTGTAACGCTCCTGGTAGAAAAAGAAAAGGTCGTGGGGATTATCGGTGAGGCAACCAGCGGTAACACCATGGCGGGAAATCCGATTTCCGAAACCGCAAAAATACCATCCATAAGCCCTGTCGCCACCAATCCATTGGTGAACCAGGGGAAGAAATTCGCTTTCAGGGCCTGCTTTACGGACCCATTCCAGGGTGAGGTTGCCGCCAAGTTTGCCTTCAACAACCTCAAAGCCAAAACAGCCGCCCTGATCATAGATAATGCCCAGGACTATAGTGTCGGTCTCGGGAACTACTTCAAGAAAGCCTTCGAAAGCATGGGCGGCAAGATCGTATCCACGACATTCATCCAGACGGGTGATCAGGACTTTTCCGCGCAGCTCTCCGCGATCCAGGTTTCCAGGCCCGATATCATATATGCTCCCAACTACTATACTGAAGACGCCCTTATGGCCAAACAGGCCCAGGACCTGGGGATAACGCTTCCCATTCTCACGGGTGACGGCGCCCAGGCCGATCCCCTGATCCAGATCGGCGGGAAAGCTGTTGAGGGAATGTATTTTCCCGGACATTTCCATCGTGATGCCGCCGTGACTGCACGGGCAAAAGAGTACATCCGGCGTTTCGAGGAAAAGTACAAATCGGCCGAGGTCCATGCATTCGGGATGGTCGGCGCGGATGCCTATTTCCTGCTCCTCGACGGCATCAGGAGAGCTGGTTCCACCGACGGACAGAAAATCCGGGATGCGATATCGGCCACTAAGGACTTTGAAGGCGTCACCGGCACTATGTCCATGGATCCCCTTGGGAACCCGATAAAGAGCATGGTCATTAACAAAGTCGAGAACGGAAAATTCGTCTACGTGACCACGATTGCACCTTAATCGGGGCACTTGCTTTTTCGCATCCCTCCGGCTTGGGCGCCTGAGCGTCGCCGCTTTTGTAAAAAGGTTTCCTGGCGTGCGACAATCCCGGGTACTAGCCGCTATTGGGACGGGACGGCTCGAGGAGTGACTTGAGGACCCGCAGGTTTTCCTTGTCCTCCTTGAGGTCCTTGCCCTTTGGCGTCTCCAGCACCATGGGATGCTTACTGAATCGTGGATCATTCAGCAGGAGCCGGAATCCCTCAAGGCCGATTTGTCCTTTCCCTATGTGCTCGTGCCGGTCCACTCTTGATTCGAAGGCTTTTTTTGAATCGTTGAGATGAAAGAATTTCAAACGGTGAAGTCCGATTACCCGGTCAAAACTATCCATGGTTTGCCTGTAAGACTCTTCCGTGGTTATGTCGAATCCGGCCGCGAAACCATGACAGGTATCGAAGCAAACCCCCATGAGACTCCCGTGCCTGGAAGTCTCGAGAATGAACCGTATCTGCTCGAATGCGGAGCCGAGGCTCGTTCCCTGGCCCGCGGTGTTCTCGATCAAAACCTTGACTGATTCCGTTTCCGCGACGTCCAGGGCTCGGTCGAGGTTAGTGACCAGACGATTGAGTCCCGATTCGGCCCCGTCGCCGACATGTGCCCCGGGATGCATCACCAGGTACTGGATGCCAAGTGCTGAACAACGGCGCAGTTCCCCGGCGAAGGCGCTGATCGATTTCGCTGCAATGGTATCGTCGGGCGCCGCGAGGTTGATGAGGTACGCGTCGTGTGCGGCAACGGGAATGCGGCCGCTCTCCTCCCATTTCATTCTGAATAGTTCGATTGCTTCGGGGGAGAGATGATTGTCTTTCCACTGCCTGTGGTTCTTGGTAAAAATCTGCATGGCCTCGCCTCCCACCTCCCTCAGACGTTCGAAAGCGAGGTGGATTCCACCGGCGGTGGGCATATGTGCTCCAAGCAACGGCATAAGTGCCTCCGATCACGCGCCGGTCCGGTTTTGCTTTCCGGACCGGCTGTTTCCTGTTAAACTTCACGCCCTTCATAGGGTTTGCCGGCAGAGACGAAAAAGGCCGGCACGAGTCTTATCCTTATAAGCATCGGTCTGCCGCTGTGCAGAGCCTCGTGGCCATCCGCTTGCCGTCGGGAGAAATCTGATATGATAGAGCGCTATACCCGCCCCGAGATGGGGCGAATCTGGACCCTGGAGAACAAATACCGCAAGTGGCTCGATGTCGAGCTTGCAGTATGTGAGGCACTGTGCGAGGCGGGCCGAATTCCGCCGGAAGACTTTGCCAACATAAAAGAGAAGGCGAACTTCGACATTAAAAGGATCGAGGAAATCGAACTCGAAACCCAACATGATGTCATAGCCTTCCTTACGAGCGTGGCGGAGTTCGTCGGTCCCTCCGCGCGTTTTGTCCACGAGGGTCTTACCTCCTCGGACGTTCTTGATACCTCGCTCGGGCTCCTTTTGACCGAGGCCTCGGACCTCCTTCTCCAGGATATGGACAAGCTCCTGGCGGTACTCAGAAAGCGGGCTTTCGAGTACAAGGACACGGTTCAGATGGGCCGCTCCCACGGGATACACGCCGAGCCGGTCACATTCGGTCTCAAGATCGCCGTCTGGTATTCCGAAATGGAGCGCAACCTCGCGCGGCTGCGGGATGCACGAGAATCCATTCGGGTGGGAAAAATCTCCGGAGCAGTCGGTACCTTTGCAAACATTTCGCCTGAAATTGAAGCCTCGGTTTGCCAAAAATTGGGTCTTAACGCGGCTGCCGTCAGCACACAGATCATTCAGCGTGACAGGCACGCTCATTTCTTCACCACCTTGGCCCTGATCGGCTGCTCGGTGGAAAAGATCGCCACGGAAATTCGTCTGCTCCAGCATACTGAAATTCGGGAGGTCGAGGAGTATTTCGCGGCTGGTCAGAAGGGCTCCTCCGCAATGCCGCACAAGAGGAATCCGATCGCGTCCGAAAACCTGTCGGGGCTGGCGCGTCTTCTTCGAGGCAACGCGATGAGCGCTATGGAAAATGTACCCCTCTGGCATGAGAGGGACATCAGTCACTCTTCGGTCGAGCGGGTGATTGCCCCTGACTCGACCATTCTGCTGGACTACATATTGTGCCGCCTCACCCGCGTGCTCGACCGGCTTACGGTTTATCCGGATAATATGAAGAACAACCTGGAATCAACCGGCAACCTTTTCTTCTCGCAGCAGGTGCTGCTCGCCCTGGTGGACAAGGGCGTCTCGCGCGAAGATGCATACCGGATGGTGCAGCGAAATGCAATGAGTGTGTGGGCAAAAAGGGGTGAGCTGCGGCAGGAACTTAAAAGCGATCCGGAGGTCGCGCGACTGCTGAGCCCGTCGGAAATTGACGGCCTTTTCGATCTTAAATACCATCTCAAGCATGTCGATACTATTTTCAGGCGTGTTTTCGGGTGCAAATAATTTGAAAAACAAACCGGAACTTCTCGCTCCCGCGGGAAACATCGAGTCCTTTTTCGCCGCCGTTAACAATGGAGCGGACGCTGTCTATCTTGGACTCAAGAAGTTCAGTGCAAGGGCCACCGCCCCGAATTTCACGCTGGATGAACTTGCCACGATCGTTCCCTTTGCGCACGCACGCGGGGTTCGGATCTTTGTTGCACTCAACAGCCTTATAGCGGCTTCCGAGATCCCCGAGGTGCTGGATTCACTCCATGCATTGTCCAAAATCGGACCGGATGCACTCATAGTCCAGGACGCCGCGGTATTTTATCTGGCGAAACGCTATTTCCCCAATCTCAGACTGCACGCGAGCACGCTCACTGCCGTGCATAACAGCGCGGGAGTAAATGCGCTCGCGCGGATGGGCGCTGACCGTATTGTCCTGGCTCGCGAACTGAGCCTTTCTGAAATCAAAAGCATATGTGACACAACGAAGGCCGAGTTGGAGATCTTTATCCATGGGGCGCTGTGCTATTCCTACTCGGGGCTTTGCCTGACCAGCAGCTACAGGGGAGGGCGCAGCGGCCTTCGCGGAGAGTGCGTTCAACCCTGCCGCCTGAAATTTCGACAGGGGAAAAAAGAGGGTTTCTTTCTCTCCTGCAACGACTTATGCGCACTTCCGATGATCCCGAGGCTTAAGGCGCTTCGGATAGCCGGGTTCAAAATAGAGGGACGGATGAAACCCGCCGCCTATATCGGGCTGGTGGTAAAAGCCTACCGGTCGGTTATCGATGCGGCGCCGGGTGAAGAAGACCAGGCAATTGCCAGTGCCCGCGAGATGCTCTCCCAGGCTCCTTCCCGGCAATTGACCTTGGGGCATCTTGGTGAAGGGACACCATCGTCTGTCCTTACCCCGCATAGATCCGGATCGAGTGGCATCTGGGCGGGCACGGTCAAGTCGATCCGGGGCGATCGCATCCTGGTGGATCTACGGCACGGAATTGAAAAAGGTGACAGGTTTCGCCCGGAATCCTCAAGCGGCAGGGAGGAGGAGGCTTTCACCGCGAACGCCCTATTCAGCGCGGATGGTGCGCAAATATCCTCCGGCGCGGCCGGATCACAAATCCTGCTGGCCGGCCCGAAGAGCATTTCGGCCGGAGACAGGCTCTTCAAGATCGGGTCAGTTTCAGAACCGCCCGCCTCTGTCTGGAGAAAGATCAGGGAGGAAGTAACGGCTCCGGCGCGGTATAAAACGAGGTTTCCGGCTGTGGATAAGGTCCTCGATGATCTGCGCCAAAGCGCGGCCGGTGGACAACGGGAGCGGGAAAAGCTCATTTTGAAGGTGGGTTCCATTGACGACCTGGTAAAGGGGGTCCAATCATCCGCTACCTATGTTTTCATCTCGGGTACCAGGGGGAACCTCGAGCGCATGGCGAAACAAAGGTTTTCCGGGGTCCAGATGAAAAAGATCGGGATCTCGCTTCCTCCACTCCTGTCGGAAGAAAAGGATGTCGGCTACTACAGACCGGCCGTGAACTGGTTTTTGGGCAAGGGACTTAGAGTATTTGAAATCAACAACTGGGGGCACTTCGATTTTTTCCGGGGGGTGGAAGACGTACAACTTTTTGCCGGATCACGGCTGAACATCAGGAATGAAGCCGCCCTTTCCGCGGTCTCCGAACTGGGGTGTAACCTGAGCACGTTGTCGCTCGAAGTGACGAAGAACGAACTGGATATACTGGGCAGAAGCCCCTTTGGAGCAAGAACGATTGTAACGCTGCTTGCCTGGCCTCCTCTCTTTATCTCTCGCCTCATCCCCGAACTCGCGGAGGACAAACCCTTTGTTACTCCAAGAGGAGACGTCTATCAGCTCAAAAAACAGGCGGGAAAGGCTCTCATCTTCGCGGACCGACCTATCGCATGGTTTGAGGAACTCCCATTTTTGAGGTCCGCCGGATTTCGCAGTTTTCTGATCGACGTAAGTGAAGGTCCGGGCAGGCTGCCCAACGCCCTTGAAAATGCGTTGAGCAGCTTTTCTTCAGGCCGGTTTCAGGGTCAATACTCACGCTGCAATTTCGACCGCATGTGTAGCTCCCCCCGAAGACCTTAGCTTTCTTAAGGCTGCTTGCACGAAAGCTGGTATATCGGATGGATTTCGGCTTGATATGAGGTTGTCATCCTCGACAACATCCATGTCGAGGAATTCCGCACCCGCATTCTTGATATCCTGAATGATCGATGTCCAGCCGGTCAGCTTTCGTCCCATGAGAACCTGAGCGGTTATGAGGAGCTGAGGACCATGGCAGATAGAAAAAACGGGCTTATTGGAGTTCATGAATTCACTGACAAACCGCACGGGCTCCGGGTGAGCCCTCAGATTATCCGGAGAATATCCTCCCGGGATGAGAAGGGCATCGAAATCTTCCGCTCTTGCATCCCCTGAATTCATGTCTATCGTCACTGGCGTGCCCGCTTTTTTCCCCTTCACGGTATCGCCAGCCTTCAAACCAACGTGTACCAGATCATATCCCGCATCCCTGAAAGCAGCAGCCGGTTTCGAATATTCCGAATCCTCAAAATCCGGGCCGAGTAGAACCGCAATCTTGAGCATGGTTTCCTCCTTGCTTTTTGTTGCCGTCGTTGGCCGGGGAAAACCCGGCATATGTTTAAATATGGGTATTGTTCCCGGAACTGCAATCGGATTCAGGGGGATACATTGTCGCGGGTATGCCGAACGACTCTCTCAGTGAATGAGCCTGCGGTGCATGGTGATCAGCGCCACGGGAAACAGTGCGACAGCCATGACTGCAAGATAAACAACAGACCAGATTAGGTCGGAGTGCAGTTCACCCAGGGCCAGGGCGCGGAACAGGTTTACGAGGTGTGTGAGCGGGAGCGCGTGTGAAAGCGTCTGGGCCCAAAGGGGGAGGGTATCGACAGGGAAGAAGGTGCCACTGAACAGGAACATGGGCGTAATGAAAAGGAAGATAGGGAGATTGAACATTTCGATACTGGGCACGATGCCGGTAAAGACCATCCCGGCGGTGCCAAAGGCCAAACCACCGAGGAAGGAGAGCGGAATGATAAGAAGACAATGAGGGTAGTGTACCAGCCCGAAAAGACTCACTACCGACAGCATAAGAGCTGTTGCTATGACTGATTTTGTGGCGCCCCAGGCTATTTCGCCCGCTATTATGTCTTCGAGGCACAGGGGGGTGGCCATCATCGCATCGAATGTCTTCTGGTAGTACATACGGACGAAGGAAGCAAACGTGTTTTCGAAGAAGGAGTTGTACATGGTGGTTATGGACAGAAGGGCAGGGGCGATGAAAGCAATGTACGAAAGCTCCTGGCCCCTGTAGGGCACATGCCCGATAAGGGCGCTCAAACCAACTCCGAACGCGGTAAGATAGAGCAGGGGTTCAAGAAGCGGGACGAGAAAATTAACCAGCCATATCTTTTTATAGACGATAAGGTTGCGGGTCCACACATGCATGAACCGCCGCGAGATGTTTCGAGTGCGAAGGCTTCCGCTCATTCGCGCAGTTCCCTTCCGGTAAGCCTGAGGAAAACGTCCTCCAGTGTCGCCATCCTCCGGATGCAGGTCTGTTCACAGTACTGGTCGCCGATGGCGTCGAAAATGTCGTCGCTTTGCCGGCCATACACGATTATCCGATGATCGAGTACATCATGCATGAAGCCCCGCGACTGAACGAGATCGAGTACCTCCTCACCGGGTTCGACGATTTCAACTACATGGTCACCGGCATGGTCCCGGATAAGCTCGGCGGGGCGGCCTTCCACGAGGATTTGGCCGTGATCCATTATGATGAGCCTGTCACACAGCCGCGCTGCTTCATCCATGTAGTGGGTGGTGATGAGAATGGAGAGTCCGTTGGCTCGCAGCAATTCCAGTCGTTCCCACACCTGGTGACGAGACTGGGGATCGAGTCCTGTTGTGGGTTCGTCAAGAATGAGAAGGTCGGGATTGTTGAGCAGAGCGCGGGCAAGTACGAGCCTGCGCATCATCCCGCCTGAAAGGCTGGTAACTTTTTCTTTCCGCTTGTGCTCGAGGGCGATGAACTTTAACAACTGGTCGGTGCGATCACGCGCAAGTGCCCGTGGAATGTCAAAATAGCGGGCAAAAAGTCGAAGGTTCTGCGCAACCGAGAGATCGGGATCGAGATTGTTCTCCTGCTGGCACACACCTATGCGCGATTTAATTTCCCGCCAGCCGGTATTTATATCGATTCCGAATATATCCAGGCTCCCGCCGGTGATCGGCGAAAAGCCGTATATCATGCGGATTGTGGATGTCTTTCCCGCCCCGTTGGGACCCAGTAGTCCCAGACATTCACCGGGTGCGAGGGAAAAGGATATTCCATCCACCGCGACAAAATCTCCGAACTTCTTTGTGAGGTCTTTCGCCTCTATTATTTGCCTGTTAACTTCACCCATCGCGTGACAACCCAAGATCCGGATATCGTAAACCGAGCATGAACGCCATCATGGCTAAGTTGAGGATAAAGCGGACATGCCCTGATAACAAGGTCTTTTGATAATGTTCGGATAAGCGGCCGTTTTTTATTGCCTGCCGCGGTGCGTAACGTGTGATGGTAATAGGGAACTCATTCCTCCGATCGAGGCGCAAAGTTCTTCCATTCAGTATACGATAGGGCTCGACGCATAAAATGCAAATCGCGGGCGCCCCGCTTAAAATCGTCTGCCGATAAGCATGCCGCGGTATGTCGGGAAGAAACGCGACTGTGCCTTCTGTGGCGCAAATCCCTTTCTGACGGTGTTTCCGACAACATTTCCCGGAATCATGAAATGGAAGCGGTATTCCGCTCCTCTCGCATTCGATCTGAAACACTGTCCGGGTTCGAGGTAAGATTCCCCCCCCCGAACTCCCGCGCCCTTTCCGCGTTTTATCAGGATCGAGCGCCGGCACGGGTCTATTGAGGATATTCGGGCTTTATGAGGATGAAGCGCTACGAGCGATAGCTGGATCGCTCTTCGATCGTCCAATCATCCACATCCACATACTTGAAGCCTTTAGGCTGTTCGGGCAGAATCACGCGCGTAAGACCGGCATTTATGATAACCCGTTTACAGAGAAGGCACGGCATCACCTCCGAGACAGGCAGGCCCGATTCCACTTCGATTCCAATGAGGTACAGGTCCGCACCCACCATGTCGAGCCTCGAAGCATGGATTACGGCATTCATTTCCGCATGCACGGCGCGACAAAGTTCATAATTCTGACCGGCTGGAATATTCTTCTCCGTTCTCACGCAATAGCCCAGATCGATGCAATTGGGCGTCTGCCGGGGAGCGCCGTTATAACCCGTGCTGATGATCTGGTCGTTCTTAACAATTACCGCGCCGAACCTGCGCCTCAGGCACGTACTCCTCATGGCCACGGACCTTGCTATTTCGATGTAGTATTCGCTCTTGGTCGGTCTGTTCACTTCTTTCCCCCGTAAGAACCTGGTTTGATTATCGATGGATCTCCGAAATCGGCCACTATTTAGATCAGGAGGAGTGGAAAATTCAACCGAAAACCATTCAAGTGCCGAAATGCATTGCATATCGATCATCCCGGCCCTGCCCGGTTCAGTTGGCTGTGAGGCAAGGAAACACGGGGTAATAAACGCATGAGCCCAAGACGAAGGGTTCCCGAAAACTCCATAGCGTGAGGGCGGTCGTCCCGCCTGGCGGATCAGAC
Organism: Syntrophobacter sp.; assembly: GCA_039679945.1. Taxonomy (GTDB): domain Bacteria; phylum Desulfobacterota; class Syntrophobacteria; order Syntrophobacterales; family Syntrophobacteraceae; genus SbD1. The sequence goes on along the minus strand of JBDKTY010000246.1, from coordinate 13,072 downwards.
AGGACAATGCTTCCCGTACAGCCCGGATTTCGGGACAAATACCACGGGAGGCCACATGGCACTTTCCCGGATTTGTGCCATGCCCGCATCAACAGAATTCAATTCTAATAATCCGGGGAGGAGGGCTAGAGCAATCTTCCTCCCAGTTCGGCCACCTTCGAACGTTCACCCTTGGTAAGAGTAATGTGTCCCGCGATCTCCTCGCCTTTGAACTTCTCGACCAGATAGGTCAAACCGTTGCTGCTGGCGTCGAGATAAGGGTTGTCAATCTGCTCGGGATCACCAGTCAGCACGATCTTCGTATCCTCACCGACACGGGTAATAAGGGTTTTGATCATGTGAGGGGACAGATTCTGAGCCTCGTCACAGATAATGAACTGCCTCGGTATGCTGCGCCCTCGTATGTATGTGAGCGCTTCGAGTTCGAGCACTCCCTTGCGCGTCAGGTCGTTCATCACCTCGTGCGGTTCACTGCAGTTGCGCAGCAGGAACTCGAGATTGTCATAAATGGGTTGCATCCAGGGCCGCAGCTTCTCCTCTTTCGAGCCGGGCAGATATCCGATGTCCTCGCCCATGGGGACTACCGGCCGCGTAACCAGCAGACGTCCGTAGGCATTTTCCTCGAGAACTTTTTCCAAACCGACCGCAAGGGCAAGTAGAGTTTTGCCGGTTCCGGCCCGTCCAATAAGAGTGACAATTTTTATGTGGTCGTTCAGGAGCAGTTCCAGGGCGAATTTTTGCTCTTTGTTCAGCCCGCGAATGCCCCAACTGGTGGAGTCAGCATGAATGAGCGGGGCTAGGATTCCCTGGGAATACCGTGCCAGAGCTGATTTCGAACTATTCTCGTGGGTTTTGAGAAGAATAAACTGGTTTGGCAGAGGCGGCGGGTTCTGCGTCACCTTGAGTTTCCCCTCCTGGTAGAACCTGTCGAGTTCCTGATTCGAAAGATATATCTCGCCAACCCCCGAATAGAGTTGGTCGTAGTCCACTTTGTCGTTGTAAAAATCTTCGGCGCGCACTCCGAGCACGTCAGCCTTAATGCGCAGGTTGAGATCCTTGGTAACGAGGATCACGGTCTCCCGATCAACAAGGTTCAGATTGTAGGCTACCGCAAGAATACGGTTATCGTGCTTGTCCGCATCGAGCCCCTTCGGAAAGCTGATTACGTCGGAGTGGTTGATCTCGATTGTAAGTTTTCCACCGGAGGGAAGCGCAACACCTTCCGAAAGCCTGCTCAGGGCACGCAACGCATCCAACTCTCTTGAAACGACGCGCGCATTTCTTCCGATCTCGTCTTGCCTTCTTTTTTGGTTGTCAATTTCCTCTATGACGGCGAAAGGAATCACCACGTTATTCTCTTCGAATGCGAAGAGTGCTCCGGGGTTGTGCAACAACACATTCGTATCGAGGACATAGGTTTTGGGCATGAAAATACTCCCATTGTTCAGTGAAGCCATCTTGTTCAGTGAAGCCATTTCTTCATAAAAATGGAGTTCGACTCAGGAGTGATTTCCCTTACTTTAGAACAGATACCGTCGCCGGGTAAATCAAAAAGGGAGCAGGCCATGCAATGGAATTCCCACGAGTGGAATAGGGGAAAAAGTGGCGGCGGGCCATTGTGCCCCGGAACCGGCATGGATAGGATACATTATGGGATTATGGAGAATATGCGCAGTGTCATTCACATTTCGTAGGCCGGAGTGGCTCGCGTACTCACATCGCTTATACCGGTTGGGCCAAAATCCTGATATAAGTGAAAGCGGTGAAGCTTAATGGATGGTGAGAATCTGTTGCCGGTTGCGGTTCGAGAAACCGCAACCGGCAAAGAGCCTTCGTCGCAAGGGCGGTCCGCGCGGGCATTCGCGAATGAACCGCTATTCCTGATCCTTCTTCGTAGAGCAGATATTTTGATATGACCCTGACTATTTTCCTCCAGCAGTTCATAAACGGGATTTCCCTCGGGAGCCTCTATGCACTGGTAGCCATTGGTTACACAATGGTGTACGGAATTCTGCGCCTGATCAATTTCGCTCATGGCGACCTGATGATGGTTGCGGCGTATGCGGCGATTTACGGAATAATGATTTTCTCGCTTCCCTGGTATCTTTCCTTTCCGCTGGCAGTACTGGCAACGGGCATCATGGGGATCGTTCTTGAGCGCACGGCCTATAGGCCGCTGCGTCAGGCGCCGAGGATTTCCCTTCTAATCTCCGCGATAGGCGCATCATTTCTTCTGGAAAATATAGCATTGGTCCTCATCGGTGGTGTTCCCAAACCTTTTCCCAGGCCGGAATTCTTTGCGAGCGTGATCAAGATTGGGGATCTGCACATACAGGTGCTCACCATCTACACGCCTCTGATAACAATATTACTGGTGCTCGGGCTGCTCTACATCGTCTTCAGGACCAGGGCGGGAAAGGCCATGAGGGCCGCTTCGCGAGACTTCGAGACCACGCGCCTCATGGGAGTCAACCTGGACAGGATCATCTCCCTGACATTCCTGCTTGGGTCCTGCCTCGCGGCGGCTGGCGGCATCATGTGGGCAATGAAATATCCTCAGGTAAATCCGCTGATCGGCATATTCCCCGGAATCAAAGCCTTTATCGCCGCGGTTCTCGGGGGGATTGGAAGCATAATGGGGGCCGTGATAGGCGGTTTCCTGCTTGGTCTTTGCGAGATATTGATCGTTGCGTTTATGCCCGCCCTGGCGCAGTACCGGGACGCCCTGGCCTTTCTGATCCTGATCCTGGTTCTGCTCTTTAAGCCGACAGGGATAATGGGGGAGCCGATAACCGAATGAGCGGCGATTGCTCGCCGACGTGGCAAGGAAAACTGAGCGGCTTAATTATGAAACCCTATTCAGTGCCCCCTTGGAGTGTATGTTCGGTCCCAGCGCCATGCCGTCCCGCCAGGACAGTGTCGCTATAGTTCTCGAGAGCATTGATTCATGAAAAATCGGACGAAGTTGTGTCTCAACATATTCGCGCTTTTGCTGCTCATGGGTGTTCTCTTCCTTTTTGCCCGCTATGGTTCGGATTACCAGATTCGAATCCTGACCAACATGGCCATATTCATCACGCTTGCGGTCAGTTTTAACCTGGTCAATGGAATGTGCGGGATATTACATCTCGGGCCAAATGCATTCATAGCAATCGGAGCGTATACTTCGGCCCTTTTGGCCATGAGCCCAGCCGAAAAGCAGATTAACTTCATTATCGACCAGTTAGTCTGGCCTCTGAGCGTCATTCAAACCCCCTTTTCCGTCAGCTTGATAGCGGGCGGATTGATGGCGGCATTGTTTGCGTTTATCATCAGCTTCCCCGTATTCCGGGTACGCGGCGATTATCTTGCCATAGTGACTTTTGGATTCGGCGAGGTGGTGCGGGTTTTGTGCAACGCTGCCCAGGGACTTACTAATGGATCGTTGGGTCTGAAAGGGCTTGTCCCTCACACGACGCTCTGGTGGTCCTGGGGTGTGGCCATAGTAACCGTGATACTCCTTGCGCACTTCGCGGACAGCACGCATGGGCGCGCGATCAAGGCTATCCGCGAGGATGAACGGGCCGCGCGCGCGATGGGAATTGATCCCTTTCGGCATCTTCTGCTTGCATTTATGCTCAGCGCGTTCTTCTGCGGATTGGGCGGTGGATTGCTTGCCCATCTTATTACCGCGATCTCGCCGACCCTTTTTACCTTCATGCTGACCTTCAACCTCCTTATCATGATTGTTGTAGGCGGACTGGGGAGCACGACGGGAGCGATAATCGGGGCGGTGCTCTTCACCTGGGGCAGTGAAGCCTTGCGAATCGTGGAGCGGCCCTGGGACCTTGGTCTGTTCACAGTCCCGGGGATACCTGGAATGCGCATGGTTGTATTCAGTGTGATTCTGATGGTAGTGATCATTTTTGCAAGCAAGGGAATAACGGGACGGGCTGAATTCAGTTGGGATTTCGTGATGCGGCTGCGTCGGGACCGCCGGAGGCCAGATCCGCAATGACGAATTTATTCGAGATGTCCCACGTCACTATTCAATTCGGCGGCCTCACGGCATTGAACGACTTTTCGATCGCTCTCCACCCTGGCGAGCTTGTCGGCCTCATCGGACCCAACGGCGCCGGTAAGACTACCGTGTTCAACACAATGACCGGTTTTATCGAACCAACCAGGGGAGAAATCACTTGGAAAGACGTCAACATCACCCGGCTTCCCGCGCACAAGGTTACTGCGAAAGGAATTGCGCGAACATTTCAGAATATTCGAATATTTACGGACATGACAGTCCTTGAAAACGTTATGGTATCGTACCATTATTCCACCACATCCAGGTTCTGGGACGCCATGCTGAGGACCCCCAGGCACCGGCGGGAAGAAGAGAGGATCATGCTGCAGTCAATGCGGTGTCTTGAGGAGGTGGGCCTGGATCATCTTTCATCGGAAAAAGCGGGAACACTTCCATACGGGCAACAGCGCAAACTGGAAATTGCCAGGGCTCTGGCCGTTCAACCTGAATTACTGCTGCTCGATGAACCCGCAGCGGGAATGAACCCTATGGAGACAATGGAACTTTCCCACCTCATTCGGGGGATACGCGACGAGCACGGAATCAGTATTTTCCTGATCGAGCATGATATGAAATTTGTCATGGGGCTTTGTGAGCGTATCAAGGTGCTAAACTACGGTCATTCGATCGCCGAGGGAGTTCCCGCCGAAATTACCAGGAACAGCGCGGTGATCAAGGCCTATCTGGGGAGCGCGGGACGTGCTGCAAGCTAATGACCTCCAAGTCTTCTACGGCGGTATCCACGCGCTCAAGGGAGTCAATCTCCAAGTTACAAAAGGCCAAATCGTGACTCTGCTCGGCTCGAACGGAGCGGGAAAGTCCACGATGCTTCGGGCTATTGTGGGACTGGTGAGGCCGCGTACCGGATCAATCACTTTTCGCGGCGAGGAACTTACCGGTCTGCGCACTCATGACATAATCCGCCGCGGCATCGCCGTGAGTCCCGAAGGAAGGCATGTATTCCAGAACCTGACAGTAATCGAGAACCTTGAGCTTGGGGCTTACTCCATGCCCGCCCAGGCAATTGCGGGACAGATCGAAATGGTGTATTCGCTCTTCCCCCGGCTTCAGGAAAGAAGATCACAACTGGCGGGAACCCTGAGTGGCGGGGAGCAGCAGATGCTCGCGCTCGGAAGGGCGCTGATGAGCAGGCCTGAACTTGTTCTGCTGGATGAACCATCCCTGGGGCTCGCGCCGCTCGTGGTGCGGGAGGTCTTCAAAATCATCGAACAGGCTAACAAGAGCGGCGCAACGATCCTCCTGATTGAACAGAATGCCATGGCGGCACTCGAAATTGCTCATTACGGCTATGTGCTGGAATCAGGCAACATCGTCATTGAAGGCGACAGCCGCGAGTTGATGAAAGACGAGCGGGTGCGGAAAGCATATTTGGGGGAAGAATAGGTCTTCAATCATAGCAGCCTGTCACGGGTCTCACCAAAAAGCTGGAATATTTGCGCTATTCTTTTAGAATTAGATCGGGCAGCCAACACGGGGCAGTATCGGAAGAGCCCTTTTTGCCTGATTGCAAGCACGTGAAATCAACTTCCGTGATTCCCCGGAGTGTAATTGAGGGATTTACGGCACTGTGCCCATGGGTGTGCGGGAAGCGATAGCGCCCTGATGCGCGCGTATTGCCCTCCGCACCTGGATACGAACTTGAAAAAACGTACGCGGGGCTGCTGAAGCAGTCTTTTGCTGGAATGAGCGGCTTCGCGAATCGTTGGCAACGGGCCGGCTATGAATCCGAAGAAAACAGTTACATCGATGGATCAATTGAATATATTCAATAAACCTTCCCGAGAGGACTCAAGCGGGTTCGCGCCTCTGGCGGAGCGCATGCGGCCACGCAACCTCGGTGAGTTCATAGGCCAGGACCATCTGCTCGGCCCCGGAAAAATCATTGACCGGCTTATCAAAACTCACCATCTGCATTCCCTCATTCTGTGGGGGCCGCCAGGGTGCGGCAAAACCACGCTGGCCAAGATAATTGCGGCGGAAACCGGGACGCATCTCATCTATCTGTCGGCGGTAATGGCCGGAGCGCGTGAGATCAGGGCTTCCGTCGAGGAGGCAAAAGAGATTCTCGGCAGGAAGAAGTCGCGCACCTGGCTCTTCATGGATGAGATTCACAGGCTCAACAAGGCCCAGCAGGACACACTGCTCCCGCATGTCGAAAACGGAACAGTACTTCTGCTTGGCGCCACAACGGAGAACCCGTCCTTTGAAATCATCCGTCCACTGCTTTCCCGCGCGCAGGTTGCCGTTCTCGAACCCCTGGATGAAGCGGCTCTCAGGAAGATTGTAGGGCGTGCACTGTCGGATGAAATAAACGGGCTGGGAAAGTACGCCGGCCGACTGGATTCCGATGCGGAAGACTATCTCATGGCCGCTTCCGGAGGGGATGCACGCATTATTCTGAATGCCCTTGAAATCGCGGTTCTGACCACTCCGCCCGATAGCGGGGGAATCCGTCACGTCGATCTCGACTCGGCGAAAGAAGCGCTGCTGCGCAAGTCCGTTCATTACGATAAGGCGGGAGAGGAGCATTACAACATCATCTCCGCCCTTCACAAAAGTGTTCGAGGCAGTGATCCCGACGCAGCCCTCTATTGGCTTGCCAGAATGCTCGAAGCCGGCGAGGACCCGCTTTTTCTGGCCCGGCGCATCATTCGGATGGCGGTGGAAGATATAGGTCTTGCCGATCCGTTCGCTCTGTCCCAATGCGTTGAGGCATTTCGGGCTTACCATTTCCTGGGCAGTCCGGAAGGCGAACTTGCCCTTGCCCAGGCTGTCGTGTATCTTTGCGTTGCGCCAAAGAGCAACTCAGTCTATACCGCATTTGGCAAAGCACGCCAATTGGCGCGCAACAGCGGTCACGTCTCCGTGCCGCTGCATCTGCGAAATGCTCCCACAGGGCTCATGAAAAAGCTTGGATACGGAAGGGAGTACAGGTACCCGCATGATTTCCCGGGAGGCTGGTTCCCCGAGGTGTACATGCCCGACGAGCTTTCCGGCGAGCACTTCTATGCCCCGGGTTCCCTGGGCTGGGAAGGTAAATGGCAAGCACAAATCAACAAAAGGCGTGAGAAGGTGAAAGATCTGCTCAAAGACAGGCACGGGACCGAACATGAAAGCGATTGAGGCCAAAAAGAAGGTCCTGCAGAGCGCAAAGCCCTTTCAACTGGTCAAGTACCTGGCGTTGACCAGTCTCATGGTCATTTTGGTGTGCACCATCCTGCTCTCCGGTTTTATCTCCCAGCGCGCCAAAGCCATCCTGCTGCAGAAAAGTGAAAAATATACGCTCGTTGTGGCTGAAAACCTCAATCATCAGGTATTTTTCCAATTCACCGTCCCGACCCTGATCTCGGAGGGGGCTATTCGCCTCAGCAGGGAGAGTCAATACGAGCGTCTCGATAAGGTCGTCAGAAACACCATTCACGGATTGCCGGTCGAGAGCGTCAACATTTATGATCCGGACCAGGTCCTCACCTATAGCACGGATAGGGAGAGGATCGGTGAGAAGGGCAATGTAGGGGAACCTTTCGACCGCGCACTCAGGGAAGAATCTGTCTCCCTTCTTTCGACGGAGGAAAGAAATCTTTTCGGCTTCGAGTGGAAGGGCGGAGTCCGCAAGCTGGTTACCTATCTGCCCATGTGGGAGGAAAAGCCCCTCAGTTGGCGACGCGGAAAAGTGTTGGGCGTCTTTGAAATAACGCAGGACGTCTCCTCCGACTATAAGACGATTCACCGATTCCAGTGGATTGTGGCCTCGAGCTTTCTGATTTTTGTCGGCATCCTGTTCATTACCATCCTCCTCATCGCCCGGCGCGCTGAAAAGATAATCGAGGCGCGCGCGGAGGAGAGATACAAGCTGGAGGAACAGCTCTACCAGGCTGAGCGGCTTGCCGCCCTGGGAGAGATGGTTGCGGGTGTTTCCCACGAGATTCGAAACCCCCTGGGAATCATCAGGAGTACGGCGGAATTGCTTGAGAGCCGCATGCAGGACCCCAGGCAGAAGAGGTTTTCTTCCATCATTGTGGAGGAATCCACGCGGCTCAATGATATTCTGACGGAATTTCTCGATTTTGCCCGCCCCAAGGACCTGCGGACTTCCAAGTGCCGGATCGAGGACATATTGGAGAAGAATATTCAGATCATGGAAGCCGAATGCCAACGTCTCGGGGTACACGTAAAGCGCAATTACCTTACCGGCGACTGCTGCATCGAGGCTGATCACGATCTGCTTTATCGTGCTCTTGTAAATATTTTTGCGAACGCGCTGCAGGCCATGCCAAATGGTGGGACCTTGTCTCTTCGGACTTCCATCATGAACGGCAGAGAAGGCAATTCTCTTCTGGAACTCCAAATCCAGGACACCGGGCAGGGAATTCCCAAGGAAGTGAAGAAGAAAATCTTCAATCCCTTTTTTACCACGCGTGAAAAGGGAACAGGACTCGGGCTTGCCATCGTGCAGACCATAGTGGACAATCATAATGGTGAAATCGAAGTGAATAGCCAAGAGGGAAAGGGCACGACGATCATCATCCGGTTGCCGCTCACGCAACCATTCATTGAGCATAACGACGAAGAACCGGCGGATTAAAATGGATACAATTCTCATTGTCGATGATGAAAGAAATTACCTCCTTGTCCTGGAGTCACTGCTTTCGGACGAAGGCTATCAGGTCGTCACCGCCGATGGTGCGCGGAACGGCCTGGAACTGATGCAGGAGCATGAACTGGACGTGGTGATTACCGATATGAAGATGCCGGGAATGGATGGAATGGAGTTCCTTGACCAGATCCATCGCAGAAAACCCGACATTCCGGTTATCATGATGACTGCATACGGAAGCGTGGAAAAGGCAGTGGAGGCCATGCGAAAGGGGGCTTTCGATTACATACTCAAGCCCTTTGAAAATGAGGAACTGAAGCTGACCATTCGCAAGGCGATCGAGCACTACCATTTACTCTGCCAAAATCGTCAGTTTGCCGAGGAACTGCAGGTCAGGTACCATTTCGGCAATATAATCGGAAAGAGCGCGCAGATGCAGCGCATATTCCAACTGATCGAGAAGGTTGCACCCACCAAAGCCACGGTGCTTATAACCGGTGCATCGGGGACCGGGAAGGAGCTTATTGCCCGGGCAATCCACTATAATAGCCCCAGAAAAGACCGGCCTTTCATTTCCGTTAACTGCGGCGCTCTGCCGGAAACGCTCCTTGAAAGCGAGCTCTTCGGGCATGAAAAGGGCGCTTTCAGCGGAGCAGTGAGCCAGAGGAAGGGCAGGTTTGAACTCGCCCACGGCGGAACACTCTTTCTTGATGAAATCAGCGAAACATCCCCCCCTCTTCAGGTCAAACTTCTCAGGGTACTGCAGGAAATGGAATTCGAAAGGGTGGGCGGCAGCCAGACCCTGAGAATCGACGTCAGAGTGGTTGCGGCATCGAACCGCAATTTGAAAGAGGAGGTGGAGGCCGGCCGGTTCAGAGGCGACTTGTTTTACCGCCTCAATGTCATGCACGTTTATATTCCCCCGCTGCGCGAGCGCTGCGACGACATTCCGCTTCTTGTCAACCATTTCCTGGAAAAGTACGCCGCTGACAATGAACAAGACCTCATATCCATAGCGCCTGCGGCGATGAAGTGCATCCTCGACTATCAGTGGCCCGGCAATGTGCGTGAATTGGAAAATGTGATTGAGAGGGCAATCATCCTCTCGGACCGCAAGGAACTCCAGGTTAAGGATCTGCCTTCGGAGGTGCGGGAGCAGCGTCCAACCGCCGTGGCTGAAACTGCCCGGTCCTCGGTTAGTGAATGGCCCACGAGCGTTTTTCCTGACATTCCCCCGATCGGCGCGGGGGAGAAAAGGCCGGATTCCGGCTTCAACCTCCGCCAGATGCGGGCACTCGAATTCATCAAGACCCACGGGTTCATAACCAACAAGTACTATTCACAGCTTGCCGACGTCTCCGAACGGCAGGCATTGCGCGAACTCAATGAGCTTGTTGAAACCGGGAAGCTCCACAGAACGGGGAAGGGAAGGGCCTGTCGCTATATTCTCCACGCAAGCGAGTAAAAGCACACTTGCTCGGGGCTGGCAAGGAGCGCTTTACACCATGCGCGCGAATGAAAACAGGGAGTATCGAGGGAGACGCTGTCCGCCGATGAGTCTTCAGGAATTCCTGATGATCTCCTCACGGGCGAGTTGATCGCAACGCTCGTTTTCCGGGTGTCCGGCATGACCGGGGATCCAGATCAGTTCCAGTTTATGCCGTTGCGAGAGTTCATCGAGTTCCTGCCATAGTTCCTTGTTCTTGACGGGACTCTTGCCGGCCGTCATCCACCCGTTGCGTTTCCACTGACGCACCCAGGTCGTTAGGCCCTTCTTGAGATACTGCGAGTCGGTATGAACGATGACGTGGCAGCGTTCCTTCAATCTCCGCAAGGCCTCGATCAGCGCGGTCATCTCCATTTGGTTGTTGGTCGTCAGTTTTTCAAAGCCTGAAATCTCTTTCTCTATGCTCTGAAAACGCAAAATAGCGCCCCATCCACCAGGTCCGGGATTTCCTGCACAGGCCCCGTCCGTGAATATCTCCACTCTCTTCAGGGGCTGTCCGGCACAGAGCGAGCTCCCCACCGGGGGAGCATCGGCACGCATCGTGCGGTCGATATCGTTCACTGGGACACTTCTCCGGCCATTATGCGTTCTCGACTCCTTCGTCGCTAATAAGTAGCTTTTGTATAGGCCTGATATGGCGGCTATTGTTTGGGGAAGGGTGACAGACTGCTTCTGACAAAGCGTTCGATACTGGTTGAATTGAGTTTACCTATTGTTTTCGCAAGCTTAGCCAGTGGAATCTCCCCTCTGCCCATCGCGTTGTGTCCGCCCGCACACCCGATGTTCCCGAAAGCCTTCCGCATGATCTTGCCCGCGTCTTTCCGATATCCGTCATTGCGCACTATTATAATCAGGTTGTCTTCGTATATGCCGGAAATGACGCTCCAGGAAATGTCGTGTATCTTCAGCAGGAACTCGGCGATCTCAACGAGCAGGTCCGAAGAAGGAACTTCATCGAGGTGCGCGAAAATGCGGTCCTTTACGACATGCCTTCTTTCGAAGGCCTTATGGAAGAGTTTAAGGTCCTTGAGCGAGAGGTCGGAAATTTCAATCTTGCGCATAACGTTATGATCCACCAGTGGGAACAGGTGTCGGAATGCTTCGATATCCTGAACCAGCGTGTGGCGTTCGAAGTTTCGAGTGTCGGTCTTAATTCCGTAGAGGAGGGTGGTCGCCAGCATCTTCGAGGGCTTGATCTTACCGGCTCGAAGGTACTCGGTAAGAATCGTCGAGGTAGACCCGAATTCGGGACGCACATCCACAAAGGGTGCGGTGATTTCGGCGGTTATCGGGTGATGGTCGATAACCGCGGTGAAGGGAGTTTGCCTGAAAAAATCATTGTGGTCAGGTTGAGCATCGACGAGCACAAACTTGGTGTAGTCCTGCAGCTCGCCTTTCTTAACAAGCGTCAGGGGGAGGCGAAGCAATTGAACCATGGTGACATTGTTCAATCTGCGGATTGGCCGGACCATACCTATAGTGGTCGAGGCCACCTTGTGCCAGAGAAGTCGTTTCACGGCGAGTGCCGAACCGATAGCATCAGGGTCGGGATCAATCAGAATCAGAACATGATCTTTACACTGGAAATGAGATTGAAGCAGGGCCAGATTGCCCCTCCCAGGCTTTTGCCTGGTGGATAATGATGATTTTTCCTTCGTCGGTGATTGTTCCATAGTGAACAAAATATATGGCGATTCTGAAATATTACCACAAAAAAAAGGGTGGTTCGTAAACCACCCTTGAAAATTCTATGGAGCGGGAAACGGGATTTGAACCCGCGACTTCAACCTTGGCAAGGTTGCACTCTACCACTGAGTTATTCCCGCAAGTGCGCGATGAGATTTAATGGAAAAGAGAATTGAAGTCAAGCAAAAAAGGCAGAGAGCACGCGCGCGAAAGCTGGGAGTCCAGGATGGAAACGAGGCGGGCAAAACATTAGCTTCCTTCGATGGGTATCAATCATGCGTATAAGCAAAAGAGGCGTTCAGAATTAGCCGCCCGTGAACGCCGCTGGAAGACATTTCCCGAGTCTTCCTTGTGTTGACTCTAAAGGAAGAGCATGCTTTGGCAGCGAAGCAGTGCGGAGCAGGATTGCTGGCCCTTGAGGACAAACATTCCCGAGGGGTGGAGCCGAACAAGGTCTTGCGGAAGGGCGACCCGAGAACCTGCTGGTCAGAGGTTCTCGGGTCGCTACATGCCGATATAAATCGGGTCACTTCGCACAACCACAATGTCTGATAACATATATTATGTAAACCTGGCAAAAACCCGCCAGGAATACATAATATATCCTGCAAGCACACGAATTCATTCAATAAATAGGAAGGGGGGGGTTCGCGGCCCGAAGCTTTACTTGGCGCGTTTTCACCAGGTTCTAGCCCTTCGGGTACATAATAGGTTTTATCTTCCGCACGCCAGGCTCAATCTCCATCCATGGATGTTCCCATCTTAGCGCACGCCAGAAATGTATGCGCTGTGCCCCGGACCATGCCTTGTTCCAACACGCAATAGGACTTGCCCCAAAATTCACTCCAAGATCACCGCACCGCAAATTCCAGAACATGACCACAACGCCGATGACGGCCAGCAGAATCTTCTTGCGTATTGATTGAGTTATTCCATACTCTATAATGCCAGCAAGACGAACATTTTACCCCTGGAAAGATCCCGCAAAATGATCAAATCTCAGCATAAAACTCTCGCGCGTACCCTGGCGTTCATCGGATGGCATTCCCCATCAGAGTTTGGCCTGTTCTGGAGTGCCGATGGAACTATGCCCTGGAAAGAATTTTACTGGGTCCTGCAGGAAGATCCCGAACTGAGGTTTGTCCGCGCGGCCACACTCAAGGAGCTGATGCTGCTTGGCATCGAACTTCCCTTCAGTCTT
>JBDKTY010000245.1:0-3343 GCA_039679945.1 Syntrophobacter sp. | reverse complement strand
AAATGGAAAACCTAAAAGATTTGTCAGTTACGGCGCATTACATAGCCAAAGAGCATGGCTGGTGGGATGTTCCCAAGTCCGTACCCGAACTTCTTTGCCTTGTGCATTCCGAGGTGTCAGAGGCCCTGGAAGCATACCGCATACAGGATAAAGAAAACTTCGCGGAAGAACTGGCGGACATCATTATCCGCGTACTCGATATGTCAGAGGGCCTGGGCGTTGACATTCAAGCCGCCGTGATAGCCAAGATGGGCAAGAATAAGAATCGGCCGTACAAACATGGCGGGAAACTGATCTAAGAGGCCATCGTGACCACGGCAAAAGGAGAGAGCTTGACCTATCTGTCATTGTTCAGCGGTGGCATGGGCGGTGATTTGGCAATGCAACATCTTCTAGGAATGAGGTGCTTAGGATATGTCGAGATCGAGGAATACTGCCAGAAGCTTATCAGACAGCGACAAGAAGACGGCTTCATTGACCGAGCCCCTATCTTCACCGATATCCGCTCATTCGTCAGTGACGGGTACGCCGCAAGCTATACGGGAATGGTTGATTGCATCACGGGCGGATTCCCCTGCCAAGACATCTCCTGCGCCGGAAAAGGGAAAGGCATCACAGGCGAGCGCTCCGGTCTCTGGTCGGTCATGGCCGAGGCCATTCGCATTATACGACCGCGCTTTGCGTTTGTGGAAAATTCCCCAATGCTTACTGTTCGAGGACTTGGAACGGTCCTTGGAGACTTGGCCGAGATGGGGATGGATGCAAGATGGTGTGTGCTGGGAGCGGTTGACGCCGGCGCGTTCCACAAGAGGGAAAGAATTTGGATTATGGCCGAGTCCACAAGCAGAGATGCCGGGAGCTGGGCCGGAATATTCAAAGGTCAAGAATCTCCTGACCGGCAACCGTCACAGCTTTTATCTGACACAGGCAATCGAAGCGGAGAGGCAGAAGCCGGGGATTATAACCGGAAAGATGTTCCCCACGATCCGGGCCAGCGACGGCGAGAGGGGCGGCAGGGGAGATCTGATCCAGGCGATACGGGGGAACGAGAGTCCGAGCAACCGGTTCAAGCTGTGGCCGACGCCGACCGAGTCAATGATGACCATCCAGGACATGGAGCAGGCCCGATACGCAGGAAACAGCCTATCGCGTCCGAAGTATCGGGATGCGTTGCCCACGCCGGCCGCACGGGACTATCGCTCACCGAACAAGAACGGGAACATGCAGGATCAGTTACCGAATGTGATCGGCGGCAGTCTGAACCCGGATTGGGTCGAGTGGCTGATGGGCTGGCCGATCGGTTGGACCGCCCTTGGCCCCCTGAACCCGCAGACGTTCCGAGAGTGGCTACTGGCATTCAAAGCAGGGTGGCAAGATTGAAAGCGATAGGAAATGGACAGGTGCCGCAGTGCGCGGCGCTGGCATGGCTTACGTTAATAGGATAGCGAGGGCCGCTTGAACTTCGCCCCGAACATGGCATATAATCTCCCTGCGGGGGGTGTATGCATGAAGGGTTCTATCCAGCCTCATGAGCGGGGTTACTGGGTGATATGCTGGTATCACAAGGGCAAGCCTGAGCGGTTCTACAACGATTTCCTTCACGGCGGCGGCAAGTTTTTCCGGCGTCACGAGGACCCGCTGAAGTGCATCGGTTATGAAATGGCAAACCGCTGCCTTACCGTCATGCGGAACGACTGGGAGGCGTACCAGCGCGGGGAACGAGCCTTTGACATCGAGAAGTACCGGCACAGGTATACCGATGTTATCCCGTACCTGGAAACATGGCTCAGGACCAAAGAGGGCACGATCATGCCGGGAACGCTCAAGCCCTACTCTATCGCCATATCAAAGCATTTGGTTCCCTTCTTCGAGCGGCATCCGGTCCAGCTCCACGAGATCCAGAAGGACACCATCAAGTTGCTGATGAGCGAGCTGACCTGTGCTCCGAAGACGAAGCGAAACATCGTGAACGTGCTGCATGCCTGCCTGTCGGATGCCTGCGAATCCAACCGCATACCGAAGATGCCGGGCTTCCCGAAGAAGGGCGACTACCAGATTACAAAGAAGCCCATAACATGGATCACCAAGGCCGAACAGGATAAGATATTCTCATTCATCCCGGATCCGCACCTACCTATTTTCCTGTTCCTGCGGCTGTCATGGCGGCGAGAGGGCGAGGCCATAGCCCTACTGAGGTCGGATTATGACGCCAGGGTTGATGCCCTCATTATCCACCGGGGAATATCGGACAGGAAGATTGTGGAGAAGACCAAGGACGGCGAGATTCATGTCTGGCCGGTTACGGAACAGTTCAGGCCACACCTCAAGGGACTGCTCACCAGGGCGGATACGAGCCCGTACCTGTTTACCTGTTCATCGTCCAGGATGGAAGGCAAGAGGTATACCCGCGAGATCCTGATGAAGGTCTGGACGAACGCATGCGCAAAAGCCAAGATCAAGATAGACATCCACCGAGGGCTCAGGACAAGCGGGGCGTCATCATTCATAAACGAGTGTGGCGGGACCATCGAAGAGGCCCAGGAAAGGGGTCAGTGGTCCAACAGGGAAACGCTTAAGAACTTCTACGGACGGTATGACATCGAGCGTCTGAGAGAGTTACAGGAAAAGGGCGGCGTGGTGCCGTTTAAGAAGGTAAACACGAATGATTTTTGAATTGAATCTCGAATGTCTACCCGGCCGCAATGGTGAAACTCCGGCGCGAACACTCACGGAGAGACGGGGATCGACGATGCCAAGAGCCCGAGAGGCGGCATACCGGATACTAGGACCCGGAGAAAGCGAGTTGGCCACCGGGCAGGAAGCCGGAGGGCATTCGGGGTTCAATTCAGAAATCATGACTCGTTGCACACTCGTTCCACAAGCGCCCGTGGAACGGCATGAATACAGGCCGATGGGTGATTTCGATTCCCGCGCGTTTCCGCCACAGCGCAACATCCCCGGCGTTAAATCCGCTCCACAATCGTTCCACAGACCAGGAAGGGAGAGTAGATGCGAACAGTATTCGAACGACTAGGCCATCACTTTGAGGGCAATACGATCATCCATGATGACCGCGAAACTACATATGAGGCCGCTGAGAAGATAGCAAAACGACGCCTTGATCGAAGAAAGAACTATGCAATTATTAACGGTGAGGTCTGCGAATACGGCGAATGGACACAGGCCTGCTCTGGTTGTTCGCCCGATGATCCATATCAGAGAGTAGACGCTGGCGCGGGTTGTCATGAATGTGGGTATACTGGCAAGAGGCGTGTAGGGTTTTGGGGTCCGATATTGAGCGAGGAATAGAGGACAATCAGACAGAGCCGCTTAAAAGTGCGGC
>JBDKTY010000244.1:0-127357 GCA_039679945.1 Syntrophobacter sp. | reverse complement strand
TCTACCGTTGAGCTAGCGGCCCGAAAAGTCCTTTTTGGTACGCCCGGCAGGAATCGAACCTGCGACCTGCGGATTCGAAGTCCGACGCTCTATCCAACTGAGCTACGGGCGCTCCAAAACGGAATCCCTTCAATACCAAAACGAAAAATCGAAGTCAACAGAGAAAATCTGCCGAGGGATATCTTGAGACGCTCACGGAACCGGGGAAGGGGCGAAGACCCACCGAGCCATATGATTTGAGCCCGTCATGCGTACAACGAAGAGGTAGCCGCCATCCGTGGCCGCGCCCCGTCCCGCATTCTGCCCGGCGTGTCGGGAAGGGTCCCCCGCCTCTCATAAATTTGCTCGAACAGACCTCCCGCTACTCACAAATGTGCTCAGAAAAAAGCCGCGAATCAGGTAATATAGATTTGTGGGCTCGATATAAAAGAGTGCCCGCGGTTGTCCTTTGCACGGACAAGACGGCAAAGGGAAATCAGACAACGACAACTCAGAGGTGAAATGGCACGGATCGATAATGAGATACGCAAGCTTTTCGGCAAAGCGATCAACCATTACGGACTGATCCGGGAGGGAGACAGGATCGCGGTTGCCGTATCGGGGGGAAAGGACAGCATGCTCCTCCTCCGGTTGCTCAGGGACCGGCTGCGGCGCATTCCGATAAATTACGAACTTATTGCCGTCCACGTGGACGCCGGGTTCGATTCGGGGGAGACGGCCGGGATGCTGGAATCCTATTTTCTGGCGGAAGGGGTTGCGTACGAGATTATCCGGACGGACTTCGGCGTGCGTGCCCACAGCCCCGAAAATCGCGAAAATCCCTGCTTCCTGTGCGCGAGACTGCGCCGGTCGGCGCTGTTCAGGAAGGCTCGCGAGCTGGGATGTGCCAAAATCGCCTTCGGCCATAACCAGGATGATCTGATTGAAACCTTCTTTATAAATATCTGTTACGGGGCCCAGGTCGCGGGCATGGTTCCGAAACAGGAATTTTTCGGAGGGGAGATAACGGCGATCCGTCCCCTGTCGCTGCTGTCCGCGCCGAGCATCCTGAAGATGTGCAGGCGCCTGGAGATTCCAATCTTTCCCTCCGGCTGTCCTTCCGCCTGCCGGAACCAGCGGGCTGAAATGCGGGAGATGCTCGAAGCCATGTACCGGAAGAACCCCAAAGTCCGCGGCAACATCTTCCATGCAATGAGCAACGTGAATTGGGAATATCTCCCCCCGGGGCTTCCAGGCAGGGGGAATCGGGGGCCGGCCGGAAACTCGCCCCGCCTTGAGGCAGACCCTTACCTTACGGAAGGAACGAATGAACCAGCAGAGTGAAACAGGCAGAAAGAGCTTTTTTATCATAGACGGGAGTTCCTATATCTACAGGGCATTTTTCGCCATCCGGCGCCTGACGAACTCCAAGGGAATGGCCACTCAGGCCGTCTACGGCTTCTTTACAATGCTCCTGAAGGTCCTGCGCGAGCGCAAACCCGATTACATCTGCGTGGTATTCGATGCGCCCGGGCGCGGTTTCCGGCACGAAATATCGGATACTTACAAGGCAACGCGCCAGTCGATGCCCGAGGAACTCGTTCCCCAGGTGCCCTACATAAAGCAGGTGGTTCAGTTCTCGGGCGTGCCACAGATGGAGCTTCAGGGTTACGAGGCGGACGATCTGATCGCCACTTTGGTGCAATGGGCTTCCACTCAGAGCCTGGACGTGGTGATCGTCTCGGCCGACAAGGACCTGCATCAGTTGATTCACGATCCTGAAATCCGCCAGTGGGACCCTCAGAATGACAGGCTTTTTACCGAGGATGTCGTCAAGGACAGGTTCGGCGTGACGCCCGTGCAGATGGCGGACTATCTCGCGCTGGTGGGCGACGTTTCGGACAATGTTCCGGGAGTGAAAGGGGTCGGAGAGAAAACCGCGCGGCAGTTGCTCCAGACCTGGGAAACCCTGGATGCGATCTACGACAACCTCAATGCCATATCTCCGGATTCTTTGAAAAGGAAACTTGTTGAGGGACGGGAGAGCGCATTTCTTTCCAGGGAATTGGTGACCCTGCGACTCGATGTGGTCATAGAAAAGAAACTTGAGGAGTTCGCGCCGGCGGAACCCCTCAAACGAGAAATGCTTGGACTCTGCGAGGAACTGGAATTCAAGTCCCTCCTCGACGCACTTCGGCGCGAGTGGTCGGACGTGAAGGAAATGCCGCCCACCGTGCCCAAATCCACACGCAACCGCACTGACACCATCATCCGCGCGCGCGAGGAGTTTTTGCGGGTCCTCGGGACACTCAAGAAGACACCCCTGGTGTCCCTGGAGGTGGAAATGGACTCCCCGGATGCGATGGACGCTGAAATAGTGGGGATAGCCCTATGTTTTCAGGATGACCTCTCCTATTACATCCCGGTTGGCCATCGCGGACCGGAATCACAAGACCAGCTTTCGGCGGCCGACATCCTGCGCGACCTCGGCCCGATCCTGAGCGCGCCGAGCCCATCCAAGGCCGGACACGACCTCAAGTTTCAGTGGGTTGTGCTGAAAAGGCATGGAATTGAGCTGAATGGAATGACCTTCGATACCATGATCGCGAGTTATCTGCTTGATCCCGGCAACCAGACGCATGCCCTGGACCGGATAGCCGCCGAGTACCTGGGGGAGGGCATTGCATCCCGGGACGAAATGACAGGCCGGGGAAAGGCGAGGATAAGTTTCGCGGATCTGGGGATCGACCAGGCGGCCGAGTACGGCTGCTGTGACGTGGAGACCACGTGGCGCGTGATTCCCGCTCTGAGGGATAAACTCGATGAAGGCAAACTCCGCGAACTCTATGAAAAGATTGAGCTTCCGCTGACCGAAGTCCTTGCCCGCATGGAATATCGAGGGATTCTGGTGAATTCCGAAAAACTCGAGGACCTCTCTCTTGAGTTTCAGAAAGCGCTCGATCAGAGGGCCGCGCGTATTTTCGAGTTGGCGGGCGAAGAGTTCAACATCCAGTCGCCCAAGCAACTTGGCTACATACTCTTTGATAAGCTGGGATTGCCCATACTCAAGAAAACTAAGAGCGGAGCGTCAACGGACATGGCTGTCCTGGAGGATCTCGCGGCCGAGCACCCTATTGCCGAGCAGATCCTGAGCTACCGGACCCTCTCGAAGCTCAAGGGAACGTACGCGGATGCCTTGCCGAAACTGGTGCGTCCGGAGACCGGCCGCATCCATACATCATTTAACCAGACCGTGACCGCGACCGGACGGCTCAGCAGTTCCAATCCCAACCTGCAAAATATCCCGATTCGATCGGACGAGGGCAGGAAGATCCGGGAGGCATTCATCGCCGCCCCGGGCAATGTGCTCCTGTCGGCCGACTATTCACAGATCGAGCTGCGCGTGCTTGCCCATTACAGCGGTGACCGGAGCCTGCTGGACGCTTTCAGAAACGATGAGGATGTGCACCGCAGGACGGCCGCCGAGATCTTCGGCGTGGGTTTGGCGGAAGTCTCACCCGAGATGCGCAGGCAGGCGAAAATGATAAATTTCGGTATAGCGTACGGAATGAGTTCTTTCGGGTTGTCACAAAGACTTCGGATAAGCACGAAAGTCGCCAAGGCGGCGATTGATCGCTACTTCGAGCGCTACAGCGGGGTCAGGCGTTTTATCGACGAGGCGGTGCGCAGGGCGCGCGAACTGGGTTATGCCGAAACGCTTCTCGGGAGGAGGCGTGCCATCCCGGAGCTGCAAAGCCGGAATTTCAACATACGCCAATTGGGTGAGCGCCTCGCCATCAACACCCCCATACAGGGAACGGCGGCGGATCTCATAAAGAAGGCAATGATCGATATGCAGTCATTGCTGAAAAGCAGGGAACTGAAGACCGAAATGCTCCTCCAGGTCCATGATGAACTTCTTTTCGAAGTCCCGATGGAGGAAATGGACACGGTCCGGGAATTGATCCGGGGTGCAATGGAGGATGTCCGGGATATCGGGGTGGCTCTCAAGATCGAAATGGGCTGGGGAAACAACTGGGCCGAGGCTCATCCATAGACGACAAAAGCCGCCCTCTTGCGGGAGCGGCTTCCTGATTATCATGGAAAAACAGAGTGACTCAGCTTGCTTTCGACTTGTCCAACTCTGCCTTAAGTCTTTCAACTTCCATTCTGTACTTCTCGGCTTCCTCTTTCAGCTTGGAGTCGGAGCTTGTGGAGGGTTCGGTGTCCCTGTTTTTCGGGAAAGGCAGTTTCTCTTTGACCTCGTCATAGCCGAGGTAAGCAGCCATCAATCCACCGAGCAGCAGGACGAGGGGAATAGCGCCTCCAATAAACCTGAAAACAGCGTCATACCAGATGATGATCCCCAAAAAACCGAGAAACGCAGCGGCAGCACCACCCACAAAAACCTTCATAATCCTTCCTCCTTAAGTACAGTTCAAAATTAGGTATTGCGAACCCATGGACTTTCATCTTGATTCGGCTGCAATGGATATCCGCCTGTATACGCGAAACAGAGGAAACGGATAGCATGGCCTTCCCAATATTGCAAGCAGAAATTGGCAAGGTTTCCGGGGTTCTGCCGATACAGCGGCGCGGAATCCCTGTTTGATATGGATCGATCCCGGTCCCGCGTAAGCCATGCGGTTGACGTATTGCGGGCGGGGTTGAGCATTCTCGCACCCTTTTCTGTTGACTCCTTTCACTTCGGATAAGTATAAATAAAGATTACGGTTACAGGTCCGGCCCGCCATTGTGGATTCCGCGCCGGCCTGCATTCCGTCCCACCAGAGACCTGGGCTCGCGGCCGGACGAAGGTCTGAATTCGAAGGGTGCCGGGTCTGTGCGCGAGAGAGGATACATCTTATATAATGCTTGATAAATACTTGAATGGTATCGAAAAACCCGGCCGCTACATCGGGCTGGAGCTTAATCTGTATAGGAAAAGCTTTGAGGATGCCCGCACCCGGTTCGCCCTGGCATTTCCCGACGTTTACGAAATCGGCCTGAGCCATCTCGGGCTGCAGTTGCTCTACCATCAGTTAAACCGGACCGAAGCCGTCATGGCGGACCGTGTTTATTCGCCGTGGCCTGATTTCGAGGAAAAATTGCGTGCGATGGCGGAGCCGCTCAGAGGTATCGAGAGCGAGCGGCCCCTTCGGGATTTCGATTTCCTCGGGTTCAGTCTTCAGTATGAATTGAGCTATTCCAATATACTGACGATGCTTGACCTCGCCTCAATCCCTTTTGAGGCAAAAGAGCGCTCGGAATCAGACCCCTTTGTTATCGGGGGAGGGCCCTGCGCCTTCAACCCGGAACCCCTAGCGGATTTCTTCGATTTCTTCGTCCTGGGGGAAGGCGAGGAGGTCCTGCCCGAGATAATCGCGGCACACTGGGAATGGAAGAAGTCCCCATCCGGCGGGCGGAGGGATTTCCTCGAAGAAATCCGGAAGATCCCCGGGATATACGTCCCGTCTCTCTTCGATGTTTCTCATGCGCCGGACGGGACAGTCGCGGCGGTGATTCCGCGATTCGCGGACTATACGGAGGTCGTCAAACGTCTTGTCCCGGATCTCGACAAGATCTGCCCGATTCCGGAAAAACCCCTGGTTCCATTGATCGATATCGTACACAACCGCCTGGGGCTCGAAATCGCAAGAGGATGTACGCGCGGGTGCCGTTTCTGCCAGGCAAGCTTCGTTTACAGACCGGTAAGGGAGCGCAATCCCGGGTATGTATTGGAAGCGGCGAAGCGGGCGCTTGCCGAAAGCGGGTTCGATGACCTCGCGCTGCTTTCGTTCAGTACGGGCGACTACTGCGGCATACAGGATCTTCTCGGGGCAATGATACGTGATCTGGGGCCCCGCAAGGTGGCGGTTTCTCTTCCATCCATGCGCGTCGGAACGCTCACGCCGGAGCTGATGGAGCACGTCCGGAAGGTGAGGAAGACGGGATTTACCCTTGCCCCCGAGGCCGGAAGCGAGCGATTGCGGCGCGTGATAAACAAGGGAATAAATGACGAAGATTTGCTCTCCTCGGCGGAAACTGCCTTCAGCCTGGGCTGGCGAGTCCTGAAGCTCTATTTCATGACGGGTCTTCCTGGCGAGACGGAGTCCGACCGGGAAGCGCTCGCCGATCTTTGCCTCAGGGTCTGGGAAAAGGGCAAGAAATCCCGCGCCACTGTCAATGTCGCTGTCTCCACCTTCGTTCCCAAGCCGCAGACGCCTTTTCAGTGGGTTGGGCAACTCTCCCGGGAAGAAGTGGCTGAAATTCTTCTAAACCTCAAGGACCGGCTCAGAAAACCGGGGCTCAAACTTAAGTGGAACGTTGCCGGTCAGAGTGTTTTCGAGGCGGTTTTCGCGCGCGGTGACAGGCGCCTGGGCAGGGTGATCCGGAGGGCCTGGGAACTGGGTGCGCGATTCGATGGCTGGACGGATCATTTCAAAGAGGATATCTGGTACCGCGCGCTTGCGGAAACGGGGCTTGACGCGGGCTTCTACGCTCAACGCGTGCGCTCGCGCGACGAAGTCCTGCCCTGGGATCACATCTCGGCCGGGGTGTCACGCGACTACCTGTGGCAGGAGTACCAGCGGGCATTGGACGAAAAATTCACTCCGGACTGCCGCCGCGGCGGCTGCACGGGATGCGGCCTCTGTGAGCGCTTGAACGTTTCTCCGGTTATCCATGACCAGCCAATTCCCGAACTCGCGGAGAAGCCCTCCGAACATTCTCGACCAGGGCGTGACGAGGCACATGCATCCGAGGAAGCGGGGTTTTTGTACCGGGTCATTTACTCCAAACTGGATCGGGCACGGTTCTTCGGACAGCTCGAGATGGCGACGGCTTTTGAACGCGCCATCAGGCGGGCTGAACTTCCGGCCGCGTTCAGCAAGGGATTTCACCCCCATGTGAAGATGTCATTTGGAGAGGCTCTGCCGCTGGGGATGGAGACAATCATAGCGGATGCCTTCATAACCCTTACCGAAGAGATCAGTCCGGCCGTGGTCCGTGATTCCCTGAACCATCAGTTCCAGGGGCTCATTCACATCAGCGACGTCAGCCGCCTCGACAGGCGTCCTCCCGCGGGCAGGCCCGTGAGGGCAGTCTACCGCATCTCCGGTCTCAGTCCCTTCATGGTTCGAAATCTTCTTCTGAGATGGCCTCAGTGCGGTGATACCGTCCTGATCAAGAAAACCAAAAAGGGGGAGGCCCGCGCCATTTTGAATGACATTCTCCTTGATTTGCGGAGGGACGGTGAAAACACCATCGAAATGGAAATCTATGAGACACCCCTGTTATGTTTCAGACCAATGGCGATTTTGCGGCATCTGGCCGGTGAGCATGCGGAAAGCCTTGGCGATTGCCTGACATGTAAAACAGCCGCATACCAGGCGGCTGACCGGGAGGGGAGCGAGAATGTCCGCAGAGCTCATTATAAATAGCAGTGCTTTCGAGACGCGTGTGGCCCTGGTCGAAAATGGACAGGTGGCCGAACTCTACGTTGAACGCAGCTCTGACAAGGGTATAGGCGGTAATATCTACAAAGGCCGCGTGGTGCGTGTACTGCCGGGGATGCAGGCGGCTTTCGTGGATATAGATCTGGAGAAGGCCGCCTTTCTGTATGTAAGCGACATCCACCATCCCATGGGTGATATCGAGCAGTTGCTGCTTTCATCCTGCCCGGCGGAAGAAGAGGGCGAAGAGACCGAGGAAGTCCCGAGGGAATCCGAGGTTGAAAGCGGGTTCGAGGAAATGCTGAACCTGCGCCGGGGGTACAGCAGCATTCCCATAGAAGACCGCCTGCAGGAGGGACAGGATATCCTCGTGCAGGTCGCGAAGGAACCGATCGGGAGCAAGGGAGCGAGGATAACCACGCACATCACGCTGCCGGGAAGGCATCTCGTCTTCATGCCGACCATGGATCACATCGGCGTTTCACGAAGGATCGAGGAAGAAGGCGAAAGAAAGCGGCTGCGCGAGATAATGTGCGACATAAAGCCGGATCACTGCGGCTTCATCGTGCGCACGGCCGCGGAAGGGGCGGAGAAGGAAAAGCTCCACGCCGAAGCGGATTTCGTCGTGAAGCTCTGGCACAGTATAAACCGGCGCGCCGAAAACGCCCCCGTCCCATCACTGATCTACCAGGAACTGGATATCACTCTGCGTGCCGTGCGGGATCTTTTCACGAAAGAGGTGGACCGCCTGGTGATCGATTCCGAGAGCGAATACCGCAAGGTCCTGGCTTTCACCGAGACTTTCATGCCCTCCCTGAAGAACTCCGTCGAACTCTACGAGGGAGACGAGCCCATTTTCGATGCCTATGGCATAGAAATGGAGATCCAGAGGGCGCTCAGCAAGAAGATCTGGCTCAAGTCCGGCGGATACATCGTCATAGAGACTACCGAAGCGCTTACCGCGATCGATGTGAACACGGGGAGGTATGTCGGGAAACGCAACCTTGAGGAGACGATCCTCAAGACCAACCTGGAGGCCGTGAAGGAAATCGCCTTCCAGTTGAGGCTTCGCAATATCGGCGGAATCATAATCATCGATTTCATAGACATGGAAAAAGAGCCCAACCGGGAGAAAGTCTGGAACGCCCTGCGCGATGCGATGTACAAGGACAAGAGTAAATCCAACATACTGCACATGTCCGAACTCGGGCTGATCGAGATGACGAGGAAGCGGACGAAGGAGAGCATTGGAAGGGTGCTGTGCGAACCGTGCTCCTACTGCGAGGGCGAGGGATACCTGAAGTCCAAGCAGACGGTGTGCTACGAGATCCTGAGGGAACTCGAGCGGCAAAGGACGGATCTTTTCGGCCGGGACATCCTGGTCCTGGCGCACGCGGAAGTGGTTGCGAGGTTTTGCGATGAAGAGCGCGCCGCGCTGGAGAGGGTGGAAGAGAAGATCCACGCGCGCATCGAGGTGAAGGCGGATGCCAATATGCACCTGGAACAATACGAGATTACAACCATGGAAACCGAATAAGGATAAGGTGGGGGGCTGGAGACGATGAACCGGAACAACTCAAAAATGCTCTACGAGGAAGCATGCAAGTGGATACCCGGCGGAGTGAACAGTCCGGTCAGGTCGGGGAAAGCCGTCAACTGCCATCCTCTTTTCATAAAGGAAGCCAGGGGGTGCCGCATAACCGATGAGGACGGCAACTCCTACATCGATTATGTAGGTTCATGGGGTCCCCTGATTCTCGGCCACTCCCATCCCGCTGTCGTGAAAGCCCTGGAGGCGGCGGTCGCCAGGGGCACGTCCTATGGAATTCCCACGCGGATGGAAGTCGAGATGGCCCGCAAAGTCGTGGAGATGGTGCCGTCGATCGAGATGGTGCGGATGGTCAATTCCGGGACCGAGGCGACAATGAGCGCCGTGAGGCTTGCGAGAGGATATACGGGGCGCAAGAAGATCATTAAGTTTAATGGATGTTATCATGGCCATGTCGACGCGCTTCTCGTGAAATCCGGTTCAGGTGTGATCACGCTCGGGATTCCGGGGACTCCCGGTATTCCGGAGGAGACGGTCCGGCACACGGTATCGCTTCCCTACAATGACCTCGATGGTGTGCGCCGCTTCATGGAGAGCGCGGGCGAAGAAGTCGCCGCGATCATTCTCGAGCCGGTCGCGGCCAATATGGGGGTGGTATTGCCCATGCCCGGGTTTCTGGAGGGGGTTCGGGAGATCTGCGACACTTACGGCGCCCTTCTCATCTTCGATGAAGTCATTACAGGTTTTCGCCTTGCCCCCGGCGGGGCGCAGCAGTATTTCAATATCATGCCCGATCTTACCTGCCTTGGAAAAATAATCGGCGGGGGACTTCCGGTGGGAGCCTATGGAGGCAGGCGGGAAATAATGGAACGTATCGCCCCTTCCGGCGATGTTTACCAGGCCGGCACGCTTTCGGGGAATCCCCTGGCGATGAGCGCGGGGCTCACGATGCTGCGCGCGCTGTGCGACGAGGGTGTATACGAGCAGCTAGAGAAAAAAAACACATACCTGTGCGCCGGGTTGGAAGAGGCCGCCCGATCGGCCGGCGTCGCGGTGACAATCAACCGGATTGGATCACTCGGGTGCGGGTTTTTCACGGCGGAGCCGGTGACGGATTATGAAAGCGCGGTCAAGGCCGACACGGCTGCCTACGCGCTCTTTTTCCGCGAAATGCTCGTGAGGGGAGTCTATCTCGCCCCCTCCCAGTTTGAGGCTTTCTTTGTCGGCACTGCTCATGAGCAAGAGGATCTGGACCGGACAATCGAGGCTGCATCCGCTTCCTTGAGCATTGTGCGTGAAAATTGTGCATTACGAAAATAGAAAAAGAATTGACTGAAATTGGCTTGTGTGGTAGGACCGCACGTGAACATTTACACGAAAAGATTATGAAAACAGAAGACAAGAAGTCGTTCATGCAGGCTGTGATGGCCAGCACTATCGGTTTTCAGGTTGCCCTGGCGCCTTTCATCGGCATCGGCATAGGGGTGTATTTAGACTCAAGGTTCGGAACGCTGCCATATCTTACGATTATTTTCCTGATCCTTGGGATCTTTGCCGGTGGCCGTAATTATTACCGTTTCATTAAGCAGCAGCAGGAAAAGGATAAGGATCCAAAAGCACAGTGAAGGAGATTCCCGCTAACGAAAGGCTGGTGCGGCGCATCGAGTGGGTTTCCGGCATTTTGCTGACGGTTCTTACCCTCGGGGCGTGGCGCTTTTTTTCACAGCAGGCGGCTGTGGGTGTTTTTCTCGGATGTGCCATCGCCATTGTCAGTTTCCAGGTGCTCAAATGGCAGCTCAGGCGTGCGTTTCTGACTCCGGGTAAGCTTCCGAGCAAGGCCGGGCTTTTTGCAAGTTACTATGTCCGTTTTCTGGGTACTCTTTTCCTGGTGTTTGTCGTTATCTACTTCGGGTGGGCCACCCCAATTCCTTTTGTGGTCGGTCTATCCGTGATGGTTTTGAGTATTGGGCTTGTTGGAGGCTTCGAATTCGTCTTGATGAAGGGAGATAGTTGAAATTATGGAACATCCTATCTTTTTTATTAGCGTTCTGCTGGAGAAGCTGGGTATCCACGTGCCCACCGCCGGTCCGTATCACGGGCTGGGGGATTATCTTGTCCAACCCCATGTGACCTATACGTGGTTTGTGATGATTCTGCTGCTTCTGCTCGGCTCCCTTGCCGTTCGAAGCATGAAAATGGTTCCACAGGGGGGGCAGAACTTTTTCGAACTGGTGATTACCGGTCTTGAAGACTTCATGGTGGGCATCACCGGCGAGGAAGGCCGGTTCATGTTTCCCCTGATCGCAACCCTGGGGCTGTTCATTCTCCTGAGCAATTACCTTGGGATGATCCCGGGATTTTTCTCTCCCACGGCCAATATCAATACCACCCTCGCATGCGCCCTGATCGTCGTCGTCATGACTCACGTGCTGGGGGTCAAGTTCCACGGCGCCAAATACATCAAGCATTTCATGGGGCCGGTGTGGTGGCTCATGCCGCTGATCATGCCCATCGAGATCATTGGACACCTCGCCAGGGTGCTCAGCCTCTCGATTCGTCTTTTCGGTAATATTTTTGGCGAGGAACTTGTTCTGGGAATCCTGTTCTTCCTGGCCGGTGTCTACATGGCGCCGCTGCCAATGATGTTTTTGGGACTCCTGACCGGCCTGATCCAGGCTTTCATCTTCTGCGTACTCTCAATGATGTACTTCGCGGGGGCGATCGAGCACGCCCACTGATATGGCGACTACGGGGTTTGGGAAGGCCGCGTTCGCATATTTGGTGTCTCTTTAATCTCAATTCAATCAGGAGGGTTTTTCCTATGAAGAAAGTTGGATTCTTTACGATGTTGTTCGTGCTGGGTCTCACCGCTGCTGCTTTCGCGGCCGATGGCGATCCGAAATCCACGGCTGTTCAGTTCTACATCTACTCCGCTGTTGCGGCCGGCCTTGGTATCGCCATCGCCGCCCATGGCTGCGGTATCGGCCAGGGCATGGCTGTCCGGGGCGCCGTTGAAGGCATCGCCCGCAATCCCGATACCTCCGGAAAAGTCACCGTTACCATGCTGATCGGTCTTGCCATGATCGAATCTCTGGCGATTTATGCTCTTGTTGTCGCCCTGATTCTCATCTACGCGAACCCGATCTCCGGCTCGATCGCGACGTTCGTGGGTTTGGCGAAATAAATTGACGGCCAAAAAATAAATTTCTGGCTAAAAATGTCTTTTCGGGTTACAGAGGGCGAGTGGTCAAGCCACTTGCCCTCTGTTTTTTTTCAAACGGAGAAAAAAGAGCGATGGGCCTATTTTTTTGGTGGGGAGATGTGAATAATATCACATACTTAGGGGTTAATCACCACTTCAGCGCTTGCGAGTAGAATTCGAAAAGGGTTACATCATGAAATTCGCCAAAATCCCAATGGCCACCATTGTCAGGCTCTCTATTTACATGCGTACGCTTCAGGAGTTGCTGGAAGAGGACGTCGAGGTCATTTCCTCCGAGCGTTTGGCAAAACAATGCGGCGTTAATCCGGCTCAGATCCGAAAAGACCTGGCGTATTTCGGTGAGTTTGGAGTGCGTGGAGTCGGGTATCGGATAAATGATCTTGTAAACCAGATCAAGGACATTCTCGGGTTGAACCGACCCTGGAACCTTGCCATGGTGGGTCTCGGGAACCTCGGATCGGCCCTGATACGCCATGGAAATTTCATAAAGCACGGCTACGTGTTTACGGCCGCTTTTGATGCGGATGTCCAGAAGGTGGGCAAACGGCTGCCGAACGGCTTGATCATCAATCACGTGAACGAATTGGAAGATGTGGTAAAGGAGCGGGAGGTGCACGTCGGCATTATCGCGACTCCCGCCAATGATGCGCAGAGTGTTGCCAATCAACTCGTTCTGGCGGGGATAAACGGTATTTTGAATTTTGCACCCATCCAAATCCAGGTGCCTGATTGCTGCCATGTGGAAAACGTTGATTTCACGATAAAGCTCGATTCCATCGCCTATCATCTCTCGTTCGGGAGTTAGGGGGGTTGCCGCGGCGGGCGCCGGCCTGCCGCCACCGACCGATATTCTGGAAGCTCTATAACAGAGGAGGCCCTCTCCTGGCAGGGAAGGGGGCTTTTTCGTCTTTTGAGATCGTGCTTGTTCACTCCCCCGGGGGAGTGCCCCAATAGAGAAAGCAAAGGAGTGGCCGGTGGTCCTTCGCCGATTGTCGTTGAGGACTCGCTTCGCGCTCATAGTGGGCGGCATTGTCTGCGCCTTCTGTGTATGTTCCGCTCTGGTGCTCTATGTCTACCTCAAGGAAAAAGTCATCCAGGATACCTACAGGAGGGGGCAGATCGTATTTGCCCTCATGGATGGCATTGGCGCATATGTGGGAAACACTTTGCGTCCAAGAATGTTCAATCTTACCAGCCACTTATCCGACGAAGACTCCTTCGTCGCGGAAGCCATGTCAACCACCCGGATTCGTCACGGGGTCATGGAGAATCTCGGTCCGAAGCACTCCGAGTTTCTGTACCGCAGAGTCACCGATGTCCCACGCAACCCCATCAATCACGCGGATGCTTTCCACTCCAGGATGATCGACTATTTCCGGGTCGGCGGAAGGGAGAACGAATGGCACGGGATCTCCGCCCAGGATGGGGTGAAGTATTTCTACATCATGGTCCCCGTTTATGTGAAAGCGGAGTGCCTGAAATGCCATGGTACCCCGGAAGAGGCTCCGGCCGGGCTTATCAAGCTTTATGGAAACAGGAACGGCTTCGGTTATAGTGAGGGGGAACTCATGGGACTGGAGTCGATTTCCATATCCCTCTCGCCCGCCCTGCAGGAAATCAACCAGATCGCCATTCAGCTTTCGGCGATCGGCGTGTTCGCCATGCTCTTCCTCTTCATTGCCATCGACGGGACCTTCCTCAAACTCATCGGGCAGCCACTCAGACGGCTGGGAACATTATTCGAGAATATCGCCACCGGGGCTATCCACCTCAGACATGAAGTTCCGGTCGAGCGCATGGACGAGATCGGCGAATTGACCAATTCATTCAATCTCATGGCGCACAACCTGGCTGAAGCCGAAGAGACGATGCAAACCAACGCGGAGATACTGCAATCCATAATTGACGGAATCAGTGATCCCCTTGCGCTGGTAAATGAAGACGGGTCCTTGTCCGTACTCAATCGTGCCTACCAGGAATGCATTGCGAATTCATCGCCCGCGGTGCTTGGCCAGCATGGCGGCATGGATGCCGACATGCCGGGCGGATCTTCGCAGGACGCCATGCTGAAGAAGGTCTTTTCCACCGGCAAGGCCGCGAGCGGTGAATGGACGGGACCGGATGAGCGGTGCTATTTCATAAATATCTATCCCATCCACAACGATTCCGGGCAGGTCCACCAGATCGTTCATTATGTGCGTGACATCACGATCCACAAGCAGTCCGAAAACCAGATGATGCAGATGGAGAAGCTGGCCGCGATCGGTCAGCTCTCGGCCGGAGTTGCCCACGAAATCAACAATCCCCTGAGTATTATCCATTGCTACGCAAAGCTGCTCCAGCGCGATCTGCCCACGGAACATCCGGCGGTCGAGGATGCCCGCGTGATCGATCGCAACGCCGAGGCCTGCCGGAAAATAGTAGACGGTCTGCTTTCGTTCGCCCGGCAGGGCACTACGCGGAAAGAGAGGCTCCAGTTGAACGCCGCTCTCATGAGCCTTGTGGAAATGCTGGAAAAGCAGTTCAAGGAACGGGGGATTGCGTTCACAACGCGCCTGGATGCCGATCTGCCGGAGTTTTTGTTCGATCCCGAACGCATCCGCCAGGTGGTGATGAATCTTCTCGTGAATGCAAGGCAGGCAATGCCGCGGGGCGGCGCCATAAAGATCGATACCCGTTATATCCCGGATGATCACATGGCGGAAATCAGGATTCAAGATACCGGTTCCGGGATAGTACCGGAGAACCTGGATAAGATTTTCAACCCGTTCTTTACTACAAAGCAGACGGAAGGCGGAACCGGACTTGGATTGTCGGTTTCCTTCGGAATCATCAAGGAGCATGGCGGAAAGATAACCGTCGAGAGCACTCCCGGAAAAGGCACGACATTTCTGATAACTCTTCCGGTGGAGACAGAAGATGAGTGAAGCCCGCGAGGCAGTCCTGATTGTCGATGATGCCGTGGATTTGCTGAGGGGGCTCAAGCGACTCATCGAACCGGAATTGGATTGCAGGGTCATACTTGCCGAGTCCGCGCACAGGGCGCTTCAGTTGATGATGGAGCAGAAGGTCGGAGTCGTTCTCACGGATATTCGGATGCCCGGAATCGACGGGATGGAACTGCTGGAACGCATCAAATCCGCTCATCC
The DNA here is from genome assembly GCA_039679945.1 of Syntrophobacter sp. Lineage (GTDB taxonomy): Bacteria > Desulfobacterota > Syntrophobacteria > Syntrophobacterales > Syntrophobacteraceae > SbD1. The sequence continues at coordinate 112,003 of JBDKTY010000244.1, read as the reverse complement.
GGAAACGAGCATCATCCTGATGACGGCCTATGGCAGCATCGATCAGGCGGTTGATGCTCTGAAAAAAGGCGCGTACGATTTCATCACCAAACCGCTGGATGAGCGTCGGCTTTTCCATATTCTGCGAAACTGCCTGGAGCATCAGCGTCTCTTGCGCAAAGCTGCCAGCCTGGAGGAGAAGCTGAATGAAAAAGAGCACATGGCGCTGTTCGGAGGTGAGAGTCCCGCACTGCAGAGGGTGCTGGCCACCATCCGCAGAGTCGCTCCGACCGATCTCTCGGTTCTGATCGCGGGTGAAAGCGGCTCGGGGAAGGAACTGGCTGCCCATACAATCCATGCTCTCAGCAACCGGTCCGGCAAGAAAATGGTTGTCGTGAACTGTCCCGCCATTCCCGAGACCCTCCTGGAAAGTGAACTCTTTGGATACAAAAAAGGGGCTTTCACGCATGCTACCCATGATAAGAAAGGACTTGTCGAACTGGCTCATGGGGGCACCCTTTTCCTGGATGAGATTGGAGACCTGCCCAAGCTGCTGCAGACCAAGCTTTTGCGCATGCTGCAGGAAAAGGAAATTCGGCCCCTGGGAGACCACCGTACCAAGACTATCGATGTCCGGGTGATCTCATCAACCAATCTGGATCTGCCGGATAAGATCGAGCGGGGTGAGTTTCGCGAGGACCTTTACTACCGTCTCAATGTCGTATCCATACGCATGCCCTCCCTCCGGGAGATACGCGAGGATATTCCGCTTCTCGCCTTTCATATACTGAAAAAATATGTTCAGGAAGCAAACCTGCCACCCAGGACATTTTCCCCCGAGGCGATCCAGATTCTCATGGAAGGGCAGTGGAAGGGAAATGTGCGCCAGCTGGAAAACACCATCAAAAGAGCCGCCGCGCTTACCTCCGGTGAAGTGATAGGAACCGAACAGCTCGATTTGTACGAGACGGACGGACGCTTCCCGCAAAAGCGGACGCGTGATTTCCACGAAATGTCTTACCACGAGGCGCGCGAAGCAATGATCAAGGATTTTACGACTCGCTACATCACCGAGCTTCTCACCAGGACAAATGGGAATGTCAGCGGCGCCGCCGCGCTGAGCGGACTCGAAAGACAGTCCCTGCAGCACCTGATGCGCAAATGCGGTATTCGCTCCGATGCGTTCCGAAAGGATCACTGACCCCGCAAATCGGTGCAAAATTCCTATGGCACCCCCGCAAAAAACATCTTGCACTCACCAGAGAAGTCCCGAAATCCGTTGATTCCATGAAAAGCTAGGAATTGCGATCTGTTAGTCTTGTGGCGAACGGAGTTGCTCGGAAACGCCACTCTCCTTAGATTATATTCTAATTAGTTTACTCTGTAAGAGTTGTGAGTGGAATTACTCTAACTACTTGTTTTTGCGTAGAAACGCTAACTGGCACCTCTATTGCTTTGACTCATGTGAGAGGAGTCCCCGACACGGGGTTGGATGGGGCTTCATCATGATGAAGAGGATGGAGACTGCCCTTTTGTGTGACGGATTGCGAGGAGACTTGACTAGTGGAGTAGAGACTATGGCCGATGAAAAACGCATTAATGAGGACAAGTTGACGGAAGGATTGTGCGACACGCCAGTCACCTGTGAGACCAAGAAGGAGGGGATCAGCGAGGACTGGTTGTCTTTGCTGCTCGGGCTCCTGGTTTTTGTTCTCTCACTCGGGGTGTTCTGGGGTTCGGACCTGCTGGGCTGGGGTACAAAACTGGGGGTATGGGTTGATCCAGGAAAAGCGCTCAGCGTTGTGTCACCGGGATATGCCCCGGAAAAAGGGACCGTAGTCAAAGTCGACGGGCAGAAGGTCACGATCAAGAAGTCCGATGGCAAGGAAAGCACGGTCACCGCCGGAGAAGATGTTTCAAAACTGAAGCCGGGCGATACCTATGAAAGATCCGGCATGACCGGGACAATGTCGATAATCGTCACCTTTTTTGTGACTCTGGTGATCATTTTGGTAGCCGCTCTGGCATTACGGGCGAATGTTCCACGCTTTCTTATAGGGTTTTGTTTCGTTTTCTGGATAAGCTGTCTTTGTTACTTCGCGGGACACTTCGCCTACATCGCGGCAACGAAAGTGGATCTGGTCAAGTTCAAGATCCCGTGGGCATTAAGCCTGTCGGGTGAGTTCGGATTCATAATCGCGCTTGTCGCCGGCCTTATCATAGGCAACTTTTTCCCCAAATTCGCTGAATACCTCAAAGAGGCCGCGCGGCCGGAACTCTACATAAAAACGGCGATCGTCATTATGGGCGCCGCACTCGGTCTAAAGGCGGCCGAGTCTTTCAGCCTCGCCACCAACATCATGTTCCGCGGATTTTGCGCGATAGTGGAAGCCTATCTCATCTACTGGGCGCTCACATACTACATTGCGAGAAAATACTTCAAGTTCAGCCGTGAATGGTCGGCTCCCCTGGCCTCGGGCATCAGCATCTGCGGTGTGTCCGCGGCCATTGCGACGGGCGGAGCGATTCGCGCCCGTCCCATCGTTCCCATCATGGTTTCCTCGCTGGTTGTCATCTTCGTGGCCATTGAGATGATTATTCTCCCCTTTATCGCGCAATTCTGGTTATGGGCGGAACCGCTTGTCGCGGGCGCCTGGATGGGACTTGCGGTGAAGTCGGATGGCGGCGCCATAGCCAGCGGCGCTGTTACCGATGCCCTGATCAGAGCCAAGGCCCTCGACATGACGGGAGTCAAGTACGCCGAAGGCTGGATCACCATGACAGCCACCACCGTGAAAATGTTTATCGACATTTTTATCGGCCTCTGGGCATTTTTGCTGGCAATCCTCTGGTGTACAAAGATCGAATGTAAGGAAGGGCAGAAGGTACATGCGATCGAGATCTGGAACCGTTTCCCAAAATTCGTCATCGGTTATGGCCTTACCTTTATACTCCTTTTGATCATCTGCTGGCCGGCCTCAAGAGCCATAGCGCCTGTTGACAAACAGGTGGCGGACCTGAAGCATCAGGTCTCGACCCTTGAGAAACAGATTCCCGCGACGGCCGATGCCGCGCAAAAAGCCACCATGGAGGGAAATCTCGCCAATATAAAGAAGCAGATGGCGGGGCTGACGAGCAGCGTGGCGGAACCCAAGAAAACCATGAGTATCGCAAAGCTCGCAACCGATGAGAGCAATGTGTTCCGGCTTATCTTCTTCCTGCTGACCTTTTTTACCATCGGGATAGTCTCCAATTTCAAGAAACTGATGGAAGAGGGAATTGGGAAACTGGCTGCCGTCTACGTGGTTTGTCTGTTCGGATTCATTATCTGGATCGGCCTTTTCATTTCCTGGCTCTTTTTCCATGGGGTATTGCCGCCTGTGTTGACGAGCTGAGGAGTCATGGCTCCGGGGTCATGTTGATGAAAAGCAGGTGATGCCGGGGCGATTTCGAAGTCCGGATGCAAGGGGTCAACTGGGCTGAGCATAAGGAGGACTGATAAATGGCGGAGAAAAAAGTGAAAGCGACTGATAATCCCAAGATGTCGAGCGAGATGAAAAAAATGGAATACGAGCCGCTTCTTCCCGTGGAGAAAAAGCTGATCGGATGGAGCCTCGGTATCGGGACCGGCTTGATAGTGTTTCTCTACTGGCTGAGCGCTGCGCTTTTCCCGGGCGGCCATTAATATTTATTTGCGTTAGGATAACGTTCCCCCCGATCTCCCCCGTTCATGCTTGGACCCATCGGGCATGAACGGGGGAGATCTAATACTGTTCCTTAAAAGCGAGACGGAGCCCGCATGCGGTCAGGCGCTGTAAAGCAACAGCCTTGCGGCTATGCCGCCCGTCCCCTCCACCCTCTCGATGCGTCTCGGGAAAAAGCCCGTTTCTATTTGTGCTGAACCGCTAAATGGGAGCGGACTTTCCCCGAATTCATGTTTCCATCCCTCTCAATAAATAGCTTTTGAGACTGAGCAATATCGAAGGCTTACATAACCGGTGGAGATCCGGGTCACGCCATTCCAAAACAGGAACTTTCCCCCGTTCGCCCTGAGCCTGTCGAAGGGTGAAACGGGCCGGAATCGAGCGGACACAGCGCTGTTTCCTGGCTACGCATTGCCACGCGAAAGCGGGGCTTACTGCGCTCTCAATAAACAGCTTTTCCTTCCGAGCGCCTCGGTACACAGGGCAATGAGCCGTTTGCCGAGAGGCGGAGGAAGGGAAACATGCTTTGATATTGTGGCATGAACGGACACAAGCACGACAGCTTCTCGAAGGTAGATCATGCAGGAAGATCAAAACGCCGTCCCCGGGGTATCCCGCGGGACGGCGTTTCTCTATCGATCCTCTAGACTTTGGACGGTCATACCATATAAGAAGCCCGGGCTAGATGGTCTTCAGGCTCCGCAGTGCCTCCTCGTATTCCCGAAGCAGTTTTTCCCAGTGCCGCAGTTCGAGGTATTGAGCACGCAGTTGCAGGAATTTCGCGGGTGGTTCGCCTTGTTCATCCAGCAATCTTAGAATCTCATCCGCGGACATCCCGCACTCTGCCCCCTGCTTTCCGAGCGAGCTTCTCAGTTGCTTGACCATTTTGCGGCAAAGGGTGACTTCCCTGCCTATCGATATTTCATACTCGTCCGTGTGCATTGTCAGCCTTTCAGCGTGTCCCGTGAGGGATTGTCATTTTCGCCGGATAAGAGCACCCCTGTAGGGGCGGGTCCATGTATGACGAGGAAAATCATCGATGAAAATCCTTCTTCCGGTTGCTTTCAAGGCTCTCCCCTGATCTTCTTGACGGCTTTGGGGATGAAGAGGGAGAGCACAAAAAGGGCAATGGAGAAAAAGACTTTGTAGGAAATGAGCTGCCCCCAGTTTCCCGTTGTCCAAATCTCCACCAGATTTCCTATGAAAAACGTGAAGATGAAGGTCCCGGCGAGTATACCCAGTGCTGTTCCAAGGAAATAGTCCAGAAAGCGGACAGCGGTGAGGCCCATTCCAAAATTCATCACTGAAAACGGGAAATATATGAGCCTGAGGTATAGTACGGCGGCGAATCCGTTTCGCGCGATGGCCTCATCAAACCTTTTGAGCCTTTCCCCGACGAGAGATGCGGCGAAATCTCGTCCCAGGGTTCGCCCGATAAAGAAAGCCGCGCTGGACCCGACCATGGCGCCAAGCCAGACATAAACGAATCCGAGGTAGGGACCGAAAATTGCCGCTCCAATTCCCGTCAGCAGGGTCCCGGGCACAAAAAGGCATACTCCGGTGGAATAGAAGAGAATAAAAGCGAGAGGCGCCCAGAGCCCGGCGGCATCCACATAGGTTCGCAACACGCCGGGAGAAAAAAGCTCACCTACCCGTGTGAAGCGGATGGAGAGCAGAGCTAAAACCACAAACAAAGCAAGAATGATGATCTTGAAACGAGCCCAATTCTTTTCCGATATGGAGGTAGGTTTCAAATCCCTGTTTCCTGTCTGCTTTGATTAGCATGGACATTTCCTGAGACGTTGAAAATGGAAATGCAACGGTTCATCGTCTTCTATGTAAGCCGCGTAATGCGTTTAATAAAGACATTTTTGACCTCTGAATGCTTTTCCCCATCATTGTGGCTGTTTCGGTGCGGCTGATACGCAGCCAAAGGGAAAGAGCCTTCCTGACGAAAGGGGTAAGGCGGCCGCGGTTGAAGCTGTCCACCACGCTCTTGATCGCCTCGGCCTGCGTGGGATAGGGGTGGATTACGCTTGAAAGCTGCCTGAGCCCGATTCCATGGGTTATGGCCGTGCTGATTTCGCTTATCATCTCTCCCGCGTGGGCGGCGACTATGGTCGCTCCGGCAATCCTGTCGGTGCCGCGCCTGACGTGAATCTTGACAACGCCATCCGTCTCGCCGTCCAGGAGCGCCCTGTCTATCTCGGTGAGCGACCGGGAAAAAGTCTCGACGGGTATCCCTTTTTGTTGAGCCTCTTCGGAACTCATCCCCACGTGAGCGATTTCCGGGTCGGTATAAGTGACCCATGGTATGACCAGGTCGCTTATTTTCGCCCGTCCGGCAAAAAGGGCATTCCGTAGCGCCATGCGGGCCGTCATATCGGCCATGTGCGTGAATTTGAAGGGGAGGCAAACGTCGCCGGCGGCATGGATGTTCGGATTTGTCGTCGCGAGGTAGTCGTTGATTTTAATTCCTTTGCGAAGGTCGTATTCAACACCGGCAAACTCGAGACCGAGACCTTGAACGTTGGGCGCGCGGCCCGCGCCAACCAGTATTTCATCGACCTCCATGCTCTCCCGCACGCCGTCCATTTCATAATGGATCGTCTTTCCCTGTCCTGCTTTCGATATCTCGCGCGGCACGGTGTTCAGCAAAATCTGGATGCCCTCCCGCGCAAACGTCCGCCGCAAGATCTCCGATGCCTCCTCGTCCGCCTGTCCCAACAGGCGTCTGCCCCTATGCAGTATTCGGACATCTGCCCCAAGTTGTTGGAAGGCCTGGGCCAATTCGCATCCCAGCGGTCCTCCTCCGATGACGGCAAGTCTTCGGGGCAGGGACGTGAGAGAAAACACTGTTTCATTAGTGAGATAGCCGGCATCGACCAGGCCCGGTATATCGGGGATTGCGGCCCGTGCACCCGTGGCGATCACCGCCTTGTTGAATCGGATCTCTGTCTCGCCCACCAGCAGCGTGTCACGGGAACAGAAGCGGGCTGTGCCCAGGAAGACATCGACTCCCATTTTCTTGTAGCGCTCGGCCGAATCGTGAAAACTGATTCTTGAGCGTAGTTCCCGCATTCGTTTCATGATCGCCGGAAAATCCGGTTCGATCTCCCCCCGGATGCTTACTCCGAAATCGCCCGCCCGCCGGGCTTCCCGCGCGGCGCGCGCCGAGCGAATGATGGACTTGGACGGCACGCAGCCAAAATTAAGGCAATCGCCTCCCAGAATGGAGTTTTCGATGAGGGCGACTTTCGCGCCGACCATTGCCGCTCCGGCGGCCGAAATAAGTCCGGCCGTGCCGCCTCCGATCACGACCAGGTTGTAGCGGCCGTCGGACACGGGATTCTTCCAGTCGTATGGGTGGGTATTCTTGATGAGTACATTGTCGTACTCATCAATTTGTTCGAATTGGAAGATCATTTTTTCCGACAAACATTGTACCCCGCTGCTCTTGCAAGTTGCTGTTCCTTGCCCTGGATTCTTATCTTTCGGTATCGACGCTTTGAATAAAATATGGCGTGCGCCGATAGAGCGCCACCTGGAATGTTGTGAAATATCCACCATTGATAAAGGAGACTGTCATGGAGAGCCGAGCTAAGGAACTGGCGGAGCGCCTGAGGGGTTTCAACGGCGAGGTAATAGCCTTTGTTGAACGTTGCGATGAGCAAGACTGGAAAAAGATCTGTGCCTGGGAGCAATGGCCGGTTGGAGTGACGGCCAGGCACATCGGCGCCGGGCATTATTCAGCGGTGAATTTGAGTAGGAAGATAATCGCGGGGGAGCCACTGCCGCAACTCACCGGGGAACAGGTCGTGGAGATGGCTAACCAGCATGCCCGAGAGCATGCTGAATGCACTCGGCGTGACGTGCTCGACATACTGAACAGGAATGGAGGGGAGATGGTTGAGTTTGTGGCTGGGCTGGATGACTCCGAACTGGACCGTACCGGATATCTCTCCATGCTGGGTGGCGATGTGACCGTTCGCCAGTTCATTGAAAACGTGGTGCTGATATCGGGAAAAGAGCACCTGGGCAACATGAAGACCGCCGTTGGGCTATGATCGATGTCATTTGGAGTTCCAGTTCCCGGAATGCGATAAACATAGTCGGCGGAGGTGATTTATTGAGGGAGAACTTATTGTAAATAGCCGCAGAGGCTTTAAATTTTAAAGTGGTTGTCCGACTGATGGCTCTTCTAAAAGGTGGCCGCGCGGGACCGGACTCGCCAGCACCGGGGCTCGGGTCCGACCGACCGCCTTCAAAAGAATGGAAGCTGGGATTCACGGCCGCGGACGGTTGCCGTCCGTTGGCGATCCCGGAAATTCAAGGGCCGGTGCCGCGGTATCGAGGGCGTCGCCTGCCCCCGGGCCGGAGGGTGGAGAAGGGCGTGATAAAGGTTTCATACTAATTTGCGTTCAAGAGGATATACCCCCGTTCGCCCTGGTATCGATGGGTAGAACGGGTCAATTCTGAACGGCATCTTCAATTTAGGGATAGACTCATCTTGAACGCAACTCCGTATCACTCATATTCTATGGCCGTGGGTTCCGGTCGAACAGGCGATTGCTGGAGAGACTGAGATGAAGGGGATCCTTTTAGTTTCATCATTAATGTTTGTGGGATTCATTTTCGCTGTATGGGAGGCTTCACACGGCAATCAGTCGGAACCCTCCGCCCCGCGGGTGGTTGGTCACGAGGGGTTGCCCAGGGCCACTTTTGCCGGCGGGTGTTTCTGGTGCACGGAATCCGATTTCGAAAAGCTTGACGGTGTGGTGGATGTCATTTCCGGCTACACCGGGGGTGAGGTGGAGAATCCGAGCTACCAGGCTGTTTCATCCGGAAGCACCGGCCATGTGGAAGCCGTTCAGATAATCTATGACCCGGCCAGGATTACCTATAAGGAACTGCTCGATTACTTCTGGAGGCATGTGGACCCGACCGATGCCGATGGTCAGTTCGTGGACAGGGGGGCTCAGTACCTCAGCGCCATCTTCTACCAGGACGATGAGCAAAAGCGGCTTGCGGAGGAATCGAAACGTCAACTGGAAATGTCGGGCCGCTTTAAGAGACCGATTGCGACGCGGATTATCCGGTTCACGAAATTTTACCCGGCGGAAGATTATCACCAGGACTACTACAAAAAGAACCCGATACGGTACAACCTGTACCGGTTTAATTCCGGTCGCGACCAGTTTCTCGCGCGGCAATGGGGAAAAGAGGAACAGGGGGTGAAGGAGCATGACGGATCTTTTTCGAAACCCTCGCGGGAGATCCTCCGGGATAGACTCTCATCCCTGCAATACAAGGTGACCCAGGAAAGCGGCACCGAGCCGGCGTTCCATAATGAATATTGGGACAACAAGCGTGAGGGGATCTACGTGGACGTTGTATCCGGTGAGCCGCTTTTCAGTTCCGGGGACAAGTATGATTCCGGGACTGGCTGGCCGAGCTTCACGAGACCCCTGGAGCCGGGAAACCTGGTGGAGAAAAAGGATACGAGTCTTTTTTTCATGCCGCGCACGGAAGTGCGGAGCAAGAACGCGGATTCTCATCTGGGGCACGTTTTCAATGACGGGCCGCCTCCAACGGGGCTGCGGTACTGTATGAACTCAGCCGCCCTCAGGTTCGTTCCCAGGGATGAACTGGAGAAGGAAGGCTACGGCCGCTATTTGAAGCTTTTTTCGGAAGAAGATCAGGCCAGGAGGAAGGCGAGTTGAATTTGCGCGGAGTCTGAAAGTGGATGGGCATCACCTGACATCCCCCGGACCGGATTAGAGTATGATGGCCCATACGAGAAAAGGCCCGCTTTAAGCGGGCCTTTTCTCGTATGGGGGAGGTCCCGGCCCGAGTCCTAGGCCTTGATGTCCTGGAATATGTTTCTCTTGTTGTCCCGGTGATCCACCATATAGATGAGGGTGGACTTATCCCTGAATTCGCGGATCAGTTCCGGCATCAATGAGCGGTCCAGTTCATAGATCCTGATGTAGACGATGCGCTTTCCCGCGGGAGCGTTTTCATATGAGCTGAGAATGCTGGCGATCCGTCCGTCATATCTTCGGATCACGTCGGTGATTTCCTTTATCGAGCCCGAACGATCGTCTATCAAAAAGGCAAACTGGACACCTTTTTTCCCGAGGCCGCTAAGGTTGATGAGTATTTCGAACAGGTCATGTCTGGTGATCACTCCCACCAGGTTGCCGGCGGCGTCAACCACGGGCAGGCTGGAGATATTCTTTTCCATCATTATCTGCGCCGCTTCCTCCACGGTATAGTCTTCCGGGATGATCAGCGGGTGCTTCGACATGATTTCGTGCACCTTAATCTTGGATATCAGGTAGAGTAGTTCATGAACATCAAGCATAGTGGCATCGGAGGCCGAAGCGCGTTTAAGGTCGGTATCGGAAAGAATTCCGACCAGTTTCCCTTTGTTCATGACGGGAAGCATCCTGATCTTATTTTCTTTCATCAGGCTCATGGCAAGCTGCATTGAATCGTCTTCATCGATCGTGATCACACTCTTGCTCATCCAATTCTTTACCAGCATTCCTTTACCTCCGTGGTGCCTCAATTGATTGGATTGGGGGCGCTATGACGAACTGTTCTTGTACCACTGTCAATGCTGTTTGTGTAGCGAAATCCCTGTATTTTCCCTAAAAAAATCGATATGGGAATAAGATCACGGAAGAGGTGATTACCAGAGTGTATTTCTGTCGCAACACATGAGACAATCAGATGACTGGTGGTCTGTCTTGTGCATATCTTCCCCAACTGCGCGGCTGACAGGGGGCAGTATTGTCTATTTGTGCATATTATCGGAACCTTTTGAGCCACTTGCATTTTATCAGGAGAAGTAAGATGTATGATAATACTGTTCCTATATAATGTAAAGTCTGAAAACTACTAATATTTCAGACCATTTCCACCGATATCGTACCGGTTGTGCACCCGGATTGTGCCTGATACGGTCGATAGTAGCCCGCTAAGCCAGTTGACAGGATTTTTATGAAACTATGTGTGCTTTCAAAGGATTGCAGTTCAGTGGCTGGGTTGTGATAAAAAGTACTTGACTTTTAGACTATTTTGTCCTTTTCTCAGGGATACGCGCGAACCCAAGTTTCTTTCCAACCAATTTCATAACAGCTAGTCAGGAGTTAGAGGAACATGATGGCGGATCAAACTATTGCTCGAGTAGAACCTGTACGAACTGAGGCGTATTTGGATTTTTTCCAAATGCTTACCGGAGTCGGGCTCGTGGCGTTTATGTGGGCGCACATGATTCTGGTAGCCAGTGTTAACCTCGATCTCGGTGGGGGCAGGGTAATGAATGCGATCGCCTGGTTTTTTGAAGCCACTTATATGGCTCAATTGGGCGGTCCGCTGATTGCGTTGGTCATGCTGGCCCATTTTGTGCTAGCTGCCCGCAAGCTCCCCTTCCGCGCCCGTGAGCAGAAGGCGATGTGGCGCCACAGCGTCAACTTCAATCACCTCGACACATGGCTCTGGGTGGTCCAGGCATTGACAGCGTTCATCGTCCTCATTATGGGCTGTATCCACATGTGGACGGTCCTCACAAACCTGCCTATCACCGCGGCACGGAGCGCAGCCAGAATTCAAGGTGGATGGTGGCTGCTTTTCTACGTCGTTTTGCTCCCGATGATCGAGCTCCATGTGGGCATCGGCATCTACCGCATCGGTGTCAAGTGGGGCTTTATCAAGAGGTCCAACCGTAAAGCGCTTCACGGTTTCGAGAACAAGCTCACTTTGACCTTTATTGGAATCGGGCTTTTGACGCTGTTCACATTCTATTTTTTAGTCAAAGCAATGTAAGGAGCTGAAAATTGGATACCTTCTATACTGATCTCTTGTGCGTGGGAGCGGGCCTGGCGGGTGAGCGTGTAGCGGTGGCGGCGGCTTCAGCGGGGTTTGAGACGATTTGTCTCAGTATTGTTCCGCCGAGGCGTTCCCATTCTTCCGCCGCTCAGGGCGGCATGCAGGCTTCGCTGGGTCAATGCTGTAAAGGCGAGGGGGACTGCCCGGACGTGCACTTCGCCGATACGGTAAAAGGATCTGACTGGGGCTGCGACCAGGAAGTCGCGCGCATGTTTGCCGAGACTGCTCCCATCGCTGTTCGCGAAATGGCGGCTTGGGGCATTCCCTGGAACCGTGTCGTTCCCGGAAAGGGCATTTACTATAAGGCCGGTAAGGAATACGAAAAGATAGAGAAGAAGGAAAAAGAGGGGTTGATCACCGCCCGCGATTTTGGCGGCACGGCGAAATGGCGTACCTGCTATACCTCGGATGGGACCGGTCATACACTTCTTTTCACCATGGATAACGAAGTCGTTCGCCTTGGCGTGACTGTGCACGACAGGGTGGAAGCGGTAGCTCTCATCCATGATGGTGAGACATGCATGGGCGTTGTCGCGCGTTGCCTCAAGACCGGCAAGATCCGGGTCTATCTCGCCAAGGCTACCCTTATCGCAACGGGCGGCTACGGCAGGATATACCGCGAGACGACAAACGCGGTCATTAACACGGGCGACGGCGCCATCATTGCCCTGGATACCGGCCTTGTCCCGATCGGGAACCCGGAAGCCATCCAGTTCCATCCCACCGGAATCGTTCCCACGAACATCCTCGTTACCGAAGGCTGCCGCGGTGACGGCGGAACGCTCAAGGATGTCAACGGCGAGCGGTTCATGCACATCTACGAACCTGGCAAACAGGAACTTGCGTCGCGCGACGTCGTTTCCCGCTGGATGACTCACCACATGCGTCTTGGAAAGGGTGTGCCAAGTCCGTACGGCCCGCATCTGTGGCTGGATATCCGCCATCTGGGCGCCCATCATATAAAGACGAAGCTGCGTGAGGTTGAGGAAATCTGCAACGAATTCCTCGATGTGGATCCAATCACACAGATGATCCCTGTGCGGCCGGCTCACCATTATAGCATGGGTGGTGTGCGCACCAATAAGGACGGCGCGGCATACGGTCTCAAGGGTCTCTTTGCGGCGGGCGAGGGAGCGTGCTGGGATATGCACGGGTTTAACCGTCTCGGTGGAAACTCCCTGGCTGAAACGATTGTGGCTGGAAGAATCGTTGGTGAAAAGATATCCGAGTTCCTGCAGGGATACCAGGTGGACTTCAAGACAGCCGTTATTTCCGATGCCGTCAAGAAACAGCAGCAGCGGATCGACGACGTGATCAAGGGTAAGAACGGCAAGGAAAGTGTCTATGCAGTCCGCGCCGCAATGCAGGATGAACTGATGGACAAGGTCGGCATCTTCCGCAATGGCGGAGAACTCCAGAAGGCCGTCGATAACCTCCAGGTGATCTACGAAAGGGCACTGAAGATAGGTCTCCAGTCATCGCCGATCGGGGCCAACCCTGAACTGGCCCTGGCTCTCAAGATGCCCGGAATGGTGCGGCTGGCGCTCATGGTGGCCTACGGCGCCCTGCAGCGTACCGAGAGCCGCGGAGCCCACGCCCGCGAAGACTTCCCGGAACGTAATGACAGAGATTGGCTGAAGCGTACTCTGGCCTACTGGAAGAACGAAAACGACAAGATGCCGACTCTGGAATACGAAAAGCCTTCCAAGGTCTGGGAACTTCCGCCGGGTGAAAGAGGTTATGGCTCAACCAAGATCATTTGCACCGAGGATCCCGAGATTTGCGCTCCTAAGCCGGAGACTAACTAAGCCAAGCGAGAGGTGTTTTGATGGGACGAACGCTAAAGTTTAATGTTTTCAGGTTCAATCCGGAAGATTCGGCTTCGGTTCCGCACATGGATGCGTACTACCTCGAGGAAACCGATGCCATGACCCTCTTTATCGCCCTTAACCGCATCAGGGAGGAACAGGACCCGACGTTGATGTTCGATTTCATGTGCCGTGCCGGTATCTGTGGTTCGTGCGCCATGATGATCAACGGACGGCCGGATCTGGCGTGCCACACAAAAACCAAGGCACTGCCCAATGAGATCACCCTGATGCCTCTGCCTGTATTCAAGCTGATCGGCGATCTTTCGGTGGATACGGGTACCTGGTTCCGCGGAATGAACGAAAAAGTTCAATCCTGGGTCCATACAACCAGGAAATTTGATCCGCAGGCTGAAGAAGAGCGGATGGACAATACGCTCGCCGATGAAATCTATGAACTGGAGCGCTGTATCGAGTGCGGTTGCTGCGTGGCTGCTTGCGGAAAGGCAAACATGCTGCCCGAAGGCTTCATGGGCGCCACCGCATTTAACCGTCTTGCCCGGTTCATGATGGACCCGCGCGACCAGCGGACCACCGACGAGTATTTCGAAGTGGTCGGAAACGATGATGGCATCTTCGGATGCCTCGGCCTGCTGGGCTGCGAGGATGTTTGCCCGAAAAAGATTCCACTCCAGGATCAGCTCGGAATGCTGCGCCGCAAGATGGGATTCTCGGGAGTAAGTCATCTGTTCAAAAAGATTCTGCCAGGCGGGAAGAAGTAAGCAAATCGGCGCGATTTGGGCCCGGTTCGCTCCCAGCGGGAAGACCGGGTTTGCTTCAAGCTGAAGCTATCTGGCATAAAGAAGGGGCGGCTCCGTGCCGCCCCTTTGTTTATATGGTGCTGAAGTTGTGCAGCCATGCAGTCCGCCCCACGATGTTCTCATTAAATTTACCACTGGCGGAAACGGCAATGTCGCGAACGTAACTTCGGATCAGACGTGGTTTCTTAATTGAAGCTCCATGGGGTGGGGATTCAGGTAATACTGTTGCTTCAGGTAGGGCTGATCATATTTCCTTACGTAATGATTTATGAGCGTGACGGGAACGATGAGGGGAAGGTATCCCGTATGATAGGCTGTTATCAATTCATCCATCTCCTGTTTCTCATCGCCTGACATGACCTTCTTGAAGTAGCCCGCGAGATGCTGCAAAACATTGGTGTTCTTTCGCGGAGTCGCTTTTAACCTGAGCGCGTCCATGAGCAACTTCATATATTCACTGAGAAGCTTTTCCGCCGGCATGTTCTTTCCGAATGCCACCAGCTTTCCCATGAGGGTATAGTGTTTGGGGCTGTGGGACATTATGAGGAGTTTGTGCCGCGAGTGAAAATCCACGAGGCCGCCAAGCCGTGGGGCCTGTTCGGTCAAGTTCTGCCAGCGCCTGTAGACAAAAACCCTTTCAATGAAGTTCTCCCTGATCGGCAGGTCGTGCAAACGGCCCTCATCCTCAACGGGCATATGGGGGAAATGCTCCATGAATGCGCGTGAGAAGAGTCCGATTCCCGTCTTTCGTGGAACGCCATTCGTGTCGTAGACCCTTATGCGTTCCATGCCGCTGCTGGGGGAGTTGCTCTTGAAGATGAACCCGCAAAGGTTTTCGGTCTCCAGTTCACGAACTCTGCGAGCCGACCATTCGAGCATGCGTTCTGTGTGGTCTATTTTTGACCTGATGGTGAGCAGACGCGGCGCGCCGGGACCGGCTTCGAGATGCATGGATTCTCGGGGCACGGGAAGACCGCATTCGACCTCGGGACATACGGGAATGTACTCGACGTGACGTCCAAGTACGTCCCTCAGGAAACGGTCGAGCTTGTGTCCACCGTCGTACCTGACGGGCTCACCCAAAAGGCATGCACTGATGCCGAGGCGAATCTTCTCCATGAAGCGTATCTCCTCCGTGAAAGACGAAGCCGGCTTGGTGTGTTGTGCCCGAGACACCGGGAAAGAGTTGGTTGATTGTAAACGCAAAGTGTTTGCCAAATCAACACGGGAGCCGATAAGGTATGGGTAAAAGCTGTAAACGAAATCCCGCCTGCCTCCGTCATTGGGTCAAGAGCAGGGAGAAATTCTTCCTGCCAAACCCGAACGTTTCGGCACGCATCGTGCTTTAGCGAGGAGTGCCGGTTTGTTGTGATTTGAAGGGGAAATCGATGGAAACATTTTCGATGGAAATAGTAAGTGCCGTTTAAAATCGTTGTTGCGAGGTTCTACTAATGCTATTCATGGCGGAGTAAGTCCTTATTCAAGGTATTGATCGTTACAAACCATTAAGAGGAGCGAGAATGATGAGAGATTTGGCGCGAACGTTTGCAGTCTTGTTTACGGTGTTTGCCATGGTGGTTATGGCCGGCTGTGCGGCGCCCGGGCCCTACTATAGCGTGCAGGAACAGCCGGCTGTCCAGACCGGAGGCCCCGCGGGCCCTGGAGGTGGCGGGTATCTGATGGTTGGACCGCAGGATCGAACCTATTCGCTCCGTATAGAGGATCGTACGCCGTTCGGCCTCGCAAACCTGCCGCAGTCGATGAATACGCTTTATCAGAAAGGATATGACCAGGTCAGGAGACAAAGGGAGGCTGATTTCGCGCTCGACCTTTCTTTTTACGCGATGGGCCGTGACAATCCCGAAGCGAGAGCGGGAAACGTGGTGGGTGGCGCGCTGCTCGGAGCCGCCACGGGGGCTATCATAGGCGGAGCGCTCGGTTCACCGGGTAAGGGCGCCGCAATCGGCGCCGGCAGCGGGGCCGCTCTTGGTCTGGTTGCGCCCGCCGAAGCGGCCATGGTGCGCATCGATATCAGGACGCAGAGCTTCCGTGACGGGACCGCATCCTCAAAGTCGGCCCTCGTTGACTTGGCAAATGTTCCACCCTATGACGTGCAACGCGTCATCGATCTCCAGGTGAGCAGAATGCTCGAAGCACTTCCAGGAAAATAATAGAAACCTCGCCGGTTTTTTCTGGAAAATCTTCCCTTTCATCATCCAATTCACGAGGGGGGCGGCCCGCTAGCGTGTCGGCCCCCCTCTCTGTTTTTTTGACAACCATTATCCCCCGGCCCGTTCACGCTTCGATACCTCTAGAAACAGCTTTTCCCGTGGACACGAACGTGCTCACTCCCGTCCGCCCGGAGCGGAGTAAACCCCGCATTGGCGCGGCAAGGCGAGGGCGGAATAAACAGCCCCGCGGCCGCTCATCCTTGCCCCGTTCTGCTCTTCGATACTTCAGAGCGAACGGGTGAGAGGCTTTGCGCCGAAATGACGGGATGGATTACTTGGCCATCGATGTAAGCAATTGGAATTGCTAATTTTCAAGGACTATTTCTTGGAAGGTGTCTGGAACGGCCAGTCGCGCCTGGCTGCAATGCTTCCTTCACTCCATCTTGCCACGTGCATGCGGGGCGTGCGACGCGGGGCGGGACCTGCACGGCCCCGCCCCGCACCTCGCCACACGCATGGGGGCCTGCCTCGCTCGGCTCAAACAGGGGACCAGTGGTTGGCTATGCCAGGATGGTCGCCGCCGTTTTCACCAGATCCCCGATCCGCAGCTTTTGGGGACACCGCGCTTCCGCCAGGGAATAATCCTTGTCGGCGAGCCGCCCTGGAACTTTGGATGAAATCTGGGCAAACAGGGCTTTCGCCCGATCGGTATCGCCGTAGCTGTTGTGGTACATGAGGCAGCGCATGATATCTCCGACCGGCACCGCGGCGTCGAGCGCCGCCTCGCATATGCTCGTGCATCCGGTGCAGTAGCCGGATGACGTCTGCTCCGCGTACCTGTCCATTGCCCGCAGGGCGGAGGCGCTGATTTTTGTCTGGTTCAATGCCGCGGCGACGTTGGACATCAGTATGGTCATATTGGGCATCTGGGAGCAGATGCTTGCTATTCCGGGGTTTTCCCAGATAGCTTTCAGCTTGGCCTGTCCGTCCGTAAAGCCCTGTTTCAGGAACTTGCCCGCCATCTCCAGTTCGGCTTCCGACTGAACCGATACCTGCCCTCCGCCCTGTGTTTTCATTGCCGTGAGGCCGATGCCGGCGTTGCCGCAGGCCTCGACGGCGGCGCGCATCTTGTCCGAGCGCATCAGTCGGAAGTTGTAGCTGATCATGATTCCATCGATCCAGCCCAACTTCGCGGCGGCCGTCATCTGTTCTTCCATGTTGCTGTGGGCGCTGAACCCGAAAAACTTGATCTTTCCCTGGGATTTCGCCTTCTCAACCCAGGTTTTGGTCTCCTGGTTCAGCTCGCCGATGCTCTTCGTTCCATGGATGAAGTAGAGGTCGATGTGGTCAGTGTTCATCTTCTGGAGTGAGCGGTCTAGAAGTTCGGTCAGCCCTTTGGGGTCACGCCGGTCGGACTTGCTGACCAGAAAGATGGTCTTTCGCGTTTCGGGATATTTTTTGAGGAACTGGCCAATCCCGGCTTCGCTGTTTCCTCCCTCGTAGCAGTCGGCGGTGTCCCAGTAGGTGACTCCCCACTTGAGGGCCTGCCTCAGAAGCAATTGGTTCGATGGGATGTCGAACATGCCGCCCAATGCCAGAATGGAGACGTTTACTCCCGTCTTGCCGAAGGGCCGCACTGGAATGACCGAGTTTTGAGTGGATTTCTCATCAGCATTTCCGGCCGCCGCCAGGGGGCTCGTGGATGCCAGGACGGTACCCGGCGCGGCGATCCCGGCCAGCTTGATGAACTCACGCCGGGAAAGTCCTTTGTCATCGGACATGATTGTCTCCCTGTGATTTGTGTCTGAGTTTGCACGCCATAATTGCAGGTGTCCCGAGTTGAAGTGAACACATATTCCAATCTGAAATCATTCCGGTAACGTGTTGCTCCTGGTTCGCTATTTCAATGAAAGCGAATGCTTTCGGTGCCGCGATTCCCCCTCCGCGCTCACCCGAATGGCTCTCGTTCCGCTCACCGGGCATTCGTGTTCGCAGATGCCACATCCGATACACCGCTCCGGATCGACCTGGGGCAGGAGCAGCCGTACCTGCAGTTCGATGCTCTTCCTGTCCTGTCGTAAAAGATCCGGTGGCAGTTCCTGTTCCATGGTGATTGAACTCGGGGCGTTTGCCATAACCCGTCTTCTGGTTACGATCCCGCCGCTTTCGGCCGCAACGAAGAAATCACCCGTCCCGAAACGGTCAGCCGGGAGAAGCGGTTTTTGAATCTCCACCACGGTTCCCGAGACCTTCCCGGTTTGGAGGACTCCCTCCCGAACGGTAACAAAGGATTCTTTTACATAAATTGCCTTGGGACTCACAGGGCAGTTCTCCTGGCAGACAATACAAGGTTTGTCCATGGCCCAGGGCAGGCATCGGCCGCGGTCAACAAAGGCCGTTCCGATTCGCAGGGGACCATTCTTCTCGAACGGTCCGCGCCCGAGCTTTTCTTCAAGGCTGATGGGGCGGATTGCCGCGGTCGGGCAGATGTGCCCGCAGGCGGTACAGTTCATCTGGCAGCCGCTCGATCCCGCGCGAAAATTAAGTGTCGGGGTCCACAGACCTTCAATCCCGCTTTTTGAGCCATCGGGTTGGATGACGTTTGTCGGACAGACACGGGCACATTGGTCGCACTTGATGCAGCGGTTGAGAAACTCCGATTCCGGAACAGAACCCGGCGGCCGGATCACTCCCGGGTTCCAGTTCCTGTCGAGCTTCCCGTCGATGCGGAGCAGGGGGACCGCGGCTATTCCCGAGACCGATGCGATGACAAAACCGCGCCGGGAAAGATTTGGGGAGTCAATCTCGCCGGATGTCGAGCGAAATGTATTATAGCCGATGAGATCGTCCCGGCAGGTGTGGATACAATTCATGCAAAGCACGCATTCGGGAATTCGGATCTGTTCATTGGGCTGGCAGGCGCCTTCACAGTGTGAATCGCAGAGATGGCATCCGGAGCATTTCCCGCGTTTCCTCCCGATCCTCCAGAGCGCGTATTTGCCCAGAATGCCGTGGAGTGCGCCGAGGGGGCACAGAATACGGCAGTAGAAGCGGGGGATTATGAGGTTTAGCAACAGCGCGGCAACGAAGATGAAGGCAATGAGCCAGGTCCCTTCATAATGCCGCTGACCGGCAGATGTGAACTGTATGGCGGAATCGGAAAGTGGAAGAAGAACGAGATTTACCGAACGGTATACCAGGGGAATAGGATCGAGAAGACCTGTCTGAAGCGACGCGGCGACAACTCCGTCGAGGCGGGCAAAGAGCCCGGCGGCCGAAACCGCGGTCATCACGAACAGTACGGTTACAGCGGATTTCAGGTTTAAGGCCGATTTCCGGAAAATCAGGGCCAGGATGGAGAGGACGAGTAGAACAAGAAAGGGTATGACGGGACTCAACCCGGCACTGTCCATCAATTGGGATGCAAAACCGCCGACGGAGGCAAACAGCAGAACCATGAGGACATAATACTTGATCCTCTGTGCATGCCGATAGCGGTTCGATGCGATCTTCTCCGGCGTGCGCCTGCCCCGTGAGGCCGCATAGCCGATGAAGTGGTGGAGAGAACCAAAGGGGCAGACCCAGCCGCAGAAGAATCTTCCCAGAATGAGGGTGAGGACAACGGTCGCCACCGCCCATATGAGCCCGCTGTAAAGGGCACGGGTAGTGAGAAGATTCCCCAGGGCGACAAGAGGATCGAGCTGCAGAAACCAGTTTACCGGCCAACCGCGGAGCTGCCAGAAGGACTGCCCGAAGGTCGCGGCGATACAAAACCAGATGAACAACGCGAAAAAGAAAATCTGACTGATACGTCTTACAACAGTTATTTTCATGAATTTCTCAAGCCGCCGTTGTGCGAATGGGATTCAGGGATTCAAAATCCAGGGTTCCGGCCCCGGCCTGCTCCGCTTTTGCAAGGAAAGGGAGATCACCAGATGTCTTTCCGAGCAGGACCGCTCCGGCAGCGTCGGCGGCCACCTGGTCCGTGCTGAGTATCATGGTCTCCGTCTTCTTGAGATCCGACAGGGAACCGCCGGTCGGACCATTGGTGATCATGGTAAGAGTCCCGTCCAGAATGACCATGGTGGGTTTGACCATAATGGCAAGGTCCCTGATGAAGGTATGGATATCCTGATGGAAGATGTTGCGTCGTCCTCCGACGAGCCCGTACCAGTTTTTCATGGACATCGAAGCGCCGCTTCTGTGGTGGTCCTTGATGGGGGCGATACCGATCAGCTTCGTGATTCCCTTGAACGGTGCGCTGAGGATCGGCCAATTCTTGAGAAAACTCGTTCCGGGGATGGTCATGTTGGTAAACAGCGTGTCCCTCGGGAGGACCAGCGCTGCCCCCGAAGACTGTGTCGCCTCTCCGATCCCACTGAGGGCAAAGCAGCTCTCCGGGTTGTTTATCGGGTTGTCGGTCACGGCAACCGATGCGGCCCCTGCTTTGAGGCACAGACGCACGACCTCCGATATCAACTCGGGATGCGTGGTGGCGCACAGTGCCGGAGGGCTGGCAAAAGCGGCATTCACCTTGACGAGGACGCGGTCGCCTTTCTTGATGAAGGTTTCGATCCCGCCGAGGGCTTGAATGCCGGTATTCACGGACTTGACCCGGTCCGCACCCGTGATGATGGCGATCTTCCTTCCCGCCTCGGGAACTGAAAAATCGGGCAGCGCCAGGGGAGACTTCTCCGTGGCGGTCGCTGGCGCCGGGCCGTTCGGATCGTGCAGAAAATAGCCGATGGCGCCGGCGGCGGCGAGGCCCGCGCCAGCTTTTGCGGCGCGAATGAGGAAGTCTCGCCTGTTTATTCCGGATTCCATGGGTATCTTATCAATTGCTTTTTTCATTGACGCCTTCCTGGAGCTTTCGATAGATGCGGGTGGCGACCTCTTCCGCGGCGCTCCTTTTTTCCACTTCGTGTGTTCCGGCCAGAAAAGGACCGGCGCTCAGGACCGCTTCATAAGTGTCGAAAACCTGGAAAAGCCGCGATCCGGGCAAACCCGGAATCTCGCCAAGTTCCGAGCCGCCGTTCTCCAGCAGGAACTGGGAGTACTCGGAGGCGAGCGTTGCGGCTTCTTCCGGACTCTCCCGCCTGGAGATAAAAGCCGTGACCTGTTCGCTTTCAATGTTGTACTGGGCGGTATAAATGTTGTTGAGCCGGTTGAATCCGAAGACATCGCTCATATGAAGCGAGATGGTTCCATCATCCAGGAATTCGGAGGGGAAGAGTGCGAATTCCATGGTCTCGTTTTCCCGGGGAGGAGTGGCCCGCACCAGTTTGTTCGCGAGTGCCGACATTTCGTTCTCCAACCCTGTTTCTGCCGAGACAATCTCGATATACCTGGAGCCGGTCAGGAAAAAAAGTGCATTTCCCGTGCTATAGGCGAAAGTCCCGACGTCTGCTTTGTGCGCATCTTTGCGCTTTTGCAGGCTATAGACGGAGAATGCGTTTTTTGAGTCACTCATGTCATAGACAAATAGTTCGAGCCAGACTTTCGGGTCGGATGTTCGGGAAAACCGCTGTGTGGCGAGCCGGATAAAGCCGGCCGAGAGATAAAGTTCCGCTTTCCCGTCGATTTTGTCGGAAAGTGTATCGGGCCCAAATACTTCTTCACTGCCGAGCGGGGAGAGACCTTCGGGCGCCAGGGCCGCCAGGGCCTGGGAACTGCCCGCGGAGGCGGAAGGTTCTTGAGCGGAGAGGGCATCACCCTTGACCTCGAGTGCCCGAAAGAGAGCGGGATCATACCGGGACTGCATGGCGAGCATTGCCACGGCGATCGTACCCAATGCCGCTAAAAGAAAAAGGCCGATGCATGTCTCGGCCCTGCTTACGACTCTCATTGTCGGTATCCTCCTGACTGCTGCAAATTCATTGCATTTCAGCCGGCGCTGGTTGAAAAGCGCGTGAATAATATCAGCGTAATTGTGGGGAGACAAGGGGATGACTGTGAAAGTATGTATAGAAGCAGGAGGAAAAACATGTAATGAGGCTCCCCGCAAATCCCGAGGAATTTTGGCGCCATAGGTCCGGCAAGGTGAATCCGCTTCAAGGCTTGATTATAATCGCCGCGCGACGTCGCATGGTTCGAACGAGGATCCTCGGTCCGGCGCGGATTTGCGGGTGTTCCTCCGCGTCGCCGAATGCCGGCCGGGACCTCGCGGTCGCCCACGGACAACGTTTCCGCGATCTTGCCGGGTGCATCATTTGCCCGCGCGATATTAGCCAGATAAATAGACCACCTGAGAGGCTTCCGTGCAAAAAAAACAGGTAGTTTTTGTGAAATTTTCGTTTGTTTATGATATTGAAAGACGCGAATTTGCGGAAACATGCTCGCCGGTAATCTCCAATCAGCGTTCTCGCTGTTTTTCTCATTTCTGAAGGAAGGTGTCCCGCTGCGAGTTGAAATATGCACAGTTCGAGAGGAGAATCTAATAAAATGAGTGTTTCTTTCATGCCGGTCCGTACATGCTTGAAAGATTTGCCGGCGCTGCAGCTCCAGGGTCTTAAATGGACCGTTTCCCACGCCTACAACAACTCCGAATTTTACCGCAAGAAACTTGAGGCCGCACGGGTATCACCCACCCAGATCCGTTCGCTTGACGATCTGCGCAGGCTTCCCTTGACCACTGCCCAGGACCTTCGCGAGGATTATCCCTTTCCGCTTCGGTCGGTGCCGTTCGAAAAAATCGTTCGTATTCACGCATCCTCCGGGACAACGGGGAAGCGGAAAGTACTTTGCTATACGCAGAAAGATATCGACGATTGGGCCACCATGTTCGCGCGCTGCTATGAGATGGCCCAGCTCTCGACGACGGACAGGGTCCAGATCGCGGTAGGCTATGGACTGTGGACGGCCGGAGTGGGATTCCAACTGGGATGCGAGCGTTTCGGCGCGATGGCTATCCCAGTGGGGCCCGCCAACACGGAGATGCACTGCCAGTTGCTTGAGGACATGCAGAGTACCGTGTTTTGCTCAACGGCCTCGATGGCGCTCCTGATGGTCGAGGAGATTGAACGCCGTGGTTTGCGGGACCGGATTTCGCTTAAGAAATTCATATTCGGCGCTGAGCGCCACAGTCTTAAAATGCGCCAGAGAATCCAGGAGATAACGGGCGCCGAGCACCTTTTCGATATTCCGGGGCTCACGGAACTCTACGGCCCGGGTACTGGTCTCGAATGCGTGGCGCACCAGGGGGTCCATTACTGGGCGGACTATTTCATACTCGAGATACTGAATCCCGAAACGCTTGAACCGGCCGCACCGGGGGAAATCGGTGAAATGGTGGTCACATCGCTCAGGAAAGAAGGCTGCCCGCTCATCCGATACCGAACGCGAGACCTGACGCGCTTTATTCCTGAACCGTGTCCGTGCGGGAACCCCTTGCCGCGCCACGATCACATTCTGGGCCGTTCCGACGATATGTTCATCTTCCGGGCCGTCAACATTTACCCCGGACAGATAGACCACGTCCTGTCGCAGATACCGGGCGCCGGCAGTGAGTACCAGGTTCATCTCTTTCGCAGGGAAGACGGCCGGGACATTTTACTGGTCAAGGTGGAAGGGCATGGAATCGAATCGCCTGACGCCGCGACAAAATTGATGGAGGATATCACCTCGGAGTTCCGCAGGCAGATCATGGTTCGTGCCCAGGTGGAGATTGTCGAATATGGGTCTTTGCCGCGCTCGGAGAGAAAAAGCAAGAGAGTATTCGACCACAGGACGGAGGACTGAGGGGTAGCGTCCTGAATTAAAGGTCCGCGCCATAATCCGGGAATGGAGTCGGGATACTCACGCGCCATCCATGCGAAGGTTTCGTGGGAAGAGCCGTCGAAGTTGCCGGGAATGTCCGGGCCGGGCTATCGCCGAGCGCGGGGGGGGGGCTTCCGGATCGGGGGAGTGGCCTATGCGATTCAGCTCCGAATTGGGGAGAAGCGCCGGTTTTGATGTGGAGGACCGTGGTCTTTGCCGTGGTGTGTGATGGGGTTTGCCGGAAGTATCGGACCTATTTCAGTGAATAAGGAGGAGGAGATGAGATTGGAGATTTCGATCCGGCAGGCTATCCTTGTGATAGCGGCCCTGGTGCTGGCCATCGTTCCGGCATGCGCCGGCGCGCAGGAAACGGTCAAGATTGGCGCCTTTTTCGCCCTTTCCGGCCCAGCCTCTTCCATCGGCGAACCAACCCGTCTCGTTGCGCAAATGGTGGTTGACAAGATCAACAAAGAGGGTGGAGTCGGCGGCCGGCAGATCAAGCTGGAGACGGGAAACACGGAAAGCGATCCCACCAGGTCGCTTATGGAAGCCAAGCGGTTGGTGGAGGAAGGTAAAGTAGTGGCGTTGATCGGTCCCACCCGCACCGATGAGGGGATGGCGGTGAAACCCTATATCGAGGGAACGGCGCATATCCCCGTTGTCATGACCATTGGGGGTGATCCCGTTATAGCAGGCGGTAAATTCGGCCCCTTTAACTGGACTTTCAAGACACCTCAGAGAACCTCCGTTGCTGTCAAGAAACTCTACGAGTTTATCAGGTCCCAGAATCAGAAGAAGGTGGCTCTTTTGACCGCTAACGACGGGTTCGGCAAGGACGGGCTGGCCTGGCTCGATCAGCTCTCGTCCGAATTCGGCCTGGAAATCACCACCAGGGAGTCCTTCGCGGCAACCGACACCGATATGACGCCTCAACTTCTTAAGATCAGGGCGAGCGGAGCGCAGGCTGTTATCTGCTGGACCATTGGACCGGCCGGTGCACGGGTTGCCAAGAACGTGAAGCAACTCGGCATTTCCATCCCGCTCTATCAGTGTCACGGGATTCCGGACCCAAAATACATTGAGTTGGCCGGTGATGCCGCGAACGGGAGTATAATGCCGTCAACGAAGGTCATGGTGGTTGACCAGTTGCCCGACTCCGATCCCCAGAAAGCTGTGATACGGGAGTTCATCCGGCTTTATAAAGACGAGTACCACTTCGACAAGCAGTACCCTATCAATACGCATTCGGGGTACGCATGGGATGCCATCTACATGGCTGCGAATGCTATCCGGAAGGTCGGCACCGAACCCGAGAAGCTGAGGGATGGAATTGAGCAGACGAAAGACTACGTCGGGGTAAGCGGGATCTATAACCTCACGCCCGAGGACCATAACGGGCTGCAGACCGATTCTCTGGTAATGGTGAAAGTGGAAAACGGCAAATGGGTTTTGCTGAAGTAGAGTGAATTATTGTTCGCATCGCGAAATGAAGATCGACCTTCCTGGGGTTGCATGTTGTAAAGCGGAGCTGACATCACTTCGGCTCATTTCGCTAATGGTTTTGCATATGAACACGACATCATTCCGAGACCCCATGAGCATGGCCAGGGCTGGAGCGCGGGGTCGGGGCATCCTCGGCATCGTCTCCAGGCTTTTGCGGGAATGGCGGAAGAGGCGCCGGGAATTGGGCTTTTGCTAATGCAATTCGGTACTACGACGCGGCCTCTCGATACAGGAAACATCGGAAAAATTCTGGTCCGTTCGACAAACTGGATCGGGGACGCAGTAATGACCACACCCGCCCTGGGTGCGCTCAAGGCGGCTTTCCCACATGCCGAGATCGTCCTGGCGGCCAATCCGATTGTGTCGGAACTGCTGGCTCTGCATCCGTGCTGTGACCGGGTGATCGTCTATGACAAGAAAGGACCGCACCGGGGAGTGCGGGGACTGCTTCGGTTCAGCAGGTCTTTAGCGGAAGAGCGGTTTGATCTTGCCATTCTCCTTCAGCATGCAATCGAAGCAGCCATTATGGCTGTCCTGGCGCGGATCGGCAGGCGAGCCGGATTCGGTACGGACGGCCGGAGACTGCTCCTCACTCACTGCGTTCCAATGAACGGTGCAATCCGGAGACTCCATCACGCCCGGCGCGATCTGTATCTTCTGGAGAGGCTCGGAATCCCGACCGTGGACAACGGTTTGAGCCTGGTTTGCTCAGACCGGGAAAAAGCCTGGGCACGCCAGGTGCTTGGCGCTGACGGGTGGGTTGCCATAAATCCGGGAGCGGCCTTTGGCTCCGCGAAAAGGTGGTATCCCGAAAGGTTTGCCGCTGTTGCCGACGCGCTTGCGGCGAAATACGGGTTCAGGGTGCTGCTCGTCGGGGGGGCGGGAGAGATGCGAATCGGAGCTCAAATTGAAGAAACGATGCATTCAAGTCCCCTCAACCTGACAGGGAAGACCTCGGTGCGCCAACTGATGTCTCTTCTTGAAGCCATGGACCTTGTCGTGACGAACGATTCGGGTCCCATGCATATCGCTGCCGCTTTCGACCGTCCCATTGTTGCTCTGTTCGGCCCGACCGATCATCATACTACATCGCCGGTCTGCTCCAGGCACGGTATTGTGCGCAAGGAGACCGAGTGCGCTCCCTGCCTGAAAAGGATTTGTCCCAGTGATCATCGCTGTATGTCGAACATTGCGGTGGAAGATGTTCTTGAAGAGGCCGCGCGGCTTTTGGGCGGATGAGAGATGAGGCCATTCCCGGACCCGAACGCTGTGCGCAAAATACTATTGATAAAGCCGAGTTCCCTGGGTGACATTATCCACGCGTTACCGGTTCTCAATATGCTTCACGCGAGATTCCCCGAGGCAGAAATTCACTGGGTGGTGGCCAAGGGGTTTCACGGCATGCTCGAAGACCATCCCCTAATCCATAAACTCTGGATAATAGACAAGAATTCCTGGAAAAATCCCCGGAAGTGCGCGGGTACTTTCTCGGAGTTGAGAGCACTCCGATCAGACCTCAAACGTGAGCAATTCGACCTGGTAATCGACCTGCAGGGACTTCTTCGAAGCGCAGTGATCGGGCTTTTCACCGGGACGGAGGACCGGGTCGGATTCGCGGATGCTAGAGAGGGAGCGAAGTACACATACTCACATCGAGTCCCGGCAAGCTGGGATGAGCATGCGGTTGAAAGAAATGTCCGCATAGCCCTGGCCCTCGGCTGCGGCATGGATGATTTCTCCTTTCCGTTTCCCCCCCTGGACTTGCGGCAAGATCTCGCGGAACGGCTTCCTTCCAGGTTCGCCGTGATAGCTCCTTCAGCCGGGACACTTGTCAAACGGTGGCCCGCCGAGAATTTCGGGAAACTGGCCTCGGGGCTCTTCCTGCCGTCCGTGGTGGTTGGTGGAGCGTCCGATTGCATGCTCGCGGATGAGATTGTTGAAAAATCCAATGGGCGCGCCTTTTCTCTTGCCGGTCGGATCAGTCTCAGAGAACTCGCGGCCGTGATCAGCCGCGCACGGTTTCTTGTCTCGCCGGATACGGGACCGATGCACATTGCCGCTGCTTTAAATGTTCCGGTCTTTGCGCTTTTCGGGCCTACAAACCCCGGACGGACCGGACCCTACGGCAAGATCCACACGGTAATCCGAAATAAGATGGAATGTTCGCCCTGCTACAGTAGAAGACCCTGCCAGGACTGGCGGTGCATGACCGGGATAACGCCGGAAAAAGTATTGGAGATTATAAACGGCTCGGATTGCGCCGCTGCCGATCCCCGCTGAGTGGCAGGGCCCACCCGTGAAGAACCTCTTCCCGCCACATAATACTATTTCGCGCCCGAGCTGATACATCCCCCGTTCGCCCCGAGGTACCGAAGTGCGGAAAGGGCCAATTTTTATCGGCATCTTCACTCTCGGGGCAGGTTCATCTTGAACGTAATGCCCGACTATAAGAGGTGCGAAAGGCGGGGGAACGGGAATCGAATTCTCTGGTCAAGCATCAATGAACACTCATTTTGAGAGCCTGCTCATGGGCGAGTGGGAATGCCCCCGCCGAGGCCGGAGAAATAGGATGGAATGTGTTTTTCCTCGTAATTTCATGCCCACTTTTTTTTCTTCATGATAAAAGGTATTTTCTCTGTTGCAATTCATGAGCAAAGAGCGAAGTATTATCTGAAGGGCGGATGGCAGGGGGCCCTGCAAATGAAGAAGTGAACGGAAATACTTGCGCAAAATCTGAAACAGCCGATATATAATTTAAGAAAAACTCTACTCGCGAAAGACAATGAATGATTCGGAGATGATTACGGGCTCATCGAGATGCTGCGTGGAGCCTTGTGTTGTCCCCCCATGGAATAGTGTTTGGAAGGTTGATTCGTCTGGACTTGTTCCTGGAAACCCCATACTCGATATAAGGATGGATCGTGAAGATTTCCTTTGTTGGCATTCCCGGTTTGGCCATTCTGGAACCCAGAGTTTTCGAAGACGAAAGGGGCTTTTTTTTCGAAAGCTACAACAGCAAAAAACTGGCCGAACTTGGCATCGACACCGATTTTGTCCAGGACAACCACTCCCGTTCTCGAAAGGGTGTTTTAAGAGGATTACACTACCAGGTCAGGCAATGCCAGACCAAGCTCGTGCGGGTGACCCGCGGTGAGATTTTCGATGTCGCGGTGGATCTTCGGAAATCCTCGCCGACCTTCGGACATTGGTTCGGCGTCAGGCTGTCAGCGGAGAATATGCTCCAGTTCTACATACCGGGGAGTTTTGCGCATGGATACCTGGTACTCTCCGAGACCGCCGAGGTGTTGTACAAGGCGAGCGATTTCTATGCTCCGCCGCACGAGAGATGCATTCGGTGGAATGATCTCGACCTGGCGATAGAATGGCCGCTTGACGTCGAGCCGGTCATTTCGGCAAAAGATGCTCAGGGAGTGGCATTCCGCGAGGCTGAGCTCCCGGCCGATGCAGTGATTGATTGCCTTCTGAGCAGAACAAAGCGGAGCTTGTAATCGTGCAAACGGTGATGAACCTCCCCTCTCCCATTCAGGGAGACTTTCGAGCCATCGTATTCGGAAGCGGTGGAATGCTCGGGCGGGAAGCCGTTGCGTGCCTGAAACAGGCTGGCTTTGAGGTAGACGCGCCGCGAAGACCCGCGGTGGACATTCTACGGCCGGAGAGCATCCGTGCGGTCCTCGAGCAACCTGATGGTCGCAAGGGCCTGGTTATAAACTGCGCTGCTTATACCGCCGTTGACCGGGCCGAATCCGAACCGGAGGCCGCATTCGCGGTCAACCGTGACGGACCCGCCAACCTGGCGAGGGAATGTCTCCGGCTCGGGCTGCCCCTGGTGCATATTTCGACTGACTATGTGTTTGACGGGAATTCCGTGACTCCCTACAGGGAGGAGGACGCGGCATCCCCAATAAACGTCTATGGCCGCAGCAAATGGGAGGGTGAGGAAGCTGTCCGCCTGAACCTCGCGGACCACATTATCGTGCGGACTTCCTGGCTGTATGGCGCGCAAGGCGCCAATTTCGTGAAGACCATGCTCAGGCTGGGCCGGGAGCGTGAAGTGCTCACCGTTGTTTCGGACCAGCATGGGTGCCCCACCTGGACCGGGGACCTGGCCGAATGCATTGCCCGGATCGCGGTCGAGATTGCTTCCCAGCCTGGAAACGTGGATTGGGGTACGTACCATTTCTGCGGCAAGGGTATCACGACCTGGTATGACTTCGCGCGAACGATCATTGAGCAGGGGCGAAAATGGGAGTTCCTGAAGGTCACGGAAGTAAAGCCCGTACCGACAAGTTCTTATCCGACTCCCGCCGCGCGGCCGCAATGGTCTGTCATGGACTGCCGGAAAATTGGCGAAAAATTCGGAATATTCCCGCCCCCCTGGGAAACCAGTCTCACCCGTATGCTTCAAGAACTGCGGCAGGCGGAAACACCTCTCCCCGGTAACTGACAATGCCAAGAGCCAGCATCATAATCGTCAGCTACAATTCTTTGGAGGACACTACGGCGCCCTGCCTGGAGAGCATTTTTTCTTCCTCCGTGGCGGAAGACTATGAAGTTATCGTGGTTGACAATAACTCTTCCGATGAAACCGTCACCTGGTTGAGCGGCCTGATGGAGCGGGAGCCGCGGCTCAAGTGCATTTTTAACGATCACAACCGGGGTTTTGCCGGTGGAAACAACGATGGAATCCGGATCGCCGCCGGTGAGTTCCTCATTTTGCTCAACAGTGACTGCATGGTGTCGGGTGATTGGATCAGGGGGCTTACCGAGCCTCTATCCAGGGAGCGTTCGATCGGTATGACCGGACCGGTTTCCAATGCCGTGGGCAACGAACAGAAGATATTCACCACGGGAGGCACGCCCCGGGAGATTATGCGGGAGGGGGCGTCGTGGATTTCCAGGAGCAGGGGCGGTTTTTTTGAGACTGACATGCTCATATTCTTTTGCGTTGCTTTTCGCAGGGAGCTGTTCGACAGGCTCGGGCCGCTGGACGAAGATTTCGGGCTCGGGTTCTGGGAGGATGACGATTACTGCGCGCGCGCGCTGAAAGCCGGCTACCGGCTTGTCTGCGTCGAGGATGTGTTCGTATATCACAGGGGTGGAGGATCTTTCGAGAACTCCGGTGTTTCGACCGGTAAATTGATGAGGGAAAACCGCGGGAAGCTGGAAAAAAAGCATGGGCGGTCGCCTCGAATCCACCCCCGCTGGCGCCACCTGCGGGTAATCGAGCACTATCTTGCCGAGGCGGCCGGGGCCGAACTTAGTCCCGAACTGCGGTATCGGATTTCCAACCGCATCAAGGTGGTCGAATCCATAATGCCCAGGGGGCTGATAAAGAGATTCTTCTTCCGCGCGCAATTGAACAAACTGAAAGCCCGCCTCGCTGAACAGGGTCTTTGAGGGTACCGGCCGGAACAGCCCCGCGACCGCTCCCGCCCGGCCCATTCTATTACTATTCTTGTGGCCATTCCTCAATTTTTGTGTATGCAAAAGCCCTGTAGCCCTGTAGGTTGGGGTGAGCGAAAGCGAACCCCAACATCCCCACCTCACCTTTCGCCGAAGCTATACTCGCCTTGGATCTGCACACATCCACCCCAATTCCGAGCCGGCGTTCCGGCGGCAACGTAACGGTTGATGCTGTAATATGGCCAATCGAAGTGAATTCACATGATCCACCAGATAAATGTTGGGGTTCACTCCGTTCACCCCAACCTACATGGCTGGACTCCGGGGCTGTGATAAATGTTGGGGTTCACTCCGTTCACCCAACCTACATGGCTGTAATATGGCCAATCGAAGTGAATTCACATGATCCACCAGATAAATGTTGGGGTTCACTCCGTTCACCCCAACCTACAGGGCTACAGGGCTTTATCCTCTTGCGCTTAGCGCCCGGATAGCGAGTATCCGGGCTGCCCATTTGCGCGACAGGCCATATCCGGACCTCGCCGGTTGCCTGGTTTTATTTGGTCCCTGCCTGGCGAGACTCTCGCGTATTCAGTGCGAGGTTCTTGCGGATCCCGTTTGCGCAGATGTGAACTCCGCTCCTGACAGTTTCCTCAAGCATTCGATCATTTTCCGCCAGGGATTCACGGGGATTTTCTTCATGCCAAAGGTGGTAGACTATCGCGGAAAACGGGGGGTCTTTGCGTCGGAGGCCGTATGCGAACAGGCGTGCCGCCAATTCGGCATCTTCTCTTCCCCAGCCCTTGAAGTCCTCATTGAAGCCGTTTACTTTCAGGAGGACCGCGCGAAAAACTGCCATGTTGCAGGTCTTTATGCCCCGCAGTCCTTTTTTCTCGGGGGCAAAACCTGGAAACCGCGCTATATGATGGCAGCCGGAAAGCTGTCCGCGGATACACTTGAACACAAGCCCCGCGGCGCCGGCCGGGTTGAATTTCAACGATTCCTCTTTACCCACGAGCATCCGCTTGCCCTGCACGAACCAGCCGGGCCGCATCAGCCGTTTGTGATCCTCGATGAACCGGCGGTGCGGAATACAGTCCCCGTCGGAGAAAATCAAATAGTCGGCCGAGGAGGTTTTGATTGCCCTGTTTCTGATGCTCGCGGCGCGAAAACCGAGATCATCCTGCCATACATGCCTTACGGTGAATGGCGATCGAAGGGCGAAGAGGCGTACAATATCCGCTGTTTCCCCGCCTGATCCGTCATCCGCGATAATCAACTCGTCCGGATAGGTGCTTTGGACCGTATAGCCTTCAAGGACCCGTCGGAGGTACTCCGGATTGTTGTAAGTGGTGATGATGACGGATACGGAACCGCTCATGGCAATTCACTCCGCGCCCGAGGTTTGCGGATTTCCCGGCTGACAGCCACCAGTTGTTCGACGGCGTCGGCAACGGTGAACGCGGGACTCCCGGAGACGGGGCCGGCCAGGTCGGCCTTGTTCCACCGCGCAAGGATTTCCAGTATGCTTTTGGCGGTTGGCACAGCCTGATCCGCTTCCACCGCAAAATGGTCATTGTCGAGCAACAGTTTCCGCAATCCCGGGTTCTTGTACACGAGCCCCAGAATGGGCCTGGATACCTGCAAATACTCGTAGAGCTTGGACGGAATCTGATAGGTGGAAGACACGTCCGTTTGTTGTATGAGGAGAAGCACATCGCTTTTCTGCATGGCTTCAACGGCATGGCGTCTGGAAACCTTGCCATGATCGGTAATGATCCCGGGATGCCTGAAACCGGCGATTTGTTTTCTGGACACTTCATCCATCGTCCCGTACAGGTCGAAGCGCAAGGTCTTCAGCAATCCGGGGTCCAGGTCAAATATAATATCCAGCGCCTTCAAAAAGGTTCCAACATTGCGGGTACCGCCAAGAGATCCAAAGTGGGCGAAGTGGCAGAATTCGCCCTTCGACCAGGTGAAGGGCGCCAGTTCCGGAGGGGCCGCTCCGGGATAAATCACGCGCACCTTAGAGGGGGAGACGCCTGTCCTGGCGACTGCTTTTTCCCTCGCGGCTTCGGTCAGGTAAATAACGGCCGTGGCCATGCGCAGGATCATTCGTTCCGTCAGGGTAGTGTATTTCAAGGCCGCTTTTCCCCGCGTGAGAGCTTCATGGACGAGGGGATCCTGAAGTTCCGCGATCCAGGGAATATTAGTGAATCGGCACAGCAGCGCAGCCGCGATATGGGCGCTTGCGGGTCCACCGGTTGAATAGATGACATCCGGGGCAAGAATTCCGTGGAGCCTTACTCCCCGCAGGAAAGCCATGGGAAACCATGACCACTGGCTGTCTATGTTGATGAGCATCTTCTCCATGATGTAGAAGGGCAACACTGCCAGGTACACCGGCAGCAGGGCAAATTTCAGCATGCGATTTCTTCGTCTGAGATATCGCAGTTCGAAACGGATGCCGGAAGGTGCCACCGAGGGCACGGTGAAATGCACCATATCTGCTCTGGGCCGAGCGCAGATGCTGGTGATGAGAAGCGGCTCGATGCCGAGTGCTTTCAGGTGCGGCAGCCTGTCATCGAGGTGCTGCGAGGCAGCCTTTCCGTCAATGTTTGCGAAATAGCTGATTATAATCCAACGATTGGAAGGTGTGTTTCCCGGGATGCAATCCATTACAGAGAAGTTCTTTCGCGTTTTGTCGGTTCACTGTTTCGGGCTCGTAGCGCCTCCGTGCGTGGAGTAAGTATAGAATGACTTCCAATGAGTTTGAAAGCAAAATAGCTGGTTTGTTTATTGCAATGGTTTTGTTTATCTTTAACGGGATGGAGCATTTTTTTCAGGCGTCTTTTTTGATATGCTGTCTCCGGTTTGCCGAATGGCAAGGTCTGTCCGGCTGGGGTATACCATAAGCATATCCCGGCTCTTGCCGACAAGAAGTCGTGCAATTTCAAACTGATATTGGCTTGACAAGGCTGGCTGTCCCTGATACTGAACAAGCCGGTTCGACGTTTGAATCTGCCTGGATCCCCAACGGGACCGGGACGCGGGCGTAGCAAATCGCCTATTAATAATATCCGGGGCGCTTCCTGGAGAAGAGGCCCCTCGGCGTATCAAAATGAAAAGGAGATCTCTAATGCGCATCATCAGGGATGTTCTCGAGATGCAGCGGCAGGCGGAACAATGGCGGGCGGAAGGAAAGAAGATCGCGCTCGTCCCGACTATGGGGTATTTGCACAAGGGCCATCTGAGCCTGATGCGGACGGTTCGCGATAAGGCGGATGTGGTGGTCGCCAGCATCTTTGTGAACCCGGTACAATTTGGCCCGAATGAGGACCTGGCCCGTTATCCGCGTGATTTCGATCGCGACCGCGAACGTTCGGCCAGCGCGGGAGTCGATGTCATCTTTGCGCCGGAAGCCGGGCAGATGTATCCGGCCGGGTTCCAGACATACGTGGAGGTTACAGAGGTGACCAAGCCCCTGTGCGGCTTGAGCCGACCGGGGCATTTCCGTGGTGTGACGACCGTTGTTGCCAAGCTTTTCAATATTGTGAAGCCGCACCTGGCTATATTTGGCGAAAAAGATTTCCAGCAACTGGCGACAATCCGAAGGATGGTCGCCGATCTGAATATGGATGTGGATATTCTCGGTCATGGGATCGTTCGGGAAGATGACGATCTGGCCCTGAGCAGCCGAAATATCTATCTGAGCGAAGAGCAGCGCAAGATGGCCCTTCGCCTTAATCGTGCCCTAAAAGAGGCCCAGGGCCTCATCGAACAGGGGGAAAGGCGCCGCGAACGGATTTTGGCAAGAGTAACCGAGATTTTGCAGCCGGACGAAAACGTGAAGATCGACTATGCGGATCTTCGTAGTCCGGATACCCTGGAAGAGGTGACCATGATAGAGGACCGAGCACTGCTTGCCTTGGCTGTGCGCGTCGGTTCGACTCGCCTGATAGACAATCGGGTTTTGTCGGTCCATTCCTCTTAATTCACCAGGCTTCAATGCCTCATTGCCAGGGAGAACATTATAATGCAAAGAACTCTGCTCAAATCCAAAATCCACCGTGTGCATATAACCGATGCGAACCTTCACTACGAAGGCAGCCTCACTATAGACTCTGGCTTGATGAGATCCGCGGACATTCTGCCTTACGAGCAGATCACGATCTATAACATCAATAATGGAGCCCGTTTCAGCACATATGCCATAGAGGGTCCCGCCGGAAAGGGGGACATATGCCTTAACGGGGCGGCGGCGCGCATGGGTGCGGTCGGCGACCTGATAATTATCGCCACCTATGCTCGGTACGAGGATGCCGAAGCTGCCGGTCATAAGCCAAAGGTCGTTCTCGTTGATTCCTCTAACCGGGAGCGTGGTGAGAAAAGTCCGGGTGATTTGACGTTGGTGAGATAATTTTCTTAAGCAACGTGTGCTCGGCGTCCGATTCAAATCATAGGGCTCTGTATAGGGTTACTGAAATTGGAAGAATGGTTGTCGAGCTTTTTCCATTGTGTATAGAGCCCATGCGTTTCCAACAGCGTTTACTTCAGGGAGGAAAATATCCTAATGTTGAGGAGTTATCTTTTTACGTCCGAATCCGTTACCGAGGGGCATCCTGACAAAGTGGCGGACCAGATTTCAGACGCCGTGCTGGATGCGATCATAGCCGATGACAAGACTGCGCGCGTCGCCTGCGAGACCATGGTAACCACCGGCATGGCTTTCGTCGCCGGTGAAATTACCACTTCAACCTACGTGCACATTCCTGAAATCGTGCGGCAGACGATAAAGGAGATCGGCTACAACGACTCAGCAATGGGATTCGACTGGGCGACCTGCGCGGTGGTCACCAGCATCGACAAGCAATCTCCCGACATCGCCATAGGAGTCAATGCGGGGGAAGGTCTTTTTGAAGAACAGGGCGCCGGCGACCAGGGATTGATGTTTGGCTATGCGTGCAACGAAACGCCTGTTCTCATGCCGATGCCGATCTATTACGCACACCGGATTACCAGAAAACTCGCGGAAGTGAGGAAGCACAGCATACTCGATTTCCTCCGGCCTGATGGGAAGAGCCAGGTGACTATCGAGTACTGCAACGGCAGGCCGAAACGGGTGGACACAATAGTGGTCGCCGCTCAGCATGCCCCGAAGGTCTCTTATTCCACACTGCGCGAGGGCATTATAGAAGAGGTCATAAAGAAATCCATTCCAGCCGAAATGCTCGATGAGAAAACGAAGTACTACATCAACACGACGGGCCGGTTTGTTGTAGGCGGTCCGATGGGTGACTGCGGGCTCACCGGCAGGAAGATTATCGCCGATACCTACGGCGGGCAGGGAAGCCACGGCGGCGGCTGTTTTTCCGGAAAAGATCCTTCCAAGGTGGACCGCACGGCTTCCTACATGGCCCGGTATGTGGCCAAGAACATCGTTGCCGCCGGTCTGGCCGACCGTGTGGAAGTGCAGGTCGCTTACAGTATCGGCGTCGCCGAACCCGTTTCCCTGATGACGGATACTTTCGGGACCGGCAAAATCAAGGATGAGGCAATCGAGCAGATCGTTCGGGAACTGTTCAGCTTTAAGCCGGTCAACATGATCAAACATCTGAGGCTCACGCGGCCGATATTCAAGAAGACTGCCTGCGGCGGACACTTTGGAAGAACCGATCCCGATTTCACATGGGAAAAGACGGACATGGCCGATGTCATAAGGGACAAAGCGGGCATCTAGCTCAAGTCCGCATCCGTGCTGCCTGCGTGGACCATTGCCATATTCGGCCGGTCATCCGGGTCAACAGAGGGGCCGGGTTCGGGATTGCCCGGGACCGATTGCGGCGCGGAGGACCAGAATGCCCGCGGCGCCGCGCCCCTATTTAGAGTAGTGCGGGATGGCGAAGTGAAGCGAGAACCATCGCTTCCGGAAGCGGGTTTGCTCCGCTCGAAGCCGGGAAACCGGATATCGGCGTGCGCCGCAATGACGACAGAGGCACTGGCAATTGGACGTTCGTTGAATGCAGTCTGGCACTGGTTGCCGCTGACGGCCATTTGGAGCCTGCCAGCGGCTTTTTTCATGTCATTTTCTCAATCGCGTTTATATATTTCGAGGAAGGAGATTTCATGGATTTTGATGTCAAAGATCAGGGGCTTGCCGAAAAAGGTCGCCTCCGGGTGGAATGGGCCGCGCAGTCAATGCCCGTGCTCCGGTCCATCCGGGAGAGATTCGCCTCCGAGAAGCCTCTCGCCGGAATACGCATGGCCGCCTGTCTCCACGTCACCACGGAGACGGCCGCGCTTGCCCAGACCCTCAAAGCGGGCGGAGCCGAGGTCCGTATTTGCGCCTCGAACCCGCTCAGCACCCAGGACGACGTCGCGGCTTTTCTCGCCGTCGGCGAAAAGATCCCCGTGTTTGCCATCAAGGGCGAGGACAAGGAAACATACTACCGGCACATCAACAGGGCGCTGGAACACCTACCGCAGGTCACGATGGACGATGGAGCGGACCTGGTCGGCATACTTCATTCCGAGCGCAGGGAACTGCTCGCCAATGTTATCGGCGGTACGGAAGAGACAACCACGGGCGTCATTCGACTTCGCAGCATGGCTGACAAAGGGGTGCTTCAATACCCGATCGTAGCCGTAAACGATGCCGATACCAAACACCTGTTCGATAACCGCTACGGGACCGGGCAGAGCACGGTTGATGGAATAATTCGGGCCACCAACCGCCTTATCGCCGGTTCGAACTTCGTGGTGAGCGGCTACGGCTGGTGTGGCCGCGGAGTGGCGATGCGCGCCTCGGGGATGGGGGCAAAGGTCATAATCACCGAGATAAATCCCTTGAGGGCGCTCGAAGCGGTTATGGATGGATACCAGGTTATGCCCATGGAGCAGGCAGCCCGAATAGGGGATTTTTTCTGCACGCTTACCGGCGACATCCACGTTCTTCGCGGTGAACATTTCGAAGTGATGAAAGACGGAGCCATTGTCTGCAACTCGGGCCATTTCAATGTCGAGATCGACCTCGAGGCGCTGGGGAAGATGGCCGTGTCCGTGCGCACGATTCGTGACTTCGTGGAAGAGTTCAGCCTGCCGAGCGGCAGGAGAGTGTATGTGCTGGGCGAAGGCAGACTGATAAACCTGGCCGCTGCCGAGGGACATCCATCGAGCGTTATGGACATGAGTTTTGCTAACCAGGCGCTTTGTTCGGAGTATATGGTTAAATACCATTCCACGCTGCAGAACCAGGTTTATACGGTGCCCGGTGATATCGACCGTGAAATCGCGCGTCTCAAGCTCGCCAGCATGGGCGTTACCATTGACGCGCTGACTCCCGAGCAGGATGCCTACCTGCATTCATGGGAGATGGGGACCTAAACTGTACCATGAGTCTGTCAGGCGGGAATTGAAGGCATATGATGATTCGAAGAGGAACTCTTTTTTTCGTGTTCATCTGCCTTCTTTTCCTGGCCGGATGCCCCTCCAAGCCCTCCCGGCCTCCTGAAAAGCCTTCTGGTGAACCACTCGTGTTCGAGCGTATCCCTTCCGGCGAGTTCCCCGAATTGAACGATGACGATTCGGCGGATACGCTTAGAACGGCAATTACCGCAAGCCTGCACTGGTACGGTCGAATTCCTTCGGACAGGACCTTCTCCTTCGGATCGCGGTCGCTGAGCGCCGCTGTTTTGAGAGAATCTCTCGCTCATTTTCTGAAATTGCTCGATTCCGGGACCCTTGACTCAAAAACCATCGCCAGGGATTTTGACCTCTTCCGTGTTGTTTCGCCGGACAGTTCCGGCCGAATGCTCGTCACGGGGTACTACGAACCGGTGCTGGAGGGTAGTCTGAAGCCCCATGGCAGGTTCAGGTTCCCTCTCTACGGCCTTCCACCGGATCTTCTCTCGATCGATCTGGAACGCTTCAACCCGGACCGGTTCCATGGTGAGCACCTGGTGGGGCGAGTGGAAGGGAAACGCGTGGTGCCCTATTATTCGCGCTCCGAAATCGATGGTCAGAAAAAGCTCGAGAAATCAGGCGTTCAGATGGTCTGGCTCGCGGACCCGGTGGACTGCTTCTTCCTCCATGTGCAGGGATCGGGCGTGATCAGGCTCCCGGACGGCGGAATGCGGCGGGTGGGTTATGCCGGAGCGAATGGCAGGCCTTATCGCAGCATCGGAAAAACCCTGATCGATATGGGGGTCGTTTCCCGCGAGGAGATGTCTCTCGGGGCGATCCGAAGCTATTTGCGTTCTCACCCGGACCTCCAGGAAAAAGTTATGTGGGAGAACGAGAGCTATGTCTTTTTCAGGTTTGTTCCGCGGGGGCCGGTCGGCAGCCTGGATGCCGTCCTGACAGGGGGGCGTTCCGTTGCCTCGGACCCCAAATATCACCCGCGCGGCGCCCTGGGTTTTCTGGTAAGCGAGAAACCCCGCCTTGATTCGTCCGGCCAGGTGGTTGGCTGGGAGAGATTCAACAGATGGGTTCTCAATCAGGATACGGGCGGTGCGATAAAGGGGCCGGGCAGAATTGACCTCTTCTGTGGAACGGGAGAAGGCGCCGAGGCAGTGGCCGGGCCAATGAAGCAGCCGGGTGAGATGTATTATCCCGTTCGCAGGGACCTTATCCCGAAAGACTGGTAAGGGGAAGTGAATGACACATCGCTTATTCATATCGTTACGCATGGAGAACCTACTCGGGAGCATTCTCCTCGGGTATGCTTTCCCGCAGAAACTGAAACAGTATGCGCAATTCGTCGAAAGCGCTGCACAGGGCCGTCACGGCCCGCAGCGCGGATTCCCCGCTTTCTTGCTCGAAAAGGCCCGGCGTGGTGAGAAGAGCCATCTGCGCTGCCCGGAAGCGATCGGTCGTGCGCTCGGCCAGAGCGCGCAATTGAACAATAGCTTCTTCACGCGGTCTTCCCGAAACCAGTATATCGAGTTGCTTATATTTTTGTTCGTATTCCTGTGCCAGTTGCCCTATAATACGCAAATGGCGCGGGGTATGATCATCCATTGGGCGGCTCCTTTTATTCGTGGAAAGTCGTATAAGTATATACCTGCTTTTTTGCTGGGGTGCGATATAATTCAAACAGTTAAATTCGCGGCCAACAGCATGGCTGTGTCCGCTATATTACACCGGTTCTACCGGATACACCAATTCACCACACGTGTGTTATCACTTGCGGCGGGGACGGGTCCGCACTGGAATCGGTATGCCAAGTGTCTTGCTCTAACGAAATTGCGTCTACTCATCATCTTCTCCCGTGACTGGAGGAACGCAGGCCGGCGTCTTCCTCCTCTCTGTGCGTGCTGAAAAGGTCGCTGTGAATGTTTATCAAAAATCTCAACATAGTTCTTGCCGAATGGATTAAGGTCCCCACCGACGGTCTGCCGCCAATGGTCGAAAGAAAGCTGCACGAACGGCTGGTGTTCACCAATCCCGACTATGAATTGCGCCATAACCGGGGGGAATGGATAGGCAATATTCCTCCACAGATAAGCTGCCTCAAACAGAAGGGCAGGAATTATCTTATTCCCCGTGGGTTCCTCGATCAGTTCATGGATATTTGCAAGCGGTTCCAGGTCCCTGTCAAAGTAATGGACAGGAGGCGTTATCTCGAACCACTCGAGATCGAATTCCATGGAGAACTGAAAAGCTATCAGCAGGAGGCCGCGGAAGCCGTTCTCGAACATGACTGCGGGACGCTGGTCGGCGGCCATAAGAGCGGGAAGACGGTCATCGCGCTCTACACCATTGCTCAAAGGCGTCAGCCGACTCTGGTTATTATTCCGAAGATAGACCTGCTGGACGGATGGCTGAGAAAAATAGAGAGCTTCCTCCAGATTCCCAGTTCCGAAGTGGGCATTTTCTCGGGTGGCGTACACCGGGTGGGTAAGCAGATCACCATCGGCCACACCGGCGAAGTAATGCGCTTCTGGAGGAACATATCGGACAAGATCGGCTACCTGATAGTTGACGAGTCCCAGCGTTCTCCGTCGAAGGTGTTGACCAACCTGATCCCCAATTTTGATTGCCGCTATATACTGGGGCTCTCCAACACCCTCGAGCGCAAGGACCGCCTGTTCAAACTCATCTACTATTACCTGGGCGAGGTGGTCTATACGATCCACGACAGGGATGCCAAGGAAGGGCGTGGAATCATCCCCGGCAAGGTGATCGCCCGGTCCACCAACTTCAGCTATCCCTATCACTGCAGGGCCGATTACCCGCCCATGCTTCGGGAATTGATGCTCGACTCCGAGAGGAATCGCATTATTGCCGATGACGTTGAAGCGGAACTCAAAAAGGGCGAGACCCCGGTTGTTATAATTTCAGGGGGAGAAGACCAGGACCGGGCCATGAGCGAGGAGCTTTCCAGAAGGGGAATCGAGGCGTTCCCATGTGATCCGCTGTTTTCAAAGCTCGGCAACGGCGACGATTCCAATGATAATCATACCTCCGTGATGGAAGAACCGGCCATTCCCAAGGCTGAAGTCTTCCTGCTCTCGCCCCAGACGTTATCGAGATGTTCTCAGACACTTAGGTCGAATGTTATTTTCCTCGCCGTACCGGTCTACTTTCGCAAGGCTCTGGCCAGTGCGTTGAGAGAGGTGAGTCTGGATGGGGAGACTTCCGATCCTCGCCTCAGAATCTACGACTACGTGGATTCCCAGGTGGGAATACTGGACAATTACTTCCGCATGCGCAGCTACAACTATGGGGTGCATCCGGACCTGCTGCTCAACAATCACGGGGGAAACTGACCGGCCCCTCCGGGATAGCGCCGAACGGGAGTGAGTATCGCGAAATGATCTGTTGAAAGATGAATGCACCTGGTTATATGTCCGGAGAGCAATCGACGGTTTTTCCCATATTCCCTGTCCCCGGGGAAGTAGATGCCGCGGCGTGAAATAGCTATCGCTCCCTTTTTGGAATCCTGTCCCGAGATTACGACCCTGGGCATACGGGCTTCCCTGTGTGATTATTCTCCGGCGGAGAGGAAGCTTCTGGCTTCCGCCGACCGGGTCTATTTCCCGACCCCGCGTTTCGCGAAGATCCTGGAAGCAGCGGGAAAGCAGACCTTTCCAAGCTGCCTGACCTACAGAATACGCAAATCAAGGCTGGTTCAGGAAACGCTTTTTCAGTTCAGCGGCTGTCCCCATCCCCGCACGCGTATCTATTTCGGCCGTCGGAAAGCCTCCATCTCGGCGGACTTTCGTTTTCCATTCGTGGCGATGGGCCCCGGCATGCAGGATGGCATCTTTCCGGTAAACGACACCAAATCTTTGGTTGAGCTTGCCGAAAAATACAATCCTTTGATTGTCCGGGAAGAAGTGCGGTACGAAAGACGGCTGTGGCTGCTGTTCGTCAATTATGAATGCATTTGGATCGCGGACGGGACGCCCGGTGTGGAGACAATCGGACGGCGGACGATTGGGACCCTTTCCGATGATCCCATGCTCGAGCCATGCATCCATGAGACAGGCATACTGGTGCGCTCTTTTCGTCTTAATGACATCGCCGTGGAAATCGGGTTCAGCATGACGGAAGGGTGGGGGATCACATCGATGGCAAAACCGCCGGTATCCTGGCAGTCCGCGCACGGAGCGGTGTCCCGATACGAGTATATATCTTCGCTTATACGGGCGGGAAAGATATAGCTCCCGTGCAATGTTTCCGCGGGGGTTCCGACACGGTTCTCCATGGATATTTCACCCTCCTCCGTTCGCCTCTTTAGACTGGAGCACATCAAAAAAGGCCTCCCTCAAGATTTTGTCCGATGGAATTCCGTCAGGGCAGGCGTTACTATTACTTTTTGGTTCTCAGCGAGTTCAGACATATGGTTTTGAAAGGAATGATCGAATGCTGAAAAGGATTGCCTCCGTATTCATAGCAATCGTTGGAGTTACAGTGGCTCTCACCGCTCCTCTGCTTGCCGCTCCATCCCAGGATGCCCGGGAATGTCCGCTGCTCCCGCCCGATCTGCGCCAGTCCGTGCAAAAAACCCTCGCCAGCAAACCCGAGGACCTTTTCGTGGTTCTCAAGAATGGTCTCACGTTGCTCGTGCACCAGCAACCCGGCGCAGAGGTGGTTTCCGCGCAGGTGTTTGTCCGCGCCGGTTCCATGCTGGAAGGGAAGTACCTGAAGGCGGGCCTTTCCCATTACCTTGAACACATTGTCGCGGGCGGTTCCACACGCTCCTTCACCGAAGAGCAGGCCAGGGACCGCATCAGGGCAATGGGTGGCTCGACAAACGCGTATACGACTTATGACCGGACCGTCTACTACATCAATGCGGGGGCCGATCACTGGAAGGACACGCTGGACATCCTCCTGTCCTATGTTTCGGAAAACAAGCTCGATCCCAAGGAAGTAGCACGCGAGAAGGCCGTCATTCAGCAGGAAATGAAAATGGGGGAGAGCAATGCGAATTCGGAACTTTGGAAACTGTTCATCCAGACAGCCTACCAGCGTAACCCGGTGCGCTTTCCGGTGATCGGTTATGAGGACGTTTTTGTCCAGCAATCCAGGGAGTCGCTCAAAGATTACTATCAGCAGCGCTACCAGCCTGAAAACATAACAGTGGTGCTGGCGGGAAATGCGCCGCCCACCGAAGTGCTCCGATTCGTGGTTCAAAAGACGAGCAACTTCAACCGGGTCTCCTCGGAGCCCGTCGATTTGGCTGATGAGCCCCCCCAAACCAGTATGCGCTGGGAGGAGAAGGAGGTTCCGATAACGCGGCTTGTGCAGGCAAAGATCGGTTTTCCAACGGTAAATGCCTATGACAAGGACATGTATGCACTCGACATTCTGGCGCATCTGCTGGGAG
This sequence comes from Syntrophobacter sp., assembly GCA_039679945.1. GTDB lineage: Bacteria > Desulfobacterota > Syntrophobacteria > Syntrophobacterales > Syntrophobacteraceae > SbD1. The sequence goes on along the minus strand of JBDKTY010000244.1, from coordinate 68,107 downwards.
AGGGCGAAACCTGCCGCCTTTACTGCAGGCTGAAGGATCAGGAGAACAAGGTATACAGTATCGGGGCAACCCACTGGTCACCCGCTTTTGTGAGGGGGCAGTTCATCGTTTCGGTTGCACTCAGCCCGTCGGAATGGCCGGGAGCTTTAAAGGAAATACAGGAGGAGATTGCCGGGTTCAAAACCGCCGAGGTCAGCGGACTGGACCTGGAGAAGGCGAAAAAGAACGCCATCGCCCGCCATGTGTTCGGCAAGGAAACCGTTTCCGCGATGGCGGCTTCTCTTGCGTCCTCTTACATGATATCGGGCGACCCCTACTTTGATGAAGAATACATCGACGGGATTCGCACGGTCACCGCCGAGGAAGTGCGGTCCGCGGCGCAGCGGTATCTGGTTTCGGAGCGAATGAACGTGGCGGTCATAAAGCCGCCTCCAGCCGAAGCTGCTCCCGCGCAAATCACCCCGGCTGCTTTCTGTCCTCCTCCCAAGGGCGATCCGGTTACATACGAAAGCATGCAAAACGGATTAAAGCTGCTCATAAAGAATGATTCGACCCTGCCGTTTGTCACGATGCACATCTATGGGCTGGGGGGTCTTCTGATGGAAGATCTCGAACGCCCGGGCCTTTCCGCTTTCACTGCCTCGCTGCTTACCGCGGGTACATCCACGCGTTCGCGGATGGAGCTGTTGAAAAGAGTGGAGGATGCCGGAGGCGTGATTGTCGCCACATCGGATAACAATACCTATCACGTCGCCGTGAAGGTGCTGAAGGAGGACTTCGACTGGGCCGTGGATCTTCTCGCGGATATTGTGCGCGACTCGCAGTTCCCCCCCGAGGAGATCGAAAAGCAGCGCCAGGATACGCTCATTTCCATCAAGCGCGCCGACGAAAGCTGGCAGTATGAAATAATGCGGCTTTTCAGGAAGAATTATTTTCAAAAAACCTCCTACGCAAATGATCGTCTGGGAACCGCGGAATCGGTAAAAGCTTTTACCCGTGAGGACCTGCTTTCCTTTTACAGGAAGATGGTCAACCCCTCGCATTCCACCTTGGCGGTTTTTGGGGATATTGATCCCGGGAAGGCGGCGGCGACTCTCCGCGAGAAGTTTATTGGATGGTCGGGGAGTCCGGTGAAGAAGGACCTTCCGGATGAAACGCACCAGATCAGGAAAGACCGGCTGGTTGAGGTGAAGAACGAGAAAAACAGCGCCGCTCTTCTGATCGGCACGAACGGCATGGATGTGAACGATGCGGGCAGACCGGTCCTGGATGTGCTGGCATCGGTTCTCTCCGGTCAGGGTGGAAGAATCTTCGATGCCCTGAGAGGCGGAGACAAGGACCTTGTCTACGCCGTCCATGCACTTCCTTTTTATGGAAAGAACGCAGGCTTTTTCGGGGTCATCACGCAGACCACGATGGGGAACCTCGAAAAAGTCCAGGGGATTATCATGGCCAATTTGAAGAGGTTGGCCACGGAGCCGGTGCCGCGGGCGGAACTGGCCAGGGCCAAGGAATCGCTGTTGGTCGGCCAGAAACTCGGCAAGGAAAGCCTCGATAATCAGGCATCGAGCGCCGCCCTCAACGAGGTCCTCGGACTCGGCTGGGACTATGACAGGGGATACTCGGATCTGGTTCGGGCGGTGACCCCCCAGCAGATCAGGGAGATGGCCAAGAAACTGTTCGCGCATACCCTCATAACGAGGACGTTGCCGGAGCGCCCCGTCGAAATCCTGGCCTCGCCTCCTCCGGCAAAACACGATGCGCAGATGTAAGAAAAGCGTCTCTTAAAAATCGGGCGGCGGGCAGACCGAAACTGGTTTGCCTGCCGCGCCTGTTTTGCGGGAGTGGCTCTGTCTACTGCCGGCGTATGATGATCATTTCCGTGAGGAGGTGCTCCGCTCGGGGAGGCAGAGGAAAGATTGTCCATCAAAGGAAAGCATGGTCAGTCTCTTTTGGGCGAGTAGGGTGCCGGACTCCGCTTCGAGGGTATTTTCGGGAACTCCCAGGGAGGCGGCAAGTTCCGGGATGGTGCAGGGGCGCCGCTCAACCGTCTGGAGTATGCGTTCCGAAAGACCGCTGGAGCTGTCGCCGCGCGGGCGGCCTCCAAAGGTTCCGATGATATCCGTAATGCCTGCTGGAAAGAAGGAAGCAGCGTGCTCCATCGCCGCGGGCGACAGACCCTTGACCCCTGCGCGAGCGGGCGGGCGTACAACCGTGTTCAACTCGATCCGGTCCGGCGCGATTTTCGCCACCTCGCGCGCGATGGCCGCCAGTTCTTCCGGTGTGTCGTTGACTCCGGATGCCAGCATAATTTCGAGATGGAACCTGTTTTTGAAATCCCGTCTGAATGCCTTCAGCCCTTCAAGGATTTCCGGAAGATGCAATGAGGGGTGGGGCCGGTTTATCGTCGAAAAAGTCTCGGGGGTTGCGGCGTCCAGGGATGGTACCACCCTGTCCGCCTTGGAGAGGTCCTCTCGGACGGCGGCATCCCGGAGAAGGCAGCCGTTGGTGAGGACAACCAGGGGGATGTTGGGATGCCTGGCTTTAATGGCGCGGATCAGTTCCCCAAGTCCAAGGTAGAGGGTGGGTTCCCCCGCGCTGGAAAATGTTATGGCATCCGCGCCATCGGGCGAGCGGCGGAAGAATTCGTCCAACTGTTTCAGGACTTCGAGCGGGTCGGCGAACATGACCCGCTTCGTACTGAGATGGGTCGTCGGACCGGATTCGCAATATGTGCAATCGAAGGTGCAGGTCTTCGGAGGGATTACGTCTATGCCAAGTGAGCGTCCGAGACGGCGGGAGGGTACCGGACCGAATATGAAGCTCAATTTTCCTCCTTCCCCGAGAGCATCTTTGCCATCACCAGCTTCGTCTTGCCAACATAGACTTCACATTCCGAGCAGGGAACTTCCGGTCCGCTGCATCGGTGTTTAATTTCCCAGCATGGTATGGGGAGATCCAGCACCGCCGGACAGCTCTTGCGATGCTCCTCCGGACAGTTGCGAATTGACCAGCAGGGCGCAAGAGTGAGAAGCTTTTTTACGCCCGTAAGGTTCAGCCCCTTTTCAGTGACCAGTTTCCGGAGGCAATGGAGCCATTCCAGGTCGTTATTGGAGTAGAAGCGCTTTCCGCCTCGCCTGGAGGGTTTTATCAACCCCTCCTGTTCGTAGACGCGGAGGGTCCGGGGCGTGACTCCAACCAGTTCCGCGACAATCCCTATCGGGTAAAGGGCTCTGTGGTTGCCGGCATCCATGCATTCTCCTGAAATATCGAGATAAAATATGATATCGATGACTAAGGATTATATAGGGTGCATTATCGATAGTCAACTTCCCCTAGAAAGGCATTTGTTCTTCCAAAATGGTCAAAAAAACTGTAATTATTATATGTTTAGGCTTTGGCCCGCTAGATTACTCGAAAGGAGATAATTGATGAGAAGTGACTTGATGAAAAAGGGCGTTGAAAAAGCACCGCACCGCTCTCTTTTCAAGGCAATGGGCTACACGCAGTCAGAGTTGGATCGGCCCCTCATTGGCGTTGTAAATTCGGCAAACGAGATTATTCCCGGCCATATTCACCTGGACCGCATTATGGAAGGGGTAAAAGCGGGTATCCGCCTAGCCGGCGGGACTCCGGTGGAATTCAGTACAATCGGGGTTTGCGATGGCATCGCGATGAACCATCCCGGCATGCGCTACTCCCTTGCCAGCCGCGAACTGATAGCCGATTCAGTGGAAATTATGGCCATGGCGCATCCGTTCGACGGGCTCGTTCTCATCCCCAATTGCGACAAGATTATACCGGGCATGCTGATGGCGGCCCTGAGGCTCAATATTCCGGCGATTGTGATGAGCGGCGGCCCCATGATGGCGGGTCGAGTCCGTGGCAAGCAGGTGGACCTTATTTCCGTATTCGAGGGCATCGGCGCGTTCAAGGCCGGCCAGATGTCGGCCGATGAACTCTGTGAGCTTGAAGACCATGCCTGTCCGGGATGCGGTTCCTGCGCCGGAATGTTTACGGCGAACTCCATGAACTGCCTCTCCGAAGCCCTCGGGATGGCGCTGCCCGGGAATGGGACTATCCCGGCTGTTACGGCGGCAAGGGTCCGATTGGCAAAAGAAGCCGGCGCCCAGATCATGAATCTTGTGGCAAAGGACATCAAGCCGCGCGACATAGCGACCCGCGAAGCTTTCGAAAACGCCATCGCCGTGGACATGGCGCTCGGATGTTCCACCAACACCGTCCTCCATGTGCCGGCCATCGCGCATGAAGCGGGAATCGGTCTTGATCTCAATGTGTTCAACTCGATGAGTTCCAATACGCCGCACCTTTGCAGTCTCAGGCCCGGTGGACCGCACTTTCTGGAAGATCTCGACGCCGCGGGCGGCGTCCAGGCAATCATGAAGGAACTCTCGCGCCGCAATATGATCCATGCCGGTCCGATGACCGCGACGGGCAAACCGGTCGGTGAAAACCTCTCGGCTGTCCGGGTCCTCAATGCCGATGTCATTCGACCCCTGGAGAACCCCTATCATGCGCAGGGCGGAATCGCCGTCCTTTACGGAAACCTTGCCCCGGAAGGGTGCGTGGTGAAGCAGTCCGCGGTTGCCCCGGAAATGCTGACCCGCAAGGGCAGGGCGCGCGTGTTCGAAAGTGAGGCCGATGGGGCCACCGCGATACTCGATGGCAAGATCAAGGCGGGAGACGTGGTAGTGATCCGCTATGAAGGACCCAAGGGCGGCCCGGGGATGCAGGAAATGCTGACCCCAACCGCCGCCATCATAGGGTCGGGCCTTGGCAAGGATGTTGCCCTCATTACGGACGGACGGTTCAGCGGAGGCTCCCAGGGAGCCGCTATCGGCCATATTTCGCCCGAGGCGGCAATGGGCGGTCCGATCGCCCTGATCGAAGAAGGCGACGAGATTTCCATCGATATCCCGAACAAGAAGCTGGAACTTCTGGTTGACGACGCGACGCTTGCCAAACGCAGGCAGTCCTGGAAGCCCCAGGAACCCAGAATAAAGAGCGGATACCTGGCACGCTATGCGCGCATGGTTACCTCTGGCGCACGCGGCGCCGTACTGAAGGACGACTAGCTGGCTGTTCCCGTGAGGCGCTTTTTGTGAGCCACATATTCAGGGTGAATGATACTGAGCGATACGAGAACTGGTTCCGTTCCGACCTCGGAAGGTCGGTGCTGGCGCTCGAAAAATCCCTTCTCATGAAGGTCTGGGAACCCGTGTCCCCTCAGCGCGTTCTGGAGGTTGGCTGCGGGAGTGGCATTTTCCTGGAGTGGCTCGCATCCCTGGGACACACGGTGACCGGACTCGATCCATCCATCCCGGGCCTCGACGCAGCCAGAAGAAGACTCGGAGATAGGGTGGGGCTGGACCGCGGGTATGCCGAGGACCTTCCCTACAGCGATAATGAGTTCGACACCGTGTCGCTTATAACTGCACTGGAATTTGTGGACGACCCGTCGAAGGCTTTGCGTGAAGCCTTCCGGGTCGCCCGCAGAAACGTGTTGCTGGGAGTTCTGAACAAATACTCCATCGGCCGTGTACAGACTTTCGTCGAAAAGCTCTGGAAGGAACCTCTCTATGCCGATGCGAGGTTTTTTAGCGTTTTTCAGCTTCGACGGATGGCGTTGCGCATCATGTCGGGACAAGTGCCCATAGTCTGGCGGACCTGCTTCTCCTTTCCTTTCTCCGTTCTGCGATATGTCCATTTGCTGGAGCGTTGCCCTATCCTCCACCGGCATCCCTTCGGCCACTTCATTGCCATGCGCATCGATGTTCGAAGCAGGCTCATGACTCTCCAGACCCCCGTGTTCACCGAACTGCCCAACCGCGTGGCAAACGCTCCCGTTCGGACATCATGCTGCCGATTCTCCCCGACTGATTCGCTCCCGACGCGCTAAGGATTGGCCCATGAAAGAGGCGATGTTCTACAGGCCGCTCGAAGAGAACCGGGTGCATTGCTACCTTTGTGCCCAGCATTGCCGTATCGAACCCGGGAGCAAGGGAAAATGCGGAGTGCGAGAGAACAGTGAAGGCAAGCTGTGGAGCCTCGTTTATGGAAAGCTCATAGCGAGGAATATAGATCCGATCGAAAAAAAACCGCTGTTTCACTATTTCCCCGGGACCACCAGCTTTTCCATTGCGACCGCGGGGTGCAATTTCAGGTGCCTTTTCTGCCAGAACTCCGATATCTCCCAATCTCCGCGAGAGAGCGGGGTGATCCTCGGCCGGGACGTATCCGCGGAAACGATTGTGCGCCAGGCCGCGGCGGAGCGGTGTGCCACTATTTCCTATACGTACACCGAACCCACGGTGTTCATGGAATATGCCCTGGATGTAGCGAACATGGCACATGAACACGGGCTGGCCAATGTCTTTGTTTCCAATGGCTTCATGACGCGTGAAGCGCTCGACGCCGCCGCTCCCTTGCTTGGAGCCGCGAACGTCGACCTCAAGGCGTTCACCGATTCCTTTTATCGGGAACAGTGCGGTGCCCGGTTGAAACCGGTGCTCGCTACCCTTGAGGCCTTGAAGGAAAAGGGCATCTGGCTGGAGGTCACAACACTGCTCGTTCCGGGTCTCAATGACAGTGAGGAGGAATTGCGGGAACTCGCCCGTTTTCTTGTGAACCTGGGTCCCGAGATCCCGTGGCACGTCAGTCGCTTTTACCCGACCTATCTTCTGACGGACAGGGGACCTACCCCGGTGGAAAAGGTGCGTCGAGCGCGTGAGATCGGCCTGGAATCCGGATTACGGTATGTCTACACAGGGAACATTCCGGGCGATGCGGGCGAGAGTACCTACTGCCATTCCTGCGGTGAAATCCTGATCAAACGGGTCGGATATTCGATACACAGACAAAATATGAAGGATGGCGCCTGCGCGGGATGCGGGACGACGCCCGACGGGGTTGGCATGGCATGAGCGGCAACAGCAGGGATCTTCTGGAAAGCATCTATCACCGGCTCTATGAAACGCTTGGCCCTCAGCACTGGTGGCCCGCCGAGACTCCTTTCGAGGTGATCCTCGGTGCGATACTGACACAGAATGCCGCGTGGAAAAACGTTGCCAGGGCTATCTCAAACCTGCGGGAATATAACATGCTTGGTTTTGGCGCGGTCTGCGATATTCCGGCGCAATCCCTGGCGTTTCTCATACGCCCGTCCGGTTTCTACAACCAGAAGACGGCAAAGATCAAAGCCTTCTGCCAACACGTTCTTTCCCAATGGGACGGCGACCTGGATGGATTTCTTGCACAGGATGCCGAGGTTCTCCGTGGCGAGCTGCTCCGCATCAGGGGAATCGGACCCGAAACCGCCGACAGCATCATATTGTATGCCGCCCTGAAACCGACTTTTGTCGTGGACTCCTATACATTTCGGATCTTTTCCAGGCATGGATGGGTAGGTGAACCACTGGAATATGACGAGCTGCGGGATTTTTTCGTGAGATCCCTCGAGCCCGATGTGCAGCTTTACAAGGAGTACCATGCTCTTCTGGTTCGCACGGGAAACCTGTTCTGCAGAAAAAAGCCGTTGTGTGCCTCGTGCCCTCTGAATGTGTTTTTCGAGGGGCAAAGCCATCCGTAAAGACAACTCTCCGTCAGCGGTTTTGGGCCGACCCTCCACCGAGCCGCCACCTCCAACTCGTGGAAGTGATTCCTTCTTTTTACGGAGACGACCTGCAATTGGGAAATGAAGGTTGGGTTTCGCTTCGCTCTGTCGATCCTGTGAGCTATCTGTCGTCGTGGGCGCGAGGGAGAAGGAACGACGCGGAGCCCAACCTCGGCGGTATTCTCTCTATCCCGTTACAATCACCTGTTGCCCTGAAATGTTTTCCCGGCGGGCACGCGCATGTCCGCATGCGTTGCCTGGAGCGCGGCCATTTTTTTGTCTTTTCTCTTCTGGTCGAGATAAATCTGTAGTTTCTCGGGCAACCCGCGTTTTTTAGCCGATTTGCTCCTCAGTTTGGTGAGAATCCTCGCGGCCAGCGGCTGCTTGAGCGGGAAGCCCCACTTTTTCTTGTATTCCCGGGGCGAGAGTTGGTGAGTGCGCAGGTGGTTTGCCGTGAGCTGACGAAACTCCGTCCTGCACTCCATGCAAATCACTTTGTCGTCCTGAATCGAGGAGCGCGGGTCCATGCCCGTGGAACTGCCGCCCTGACTCGAAGACAGCGGTTCCGTGCCGTCTGACAGGATGGATCTTCCCTCATTCTCGGCAAGCCTCATCTTGTGAAGTGCGTTATAAACCCTCACAAGCGCATGCTCGATTTCATCACCCGGCATCTTGCTGATTGAAGCCTGAGCCTGCACGATTTCTACCGCAAGTTCCAGCAACTTCTTTTCCATTGAGAAAATCTCCCTTTATGGAGGCTGTCGGACTATGAATGTTGTTCTTTGGCTGAGACCTTACAACAATATGCATACTCGGTTTTCTTTTGTAAAGGGAACCGGGATATAAAATTATTCAGACTAATAAAAACACATTTTGAAGCTGGTGGAGGGATGATTAGTCTGGCAATTACAGGAACAGGAAGAAAAGAGAGTCTGATTACAGTGAGAAAGGGGCGATCATTGTGCTTTCATGGTTTACCGCGAAATTTTTCCGATGACGGAAAAAATCGAAGTGGTTCCGCACTTGACTTCATTTCCGAGAAATGGATTACCCGGTGCAAACCTTAGGCCTAAAAGGATGAACTAGGATAAAGCTCACTGTACCGATATCGGCATGCGATAGTTAATCCCGGGAATAGGGCTTCCATGTGAGTGTCATTCCTCTTTGCGAATATTTACTCGATGGTGGGGGCATCTCCTGATTGGGAAAGTATTCAGGCGCCCCCCCTCCCGGATTCATATCTTCCCGAATGCTTTCTCGGGCGGTCTCCTTTCCGGGACGTAGTCATGGGGGATTTTGTCCTCATTCCACTCCCGTGAGACGTAGAGACCACAGTAGCAACTGCCGTATTCGGCGATGTCGGGAGCACTGTAGGCGCAGGGACAGATTATGTCCCTGTCCCATTGGCGGTCGTTCGCGGCGAGCCTGCAGGGGCAGGCCATGTACCCGTATCGTTGCTTGTTTATCAGGAGACTTTCAAGAAGCTCAAGAACCCTGGGTTTGTCCCCGTTAAAGAAGAATCCTCTCGGCTCCTGGGCTTTCTTCAGGAATTCATAAAGCTGTTCGGCGTTCATCCCAGGTTCAGAGCCTCCCGTATTTCCTCGGCCCTGAAGCCGATAATTACCTTGTCTCCAACAATGAGCATGGGAAACGAGCATTTCGGGTTCTCTTTTTTGATCTCTTCGATTATCTGGCGTCTTTCCTCACCCTCCAGTTTGTCGACATCCACGCACTGGTAGGTAACGCCGCATTCGTCCAGCAATTGTTTCGCGTTCCGGCAGTGGATACAGGTACTGAGGGCATAGAGCTTAACATCGCAGTCATTCATGGGTTTCTCTCCTGGAGTTGTCAGAGGCATTTATCGAGTGCAAGGAGCCTGGCATTGGAAAGCTCATTATTATTCATTCCGAGACGTGTGAGAGCAAAATCATATCGCACGGGATCTTCGGGGCAGATTGAAGCGAACCCGCGGGTCACCTCGATCGCGCACCGCAGGTCGGCCTGCTTTCGGGAAGTGAGGCCGAGGGAGAGGGCGATCCTGTGCATGTGAGTGTCCAGCGGGACCACGAGGTGCGAAGCGGAGACGCCCTTCCAGGCACCCGGATCAACATTGTCGCTGCGCACCATCCAGCGCAGAAAAAGATTCAGCCTTTTGCAGGCACTGCCCTGCAGGGGCGAAGGCAGAAACATAGGCATTTTTTGTCCGGCGGCAACAGACAACTCGCTCACAAATTCCGAAAGGGGAGGGAGGATGCTTTCTCCCGCGGGATCAACGTGCTTGAGAAAGCAGGCTTCGAGTGATCCGTACCTGGACAGAAGCTTTCGAATACCAATGAGCATGGCGGATAATTCCACGCCGGAGGTGAATCGGTGTTTAAAGAGACGGAAAGAGTTCCTGATCCTCGATGGCGGGTTTTGAAGCAGAAAGGAAGAAGGTGATGGTCCCATTTTGTCCAGGACCGTGCGCACGCTCGACAAAATCTGCTTTACCCGTCCATAGGCAAGGCTGGATGCGATGAGTCCGACTACCTCCCTGTCCGGGGTGCTATCGTAGAGATGCACGAATTCGAGCGGGTCTGGGTGAATATGTTCGGGACCGTTATATGTTGAGTACAGTTCATCCAGTGCCTGCCGAAATCGGCTGGACACGACGGTACCCGTCGCGATGGCTGTGCCGTTGGTCAAAAAGCGCCCCCGTTGTCTGGCTGTGCGAGAGACTTGCGCGGAACATGATTTCCACTCAAGAGTATCATATTTCGGCTGATCCGAATAGTGCATGCGTGTGCTGGCAAGAACCGAAAGCTTGCGGGAATTCGAAATGATCCGGTCGCCATCTAACCCGGTCTCACGTGAAACGGGTGGTCGGGGGCCATACTTCTTTTTTGGGGGTATTGTGGACCTGAAGGCCTTTGCCTATTATGTCGCCGGGAATTCTGGTATAAGCAGAACTGTCATTTTTCGAGGCTAAGGCCCCGCGGCCGGGCGCGTGGCGATTGAGGTTCGAAGTTCGCGCTCCGGCCGCTCACTGGAGAAATATCACGGACTTCCTTGCGCTTCTTGTGATTGGAGTTGAATAAATGCGGCGCTATTTCCGTTATGCGCTCCTGGTGCTCGTGTTTTGCGTGTTCTGTGCGGCCGCGGTAACAATGAAAGCCGGGAGCGCGCTGACACAGGTTCAGAACGAAGAGCAGGAGGAAGCCGATCCGGAGCAGCAGCAACAGCAGCAGGAACAGGCTCCCACGGGGAATGTATCCAATGCCCAGGTCCAGGACAGTAATAGCTGCATAGAGTGCCATTCGCGCCTCACACCCGGGATAGTTGCCGATTGGCAGCTCAGCAAACACAGCAACAATGATGTCGGCTGTGCAACTTGCCATGGCGCCGGGCATAATTCCATGACGGACGTCTCGAACGCCGGGATCGCCTCGCCCACTACCTGCGCCGCGTGCCATCAACAGCAGGTGGAACAGTTTTCCAGGGGAAAGCACTCTCTTGCCTGGGCGGCCATGAAGGCCATGCCCACGGCGCACTGGCAACCCATGGCCCAGATAGAGGGGATGAAAGGTTGTGGAGGGTGCCACCGGGTGGGGCTCAAGACGGAGGGCGAAGTCGGTGAATTGATGCGGAAGGGGGCTGGGTTCGGCGCCTCATCGTGCGATGTTTGCCACACACGCCATCTTTTTTCCGCCGATGAAGCACGGTCCCCCCAGGCATGCCGGACCTGTCACATGGGGGCGGACCATCCGCAATGGGAGATGTATGCCTCGTCCAAGCACGGAGTGCGGTTTTTGCTTAAGCAGTCGAGAATGCTGCCCGAGGATGTCGCCGCGCCCACGTGCCAGAGCTGTCATTTCAGGGAAGGCAATCACGCAAATCGGACCGCGTGGGGCTATTTCGCCGTGAGGATGCCGTTGCCTGAGGACGATCAGTGGGCGAAGGACCGCTCGACCATTCTGCAGGGGTTGGGTTTTCTCGATCCGGCCGGCAAACCGAGTCCCAGGTTTGAAGCCGTGCAGTCGGGAGACATGATCCGGCTTACGGACGATGACTGGCGGGCGGAGCGCGACAGGATGATAAAGGTCTGTAACGATTGCCATTCGGTCAATTTTGCTCGTGCCGAGCTGGAGAAAGGGGATCAACTGGTCAGGGAATCCGACCGGGTTCTCGCCGAGGGCATACGCCTGGTCGCCGGACTTTACCTGGAAGGGATACTGAAAAAGCCGGACAATTATTCTTACGCTTTTCCCGATATGCTTGCTTTGCATGATGCGCCGACCGTGATCGAACAAAAGCTGTTTCAACTGTTTCATGAATACAGGATGAGGACTTTTCAGGGTGCTTTCCACCATAGTCCCGACTATTCGTTTTGGTACGGGTGGAGTGCAATGCAGAGAAGTCTGACCGAAATCAAGGAAAAGGCCGCGGAAATGAGTGAGCGCAAGATCCATGTGCAGCCGTCCAGGGGGCTGCGTCAGCCGGCCAGGAAATGAATCGGGCACTGCCACACGATCCCGCCGGAAAAGATGGCCCGCGCGGGCGGCTTATTTCAGCCCTGCGTGGAAGGCTGTTTCGCCTCTGGAACGACCCCGGCCGTACTCTGCCCGACAACGCCACGACAGCCCTTCTGTTTGCTGCTTCCAGGCTTTATGAATTCGGGCTGAAATGGAGCCAGTCCCGGGCGCGAAAAACGCGTGCGGCGCTGCCCGCCTACGTGATCAGCATCGGGAACCTCGTAACGGGGGGAACGGGCAAAACGCCCGTCACGCTGTTCGTCTGCCAGGCATTGGGGGAAGAGGGATTCTATCCGGCAATCCTCAGCAGGGGCTATGGAAGAAAGGGCGAAGGGCCGGCTCGGGTTTGCGCCGAAGGCGATGCGCGGGTTCAGTCGGATATTTTCGGGGACGAGCCGGTTCTCATGGCGAGTGCCCTTCCCGAAGTTCCGGTATGGGTCGGAAGGGAGCGCGTGGTTTCGGGACGGGCCGCATTGGCGGGAAATGGCGAAGTAGACACACTGGTCCTCGATGACGGCTTTCAGCACCTTGCACTCGACCGCAACCTGGACATCGTTCTGGTGGACAGTGCAAACCCTTTCGGCAATGGTTTCACTTTGCCGCTCGGCCCCCTTCGCGAGCCGGTCTCGCACCTGGAGCGGGCTGATGCGCTCATCGTGACGCGGGCCGTCGACGGCCCCCGGCTGAAAAAAACACTATCATTGTTGGATGACCTCTTTCCCGGCAAACCGGTTTTTGCGTGCCGCCATGTAATCGGCGGGTTTCGAACCTCGCCTGGCGGGCCTGTCCTGCCCGCGGCGACATTCAGGGGCAGAAGGGCGGTGGCGTTCGCGGGGATCGCCGAACCGGAGAGGTTTTTCGATGACCTTTCCCAGTTGGGAATTCAAGTATGCGACGCATTTGCCTTTCCTGATCATTACAGGTACACGGATTCCGATCTTATGCGGATCCTGGATTCCGCATCGAAATGCTCCCCGGACATGATCGTTACAACCGCGAAAGATGCCGTGAAGGCGCCCTCGTCATACAGGGAAGCAATCAGCGTTGCTGAAATGAAAATTGATTTTGGAGCTGACGGCCACCGGTTCCGGGAGTTTCTCGGGAAAAGAATGGGTGTTTCCTTGAAGAAACGGCGGATCGAGGGGATTTGAGGGGGACCGGTTTTGCCACCTTCCGTGCCTTGCCGGGCGGCTGACGCCTGCCGGACGGGGTTGAACGGGGAGAGTCTTATTTGCATAATTGTTTCAAACCGCTCCAGGCAAAGTCAAGGTGCCGAGGAGCCGCGGAATTATGTATACCCGCCGAGGATTTCCCAGCCCGCAATTGCCGGCAACCGGCAACGAAGATAGCTATCGATCGAAAATAGCCAAAATCAGGCCCACTCGCGTGCTTTTTCCCTTCCGCGACAGCGGCGGTATCTTTCCATCTTCACCATAATGCTTAATAGTAGTTCGAAAGGTGTTGCCCCTGTTACTACCGGATATTGTTACTGGCCAAGCAATGGGCGCTGTTTCGACAGAAACCGGTGATGCACGAAACTCGGCACGGGCGTACTGATACGAGTTCACGTTCGAGATGTTAGTTTTCGAGTTCAAAAGAGCAGGGGAGTGATTTCTCCGCCCGTAACGAAGCTCCGCCAGGCGCGCAAGCGCGCGAGGCCGGGTGCCCGGCGTCCGCCGCGACTGTCCAGCCCGACGGGGACGCCGCAGCGCCATAACGTGCCAGGGCGGACAAAAGGGGGCGGTTTCTCAGGCTCTTAAAGGGCATCCTTCAACACCATCTTGAAGACAGGCAGGTATGAAGGAATACTCGGCGCCAGGGCTGAAATGCACTGTAAGCTGATTTCGACTGATGGAACTGGTTCTTTCGGGAGTTGACCCAGGCAAGGAGAACCATCGCCATGCCGCCGCGATTAAAGATTCGAGGTATTTACAGTACAGCCTTGACAAAGCTCGCGCTTGACGCCGGCTTTGAAATTGCCGACCCCGCGGCCAGGATCAGGGAGCGTTTCCCGCTCGAGTCAGCTCAGCAGTCGTATGATATCCTCATCCAGGACAAGGAAGACCACCAGGGTGTTGTACTCAGCGGCCAGGCCGACCAGCTCTCGCAAGTCCTGACTCAAATGCAGCACATGCTTCTCGATACCGTTATCATGGATTTCAGGCCGACAGAGGACAACGATCCCTTTGCCGTTGCGAGGCTCGAACTTCCCGGAGCCTCCAAGGAAAAACTGGATGAAATTCGCGATGCGGTTGCACCAACCCTCCGAAACCATCACAGACTCAAAGTGATAAATCCGGAAATGCTTGAGTCGGCGGAATCCGAGCTTGCAAAGAACCCGGAGAATAGGGCAGAATTGGAACGACAGTTGGTGAAGGAAGCCATATTGCTCCCCCTGGAAAAAGAAGGGGTTGTAAGAGTTGAACACATCCGGCCATCGGGAAAATTGATGCGCCCGAGGCAGGGCGCTATTCAGACGATGAACGGGAATAAGGTCGTTTTTCGGCGCAGTTTTTCTCAGGGCCGGTACGACGGTTTGGACCTGGTGATTCGAAAGGGAGATTACTGCCTGACGGAAATCAGAGAGGGCGGCTGGTATTTGAAGCATAGCTATTTTTCGAAAGAGCGCCTCCTGATCGGGGAGTATTACAACATTAATACCCCGGTGGAACTGTATCCCTATGGAGCCAGGTATGTGGATCTCGAAGTCGACGTAGTCCGCAGGGCCGGTGAGCAGGCCTTCATGATCGACCGCGAGAAACTGGGACTGCTGACCGGAAAAGGATGCATCGGCAGAGAGCTGGAGTCGAAGGCGCTGCTGATGGCTGAACAAATCATGAGAAGTCTGAACCGTGATAATACCAGGAAATAGACCGAGCATCCGATCCGTACTCTAACCGCTGGATACACTTCTCGATGAACATCAAACGGGCCTGGGCCTTTCAGTCTTTCATCGTCTGCTTCCTGTTGAACAGCATATTTGCCGGGCTGATATTCCTGATGACCGAAAAGGTATTGGAGGGTCTCGGGGAGTGGGTGATACCCCTGACGGGGGAAGGCGCAATGAACCTTCCCGATAATGCGCGCGCGGCATTGAGCAATACCGGTCTCTTTATCGTTCAGTTGAGGCAGTATATGGTTCCAGCTCTGGCGGCCTTGACTTTTGCCGCGACCTTCCTGCTTTGGCTGGCCGTCTTTTGGATAGGGCGCAGGCACATTGACCGGGCCTCCGCCGCGGTCGAGCACGGTAATCCGGATATCGTGAGCGGTGACGAGACCGCGGGGAGTGCCTGAAATATTTTCCCGGTAGCGGCGGCACGACAGGCTCCACCGCGAGGAATAAGCCCTTTGTCTTTTCGCGATAATTCTAATGTGATCTTATCTTCAGGGCGGACCATTTTCTCGCCATGGCATCAAAAATCTCGGCCCTGTCATCATCGCCCAGGCTGTTGAACCTATCTCTAAGATCCGAAAAAGACTGCCCCGGCTCTCCACCGAGCGCAACGGAAAGCATGACAAGCTCTTCAATGCCCAATCCACCGATCTCCAATTCAAGAAAGATAAGGTTCTCGTCAACCAGCGCCAGATCGTCGGCCTCTTCGACTGAAAGGTCCAACCTGAATCCTCTGCTGGATTCACCACTGTATTTTCCGAGCAAGAGGTGCAACTCCTTTGCAACATTGATTGCGTCAAATCCCCTTATGGTCATGCACGGTTCCTCCATTCCAGCCGGATACTTTTCCCTTTATTATAATCATAAGCATGCCTTCAAACGCTCTCTCGAATTTGTCATCTCTCGGGGTAAGATGGGGAGTATCCAGACGACCATGCCGCGGGATTGCCGGAGTGAATTCCTTAACATTCATGGCCCTCGATGGCCGGCCGGGAACCGCCGCTGACCCCGACGGGCTGACCTGATCGAACGGAGGCGATGGCGGGGTGTTAACCGGCAAACTTTTTCGCGCCGCTTTACGGCCAGGGTTCCGGTTCCTATCATGAATGCACTTTTCTTCATCGGAAAGGCGGTTGATCCGCCGTTGCGCGAGAAACAGGCGTACCTTTCGTGATCCGGATCACCCGTTTCGACGCTCGGGGCGGGCTTTCCGGTGCGCGACCGTGCCGAGATGGTTTATTGCTTTCGCGTCATAGTGTTAGAGAGGAAATCATGCCAAATAGCAGACACTTTTCGTTGATCTCCGCATGTCTTGGTGCACTCCTCCTCTGTGTCCCCGTATGCGCGAAACAGGGCGCCCCGGCTGACAAGGGCGCCGTTGATCCCGGACTTGAGCCGGAGGTCAAAATGGAGGAGTTAATCAAAGTCGCCACTGAAAACAATCCAGCGATCAGGTCGGCCCAACATTCCGCGGCAGCCTCGAAATCGATGGCAAGTGCGGCGACGGCTTTGCCGGACCCGACAGTTACTTTCGAACATATGGGTAATTTCGCCCCTCCCACTCTCATGGCCGGTGATCCGTCATCGGCCAGAACGTATGGGGTTGAACAGGAGATTCCCTTTCCGGGCAAACGCGGTCTGAAAGGTAACATTGCTTCGGCCGAGGCCGATATCCAGCAATGGAACCACCAGATCGTTTCGCGACAGGTTATTTCAGACCTGAAGCAGGCCTTTTACGATCTCTACTTTCTCCGAAAATCCATTGACATACTGATGAAGAACCGGGACCTCCTCCAGAATTTCGAACAGATCGCGGAGTCGAGATACAGTGTGGGGCAGGCCATACAGCAGGATGTTTTGAAGGCGCAGGTTGAGTTATCCAAGGTTCTTGACCGGATGCTCATACTCGGACAAAAAAAGCGGATCGCTGAGGCGAAGATCAACAATTTGCTGTACAGGCCGGCCGAGGCTCCGGTCGGGAGGCCCGCCGAGTTCAAGAAGGCGGAACTGGGGTATTCGCTTGAGGAACTGACCGAGTTGGCGCTGAGCGGTTCGCCAACGCTCAAGGTCCAGGAGAGTGAAATCACACGCAGGCATTATGGGGTGGAACTGGCCCAGAAGGAATACTACCCTGATTTCGCTGTCGGGTTTACCTACTTTGAGCGTGACCAGAATCCCGAGATGTACAGGTTCATGTTGAAAGCGAAAGTGCCGATATACTTTTGGGCAAAGCAGAGGCCCGAACTCGAAGCCGCCAGGCAGAATCTGGCCAGCGCCCGAACGATGCGGGATAGCGCCTCCTCAACAGTCAGATTCCAGGTGAGAGAAGCATACACCCTGGCAACGACTTCCGAGAAACTCGCGAAACTCTACTCGTCGGCAATTGTCCCTCAGGCCAACCTGACATTGAATTCCGCCATTGCCAACTACCAGGTAGGGAAGATTGATTTCCTGCAGCTTACGGATTCGTCATTGGCCCTGCTCGAATACGAACTGAAATACTACGAATCGATGATAGAGTATCACAAGGCATTGGCCCAGTTGGAAGTACTCGTTGGAGTTGACCTTACTCAGTGACCGGTTGCCATGGGGCAACGAGGTAATGGTCAAGGCTCGCTCAAAGTATCCGCGAAATTGATTCCCGCAAGCAAGGCCGGAAAGTGGCGGGGATCAAAGTCAATTGCCTGGAGGCTGGATTCCAGATATTCAGTGTTGACTTTTACAAGATTCTGTCCCACCAGCAGCCGGGAACTGATGAAGTTAGCCACGTAAATGAGGTGCGCGAGTTCCCTGTCCGAGTCCGCCTTTCCCGGGCAGTGGTGGTGGAGTATGGCCTGGCTGATTGACTCCGGCATATCCCAGAGCAGCGCAAGCCGATAACCCACATCCGTGTGGGAGGCCCCTAACACCTGCTTTTCAACATCCTCAAGGTCGTCACCGTCTCCCTGGATTTTCCGATAAAAGAGTGGATAGGCATTGTTCATGTACTGATCGAGGACCACCTTCCCTATGTCGTGGAGCAATCCCGCCGTGTATGCCAGGTCCGAGGGGACCATCCCCGTTATTTCCGCCAGCTTGCGGCTGATGTGAGCACTGAGCAGGGAGTGGTTGAAGAGGCCTCCCATGCATAGTGAATAGCCCAGCCTGGAATTCGTGAGGAAGTTCTTTACGGAAATGGAGAGCGCTAGTGGCAGAAGGCTCTTTTCTCCTATCCGCATCAGCCCCTTCTCCACGGAGTCAACCCTCATTTTGGTCCCCAGAAAAGCGGAATTGCACAGCTTCAGGATTTTTGCGGACAGAACCTGGTCCTGAATGATTTCCCGTGCAATATCCTTAAAGCTTATATCGTCGTCGCCAATCATGCGAATGATTCTGAGCGCAACCTGCGGAATGGGCAGAATGCTTTCTATTGCCTCATCGAGTTGCTCCGCGCTTGGTGGGGTGAAGTTCTTTTCATCGGTGGATGGAGCCGGAATCTCGACCGGATCGATTGTACTTTCCCAAGTGGAGAGATTCAGACTGATCCGGCACAGGAAATATCCTCCGATCTCACTTTTGACGATGTGTATGCCCGCATTATGAAGTATGCGTCTGGCTACTTCGGCGGTGCGTCCGCCGATATTCATAAAAAGGTCTGTCTGGGATATCGGGTCCATCAAGGCGCCACCCGCCATACATGCTTCCATTTGATGGTTTCTGGCGCCAAGGCGGTTTAATGCATCGATGAACATCGGCAACCCGGTGGCCGCACTCACCTCGGGATTCCATGAACTGTCCATGCTGGGCGGCTCGGGAAGGAGCAGGTGGATGAGTCCTCCTACCCTTGCCTGACGGTCACAGATAGTGATGCCGACACAGCTTCCGAGGAACGCCTGAAGGATTTCCGGCTTCCCCGGGCTTACCGTATAAGCGCCGGATACGACGATGTTGGTCTTCATGCTCTTTCTCAATTCATTGGCACCGTCTGCAACAATAGCAGAAGGATAGATGCGTCGGGGTATTTCCCAAAAAAAGTCGGCATAAATCATTCTTTTGTTGAAATAATTATTAACTCAATTCCCACCCTCGGTAGAGCGATTTCCTTAAAAGTAAGATTCAAAAGATTTTCCTAATCGTTTTCTCCTGACCCGCCGATAAAGCACTTCGAATACTATAGACGAAGAACAAAGTTCTTCGGCCTCAAGGCAGGGTAGTTACACATCGAAAGCAATAAATATACCGCTTTTTGCTCACTTGGTTGCCGGATGATCATTGATTTGCCGCCGGTGTACCGCAACGCTGCTGATGCAGAGTAATTGCCCGATTCCCGGCGCGCTCGCGGATTCGGGCCCGGTTGCGGGGCAACGCGGACAGGGGACGGAATAGTCCGCATTCCTCTGATTATGGCACTTTCACGCGACCCTCGGTCAGGGGTTCCCCGGGCGGATTATGCCCGGGAGCGCTTCAGGACAGGAGGTGCGCTGAGCTAATCAGAAGCGTTGCAGGCTCTTTGTCCCGTGACGAGTGAATTTGAGGTGGAGAATTCATTGATGCGGTTTCTTGTCCCGAGAACCCTCAGATTTCGCCTGATCATACTTCTCTCGATTGCCATTGCACCGGCCGTGGCGGTAGCCGGTTACTATCTTGTCCACCAGTATATGGAACTCGGCGCGGAAAGACAATATGAGGCTCTGAGCCTCAACATGTTCACTTTTTTCCTCATGGTTGTGCTTGCTTTCGTGCTCGCGGCTTTGGGAAGCCATTTCCTCATCTTTCGCAAGATCTATGTCCTGATTGAAACGACCAAAGAACTGTGCGCCGGCAACTTTGGAGCCCGCACCGGTCTGCCGTATTCAGGAGGTGAATTGGGTGAACTTACCCGGGCCTTCGACATTCTTGCCGAGTCCCTGGAGGTTCAGGAACTCCAGCGCAGGCGGTCCCGTGATGCTTTGCGTCAAAGTGAACAGCGATTTCGAACGATCTTCGATTCCGTCAATGATGCCATCCTTGTGCTTGATCCGGTGACCAGTGCCATTCTTAGCGCGAACGAGCGTGCGTGTGAGTTGACGGGTTATGACCTGGACGAACTCCAGCGGCTGAGTGCGACTGAGCTGAGTTCGGGTGAGGGGCCCCACGCCATTGATCTGGTAATGGAACTCCTGGAGAAGGTGAAGACAACGGGTCCGAGGGTTGCGGAGTGGCATATCCGGAGCAAGGCCGGCCGGCAGTTCTGGGTAGAGGTTAATTCCAAGCGGGCGGTAATCGACGGGAAAGAAATTGTACTGATGACCGCGCGCGACATCGTGCAGCGGAAGGAGACCGAATTGGCCCTGCGTGAGAGTGAATCGCGCTACAGGGCCTTTATCGCGAATAGTTCGGAAGGGATATTCCGCATCGAACTGCAGAACCCGATTCCCACCCAACTGCCAATCCAGGAACAGGTGGAACGATTCTATTCCTATGCCTATCTGGCGGAATGTAATGACGAGATGGCGCGGATCAGCGGGGAAGAAACCGCGGAGGATATCATCGGAGCCAGGATGTCCGATTATCTGCCGCGTGCTGACAGGCGCAATATGGAATTCGTCAAATCCTTTATTCAATCCGGGTACAGACTCGTGGAAGCTGAATCATACAGGACGGAGACGGATGGAAGCGAGATTTGCCTTCTGAACAGTCTGATCGGGCTCGTCGAGAAGGGTTGTCTGACGAGAGCGTGGGGAGTACAGCGGGAGATAACGGGGCAGAAGCAATCGGAAGAAAAACTGCGGAACCTGAACCAGTTCAATCAGGAGATAATATCCCATGCCAGAAATGGGATCATTGTATACGACACCAACATGAACTACGTGCTGTGGAACCGGTTCATGGAAGAACTGACAGGAGTGCCCGCGCATGAGGTCCTGGGAAAGCATGCACCGGATATTTTCCCTCATTTGAGGGAAATGGGCATTGACCGCCTCATCAGGAAGGCCCTTGAGGGAGAGATCTGCCGGTCCGAGGATATTTTTGTCAATCTTCCCCAATCCGGGAAGCACGTATGGATGAATTCCAATTTCGGGCCCCACTTCAACACGCATGGAGAAATTATCGGCGCGATCGGGATCGTTACCGACATCGCATACCGGAAGGCTTCTGAGGCCGAAGTGGAGAGGTTGGGCCGGAGAAACCAACTGATTTTGAACGCGGCCGGGGAAGGCATTCTCGGTTTGGACAGGGACGGCCGTATAGAGTTTGCCAACCCGACCTCGGCGGAAATGCTGGGATATGAGGTGGATGAACTCATAGGAAGGGATCTGCATCGACTCATTCATTTCAGGAATGCCGATGGTTCGGAAAACCCTTCCTGCGATTGTCCCATGACGAAAACGCTTACGGATGGTTCTCCCTGCCGGGTAAGGGATGAACTGCTCTGGAGAAAAAATGGAACCGCATTCCCAGCGGCCTACGCAAGCACGCCCATAATAGAGGACGGACAAATCACGGGCGCGGTAATTACTTTTCGCGATATAACCGCGCGCATAAAAGCGGACGAGGCTAGGCAGAAACTGGAGGGCCAACTCCGTCAGGCGCAGAAAATGGAGGCCATTGGCACCCTTGCGGGTGGTATCGCGCACGACTTCAACAATATTCTGACACCGATTATCGGTTACTGCGAACTCAGTCTTCAGGAGATCGCAAAGAACAGCAGTCTGCACGGCAAGATTGAACAAGTGCTGAAATCCAGTCTCCGCGCCAAGGATCTGGTGAGCCAGATACTCACTTTCAGTCGCAAGCGTGAACAGGAACTCAGGCCGGTACAGATCAGCCTGGTAATTGGAGAAGCACTCACCTTTCTTCGGTCCTCGCTTCCCTCGACTATCACAATCCGGCGCCAGATCGATCCCGGCGCCGACACCGGCAAAGTGCTGGCCGATCCCACCCGGATACACCAGATAGTAATAAACCTATGTGCCAACGCGGCCCATGCGATGGGAGAAAAAGGCGGAACACTCGGGGTTGCGCTCAGCCTCAAGAGAATAGGCCCCACACCCGATCGCCGGTTTCCCGAACTCGAACCCGGCAATTATCTCAGGCTGTCTATTTCGGACACCGGGCACGGAATTGATGAGAAATCACTGCAACGGATATTCGAGCCCTATTTCACGACAAAGAGCCCGAGTGAGGGAACGGGGTTGGGTCTGGCTGTTGTATATGGAATTGTAAAAGGTCTTGGAGGAAATATCTCCGTCAAAAGTCAGCCGGGACTTGGCGCCACTTTTGATGTTCTCCTTCCTCTGGTCGTGGAGTTGGAAGATGCCGCTATCGAGGGAGCCCGGAAATTATCCGTCGGCAGCGGTCATATCCTGCTGGTGGACGATGAGACGGCCATTGTCGACCTGCAAAAAGAGATGGTGGAACATCTGGGGTACAGCGCTACAGTGAAGTACAACAGCCTGGATGCGCTTGAGGCTTTCCGTGATAACCCCGGATGTTTTGACTTGATTATTACCGATCAGACAATGCCCCAGATGACCGGAGTGGAACTCGCCAAAGAGGCGCTGAAAATCAGGTATGACATCCCGATCATAGTTTGCACGGGGTTCAGCGAAACGATCGACGACAGTAGAGCGAGAGCGGAAGGAATCAGGTTGGTTCTGATGAAACCTCTCCTGCTGCATGATTTGGCCGAGGCCATTCGGCGCGTACTGGCAAAAGAATAGGATGGTCGCGCGCGGCTTTCGGGGACCTTCGATATGGCATCGCGCTGCCCCCGCCATTGAACACGCCGCGAGCAGATCCGGTCGCGGCCTGTTTCTCACGGCGCCTGACTAATTCACAAACACATCGCGATAATAGTCGAAATGCTCGGTTACGGAACCAGCTCCCCGGATGACGGAACGCAACGGGTCTTCCGATTTCTTGACATCCAGACCGGTGGCTTGATGAATCATGAGCCTGAGCCCTTTCAAAAGCGCCCCTCCACCCGCCAGCCAGATACCGTTTTCCGCCACATCCGATGCCAGGTCCGGTGAAGCTTTCTCGAGGACCCTGCGTACTGCCTCGATAATGGCCTGAGTCGGTTCCCTGATCGCTGTGCGGATGTCCGCATCCGTGATGCTGACGATCTTCGGCATGCCGGACGCCAGATCCTTGCCGCGCAGCTTGATTTCCAGTTGTCTCTTTAAGGGAACCGCCGAGCCGATCTTCATCTTGATCACCTCGGCCATCATTTCACTTATCCCCATCCCGTGCTGACGCCTGATGAACTGGCAAATGGCCTCATTTGCTTCATCTCCCGCGATCCGTAGCGACTCGCTGCACGAGATCGCGAACTTGGAGATGATGGCGACCTCGGTTGTCCCCCCACCGATGTCGACAACCATCTGCCCCTCGGCCTGATCGATCGGAAGACCGGTGCCAATCGCGGCTGCCATGGGCTCTTCTATCAAGAATACTTTGCCCGCGCCAGCCATCTCAGCCGCTTCGACCACGGCTCGCTTCTCCACCGAGGTGATCCCCGTTGGAACGGCAACCACCAGCTTGGGCCTTGAGAGCGGAAGCCTTCTGAATACTTTCCCGAGAAAAGAGCGGACCATGAAAGATGCGGTCTCAAAATCATGGATAACACCGTCGCGCATCGGCCGCACAATGCTTGTTCCCCTGTTGTGTCTGCCGGCAAGACTCTTGGCCTCCCTGCCTATCCCGATTACCTTGCCGGTCTCTTTCTCGATGGCAACCATCGAAGGCTCATCCAGGACGATCCCCTTGCCCTTGACGTGTATGAGAGTATTGGCAGTGCCCAAGTCCATTGCCATGTCTTTGGATAAAAAGTCCATCATGCGGCCGAACATAATTACCGTCCCCTCTGGCTGAATTGTGTCATCCGACTGGCCACGTTTATATCAAAAGATTCTCTGCTTTTGCAAAGATAACTTCTCTGAATCGGAATACTGTAAATTGAATAAGAACAACCGATTAATTTTGGTTGACAAATGGCTGCTGAATCTCCATACATACACATGCCTCGGATTTCCTTGAGAAACTGAGCTGGCAGGCGCTGGTTAGTCTCTTGGCTAATCAATTTCCCAATTTTCATACTTTGGTGGATGGCAGCCAGGGAGGGAGCGATTATGCAGCGCAAACAGCATATTGTATGCAGTCTCCTGTTTTTTACCGTTTTTTTTCTTTGCTCACAAAATGTATTCGCAACAGTCAACCAACGCATTAATGCGCGTTCCGCCATATTGATCGACATGGAAAGTGGGTGCGTCCTTTTTGAACAGAATGCGGATTTCCCCATACCCCCGGCTTCCATAACCAAGGTGCTCACTCTCTTTCTCGTATTCGAAGCCATCAAGGAAGGGCAGGTGCATCTTTGGGACCAGGTGGAAATAAGCTCCCGCGCCGCTTCGACCGGTGGTTCGCGAATGGGCCTGAGAGCCGGGACCCGTGTTCCGCTCGAAGAGCTTATAAAAGGAATGGCGGTCGTTTCGGGGAATGATGCCTGCGTTGCCGCCGCCGAACACATCAGTGGAAATGTTGACCGCTTCGTCAAAAGGATGAATGCCAAGGCACGTGATCTGGGCATGTCGAACTCCCGATTCATGACGCCGAACGGCCTGCCCGCTCCCGGTCAGTTGACAACGGCCCGGGACATTGCGAAACTCTCCACCGCTTACCTTCGCCGGTTCCCCGAATCCCTGGCAATTCACTCCATGCAGGCGTATGCCTACGGGAAGAACGCACACCATAACGCGAACCGGCTCCTTGGGAGATGCCCGGGTGTGGACGGACTCAAGACAGGTTTTGTCTGCGCGTCCGGCTACAACATTTCGGCGACCGCGAAGCGCAGTGGAACCCGTGTGCTTGCCGTTGTAATGGGAGCGCGCACTCCCTGGATCAGACTCACGGAAACCGAAAAGCTGATAGAGGCGGGATTTCGTGAATGCGGAGCCCCCCATTCCGAGAATAAGTATGCGGCCGCCGCGGAGAGTGCGCCGGTTGCTTCCGCCAGGGCAAGTGCTTCAAAGCGAACCTGCGGGATAATGCGAACGAAGGTCAAGGTGCGCCTTGCCCGTGCTGCCGCGGCTGAGCGGAAACATGTTTCGCATTCCAAGGCGTCCGCCAAGCTGACCAAGACGGGCGCAACAGGTAAGAAAGCCGTGGCCAGGGGGAAATCCAATGCCGCGGAACCACAAAAGTCGTCCGCCTCCATTGCCCTGAAACATCAGAAAAGCAATCGAAGCATATCCAAGACCGCGGGGGCTGGTGCAAAGACGGCTTCAGTCAAGGAAACAAAGACGAACGTCAAGGACAAGTCCTCAAAATCCGTAAAGTCATCCAAGAAATCGCAAGCCAGGATCGTCGGGAAGAAAACGCAGCCTAAACCCGTTCCCCACGCTAATGCCGTAAAAAAGAAGGCCAAGGGTTAAGACCCCGGCGGGTGCATTGCGCCGGTGGCTTATAATTACCGCTCATTATGTTTGTTCGGGAATCGCGCTTTTTATGCACGCACCGGGAAAATTCACGGTTCAGAAGCGATTCCCCGATGAGTTCATGTCAGCAATTCCTCCGTTGAAAATCGCTGAAACGCCATTCCTCCACGGGAAGCCGTCAGAGAGCCTCTCCTAATTTTGTCGGGAAAATTGAGAATGAGTTGTTATAATCCTCTTGAATCGGTGAATGGCGGAGTTGCGGCCCGTGCTCCCCGGCCCGAATGTGATCGCGAACCATTGGGCGCGTGTTCGTGACCCGACTTGGGTTGATCGTCAATAGTAGTTGGTATGGGCTTTGAAAAAGCCATTTCAGGAGATCAGGATGGATCTTTTCGAATACAGAGTGACCAGGCACCCCGCCGAAGCTTTCCGGGAAATAGTCTACTTTTGCTCACGTGATGGAAGCTGTGACCTTGAGGTGATTTCCTCCGATCAGATCAAGAAAATGGAGAATATTCTTAATCACGAGGGCAGGCAAGGCTGGGAGCTCGTGCAGGCGACCTTCGGAAAAGACGGAGTGCTGGTTTTCTGGAAGAGGCAGATGATGAATTCCTGACATTATTCGGTCTGGAGTGGCAACACGGTCGTTCGCGTTTCGTTTCGCTCATCGAACAATTACAATCTTCTCCTTGTTGGTGATCCCGTCACTGTTACTCTCTTGCCCTGTTTACCCAATGAAACGCCAGAATAAATAGCGCCGTGCCCAAGGCTGCCAGCAGGAAATAGGAGAGCAGATCCGGCTTTTCTCCGAACGCCGCCGCCCGGATGGCTTTGGATGCATGGGTCAGCGGCAGGATATGCAACAGCTTCTGAACCCATTCGGGCATTCTATCCACGGGGAAAAAGGTGCCGCCGAGAAATGCCATTGGAGTTATGAAGAAATTGGATAAAAGGGCCTGATCCGAGTGCGATTTTACAAGCATCGCCAACCCTACCGCGAGGGAGGCGAAAACAAAGCTGTTGAGGGCGACCGCGAGCCAGAAATAGAGATTGTAGGAGAGCGATATCCCGGAGAGAAACGCGATTATGAGTATAATGACGGTTGCAAAGATCGCCCGTGTGATCCCGGCCATTACCTCTCCGGTAACATAAGCGATATTGCGGATGGGCGCGGCCTGGAACTCTTCAAAAATGTGCCAGTAGAAGCGGGCGATGTTTATTTCGCTGGCTATCGCGAAAGACTGCACCATGCTGTTCATGGCAACGAGGCCGGGGATCAGGAATTCGAGGTAGGAATGCTCTCCGACTCGGACATCCCGACCCATTCCCACGCCGAAGGCAATAAGGTAGAGCAGCGGGCTCACGGACATGGAGGCGAGTTGCCGATAGAACCGCTTCCTCAGAATAAGAAGCTCGCGGTGATAGATGGCGAGTGTGCCCCTCATGGCAGGACCTTTTTCCCGGTCAGGGAAATGAACACGTCTTCGAGATTTACCCTTCGCACTGAAAAGCTGCCCTCCGTTAACCCTATGTGCCTGTTGGCTTCTTCCCGGTCGGGGAAATAGCTTGTCTCCATGCCTCCGTCCACTATCCGGTCCAGTGCCCAACCTCCCAGACCGTTCATGAGGTTGCGCGGTGTATCTATCGCGACAAGTTTTCCCTCATCGAGGAATGCGACCCTTTCGGCCAGAAATTCCGCCTCTTCTATATAGTGCGTGGTGAGAAAAATAGTTGCCCCCGCCTGCTGGATCTTTTTCACGAGTGACCATATGCGCCTCCGGATAGCCGGGTCGAGTCCCGCGGTGGGTTCATCCAGGAACAGAATCCTGGGGGAGTGCATGAGCGCCCGCGCAATCATGACTCTGCGCCGCATCCCGCCGGACAGTTGCTTTACCGGACTGTCTTTTCTATTTGAGAGGTCCACGTATTCAAGAAGCTCGGAAATGCGAGCCAAACGCTCTTTCCTGGGCATTTGAAAGAGCTTTCCGTGCAGATCGAGATTCTCATGGACCGTGAGTTCATGATCGAGATTAATGTTTTGGGGGACGAGACCGCACTGTCTTTTTGCAAGCAGACTGTCTTTTTCGATATGGAACCCGTGAAGCCATGCATCGCCGGAAGAAGGCACCGCCAGGCCGGTGAGAATCTTGATCGTGGTGGTCTTGCCGGAACCATTGGGCCCGAGGTAGGCGAAAAGCTCACCTTCACCGACGTTGAGGGTTACGCCCCTGAGAGCTTCATTTTGCTTGTATCTTTTTGCAAGGTTTTCAATGCGAATCATTGTGACCCTGTTGAATGGCAATATTTCACATGACGGTGCGCGGCCCCGTGCCCGGGTGCCGCTCCTCGGAATTCATCCGATCCGCTGTTGACGTTCGCTTCAATAGCAGGATTTACCGCGTCTGAAAATACAAGTTTGCGAACAATTTCTGCGAAGGATCGGGACCGCGGATCAACCTCGCGGATAACTGTCCAGCTTTTCACTGAAAAGTCACGAGATCCGTTTATCTTCGGACGAGGTTTAACGCGCGCCGCGGATTGCCCGGCGGGGACGCGCGCGCCAAGGGTCGTGAATTCACTTCAGGGGCGATTTTGCCAACCCGGAGATTGTAAAATCCAGGCTTTGAGAATATGATTAAAGTTCATATTCCCTGTTGCGCGTGGGACTGCTTCTAGTGAAATCAAACCACATGTGGACCCGGTCCGTTTTAGCCACGCAAGAGCCGTCAGGCCTTCTTCTCACGGCGTCCGGAGAGGAGATGACGACCGGATCTTTTTATAAAACGGGTTGTTTTGAGCTTCCCTGAGTTACCCATAAGGAATTAATCTGGCGTATGCAAGAGGTTCGCGAGCATTTCGAGGTTTTCAAGCGATGCAGGCGCGTGTTGATAAAGGTGGGCAGCGCGGTGCTGACGGGGCCCAAGGGCCTCAACAGGGTCATGGTACACCGGCTGAGCGACCAGATTGCCGAATTGCGACTGCGCAACAATGGTCTTGATATCCTGGTGGTGTCATCGGGCGCGGTGGCCTCCGGTGTCCGCAAGGTCGGGCTCAGTGAACGCCCGCGCACGATCCCTCAAAAGCAGGCCGCGGCCGCCGTGGGACAGGGAGTGCTCATGGAGGCGTGGGAAGCGGCTTTTGACAAATACGATCTCCTCGTGGCACAGATACTCCTGACAAGCGAGGACCTGGCTCAACGCCATCGTTACCTCAATGCCCGCAATGCCCTGGAGACCCTGCTGTCATGGGGCATCATGCCTATTATCAACGAAAATGATACCGTGGTGGTGGAAGAGATCAAGTTCGGTGACAACGATCAGCTTTCCGCGGCTATTGCGGGGCTTGTTGGGGCTGATTTGGTGATCAATCTCACGGATACGGCCGGACTCTATGACCGGGACCCTCGCCTGCATGAATCCGCCCGCCTCATTCCGGTGGTGGCGAAGGTGGACTCAAAAGTGCTCGCGTGTGCAACCCCTGCCCCCGGCAGCGTCGGAACGGGTGGAATGCTGAGCAAGCTCAACGCCGCCAGGAAATGCCTTGGTTCGGGCATCCCGATGGTAATCGCCCCGGGTGGGGAGCGTGATGTCCTCTTGCGCCTTTTTGCCGGCGAGAGCCTGGGGACGCTCTTTCTGCCCCGGGAAAGAGCGTACCAGGGAAAGAAGGTGTGGCTCGCAAGCCTGCCCAAACCCGCTGGTGATCTGACTCTGGATGAGGGGGCGGTGACTGCTCTCCAGATCCGTGGGCGGTCGCTGCTTCCCATAGGCATACGTGAGGTGCGTGGGACCTTTGGCGTAGGCGCTCCGGTTCGATGCGTCGATAAAGATGGAAATGTCATCGGAATCGGCCTCACAAACTATAAGTCGACCGAGATAGAGAGCATTAAGGGTTGCCACAGTGAAGACATCGAGGGCATTATCGGCTACAAGCATTCCGACGAAGTCATCCATAGGGATAACTTCGTTTTGACGAGCGAGCCCAACTGAGTGCGGGCGTGATGGAAGCCATTGCCTGCATTTTTACCGTTCACGCCTTCGTGCCTTTGCGGTATTTTTTTCTTGCTGGCGAAATGATAAGGGTCGGGAGCGCGAGGAATTACTGATCAGGGGTAGCAGGGAGTCGAGTAGTCTAATCGGCCTGGACGGCTGAGCATTATTTCCGCATTGCCGTCAACTTCTTCAGTCTCTTTTCACACCTTTTTGTGCTCGTTCCCGGTGTTTTTGATCTAAAATTGCCTTGCGGCTGAAAAGTCCGGAGATTATTTGTGCCCGCTGCCCCATGTGGACATGAACATCTCCGAGTACATACCATAAGCGCTTTCTCCACTGGCAGGTGGACAGGGAGGGAAAAATGCGGGATCAGATCCTGGAAATGGGCATAAAAGCCAGAGAAGCTGCCCATTCCATGGCGAAGGCGAACAGCGGCGGGAAACGGGATGCATTGGAGAGGATGGCCTCGGCGCTTGAACGGGAGGCTCAATCGGTTTTTGATGCGAACCGGCTGGACGTTGAAGCCGCCGAGGCAAAGGGACTTGCGCGGGCCAAGGTGGACAGGTTGACGATCAGCGAGAAAGTCCTGTCGGAAATGGTGAAAGGGCTCAGAGAAGTGGCATTGCTGCCCGACCCTGTCGGGGAAGTGACGCGGATGTGGACTCGGCCCAACGGGCTTCGGGTGGGTAAAATGCGCATCCCTCTCGGCGTGATAGGGATTGTCTATGAGTCGAGACCAAATGTCACCGTGGATGCCGCCGCTCTCTGCATCAAAGCCGGGAATGCCGTTATTCTGAGAGGCGGGTCGGAAGCGTTCCATTCAAACACATGCCTCGCCCTGATCTTGCGTGCATCGCTGAAGGCTGCCGGGCTTCCCGAAGATGCAGTCCAATTCGTGGCGACTACGGACAGACAGGCGGTGCTTGACCTGCTGGGACTTGAAGAATACGTTGACGTGATGATTCCCCGCGGCGGTGAAGATCTGATTCGCTTTGTAACCCAAAATGCCAGAATGCCGGTCCTGAAGCACTATAAGGGTGTCTGCCATGTGTTCGTGGACTCCGACGCCGATATGGAAATGGCTGAACAAATCTGTATCAACGCAAAAGTGCAACGCCCAGGGGTGTGTAATGCAATGGAGACGCTCCTCGTGCACCGGGCAATAGCAGACGCTTTCCTGCCCAAAGTGGCCGAGGCGTTTCGGCGCGAAGGGGTGGAATTGCGTGGCTGTGAGGCGACGCGGCGGATAGTGCCCGACTGTAAGGCGGCAACCGAGGACGACTGGTACGCGGAGTACCTGGACCTGGTTCTCGCGGTTCGCGTGGTGCCGGATATGGAAGAGGCGATCCGCCACATCACCCGGTATGGCTCCCAGCATACGGAGGCCATTGTCACCGAGAACTTCGAAAGAGCGCATCGCTTCATCCAGGAAGTCCAGTCATCTCTGGTGCTTGTGAATGCATCGACGCGCTTCAACGACGGGTTTCAGCTCGGCCTTGGCGCGGAGATCGGCATATCCACTTCGCGCCTGCACGCTTTCGGCCCCATGGGCGTGGAGGAGCTTACAACCACGAAGTTTATCGCATTTGGAAATGGACAGCTTCGAAGTTGAACGGACTGGAGTCCTCGGGGATGCTGAGACGGATAGGGATTATCGGTGGGACTTTTGACCCGGTGCACCTGGGGCACCTGAGGACGGCGCAGGAGGCTCTGGAGGAACTCGGGCTGGACAGGGTGCTTTTCGTTCCCGCCGCCGCTCCGCCTCACAAGCCCGGCCGCGAGGTGCTCGCTTTCCAGCACCGATGGAGAATGCTGGAACTCTCGATTGCCGAAAACCCGCATTTTGGGTTATCTGATCTGGAACGCAGGCTCCCCGGAAAATCTTATACCGTGAATTCACTTCGCAAGCTCAATGAGGAGTTCCCGGGGGCCAAGCTGTTTTTCCTGGTCGGCATGGATGCGTTCCTTGAAATCAACACCTGGTTTCTGTTCAGCGAACTCTTCCGGCTTGCCGAGATTGTTGTTTTGAGAAGGCCGGGCCACGGTGAAGGCGATGTGGAGGATTTTCTAGCCCGCAAGGTATCCGGGGATTACATCAGGGATCCTTCCAGCGGGGTTTTCACGCATCCCGAGATGTGTCCGGTGCATTATCTCCGGAACACGCTCCTGGACATCTCGTCCACCAGGATTCGAAAGCTCGTGGCACAGGGACGCTCCATACGCTACCTGGTTCCGCGCGAGGTATTGAGCTATATTTGCGAATTCGATTTCTATGCACTCGGGAGAGACACGGGTTTTCCGTCCGCGCGGGGATGATGGTTGCCGTGGCAGGGGGTATGAGATCAGCAGCGAAGGAAAAAGGATGCCAGAATTGCAGAACGCGGCGGGAACCGGAGAGACGGGGAAGAAGACATCCGGTGAATTGATCAGCGGCAGGGAAAGGGCTATTGCCTGCGTCCGGGAAGCATCCCTGTTCAAGGCGTTGGACCTGGTGCTCATGGATGTGTCCAGGTTTTCCTCGTTCGCCGATTTCTTCATCATCTGTAGTGGAAAATCGAGCCGGCAGGTTCAAGGGATAGCCGACAATCTGGAAGACAAACTTCGGCAAGTGGGAATGAGGCCCATCGGAGTGGAGGGGAAGCAAGAAGGCCACTGGGTTTTGATGGATTACGGAGACATCATCATTCACATTTTTTATGAACCTATCCGTTATTTCTACGATCTGGAAAGCCTCTGGGCGGAAGCCCCGCGATTGGAATGGGAAGAAGGCCCGGGAGGCGCTCCGGAAGAATCAAGGTAGGCCAACCATGTTCTCAGTTCTATTCGCACCAAAGAGGGCCGGTGTGGCAATAACCTTCCTGGCTGTGTTTTTTTGTGTTTTGACTGCATTGATCCGGCCCATTCCGGCATCCGCGCTTACCCTGAGTGAGGAACAAAAGATTGGGCAGAAGATTCTCGAACAGGTCAGGAAACAATTGCCTCTTGTCGAGGATGGCGAGATTCTCACATACATACGAGGAGTTGCAAACCGGGTTGCCAAGGAAACCGGTGTAACCCCGTATCAGTACCAGTTCTTCGTGATTGACCAATCGATTCCAAATGCCTTCGCGGTTCCCGGCGGCTACATTTTTATGTTCCGGGGATTGATAGAGATGATGGAAACAGAAGGGGAACTCGCGGCCATATTCGCGCACGAGCTCTCGCATATCCATGCTCGTCACATTCACAGGCAGATTGACGACAGCAAGGTGCTCAGCGTTGCATCGCTCGCCGGGATGATAGGCGGAATCCTGCTGGGGGGCGGGGCGATGGGACCCGCGCTGGCGACCGGAAGCATGGCCGCGGGCGCCACCATGGCCTTGCGGTACAGCCGCGAACACGAAATGGAAGCCGACCAACTGGGATTCAGATTTCTATGCTCGGCCGGGTACGACCCCGACGACATGGTTTCGATCATGCACAAGATGGACCAGATGAAATGGACGGGTTCATCCGGGATTCCCAACTATCTTTCGACACACCCCGCAATGGGCGAGAGGGTCCTTTACCTTGACGAGATGGCCAAGAAGTACAAGGCGACATCTCCGAAACCGAAAAAAGCATCCGCGTCCCCTGGAGATTTCCAGTTGCTTCAGGCAGCGCTC
The DNA here is from genome assembly GCA_039679945.1 of Syntrophobacter sp. Taxonomy (GTDB): domain Bacteria; phylum Desulfobacterota; class Syntrophobacteria; order Syntrophobacterales; family Syntrophobacteraceae; genus SbD1. Next base: position 35,040 of record JBDKTY010000244.1, on the reverse strand, counting down.
GTCGCGGATTACGCCGATCGGGGCAAGGCGCTTGATCGCTTCAACGCTGGTATAACGCAAGGCAACAAAGCCGCCGTATTCGGTCTCGGCCGCCTCTACCTGCGGCAGGACAGGTGCGTCGAAGCCGCCGCTCAACTCCAGGAGGCGGCGCGCCAGATACAGTCGCCTTTCGTGCTGAGTTCTCTGGGCGCGGCCTACCACCGCCTGGGAAGGTTGAAAGAAGCGCAGAAAACACTGCAATCAGCGCTTGTCCTGGATCCTTCGGCTTCCATCGTTCACTACCGTTTGGCTTTGGTACTCCAGGATATGGGCCAAAGAGACGAGGCCCTCGACCATCTGATGAAGATAGTGGACCTCGCGCCCATGTTCCCGGAAGTCGATTACCAGCTCGGGATCATTCTGGGACAGGCAAACAGGCTGGGGCTGGCGCATTATCACCTGGGCCGCTACTATCTTTACAAGCAGAATCCGCAGCTCGCGATAATGCATTTGAAGAAAGCCAAGGCGCTGACGCTCGATTCTCCGGCAAAGATCGAGGAAATATCTGAGTCTCTAAAAAATCTTGAGAAGGATAAGAAGAACTGGGGCCTAAAACTCAACTAGTGTCCCGAGTACCGGCGCCCGCCATAACTCAAGTCTGGAATCGAGACAGTCACGTCACCCCGGAGATGCCGCGGCCCGGAAATAAACGAATCCCCCAGGAGAATGCCCGGGCGCCGGCCTTCAGCGGAATCCGGGCTTGAGCACGGAATATTGAGCGGCGAATCCGGCCTCAAGCACACGGGTGTTTACTTGCGTGCATCTTTGACGTATTCAGATGGCCTCGACTCGTGGGGCTCCGGACCACATGCGGACAGTCCACCGGGGGCGAGGCAGCGAGAAGCGGAGCCCCGCTTCCACGCGGCGCCGGCAGAGGTAGATGCAATCGTGCATTATTGAATGTAATTCGGCGTGGACTGTATTGCCGGCCAGCGATGCATACCCATGTCGGTGATTCCGGGGAGTTGCGGCGACCCGAGAACAATTCACACTGGGATAAAGGCAATGTCAAAGCACAGTGAAAGAAGGATTTTCCTGTTCCTCCTGGGTTTATTTGGTCTGCTCGTTTCGGGTCTGGCCGGCGCGCTCGAACACTTTCCCTCCCTTCAATTCCTTTGCACCGCGGCGTGTAAAGAGACCGGCGAACTGGTTATACTGCAGGTGCCGGTCTGGGTGTGGGGTGCTTTGTTCTGGACCGTGGTATCCTTTTCCGCCCTGTTAAGAGCCGACTGGTTACCCTATCTTGCCGCGCCGGCCCTCGGAGTGGAATTGGCGCTGATCTGGCTTATGCTCCTTATGAAGGCTCCCTGCGTGTTTTGTATAGCGAACGCTTTTGTGGTGCTGCTGCTTGCCGGTTTTTCTTTCAGAAAGCAACTTGTGTGGCAGCAGGCTGTGTTTGCTCTTCTTCTTCTCATTGCTTCCACTAACTGGATTCCTTACGAGAACCGGCTTTTCGCCTCCACTGCCATGCCGGGTCCGACTTCGGAGCCGGGTGTCCTGGCAAAAGTGGGCGATGATGTGATCACCGATCACCGGCTGGAAGTCCTGCTCGGTTCGAAACTCTTCGAGTTGAAAAAAGACATCTACCGGATGAAAAAAGAAAAACTCGACCAGGTGCTCGTTGAGTCGCTGATACAGAAAGAAGCGCGGGAAAGAGGGCTGACTGTGGAACAGCTCATCGATGAGGCTGTGCCGGCCGCAAAGTTTTCCGCATCGGACCAGGAGATCGATAAATATCTGCAGGAAAACTCGGAGCGCCTGAAGGACTGGCATGGGTCCACGCCGGAGTTGCGTTCGCGCGTGAAGCTTTTCCTGGAACAGCAAAAGAGATCCCAGGGGCTGAACACCTATGCGCGTACACTCGATCAAAAGTATGGGGTAGAGATTCTCCTTCCCGCACCGCAACCGCCGATAGTAGCTGTTGGTACGGAGAACGCCCCGTCGTTGGGACCGGCGGATGCTCCCGTCACGATAGTCGAGTTTTCCGATTACGAATGTCCCGCCTGCCGCGCCACGCACGATACGGTGAAGAAGCTGAGAGCGACTTACGGTAACAAAGTCAGGTGGATATTCATGGATTATCCGCTCAGGCGGCACAAGTTTGCCTTTAAGGCCGCCGAGGCGGCACACTGCGCGGCCGAACAGGGCAAGTTCTGGGAGTATCAGGAACTTGTTTTTGCCAGGGACAGGCTCGACCTGGAGCACTTGATCAATTATGGGGCCGAGATTGGCATCCCCGCCGATGCATTTCGCAAGTGCCTCCAGGACGAGAAACACAAGGCGACAATTGAAAAGAGCACCCGCGATGCGACATTTGCCGGTATCGACAGGACTCCATCTTTCATAATCAACGGCGTTCTGCTTACCGGCGGGGCCAGCTACGATACTTTCGTGACGCGAATCGATGAAGAGCTGAAGAAAGCCGCCGCCATGGATGAGGCCGCAAAGAAAGAGGCGCGGAAACCCTGACCTGTTCGTGCCCTCGAACCACTTGTCTCATGTGATGCTTTGTACCCGATATTGCCGCCCGTGCTGCATTGGCGCTTGACGCGGCATGTCGTGGATGCTAGCTTTGCTCCGGCGGATAACCGGGGGGGAATCCGTTTTCCTGTTTGCTGGGCGCATGCTTTTGTGCTTGGGCGGAGTCGACCTCTGCCCATGGAAAAGATTTTCCGCTATCGTCGCTCTGATTCCCGCCTTGGCGGGAATTCTCTATTTTGGACGGCTTCATCGAAGCCTTGGAGCCAGCAGCGCTGGATTTTGGGGAGGGATATAGATGAGGATTCTGGTTAGCGATACTCTTTCGGAGGCTGGACTCGAAAAACTTACAAGAGTATCGGGCTTCGATGTCGTGGTAAATACAACCCTTACGCCCGAAGAACTCCGGCATGCCATAAAGGAGTTTGATGCACTGGTAATCCGCAGTGGGACCAAGGTGACGGCGCAGGTGCTGGAAAACGCCGAAAATCTGAAGGTAATCGGTCGCGCCGGCATAGGGCTCGACAATGTTGACGTGGAGGCCGCGAGCAAGCGGGGAATCGTCGTCATGAATACGCCGGAAGGAAATGTTATTACAACGGCGGAGCATGCGATTGCCATGATGCTGGCTCTTACCCGCAACATTCCACAGGCATCCGGGTCTCTCAAGTCGGATAAATGGGAAAAGAAACGCTTCCAGGGCAAAGAGGTTTACAATAAGGTTCTGGGCATTATCGGTGTCGGGCGCATTGGACGGATAGTCGCCGACAGGGCAATGGGCCTCAAGATGAAGGTCATCGGTTATGATCCCTACATAAATGCCGAGGTCATCGACAATCTTGGGTTGGAGGGAGTGAGTTTCGACGATCTTCTTGCGCGGGCGGACTATATAACGATCCATACACCGATGACAGCCGAGACCAGAAATCTTCTCAATGCCGACGCATTTCGTAAAATGAAACCGGGGGTATTCGTCATCAACTGCGCACGGGGCGGCATCGTCAATGAGGCGGACCTGCATGATGCCATCAAGGAGGGAATTGTCGCGGGGGCCGCGCTCGATGTGTTTTCCGTTGAACCTCCCTCGGGGAATCCGCTGCTTGCGCTCGACCAGGTGATTGCAACCCCGCACCTCGGTGCATCGACCGAAGAGGCCCAGGAAAACGTCGCGGTCGCCGTTGCTGACCAGGTGGTCGATTTCCTGACTCGCGGCACTATTAGAAATGCCGTGAATGCACCGAACATCGATGGGGTGATCCTGGCGAAACTGCGCCCCTACCTCGCATTGGCCGAGAAACTCGGGTGTGTGCTTACGCAGATCACAAAAGGGGCCATACAAAAGGTTTCGATCGAGTACGTGGGGGAAGCCGCCGCACTGGAAACGCAGCCTCTCACGGTATCGATTCTCAAGGGGATGCTGACGCCCATTCTCGGAGATATGGTAAACTTCGTAAACGTCCCCATCCACGTCAAGGAAAGAAATATCAAGGTTACTGAGTCGATTCGCAGCGAAGCCGAAGACTACACCAACCTCATTAGTATCCACGTAAAAACATCCGAGCAGGAAAACCTGGTTGCCGGTACTATCTTTGGGAAAAAAGAACCCAGAATGGTGCGCATAAACGATTTTCGGCTTGAAGCCGCGCTCGAGGGGTATCTGCTTCTGATCTACAATATTGACACTCCGGGAACCATAGGCGCCATAGGGACCTGCCTCGGCAAAAACAATCTGAATATTTCGCTGATGAACGTCGGGCAGGTGCTGGAACGGGGACAGAACATTATCTTTCTTCGTACGGACACCCCGGTTAGTCAGAAAGTAATCAAGGAACTGCTGGCAATGGACAATGTGGATATCGTTCAGTCCATAGAGCTTTGTTAAGAATGATCAGTGCGCGTGATGGGCGCGACGCGGTTTAGGTCCGGAGACCTCTCAGGCTTGAGAAGGAAAGGAGTCTTATGGCTGAAAAAGACGAGGAAAAAGGATTTGTCGTAAAGGATAGGCGCAGGTTCAGCTCGGAAGAGGAAACAGGAGGGGAAGCTCCGACCGAAGGCAAGTCCGCCGAACAGGAAGAGGCGCGGAGGTCCGAATCCGGGCCGGAGAAGTCGTCGGAGGAAAGCGGCCGTCAGTATGGCCCATTCCCTGAAGTCTCGATGGCAACCTTTATCTTTTCGCTCAGTTCCTCGGCCCTCGTGCACCTGGGGGAAATTCCGGAACCTGAAACAAGCCGCACCAGCGCCGACCTGCCCATGGCGAAACAGATCATCGATACACTGGGGATGCTCCAGGAAAAAACAAAGGGCAATCTCGATCAGGATGAGGACCGGCTCCTGAAGTCAGTGCTCTATGATCTCAGAATGCGCTATGTCCAGAAATCCACGGGCAAATAACAGTAAAGAGGTCGGCAGGGAATGATCGCCGAGATACGAGTACCCGCCAAGATAAACCTGTGGCTCGAAGTGGTCGGTAAGCGCGCTGACGGCTATCATGAGTTGTCGAGCCTCATGCTGCCCATCTCCATTTATGACGATATTCGAATTGAGATAGGGTCTCATGATGGTCCCATCTCGGTGGAGTGCAATGTCCCCGGGATTCCACTGGACCAGCAAAACCTTGCCTGGCGCGCCGCCGATTTGTTTAGGAATGCGAGCGGGGTGAGAGCGGGGATGCGGATCATTCTCGAGAAGAGAATTCCGAGTGGAGCAGGACTGGGCGGGGGGAGCGCGGATGCGGCTGGGGTGCTGCTGGCTTTGAACTCGTTCTACAGTAATACTCTGGCCCTTGTCGAACTGGACCGACTCGCGCTGAAACTTGGGGCCGATGTGCCTTTCTTTCTGCGCCGGGAACCCGCGCTTGCCACCGGCATAGGCGAGAAACTCCAAGCTGCGGGAGGAGTCCCGAAATACCCGCTGCTGCTCGTGAAGCCGGCTGTAAATGTGTCCACTGCGTCCGTATATCAAAATTTAAAATTGACAAGGGACCGAGCCCAAATTACACTTAACTGTTTCTGCAGTGACCCTTGGCGGCTCGGCGAGTTGATTGTCAATGATCTTGAATCAGTGACAATCCTCAGGTACCCGGTCCTCTCGGATATCAAGAAATGGCTGCTCGCGCGGGGCGCGACGGCGGCCCTCATGAGTGGAAGCGGGCCGACCGTGTTCGGCGTATTTAGATCCAGGGAAGCCGCTCTTGCCGTTGAGGCGGATGCACGAGCCTCCTGGACCGGTTTCTGGGTCGGTTGCGCCGATGTAATCGGCGATGTCGTATAAGTAGTGCCGGGCGAAAAGAGCCTCCCCCTGGAAGTCTGATGCCCGGTGAAATTTTGGAATCCGCGCGAGAGCGCGGAAAATAGCTTGGGGCGTCGCCAAGCGGTAAGGCACGGGTCTTTGGAACCCGCATTCGGAGGTTCGAATCCTCCCGCCCCAGCCATTTTTTTACTCTTCGCCGGGACATTCCTCTGAATCCGCGCCCGGCGGAAAGCAGACGAAGTTCAAACCAATGTGGAGCCGGCTTACTTTATTCACCGGAAATTCCAATCCGCAGCTCAGCGAGCGGGTTTGTTCGCAGTTGGGGATCAGGACGGGCAAGGCCCTTGTCACCCGTTTCAGCGATGGTGAGATAAGGGTCGAGATTCTCGAAAATGTCAGAGGCAAGGACACCTATGTCCTTCAGTCCACATGCCCGCCGGTCAATGAAAACATAATGGAATTACTGGTCTTGATCGATGCCTTGAAAAGGGCATCGGCAAGACGCATCAATGTGGTGATTCCCTATTACGGGTATGGGCGCCAGGACCAGAAGGACAAACCGCGCGTGGCGCTGGCCGCGAAGATGGTGGCGGATCTTCTGTCTGTTGCCGGGGCGGACCGGATTATCACCATCGATCTCCACGCGGACCAGATACAGGGATTTTTCAATATCCCGGTGGATCATCTTTTCGGAACGGCGGTGTTCATCAACGAGTTGAAACAGGAATGCCGCGGAGACGAAATAATTATAGCACCCGATTCGGGAGGAGTCGAAAGGGCACGGCTCTTTGCTTCACGCCTTCACCTGGATCTTGCCCTTCTCGACTACCGTGAGGAAAACGGCTCATTTCCGAAAATCGTTGGAAAGGTCGTCGGCAGACGGGCAATCGTCCTTGACGATATGGTAGATACAGGAGCGACGCTGGTGCGCGCGGCCGAGGCGACCAAGGCGGCGGGAGCCGCCATTGTGGATGCATGCTGCATTCACCCTCTGCTGTCGGGCGACGCACTTCGTAATATCATCGCTTCACCGATACGGACGCTCATGGTGACGGATACGATCCCGCTTACCGAACAGGCGGAGAATTGCGGAAAAATCAAATCCGTGAGCATTGCACCCATTTTGGCGGAAGTGATCAAACGGGTGCATTTCGAAGAACCAATCAGTTCGATATTCGCTGAATTCTGAGTGCGATTGCGCTCTTCACAGGGAGGAAATTAGTATATGAATCTGGAACTTAACGCGCAGAAAAGAAGCAGGAGCGGAAAAGGACCCGCCCGATCGGTCAGGCGTGAGCTGAAGGTACCCGCAATTCTCTATGGGCCGCATACCGAATCCACTCCGTTGACGGTCTCGGCGCTTCAACTCGAGAAGCTGCTGCGGGAAACAGGCGGGGAGAGCAAGCTCCTGAATCTCAATATCGAGGATGGTGAAAAGGGTTCCGCAAAACAGGTGTTGATCCGCGAAATCCAGATACATCCGGTGCGCAGGCGTTTTCTTCATGTTGATTTCTATGAGGTCCCTCTCGATCAGCCGATCGTTGTGGAAGTTCCCGTGGCGCTGGTTGGCGACTCTATAGGCGTTCAAAAGGGCGGAGAACTCAACCTTGTCCGTCGAACCCTTGCTGTTCGCTGCCTTCCCAACCAGATCCCGGAAAAGGTCCAGGTTGATGTGAGCAAGCTCGATTTGGGTGAAATGCTTCACCTGGAAGACTTGGTCGCATCGACTTCGTTCGAGTTGATGGACGATAAAGCAACCGGCATCGTCAGCGTTGTGGCTCCGGAAGCCGCGGCTCAGCCAAGTGAAGAGGAACCGGCCAAGAAGTAGTCTTCTGGCGTAATCGAGAGCTCGGGTCATGAACACTCCCTGCCGGCATTCCGCTGAAGACAGGATACTTGCCGTGATCGGCCTGGGAAATCCAGGAAGGGAATACGAGAATACGCGCCATAACGCCGGTTTCCAGGTGATAGACCGGCTTATCGGGCGCTATTCCATCAGCACGCAAGAGCGCAAATTCCGAGCGGTCTGGGGTTCCGGTTTGGCGGAGGGGAATAAGGTTCTGTTTGTAAAACCGCAGACATTCATGAACCGGAGCGGAGAAGCGGTGGGTGAAATACTGAGTTATTTCGGAATATCGCCGCGACAGGCCCTTGTAGTCCATGATGATCTCGACCTGCCCTTTTCCCGGATACGCATCGCGAGAGGGGGAGGCGCGGGCGGTCACCGCGGCATTCAGTCCATCATCGACCATCTCGGTACCAAGGATTTCCCGCGCATCAAGCTGGGCATAGGCCGTCCAAGGTACGGTGAACCTGTTGAGGCTTTTGTCCTCCAGCCGGCATATTCCGGAGAGCGGCAGGGGTTCGAGGAAATGATCACGCGCGCGGAGGAAGCCGCCTGTGCTGTCCTCTCAGTTTGTCTTTCAGCAGCGATGAATGACTTCAACCGGACCGAAGCCGCGGAGAATGCCGGGAAGGAGTGAAATCCAGCCCGCGCGCGGGCACGAAGCTGTAAAAGGCTCCGAGCTTCAGCCGCGCGGCGGATAGATCAGCAGGCGCGGGGAGCCGCTCGGGTGTGTAGCCGTGCCGCGCATCGGTAATCGGCGGGAAGATCCCGGCCCGGCGGCGAATATCATGCTTTTGACACGGTGCCGGCGGACCTGCCTGCCTGCCTGTCCAACTCTTTTCTTACCGCGGATGCCAACTTATCCAGAGTGAACGGTTTTACAATACAGGTATGGGCGCCCAGCCTCTGCGTTTCTCTTACTCTCTCCGTTTCTGAATACCCGCTGGCAATTATCGCCTTCTGACCCGGCCGGAGTGCGATGATCCTTCTATAGGTTTCGAGGCCGTCGATGCCCGGATCCATGATCATATCGAGTATCAGCAGGTCGACGGGACCGTTCTTCTTGAAGAATTCGACCGCCTCCTCCCCGCTCGGCACGAGATTTACCTTGTACCCCAGCCCGCCCAGCATCTCGCGCGCGACTTCCCTTTGTTCCTTTACGTCATCGACTATCAGCAGAGTCTCGCTGCCCCGGTAAGTCTCAAGGGACGAGTCCGTTTGCTGTTCGGGCAGATTCTCCCTGGTCGCGGGAAAATAGAGTTCAAACCGGGTCCCCTGGCCTTCCACGCTGTGAATGGAGATGTATCCCGCGTGGTCCTGCACCGTGGACAATACAACCGGCATTCCCAGACCGGTTCCGCTCCGGCCCATCACTTTCTTGGTATAAAAAGGTTCGAAGATCCTGGCCAGATCCTCCTTCGGAATGCCAACGCCTTGATCCGATATACACAGTACCGTGTACTCGCCTTCCGGAATGCTCACCCCTACCTCAAGACTCGCGGCGGTAGCGGTGTCGATGTAGCGGTTCAATGTTTCTATGCGGGTGACGCCCCCTTCGGGGGATGCTTCGGCGGCGTTCAGAACGAGGTTCGCAATGGTCTTCCGCAAGTGGATGAGTGATCCGCAGATGTTGAACAGGTCAGCCTGGAGATTTGCTTCTATCGCCACCGACGGGTGGAGTTTCTTCATCTTCTCAAATTCGGGAGATCTCAGGTAGCCGTCAATTATGGAGTTGAGATTGAGCAATTCTTTGACAACGACGCCCTTTCGCACCATGGTGAGGAGGTCCTGGACAATGGCCGCGGCTCGCTGCCCGGATTCCTGTATGGGCAGTATATACTTCCGAAGCGGATTTCCTTCCGGTATCTGCAGAAGAAGAAGATCGGGGTAGCCGACAACTCCCGCCAGAATATTATTCAGATCATGAGCTACCGCGCCGACGACCGCGCCGATTGCTTCCATCTTCTGAGCCTGCTGGAGCTTCTTTTCGAGTTCCGCCTGCTCCGCTCGCGCGATTACTCTGTCGGTGATATCCATGGCATGGCCCAGCATGACGGTCTTCCCCTTGTAAAGGGAGGGAACGGCCATCATTTCAAGCCAACGTGTTTCTCCCTGTTTGGTGAGGTAGCGGAATTCGTGGTGCACCGCCACAAGATCCTCGTCCCCTGTCCAGCCGAGAATCCTCTCCCTGACCAGTTCCCGGTCATCGGGGTGAACAAATTCCAGCACTTCCATTCTGTAGAGTTCGTCGGCGGAATAGCCGGAGACGGCTATAGTTGCCCGGTTGGCGTAAATAAACCGTCCGTCCTGGATCATCATGATATTTGCCAGGGAATTCTCTGTCAGGAGCCGGTAGCGCTCCTCGGATTCCTTCAGCTTCGACATTATCGCCTGAATCCAGTCCTTATCCTCCTCCAGGCTTTGCACCATGGTGTCGAATGCCTGGGCGACCTGGCCGATCTCGTCCTGCCTCTGAAGCTTGAGCTTGTTATAGCGGCCCTGGGCTATTCCCTCGGCCGCGTGGATGATCCGTTTAAGCGGCTTGTTCACCAGGTCCTCGAACAGGAGAAAGACGGTAGCGGTAACCAGCAGGAGGACGCTCAGGCAGACCAGGTAGACCATGCGCTTTGCCAGGTCTATGGGGCCGGTATAATTGTCTTCATGGATATAGCTTATGATGTGCCAGTTCCAGAAAGGAAAGTACCGGTAGTGCATCCTAACGGGACTGCCATCGATAACATCGCGGATAATGGAACTCTTTCCGCGGGCGAGATGGGACGGCTCCCACTTAACCTCGGGAACCGAAGATCCTACAATAGTATTGTTGTCTTCAACGATTATCAGATGGATGTTATCCAGTTTGCCTTGAATTCTGAGGACTTGCTGGATGGCCGCGGTCCTCGCGGATTCAACCATTTCGTGATCATTTTCGAGCCGCAGGCTCAGAAGATCATCCAGGCGCTCCTCGCATTTCTGGATACCCATATCGGAAGCCAGTTCCAACTCAGTTTCAGTATGCTTCTCAATGAAGGAGATGACAGGTTTTGTCCAGAAATAGACAGAGACTACCGTGATTGTGAGCCCTACGAGTAAAATGGGCAGAATCATCGACAGCACGACACGGTTTCTCGCCGCCAGCCTGCCTTGAAACATTGTGTGTCCTTGTGGATCAAAGCCTCGGTTGAGCAGTTTGCATGCTCAACGGGAATACGATCTCTTTTTTTCCGTTCTGCCATTGAATAATGACGGGGTTGTGCCCCGTCTGACTGCCGTCGTGGTCAACCTTGAAGCGCCCGACGACCGTTGCCGTGTCCAGTGACCCGATGAAATCGGCTATCTTGTTCTGGTCGAGAGATTGGCAGTGCCGTATAGCTTTCTCAATTATTTGACACCCCGCGTATGCCGATCCGGAATGATATGTCGGCGGTTTGCCGGTAAATTGGAAAAAGTCGGATACGAATCTTTGGGATCCCGGGAAAGGGATGCGTTCATCCGGTTCCCATTGCGATGAGCCGAAAATCCCCTCGGCCATGCTCCCGGAGTTGAGGTAAAAATCAGGATATGTAGATGCTATTGTCAATCCCACAACCCTGGGTCTGTACTTGTGATCCTTCATGAGTTCAACCGTGAAGTAGGAATCCTCGGGGTATGACGCCAGGATCAGACAGTCAGGATTGACCCTCTGGACCTCATCCAGGAGGCGGGGCAACTCCCGCTTGCCGGATTCATAGGATCTGAACAGGGCTACTTCCAGGCCAAACCGTCGAGCCCAGCCGTGCGTGCCGTTGGCCAGGTCCGCGCAGAAGGGACTGTTTTCATATACAATCGCGACGGAATTCAGGCCATTGCTGGCTATGATATCGAGCAAGCCGATGAAATAACGGGAGCCGGGAGCCCACATGCCGTAGAAGTTCTTGAACCTGCCGTTCCACAGGTTGGCGGAAGCTCCACATGCCAGCAAAAAGTAACCGTTGCGCGTGGTCACCTCCGCGGCCGCCTTTGTCAGCGGGCTCCCGTAGGGAGCCAGTACCAGATCGACCTTTTCCTCCGTAATCATTTGTTCATACAGCGATCTGACCAGTTCTTCGCTCCCCTTATCATCATGCAAAATCAATTCCACGGGCCTGCCCAGCAAGCCGCCAGTTTCGTTCACATGCTTTTCCCAGAGCCGGAAACCGTCCTGGAGCATCCTCGACGGTTCGGCATATTTGCCTTCGAGCGATACAGTGGCTCCGATTCGGATCGGCACGGCCTGTTCGGCGAAAACCCCCGTGACAAGCAAAATGAGGTAGAAACACATCATGAACAGATTAGCATAGTGAGAGCAAAACATAGCCGAACACCTTCCACGGTATGTATCCTGAAGCCATTGAAAAGTTGGAAAGGCACATCACAAGGGGCTTTTTGCACTCTAACTGTCTTTGAATAAATCGAATAAAAATATAGTAGCTTTTTGATCTTTGCAAGCAAATCCACCATAGATATGAAGAGTATTTCCACCCCGACTTATGGTTGAATACTTATCCGATATCCCAAGGCGTTACGTGCCGTGGATATATGCGAACAGGTATAAATAGGGGTGTGAAGGGAGGTCCTGGATAGTGCGCGCGATAAAAGAAGGATACGGAAGAAGATCCCGCTTTTTTCCAGGGGCGGGACTCGGGCGTGCTCGTAAACGACTTCATCCATAATATAGCCGGGTACATAAATGCCCACGGCGGGACGCGCGTGCTCGTAAACGACTTCACCCCCATGAACTGGTACATCCACGGGGGTGAAGGAATTGAATAAAGGAACCGGATGCCTGGAAATCAGACTGGTTTGAGGGACCTGTCGATACCTCTGTCGGAGATGACTTCGTCAATCAGTCCGTATTCCTTTGCTTGCTCACCCGACATGAAGAAATCGCGGTCCGTATCACGGCGAATCTGATCAAGCGCCCTTCCCGTGTGATCCATCAGGATAAGGTTGAGTTCTTCGCGAAGCCTGAGGATTTCCTTGGCCTGGATCTCGACGTCCGTGGCCTGTCCCTGGAAACCGCCCATGGGTTGATGAAGCATAATGCGGGCATGGGGCAGCGCAAATCTTTTCCCTTTTTCGCCCGCGGTCAGCAGGATGGCCGCCATACTCGCCGCCTGTCCCATGCAGAGCGTTGAAACCTTCGGTTTGATGTACTGGATTGTATCGTATATGGCGAGTCCGGCGGTCACGAGACCGCCCGGAGAATTAATGTAGAAATGGATGTCCTTGTCGGGGTCCTCGGATTCGAGGAAAAGCATCTGGGCGATGATCACGTTGGCGATATCGTCCGAGACGGCCGTCCCCAGGAAAACGATTCTATCGCGCAGCAGCCTGGAGTAAATATCGAAAGCACGCTCGCCTCGACTGCTTTGCTCTATTACTATAGGGATAAGTCCCATTGTGAATTACTCCTGTTCGGAGGGTTTCTCTCCGGGGTTTTCCACTGCTCCGGCCTGGCCGGCCTGTTCAGGGTCCTTCGCCTCCTCGGGTGTGTCAACAAAGGCAGCTTCGGACTCTATGAATTTCAGGACCTTGCTTTCCAGCTTTCTTTCGCGCGACTGGTCCACGATCGCGCTGTCTTCGTATTCGCGCTTCACCTTTTCGGGGGGCATACCGAAAGACCTGCCGATGTCCCGAAAAATTTCATCGTTGTCTTCATCAGTGAGGTTGATTTGTTCGGCTTCGGCGATTCTTGCCAACACGAGCCGGGCGCGGATATTCTTTTCGGCCTGAGCGCGATACCCCGTGCGATACTCGGGGGCATTGAAACGCGCGGCGTCAAACGCCAGCCCCTGCCGTTCGAATTGATATTTCAGGTTATCGACCATCCTGTCCGCCTCACTGTCGACCACCCGGTCAGAAACCTCGAAGACGGCCTCGCGCAAAAGTTTCTCCGTTATCTGTTCCGCGAGATTACCTGATATTCTTTCATCTTCGCGTTTGCGCAACTGGTTGCGAATTTCTTCCTCCAACGCCTGGAGCGAATCGAACTGGGTGTTGCCGAGGGATTGGGCGAACTCATCATTGAGTTCCGGAACATCCTTTTCCTTAAGTTCCTTAATGGTTACATCGAAGTGTACCGTCTTGCCGGCTATTTCACGGGTAGGGGTATCCTCCGCGTAATCAAGATCGAAAGCAAAGCTCTCGCCCGCCCGATGTCCGACAAGGTGTTTGTCAAAATCGGGATGGAGGGTTCCCTTCCCGACTTCGACCATGAAGTCCTGCGTCTTGCCCTTCTCGAAAGTCTTTCCCTCAACCGAAGGGGTAAAGTCCACAATGGTCACGTCACCCTCGCTAACGGGACGGTCGTCCTCAACAGCGCGCAGTTGCGCCTGGCCCTGCCTGAGTCTTTCCAGTTCGGCCTGGACCAGTTCCTCGGATATCTCCACCGGGGGCTTGTAAAGTTTAACACCCTTGTATTCGGGCATTTCAAACGGAGGGCAGATATCCACCAGGGCGGTATAGGAAAAGGACCCATCGTCCTCGAAGCGAGGATCGCTCACATCGGCTTGCGTGAGAGGCTTCAGATCGGTTTCCTTGAGCGCTTCGGGAAAAGTCTCCTGGATAAACTCGGAAGAAAGCTCATGCTCCACCGCTTTTCCGTAATAGGACTTGATAATGCTCCTGGGTACTTTGCCCGGCCGAAATCCCTTAATTTTGGCCTTCTTTGCTAGATCGCGGTATTTCTCCTCGAACTCTTCCCGCACCTTGGGGGCGGGAACTTCCACTCGGAGCTTTTTCTGACTAGGGCTGACGTCTGTTACGGAAACGTTCATCTCCACTCTCGTTTACCTTTCTCGTAGTATCCATTAGTATATTATAACCGCCAAGGCGCATTCTTTCTGGTGCGAGAGGGGGGATTTGAACCCCCATCCTGTTGCCAGGGCTGGATCCTAAGTCCAGTGCGTCTTCCAGTTTCGCCACTCTCGCCCGACCAGTGTACGTAAAACCCCAATATAAAGCATTTTTTCACGCTTGTGTCAACGCGCCGGATGCTTAATGAAGAACTGGCTGGGGAGGTCCCCCGGTTCTCCCCGGGGGAACGACGGGACGGGAATCTATTTGCCGGCCGGCTTTTCCGCCAGGAGGCGCATGGTTTCGGCTATTTCCTCGGAGGTTACTTCCCGGCGTATTTTATCCATGGCGTCCATCACTTTTGCGAACCGGACGCCTTCGGCGGCACTGATCCATTCCAACTGGAGCCTTTCCGGCCTGATCCCGAGCTTTGCCATTTTCTTTCGGACTTTATCCACGCGTTTCAGGGTCCACAGATTCGCATTTATGTAGTGGCAGTCGCCGATGTGGCATCCACTGACCAGGATAACCGGGGCGCCCTTCGCAAAACCGTTCCAGATGAAAGACTCGTCCACCCGGCCCGAGCACATGGTGCGGATGAGCCGCACGTTCGGCGGGTACTGGAGTCTGGACACGCCGGCATAGTCGGCGCCCGCGTAGGAGCACCAGTTGCATGCGAAGGCAAGTATCTTGGATTGCGGTTCCCCGGCGAGCATTTGCTCCACCTGCCCGGTAATCTGCTCGTCCGTGAAGTGATTCATCATAATGGCGTCAAAGGGGCATTCAGCCGCGCATGTGCCGCACCCGGAACAGGCCGCGGAATTAATAACCGCCTGGATTTTACGTTTGGCGTCCGCCGTGATCGCTCCGTAGGGGCAGACTTCCACGCACTTGCCGCACGCCTTGCACTTCTCGAGGTCAACTT
The DNA here is from genome assembly GCA_039679945.1 of Syntrophobacter sp. Lineage (GTDB taxonomy): Bacteria > Desulfobacterota > Syntrophobacteria > Syntrophobacterales > Syntrophobacteraceae > SbD1. The sequence goes on along the minus strand of JBDKTY010000244.1, from coordinate 19,687 downwards.
CAGCCGTGGCGGGTTCTGTCGAAATCTCGCCCTTATGCATCAGGCGGATTGCCCGGACCGCCGCGGCGGAACCCTGAGTGACCGAATCCTTGATGTCCTTGGGACCTTCCGCGCATCCGGCGAAATAGATGCCGCGCGTGGCGGAGTCCACCGGCTGGAGCTTCGGGTGCGCTTCCAGGAAGAACCCGTCCGAGGTGAGTTGAAGGCCAAACATCTCCTGGAGTTTCTTGGTCGTTTTGGACGGTTTTACCCCGACGGCAAGCACGAGCATGTCCAGATCGTGGAAGCCAATCTTCCCGGTCGCGGTATTCTCCACCGCCACCCGGATACCGCCGTTGCCATTTTCGAGTACGGTTCCGGGAAGGCCGCGAATATATTGAACCCCCAGGCTTCGGCTCTTCCTGTACAGGTCCTCGAATCCCTTCCCGAATGCCCTGATATCGATGTAGAACACCTTTATCTCCATATCGGGATGGTGTTCCTTCAGCACCAGGGTGCTTTTTACGGTGTTCATGCAGCAGACATTCGAACAATACGAGGCGCCTTTTCTTGCCGAACGTGACCCGACGCACTGGACGAAGCCAATCGTTTTGGGCGTCTTGCGGTCGGAAGGCCTTATCAACTCGCCTTTCGTGGGGCCGCCCGCGCTGACCAGGCGCTCGAACTCCGTGCTGCTGAGCACGTTTTCAAACCGCGTGTAGCCGTACTCATCCAACTCGGTGGGATCATAGGGCTCAAGGCCGGTTGCAACAACGATGCTGCCAACCTTTTCAATCACTTCCTCATCGGACATGTGAAAGTTGATGCACTTCTTCTCGCATACCTCGGAGCATTTGGCGCATACGACCGGATTGTGTCCGAGACATTCATTGATGTTGATGACGTAAGCCGAGGGGACCGCCTGCGGAAAGGGTGAATAGATGGCCTTTCGCGAGGAGAGTCCGGAGTTGAACTCATCGGGGCGCACCACCGGGCATACGCGGGCACACTCGCCGCAGGCGGTGCAATCCTTCTCCGAAACATAGCGGGCGCGCTTGAGGACCTTGACCTCGAAGTTGCCAACATAGCCTTTTACATCTATTACTTCGCTCAGCGTCATGAGCTTAATGCGGGGATGCCGCCCGGCATCCGTCATTTTCGGACCCAGAATTCAGATGGAGCAGTCCATGGTCGGAAAAGTTTTGTCCAACCTCGCCATCTGTCCGCCGATCGAAGGTTTCCTTTCGACCATGACCACATCATAGCCGTTGTCCGCGAGATCGAGAGCCGCCTGTATCCCGGCGATACCACCTCCGATGACGAGGGTCCTCTGGGTGAGCGGGATCTGCCTGCTTTCGAGGGGTTCCAGTTTTCGCGCCCGCGCCGCGGCCATGCGCACGAGGTCCACGGCCTTGGCGGTAGCCGCCTCGGGTTCGTTCATGTGGACCCAACTGCAATGTTCCCTCAGGTTGGCCATCTCCAGGAGGTAAGGGTTGAGCCCGGCGCTCTCCAGCATGTGCCGGAAAGTGGGTTCATGCAGTCTCGGGGAGCAGGATGCGATCACCACGCGGTTGAGGCCGTGTTCGGCGATGTCTTCCTTGATACTTTGCTGGCCCGGCTCGGAACAGGCGTATTGAACATCGCGTGATACGATGACATCCTGCAACCCGGCACCCTGTTCGGCGACCTCGGGGCAGTTGATGGTCCTGGCGATGTTAAGGCCGCAGTGGCATACGTAGATGCCGATCCGGGGTTCTTCGCTCTTTACGAAAGCTTTTTTCATCTCGCGTTCTCGGTTCCCAAAAATGCCGGGTATCGCTTCACTCAACCCGGCCAACAGGGTAAACGGCTATTCCCATTGAATTGTTTTCGCCAATACAGAGGTCAGGTCCATCATGTCCATCCGGATCTCCTCCCCCAGGAGGGGATCTTCCATCGCGCACTTGAGGTGGATCTGGCATTTCGGGCAGGCGGTAATCAGAAGGTCGCTCCCGGTCTCCTTTGCCTGTCTCAGTCTCTGCACCTGGATTGCCTTGGTGTAACTGTCACACCCGGTCCAGGCGCAATTGCCGCAGCAAAGCGAGGATGGGCCATGGTCACGCATTTCCTTAAATGAGCGGACCTTGAGACGCCCCAGCAGATTTCTCGGCAACTCGCTCCCCCCCTCCGACCGGCTGAGTCGGCAGGGGTCCTGGAAAGTGATTTTCCGGTTCATTTTCTCAAATCCGATGGCGCCCTTATCGATCTCTCTCTCGGCAAGCTCGTATATGTGTGTGACCTTAAATGGCGTCTCGATCCCATGTTCGGGGTAGTCGCGCGAGAATGCCCGGTAGCACTCGGGACATGCCGTCACTACCTCTTCGATGCCCATGGATTTGATGCGTTCCACGTTGAGGCGGGCCAGCTTCTCAAAATTCTCGCGATCGCCCGACCAGAGCAGATCATGCCCGCAGCACCTCTCATCCTCCATTATGGCGGGATGAATGTCGAAGAAGTTGAGCAGTTTCAAGGCATCCGTCAGGATGTCCGAAGTCCTGATGCCGAGATGATGGCGGAAAAATGTATCGAAATAGGGGGAGCAGCCGCCGAAGAAAAGAATCTTGCTGTTGCTGTCCGTCTTGACGTCGGAGGGCAGCCATCTCCAGTGCCGCACGGGTAGACCGGGTGAGACCATGGTTCTCATGAGTGATTGGAAAAACCCGCCGTGTGCCTCGAACCGGCTTTTTCCGGGAGTTTTCTCCAGATTGCGCATATCCCGGACAAATTCCGGAAAGGTGACCGCGGAGGGGCAGCGATCATAGCACAGCCCGCAGGTCAGGCAGGACCAGATGTCCTGGCGTACCGCGGAAGATTCGAGGTCGCCCGCCACGATGGCATTCGCTATGGCCCGGGGGGAAAACGGTTTTCCGGAGAGTGCGACGGGGCAGGCCGAGGAACACTTGCCGCAGTCCTGGCACACGTAGATGTTGTGCGCCGCCATTACGGAGCTGGCCGGTTCTTTCGTCAATGGGCTTTGCTCTCCGGGGCGATTGGCGGAGACGGTGCTTTTGCCCAGTCCCGCGATTTTGTCCCGGAACCCGCGGAGGAAGTCGAGCAGTGGGCCGGGCTGGTCGGGATAGAATGCGGCAAAGCTCAACCGCTCCTCACCGAGCCCGAGGAGCTCAAGTATCCCACGGGTGTCCTCGACGTTTCTTTCGGCAACTCCGGTACCGATCCCGTACCGGCATGTTCCCGGCTCGCAGCCGACAAGCGCTACACCGTCGGCCCCGGTCTCGAAGGCTTTGAAGAGCAGCGATTTCGTGATCCGGCCGCTGCAGGGGATTCGGACCATGCGGATTTCGCGGGGCAGTGGCGCAAGGGAATCCTGGAGCGTCTGATAGGCGGCATGGGGGCTCCAGTTGCACAAAAACAGGATTATTTTCAGATCGTTTTGCATCGTATCATCCGGGGGTACATTCATTGTTGCACGACAGCATTTCAGATGCGGCGAGCGCAATCCCGATGTCCAACAGGAGAACTTATCGAAATACTCTTTCCGCTCTTTCCCTCGTGCCATTCATGTTCAAAAACAGCTCCAGTCGCGGCCGCCTCGCGTCAGACTCTCATGGTCAGCCGTCCTCACGCCAAAACCTCCTCTATCAACTGTTCCAGAAACGACTGGTCTCTATAGGGGCTGTCAGCCGCATTGGACGGGCAGATGGAGATGCAGTTGCCGCACCCTTTGCAGAGCGCTTCATCCACGGAGGCATAGCCGGAGCCCACCGGGTTAACGTGGAAATTTATGGCCCTGTAGGGACAGGCGCTCACGCAACGGCCGCAGCCCCGGCAGAGCGTCTCGTCGATAGAGACGGTGTAGCCCTTATTCTGCCGCGGTCCACGCGGCATGACCGAGGCGGCGTTGATCGCGGCGGCGGTCCCCTTTATCCTTTCGGACAGATTGATCCCGGGCGGGCTGGCAAGCAACAGGCCGGGGATGGAGGTTGCGCCCGGCACAAAGAACGGAATCCCTTTCACTCCATGGGCCTGCATGTTCTGGACGAACTCGTGCGGTGGCAGATCGGGATGGGGCATGTATGCGATCCTGTTGCAGGCACTCTCGCCCAGGATAACCGCCCCGGCGTGGAATGTCTGTTGGAAGCCGTCTTCCATGTCCACTATGACGCGGAAATCGCCGACCGTTCCCTTCAGAGACCGTGCGCTCGAACCCGGGAAGCCATGTACGCCCGGGTGCTCGGGGACTTTGGAAAGCGGGGCGCCGGCGCTGCCGAACAGGAAAACCTCCATGCCGATCTGACCCAAAACCTGTGCGCTGCGAAGAGCGGCTTCCGACTGACCGATTACCGCCGTTGTAAAATTGTACTGGCGGGCTGGAGAAGGGAGGGATTTCAGAAGTGCCGCGCGCCGTATGGAGCGTTCGATGAGCCCCCGGAAGCGTTTGACCGCAAGCTCCGGGGCGCGCTGCATAAGAGAGAGCACCTCGCCTCGCAGGTTGCACGTTTCCGCCATGGCGCGGGTGACGCCCGTGCCGTGGAAAAGCGAATCCTTCAGCCTGGCGCGCTGATCCGTGCATGCGCTGCAGATCAGGTTCAGCGGGCAGCACACGCAGGAGGCGAGAACGAGCCGGGTCAGGCCCTTCTCGCGGATGGTGCGCAGAATCGAGGCCGAACCCTCGGGGGTGCACGCTGACTCTATTATCTCGGCATATTCGACATTGGAGTTGCCGGGCAGGCTGTAGACGATGCTGTCCATTTGGGGGTCCCAGCCCAGCGAGTTGTTGCAGCGGCATACGATCACGCCGATCCTGAGGTCCTTTGAGAGCTGAGGTCCCGGGGGGGAGAAGGAGATCCCGTGCCCTTTCATGCGCGGCGCGCTTTCCTCGAGCAGCAGCATGGCCTCCGCCGCGGAGGCGAAGCCGCGCATCGTCATGGTGTGAATGTCGGGTCGGATGGCTTTTGAACTGTAGGCACGCAGGACGTCTTCTCCCTTGATGCCCGGGGCCGCCGCCGGATCGGCGATGATTACCACGCCGACATGTTCGACCTGCTCACAGGCCGCATCCGAGTGCGAAATGGCACTGGGGCAGACTTCGACACACTGGAGGCACTCGGAGCAAGACCCGCACTGGAGACAGCGTGATGCTTCACACTGTGCCTGCTCCAGCGTAAGGCCCATTTCGACTTCGACGGCAAGTCCGGCGCGCGATTCGAGTTCCTGTTCGGCCATGACCGCGCGGGGGACTGAACGGATGTCCGGGGTGATCGGACGAAAGTCGCGCTCAGCCGGCCGGAGGCAGCGGCTGTCGGGGAGGCTTTCCCCCGTAAGGAAGTTGTGTACGGCGAGGGCTGCCTGGCGCCCGGATGCCATCGCGGATACCACGGTCGAGGGGCCCGTGACCGCGTCGCCCGCGGGAATGACTTTGACGCCCGAATTATCCCCCGGGGCGAGCGCCGCCCCCCGCTCTCCGACCTGTCCTATGGCGATGATAACGCGGTCGAACTGGAGTTCCACGGGCTGTCCGCCCTCGACGGGGACCGGCCAGGGTATTCCCCTGGCATCCGGCGGTCCCGGCAGAGTGGGAACGCATCTGATGCCGGTGAGCTTTCCTCCTGTTCCGAGGAACTCCGAAACCTTGAGACTCTCCTTGAGAGACACGCCTTCCTGGAAAGCTTCCTTAACCTCGACCGGATCGGCCGGAATGAGATCTTTCGGAAACCAGGACAGGATAGTCGGTTCGGCTCCGAGTCGTATGAGTGTTCTCGCGGCTTCGAAAGCGGAATTGCCGTCACCTATGACGGCGACCTTGCCGGTGAGTTTTGAAATCTCACCCCGGTTAACGGCGGCGAGAAAGGAGATACAGCCCTCGATGCCGACCAGATCCTCTCCATGAGCCCCCAGGCCGCGATCACCCCACATTCCCGAGGCGGCGACGACCGCCGCGAATTCACGGCCTTTTTCGTCTCTTCCCTGGGAGATGGTGAATGGGGTCTCCATGCGGAACGCGATACCCATTTCGCGCAGGAAGTCGATCTCGCGGTCCAGTATTTCTCGAGGAAGCCTGTAGGGACCGATTCCATAGCGCAGAAGTCCTCCGGGCAGCTTCTCCTTTTCAAAAACGGTCACCCGGTAGCCCATGCGTGCCAGGTCGGCAGCCGCGGCAAGGCCGGCTGGACCCGATCCCGCCACTGCGACTCTTTCCCTGTTTTTCCTTGGGGTCGTGGCCCGGTCCGGCGCCGGCGTGGCGGTATCGGCGATGAAGCGCTTCAAGTCCCTGATGGCCACGGGCTGGTCGATTTCGTTTCTGCGGCACGCGGCTTCGCAGGGATGCGTGCAGATTCTTCCGCAAATCCCCGGCAGGACGTTGTCCCGGCGTATCAGTTCCAGGGCTTCCGCGAATTTTCCGGCACGCGCGAGGGCCATGTAGCCCTGGACGTTGACACCCAGGGGGCAGCTCTCCTGGCAAAGCGGCATTCTACGCTTGTCGATTACCGGCCGGCCGGGCAGGGTATACCTTCCACCGAAGTGGACCGCCTTGTCGCCGTCCGGTCCCACGGCGGGGCATACGTCCGCGCACCGACCGCACAGGGTGCACCTGTCGGGGTCCACGTAGGATGCGGTTGTTTTATAGCGGACCGAAAACCCCTGTGGGGTGTGCTTGATCGAGGTGACGGATGCGGGCAAAAGGCACTTGATCCTCGGGTTTCTCAATATACGGAGCAGCCCGGGCCGGTTGGCGAAATTGAGCGATACCCCGTTGGGCATCCGCCATGCATCGGATGCGAGCTTGGCATTGAGGTCGGGGTCTGAATCGATCAGGGTAACCTGGATGCCGAGTTCGCCGAGCTTATTCGTGGCGGCTATTCCCGCCGGGGTAGCGCCGATGACGCAGACCTTCTGAAGTCGTTCCTTGCTGCCTTTCATGAACCGGCTCCCTTCCCGGCTTCCGCCTTCTTGCGCCTGGCCTTGAGAACGGCCTGACCGAATTCGTAACCCTTATTGAAGGCCGATGCGTTAGCTTGCTCCGTCCCTCTTGGCACCGAGTCGGAGACGGACTTGAACATGGCCTGGTGGGAGACCGCGCCTGTCGTGGCGGTGACGAATCCGAGCATAACGATATTTGCCATCATTTTCCTGCCCAGTTCCTCGGCCATGCGCGTGGCGGGAATGGGAAACGAGCAGCGTTTGGACGCCTCGGGAGTGCGAACCATATCCTGGTCGAAGATCAGTATTCCGTCTTCCTTGAGAAGATGGACATACTTGTCGTACCCGGCCTGGGACATGCAGACCAGGATATCCGGTTCGCGCACATACGGGTAATGAATGGGAGAATTGGAGATAATCACCTGCGCGCTGCAAGCTCCGCCCCGCGCCTCCGGGCCATAGGACTGCGTGAGCGTGCTTTCCTTGTGGTCGAGCAGGCTGGCGGCCATCCCCATGACTTGCCCGGCAAGGACGATCCCCTGTCCTCCGAAGCCGGTGATAAGGATTTCCTTCGTCAATTTTTCGGTCGAGTCCCGATCCATTTCAGTTCCAGTGATCTGATTCATTCCTTGTCCGTCCTGGTTGGAGCCCATGGGCCCTTCCCCTTCCGCGCGCGAAGCGTCGGCGGAAAAGCTCAGGCTGATTCGGCGGAAAGCGCCGGACGGCATATCTTGTCATAAGACTCCGCGAACGTGGGACGCTCATAGTCGATGAATTTGCCGAGGGTGATCCCCTGGTCCAGATCCATCATCACTTCGGCGGGATGCGCATCATTTCTCACGATGGAGCGTTCCTGGAAGAGTTTCAGCGTCTCGATCGGCTTTTGCCTGTTCCTGCGGCCGTACCCCGTGGGGCAGGGGGCAAGTACCTCGATGAAAGAAAAGCCGCGCCTGGCGAGCGCCTCTCCGATGGATTGGGTAAGGTCCCGCGTGTGGAGCATGGTCCAGCGGGCCACATAAGTCGCTCCGGAGGCGTACGCGAGGAGGGGCAGGTTGAAAGGCGTTTCCGGGTTCCCAGCAGGGGTGGTGGTCGTGCGGGCAAGATAGGGTGTGCTCGCCGCGGCCTGGCCCCCGGTCATGCCGTAGTTGAAGTTATTGACGCATACGACCGTGATATCGATGTTCCGCCTTGCCGCGTGCATGAAATGATTCCCTCCGATGGCGAATAGATCGCCGTCACCGCTGAAAACCACCACGGTAAGTTCGGGATTAGCCAGCTTCATCCCGGTGGCGAAAGGGATGGCCCGTCCGTGGGTGGTGTGGTAGGAATCGAGTTTCACGTACCCGGCGCCACGGCCCGAACAGCCGATCCCGGATACCACGGCGGTTTTGGCTAGGTCCAACCCGCCCGACTGCATGGCGATCAGGCAGGATGAGAAAGCGGTTCCGATTCCGCACCCGGGACACCAGATGTGCGGGAAACGCTCGGTGCGTAAAATAGAATCAAGCGGATGTTTCGGTCCTGGAGTGCTCATGACTGTTCTTTCCCAATGTCTTCGCTAGGCAGGCTTCTCAGCCTGTTCGATCAGCTTTTCCGGATTTCCCGCATCTTTTCCAAAATCTGGGCCGGGGTAATCACCGTTCCTCCGGCATGTCCGACCAGGTGGGCCGAGGCGTTTCCCGCGGCGCACCTTTGCACTTCGAGATGAATCTGCCCGAGGTTCAGCTCGACCGTAATGAGGTCTTTTACCCTCGCCGCCAGGCGGCGGATCTTTTCTTCCGGGAAGGGCCAGACGGTTACGAGCCGCAGCAGGCCGGCCCTTATACCCCGCGCCCTTGCTTCATCCACCGCGGCGAGACTGCTTCTGGCGGAAATCCCGTAGGATATGAGGGCGATGTCGGCATCCTCCAGCAGGTATTCTTCCACGATGATGATGTCATCGAGGTTGTTGAGGATCTTCCCGGTGATGCGTGAAATCATCTCCTTCTGCGCCTCGGCCGTCATTGCCGGGTATCCTCTTTCATCATGGGTGAGTCCGGTGACGTGGACCTTGTAGCCTTCACCCGCATGAGCCATCGGGGCGACACCGTTCATGCCGGCCTGGAAGGGTTTGAACCTGTCTTTGCGCCCTTTCGGCCTGGGGCGGGATTTGAGGCTGATCCGGGATGCATCGGGAATGATCACCCGCTCGCTGAGATGACCCGTCACTTCGTCGGCCATGAGAAGGACAGGGAGCCGGTAAGTCTCGCTCAGGTTGAATGCCGTAATGGTCTGGAAGAAGATGTCCTGTGGCGAGGAGGGCGCCAGGGCGATTATTTCGTAGTGCCCGTGAGATCCCCAGCGTGCCTGCATCATGTCGCCCTGTGCCCCGAGCGTCGGGAGCCCGGTGGATGGGCCGGCCCTCTGGACGTTTACGACCACGCAGGGGGTTTCGGTGCATATTCCGAGGCCGAGGTTCTCCATAATGAGACTGAAGCCGGGCCCCGATGTAGCCGTCATGCTTTTCGTCCCGGCGCAGGATGCACCGAGTATGGCGGCCATGGCGGCGATTTCGTCTTCCATCTGGATGTAGAGCCCGCCTACTTCGGGCAGCCGTCTTGCCATGTGCTCCGCGATTTCGGTGGCCGGGGTGATCGGGTAGCCCGCGAAGAACCGGCATCCGGCGGCGAGCGCTCCCTCGGCGCAGGCGATATCGCCCGTTATGAAATGCTCTCCCGTGAGAACTGCTGGTTTCATAGATTGGCAATCAAGAGTTTAAAGGGTTCATGATTCAGGAAGCCGTGTCCGGATTGTCGGCGGGTGCTTCCACGGAATAGATCGCGAAATCGGGGCAGATCGTTTCGCAGTAGTGGCAGTTGACGCACAGGTCGGGCTGCTTGACCGCCGGCGGATGATACCCCTTGGCATTGAAGCGCGGCGAAACCTCGAGTACGTTTCTCGGGCAGTACTCGATGCAGTAGCCACACCCCTTGCACCTGTCCTCGATGATGTAGACTATACCCTTCGATACGAGGATTTCCTGTGAATCGAGGGGAACCCGCCAAAATTTCATGCCGCCAATCCTTGAGAAATTTACGTATAGCATGCCTCTACCGTTGAGCCACGCTGAATTCTAGGCAATCGAGCGAGCAAGTCAAGATAATTCACATTCGGATTTCCCTATTTTTGACTTCGGTGGTGTATTTTAGCGGGGGGTAAAACCATTGATGGGCAAATCAGGGTTTTGAAAGTGAATCGTTCCTTGTCGGAAGGTCGAACAGTCATCCGCGCATTTGCGCGCAATGAAGGGCATAGAGGTGTAAGGACACGGACTAAAGACGAAAACCGACTATTTGAGAGCCGCTATGTTCCCCGGTAGAGTGATCATCTTGCATGGATAGTTCCGGCCACAACGGCGAAAATCCGGCTCCGGTTTGACGCAATTGAGCTTCTTGCCTCATACGGACAGGAGAAATCCATGACGACGCGGACGGTTTCGGCGGTTTATGAGCGTGGAGGTTTTCGCCCTGGTGCGCCAGTGAATATGCATCTGACCGAGGGGCAGAGGGTGTGCCTGGCGGTCGCGACCGTTTTGGGACCCGGGGGATAGAGTTGCGTTGGCGGCTCAAGTCCATGACGGACTCAGTGACGGGCGGATCGATTCCGTCGAGCGACACAGTCGGCGGTGTGGGAAATTTTGCCGGAAAGGGCTGCCAGAATGACGATACCGGCAAGGGTAACCCTCAAAAAACTCCTCGATAGAATGCCAGTCTTTCGGCGTACGGACGGAAGGCATCCACAATGGCCTGTTGTTCCTCGTGAGTCAGAGGGGTGAAGCTTTGGCTGGTTTCGGCAAGCGTTTGAACGTGTGACCCGGTGGAACAGCCGACGATGGCGACCGTTATGAGCTGCGACAGGGCGAACCGGATCAGTAGTTCCGGCGTGATCCCCGCCTCCCGCACTATATAGTGCGAGGCGCCAAGAACCTTCATTCCTATCACGGCGATGTCCTTCTCAAGCGCGGCGGGAAGTGCGGAATTCATGAATCCGCCGAGTGACGCTTCCACGGGGTTGATGGGCATCATGACGGAATCGACCGGCCATTCCCGTATGGCCTGCTCCAGGATTTTCGGATCGTGATGGCCGGTGACTCCCACGAAGCGTGTTTTACCGGTGGACCTGGCTTGCAGGAAAGCTTCCAGTGCTCCATCGGGACCGGAGATGATCTTGAGATCCTCCTCGGTTCTCACGTCATGGATTTGCCAAAGATCCAGGTGATCGATACTCATGTTCGCAAGAGTCTGGTCAAGGTCCGCAAGAGCCTCCTTCCTGGTTCTCATGGCGGACTTGCCGGCTTGAAAGACCCTCGCGCGGTGCTCGGGATGTTTCGACCAGACGAGCCCGTAATAAGTTTCGCTTCCAGCGTAGGCGCGCGCGCAATCGAAGTAGGTAATGCCCCGGGCGAGGGCTTCTTCGATCACTTTTCGGGCATCGTCTTCATGACCATGAGTCCTCAAGACCCCCTCGCCACCCAGTCCCGCGGCGGTAACTTCGATGCCGGTCTTTCCAAATTCCCTGGTGGGTATTACAGGGGGGCGCGGGACGTCGTCCAGGCTCATCGCGGATTCTTTCCTCTCTCGTATTTGCATGGACCGGCATTTGAGGTTGACTGGGCGGTTCCGAGGGCACAGTCCTGAAGAGCGAGGTTACACAAAAAGGGCCTGATCCATTCCCGTGACCTTCATTCGGTCAGAATACTGTGATAAGCAAGGTTGGTTCTGGAAGCAATAGTAGTGGTATCAATATGAAAGAGCCGGGGCGCTTGTCGATTCCCTGGCTCTTGCCCGCTCATGAAGGTTGTCTGTCCGTCCGTCGGAACATGCGGCAAGCTCGATGGACAGACCGAACAATAACATCAGGGCGCGCTTCCCCTCTTGTTGTCGGGCCTTCCGAACAGCGTGCTATCGTCCCCGTTCCCCAGCCGAATAGGCTTTTATCAGATAATAATCGACCGCGTGACACTTCATCGGAATGTTTTTTGCCACCATCTCACGGGTAAGTTTTTCTTTGTTATTTTCGAGGAACACCTGTTCATTACATCCTTTCTTGGCCGTTGCCGCCACGTGGACGATCCTGCTGGCCGAAAGGTCGCATTTATGTTCGCTCCTGGAAATTTTCGCTTCTATACAGTTGCGGAAGAAGGTCTCCTTTTTAAACTGTTCCGCATTGACCGAGAAAGCGAAAGCAAACAAAAGCATGATAACTAAGATTGATCCTTTTCTCATGTCCAACCTCCTGCCCGGGGCATGCGCGTGTGCACAATGTAGACTGGTGGAGGTTTCAAAAAAGTTAGTTGTACTTTATTACACAAAGTACCATGCACATTTCCGGTTAGCGAATGGGTATGTAATGGAATACCAAGCGGAGTAGGAGACTTCGGATTGTGATTTCCCGATTTTCCATATTAGTTTTCAGGAAGGAAGTGCATGTTATAAATTATTTTCTCAAAAAGTTGCTGAATCAGTGACGACGGGCCGGCAGCGGTACCATAAACCGAGGGCTTGTCCTAAAGATCAAATGGTCCTTCTCGCCTGCTCCAGGGTGTTGATTCCAGGGGGTAATGAATTCGATTGACATAACGAAAAGGTGTCATAAAATGGCTTTGCAAGCTGATCGAACAGAGGTTGCTTCTTCTCGGGGGTGTGTGGCTTCAATCATGATAACCTCACACGAGAGATTAGAAATTGCCTGCCTACGAGTACAAATGTGAAGCTTGCAAGGAAGAATTCACAATGATATTGAGTTTTTCCGAACACGAAAACGGTGATATACGGTGTCCAAAATGCCAAAGCGACAGAATTATACAACTTGTTTCCGCATTTACTCCCAAGACAGGCCGGAAAAGCTATTTTCCGAACCGGCCTCATATCAGCGATTGCAGCATATCATTCTCACGGCAAGCTAAGAGTTGAGCGCAGTAGTCCCGTGTCTTTTTATCGAAGAATACGGGCAATATTATATGCTATTCCCGTGCCTGAGTTCCCGTGGCAATTGGAGGACGGTCCATGGCGATCAAGTATATTTCAGAAGAAACGGTTCCGATGTATGCCGCTGCTTCCGGCAACAGGAAGCTCCTGGAACTGCTCTGGGGCGATCGTGTTACCGTTCTTGAGACGGGAAACCCTCGATCGAAGGTGAGTTCGCGCGGCAAAACAGGTTATGTGAACACCCTCGCGCTGGGCGATGAATCGCTCCTTGAAGTCTATTTCATAGACGTCGGCCAGGGAGACGGCATTCTCATCCGCGCGCCTGACGGCCGGCACATCATGATAGATGGCGGCTATAAGCGGGCCAGTCAACCCACCGGGAAGAATGCCGCCGATTTCGTGGACTGGAAATTCGCCAGGGATTACGGTTTGAAGCAAATCCACCTTGACGCGATGATAGCCTCGCACTGCGATGCGGATCACTACGGGGGGCTGTGGGACCTGCTGAGTGCGGACCAGATCGATGAACTCGATGCCGGGGACGTTCGCGTGGATGCGTTCTACCATGCCGGGGTCGCGTGGTGGCTGAAGCCAATCGGCGGGGAACGGTGGCTGGGGCCGACATCGCCGGATCGGAAATTCCTGGTGCAGTTGATGGAGAGCAGACAGGAGGTCGTGGCCTCGCTCAAGCAGGATGCGAGCCCCAAGCTGCAGGGCGAGTGGGGCGAATTCATGGAGGCCGTGACAAAGACCAGGACTGCCGATGGCTCCGAAACGCCGATCAAACGCCTGAGCCATAAAGCCGGGTGTGTCCCGGGTTTTGAAGGAGGCAACGGTGGCGTGGCCATTCGCGTTCTTGCCCCCTTCGAATCACAGGTTGATTCCAAGCCCGCGCTCCATTGTTACAGTTCCGCTCCCGACAAGAACACGAACGGAAACAGTCTGCTGCTGCGTCTCGACTACGGGCGCTCGCGCATTCTCCTGACGGGGGACCTTAACAGGGACAGTCAGCGCTCACTGCTTGAAGACTACGCGGGGAATCGGATCGAGTTCCAGTGCGATGTGGCGAAAGCATGCCATCACGGAAGCGATGACGTTTCCTATGAGTTCCTGAGTGCGATGCGCGCCGCCGCAACGGTGATTTGCTCGGGGGATAATGAAGGCCACGACCATCCGAGGCCTGCAATCGTTGCCGCCAGCGCGACCGCGGGTTATCTGGAGATCTCCGGCGATCGCATCGTGACGCCGCTCATCTATTCGACGGAACTGGCCCGGAGCATCAACTTGGGCAAGCCGACCAAGGCCGCTGTCGCGGGTCCGGGCGAAGACATGGTCATCAGGGAAAGCGAATTGGGCAGGGTGTCGATCGAGGCTCAGGTCATGAAAGTCGGAGACTTGCACCCGACCACCGAAACAAGGAAACTGGACAGCACATACATCGTGGCCGGCTTGATCTATGGCCTGGTAAACGTCCGTACCGACGGCGAGAAGATACTCTGCGCCACGCTGAACGAAAAAGATAACACATGGCAGGTCAAGAGATTCACTTCCAGGTTTTAGCATGAATGAGGAGCAGGCTCGGGATGGATGGGTGAACTGGATACCGGCGCCTGTTCATGCGTGGATATTTCTCTGGAAGCAGCTCAACTTGGCTTGCGCCTGACACTCGCGTCGGCGCGCCGGACCCGTCAAGGCCACCGCACTCAGAGAGTTGATGGCGATGGCCTGACACTCACATCCGCGCGCGGGACTCGTCCGCTCAACAGCCACCCGCGGCTTCGGCGGAATATCCTGACACTCGCATACGCGCGCGGGGTCCGTCCATCCGTTCGCCCTGAGCGAGTAAGCCCCGCATTCGCATGGTGAGGCTCCCGAGATCCCCGCTCATGGGTCCCGATGCGAAGTCACGACAGATGCCCTCGCATAATGCCAGCCCGCATTATTCATGGCTTGCCGAGAAGAAGCGTAAAAAGCCCCGTATAGACCATGTGTTAGTTGGATTTTCCACCTCAACTTCGACCAATATCGTGTTATCGGCCCAAAATCGCTTCAAGCCCTGAGCATCACACCCTCATCGGGTTTTACGGGCGCGGAACGCGATTCATGAACAATACGGGTTAGGTCAGGTTGAACAGTGTGATCTCCGGGGGTGCGTTCAGGCGCACGGGAGTGAATGTGGTGCCGACGCCGCGGCTTACGTAAAGCCGTGAGGCGCCGATGCTGAACAGGCCCACGGGATAGGGCGTGACGAGGTGGGCGATGCTGATGTCACCCGAAGGAAGGCTCAGCATGACCTGTCCTCCATGGTAGTGTCCGGAGAGGGTGAGCGAAACTCCCGAAGCCGCCGCTTGCGGAAAGATTTCCGGCCGATGAGACAGGAGAAGCCTGGGCACGGAGGAATCCAGACCATCCAGGGCTGCTTTCAGGTTGGGATTCCCGGCGCGAAGGTCATCGATCCCGGCAACAGCCATTGGACCCTTCTCAGTCCGGACAATTGCATGGGAATTGAGCAGCAGGGTGATGTGATTCTCCGCGAATACGGGCTGGAATTGGCCGACACTTCCATGCCAGTGCTCATGATTTCCCAGTGTGGCAAAAGTTCCGTACCGGGCCCGGACCCGTGCCATTTCCTCGATGCAGCCGGAAAAGAACTGGACGGAGTTGGTGATGTAGTCTCCGGTGAGAACAAATAAGTCCGGCTGGAGTGCGTTCACCTGATCGGCGATGTGCCGCATCTGTTCGCGTGTCATGTATATACCGGCATGAATGTCGGAGAGCTGGACAACCCGGAGGGACCGGCCGAAGGGCAGGGAGAGTTCCTCAATCTCGCAGACCCTGCTCGCATAGGCTGCTCCGTACTGGCACAATATGACAGGTGCCGCGGCGAGTGCGCCCACGCCGATCTGAAGGAGCCGGCGGCGGGCAAGATTCACCGGAGGCGGCGGCTTTTCAGGTGACATTTTGCGAAAGAACCGGGCAATCCAACGGGCCGGCAGCCGAAGCAATTGGGCAAGGACGAGGAGCAGGGCGGAAAAGATCGAACCGAGGCCCCATGCGGCGGAGGGATAGAAGAAAGCGACCTGGAGCGCCGTGGGTGTATCCACCCAGGAGATGGGCCACGACATGATGTACCAGTTTATCGCGAACGGAAGGAAGATGGCCGTGCCGGACAAGGCGATGCCCAGGGATTTTGCGCGATCGGAGTAGCGCGAGGACCTGATGACCCTCCGAATGCGGAAGAACAGGTACAACTGGGATAAGATCGCGAGCGCCAGGGTTATTGTACGGAGAGTACCGAAATAAAACACGTACATAGCCAGAGATCTCCGGGATTGAACATAGTGATTCTTCATGCACGGGATGAAATCCCGAGTGCATCTGATCGCTGCTTTTATCCGATCAGGTTCAAAAAGGGAACCCCGGCTATTGGACCGGTGAGGACCCCGCTGATTGGTTCAGGGAAATATTGTACCTGGATAACTGGGGCGGCCGGGCGGCAATCGAGCCCAGGATATCCTCAACTTCCTTCAAACTCTTGACCACAGCCAGCTTTTGTCTGATCTTGCCCGCATCGGGAATGCCCTGGATGTACCAGCAGAGGTGTTTGCGCATCTCGAGTATTCCGCGCCAGCCTTTAAGCCCCTCCGCCAGTTGTGCATGCTTCATGGCCGTTTCGAACATCTCCTCGGTGGAGAGGGTCCAGCTTGGGCCGCCATTGAGCCGGGCCTTAAGTTCCCTGAAGATCCACGGATTCCCTAGCGCTCCCCGCGCCACTCCAATGCCGTCCGCGCCGGTCTCGCGCAGGAGTTCGATCCCTTTTTCGGCGTTCATGGCGCCGCCGTTAGCCAACAGGACCCCACCGAAACTATGGCGCGCGTTCCTGGTCCGCTCAAAGGATACGGGTCCCGAGAAGCGTTGCGCGTATGTCCGGCCGTGAATCATTATCGCCTTGATATCCAGGCCGCTCATGTATTCGAGAAATGGGTTCAGCTCCATTTCCTTTACGGCAATCCGTACCTTTATCGAGACCGGAAGGTCAGTATGGGTGATGACGCTCTCCACGACCTCTCTTGCCAGGGGAAGGTTGGTCATGAGCGCGGCGCCGGCGCCTTGCCTGGTTACCTTGGGGGCCGGGCACCCGAAGTTGATGTCGATCCCGTCGGGGTTGATTTTTTCGGTTACCAGTTCCGCCGCCCTGGCAAAGTATTCCGGATTGCTCCCGAAAAGCTGGACAATGTAGGGCCTCTCGACAGGATCGAAGCGAATCATCTCCAGTGTCGACCGGGGACTGTGGACCAGGGCGGCGACGCTGGCCAGTTCGCTGTAGACGAGGTCCGCCCCGCAGCCCTTGCACACCTGGCGAAAAGAGCTGTCCGTCACTCCGGAGAGGGGCGCCAGGGCGAATATCGGTCTTTTGAGTGTTTGCCAAAAAGTATCCATACCCATCAGTATAACGGGCGGGCATGGCTTGACAAGATCAATCGGCGGCGAAGGGGGGCAGCGGCACCCGGAAACAAAGGCTGGCCGCAGGAGCCGACCGATCAAGACTTAGCGCGGGTCAGCAGTGCGCGAAAAGAGGGGCTGGCGGAAGGCCAATTCGTGGCGAGGGGCAGGTCTCCGGGCCCGCCTCCGCCACGAACGCATGCCTGTCCGGTTATGCACCGCCCTGTCCGCCGCCGGAACCCTGCCTGGCGACAAAGCCCTGCGTCTGCAACCCCGTCGCGGATGGGGTGCCCGCGATTTGCGCCAGGTATGTCTCGCCCAGCTTTTCGATGTGCCTGCTTACGTTGTCGAAATAGTTCAGGTGTATCTGCTCTTCGTCGATGATCGTTTCAAAGATCTTGGCACTGGAGCTGTCGCCGTTTTCCCTGCACACATTCAGGAACTTGTTGTATGTTTCGATCGTGTTGTCCTCGAGACCGGAGTCGAACGAGAAGACGACGCGCACGTCCTGCCCGCGTTCGGGCTTCGCGGCGAGTTCCGTGGTCGGTTCACCTCCCAGTTCCTTGATCCGTTCCGCGAACATCTCGGCGTGCCTCATCTCATCGATGGCGATGAGTTTGATTTTCGCGGCCATGTCGCCATAGTCCATGTCGTCCAGGTTGTAGTGCTGGTTCATGTACTGGGAGATGGCGTGGAGTTCCATGGCGCGGGCACTGTTCAACGCGCTGATCACCTTTTCCTTCTTCTCTTCCTTAAGACTCTGGGTCATCGAGATGCCTCCAATGTTATACGGAATACCATTCAGCCAATTCCATGCGTGGACCATCCGCCCGACGGGGTCAGCTTACGCGGTGGTCGCGATGCATGCGAGTGCGCAGAATAAGAACAATTGGTGGATTGGTAATGCCGGTTGGAGCGAATATCAAGGAAGCTGTGTCCGAAAAAACGCGGAGAAAAGATGTAATTCAGCGTTGCGCGGCAGATTGAGATACGCCCTTCGCCGGGGTGACGGCATTGAGACTCCCGTTCGCCTGACGGAGTGAGCACCGCATCCGCGTGGTAAAGGCAGGCAAGAAACAGCGTTGCGGCCGCTCATTCCTGGTCGGTTCTACCGTAGGCGCTCGGTGAACTACAGCTTCTCGGTAGGCGCTCCGAGTGGCAAGATAGGTTAACGCTCACCGGCTGCGCGCAGGGCGCCGAAGCCATGCAGCTACGTGACGGCCATGAATCGGGAGAGGATTTGAGTGGTAGGGTTCCCAGGCATTAGCGTTCTGTAACCTTGCTCGATTTTTGCGTGGGGGATCTTTGAAAATAGAAAAAGGAAGTACTGGTAGGGATCAATGGACCAAGGCCGCCAGCCTGGGCGGCTGCAATCAGGCTGTATAGAGTGGCTGCGGCATTGGCGCCATTTGGATGCCCGGCAAATAGCCAATTGCGGCGACCGACCGCGAAGAGGCGAATGTCGTTTTCCACCATGTTGCTATCGGGAGTGATGTGTCCGTTTTCGATGCAGCGGATTAGGTTGTCCCATCTGGCGAGGGCATAGTTCAATGCCTCGCCGGGCAGCCCCTTGGGTGGTGTCTGCTTTACGCGCCTGTCCATCCAGACTCTAAATTCCCCAAGGCTCGGTACGGATCTTTCCTCGCGCGGACAAACGATCTCATCGGGTGAGAGTTCTTCTTGCCGTGCGATTTTTTCGATCTTGTAGAGTTGCGCGGTATATCAAGGGGCCGGCGTCCAGACCAGCTACCAGTACGATGCCCTGGGAAGGCTCACGATGGTTACGGATTCATTGGGAAAGAGCACCGTAATCAATTACGATACGCTCTCCCGGAAAAGGGGTATGACCGATCCGGCGATGGGCGCATGGACGTACCATTATGATGCCAACGGGAATCTGGCGAGCCAGACCGATGCCAGGAACCAGACCATAAATTTCGCATATGACACGATAAACCGGCTGACAACCAAAACGTATCCCGATAATACCAGCATCAGTTATGAATACGACAATACCCCCGTATCCAACTTCTCGGTCGGCAAGCTGACACGCGTGACCGACGCATCGGGCATGAGCGAGTTTTCCTATCCCGACATTGACACCCGGACGGTCACCAAGTGGGTTACGGACATCGCCGATCCGTTCACCATCACGACCGTCAATGACTCACTCGGGCGAATCCGGATGATCCGCTACCCGGACGATGAGGAGGTCTACTATACTTACGACAGCGGCGGGAATCTCGAAACCGTGGGGAACTACGCTACCTTCGGCGACTACACTGCCCTGGGGCAGCCGGGAACGATAAGTTACGACAACAGCGTCGTGACCGGCATGACCTACAATGACGGTTCCAATGCGGCCCCGGTTGACTACCGCC
>JBDKTY010000243.1:0-19244 GCA_039679945.1 Syntrophobacter sp. | reverse complement strand
GGCGTGGGAGCAGCCACGGTCGCTTTTCCATCCGCGGTCCACTTGTCCCAGCCGCCATCCAGTATGTGGACTTTCTTGCACCCGAGATATTCGAGCATCCAGAATATCCGGCCCGCCGCGCCGAAGGATGCCGTTGTATCATCGTATATAACGAACCTCATGGTCCGAGTCAGGCCCGCGGCGCTTAGCTTGGCGTTCAAAGTGGCCACCGGGAACAGACCGGTTCCCCCTGTGTAATAATCTCCGTACTTGAGATTAATGGCACCGGGAATATGTAAGGAATCGTATCCGCTTGTTCTGGCATCTATTATCACCAGATTTTGCTCATTGTTGGCAATGCACTGCTCCAGGGAGTCAGCGGACACCAGCAAAGAGGCATTGGGGAATTTAGGCTGGGAGGGCTGCAGCGCTGTAGCCGCGCAAGCGTTGCCCGCCAGAAACATAAACACCGCGATTGCTGTAACGAATAACCCTGCCACACATCGTCTTTTCATCCGAAACCCTTCTCAGTCATAGTCAAAGTGCATGATTGGCATGCGCAAAAGCGCATGAACGGGAAAATGACATCCCTAAAAAGCCATATCCTGGACGGGGCGCCCGGCTAAACACTCCGAGACGATCCGGACCCGAGGGTCGCTCATCCCGTCATTTCCGGTTATTTCCGCTCAGGCCCGCCGCCTTCCGCGGCCCTTCTCACAGTAAGTGAAATAAAGGCCGAAAACCTGTCTCTCCATTTCACGGCAACATTCGGCACGCGAAAATCACCGCCTCCGCCGGGAAGACCTATCTGGCGGCTCGGTTGAGCCGGACTATGCAATCAAACCCTTATTAAAGAGACGAAGGCGGGCAGATGTACCCTTTACTAATACATTCAATATTACTATTGTACAAATAGGTTGTATCTATCTATGAGTGTGGAGTCATAGACGGGAGAGGTGACTATCGAAGTTGGTCCGAACCGGGCATGAGGCGGGGAATGAAAGATCACTCACTATGAGATTTCAAAATAAGACTCATTATATTAGAGTTTTAAAATGCCGCCGGCATGCCGGAAGTGGAGGCCGGCGCCGAGGCGGATGTTCATTGGCCGGCTTGGAACCGGGCGCGCGGGGCCGACCGGTTCGAAAACCGAAACTCAAAGTGGAGAAAAGCTTTGTCCGAAATGAAGTGCTCTCATGCCCCTCGGGGCATATTTTGCAACCGCACACTTAATTTGGGCGCAATCCGGGCCATCGGCTACGATATGGATTACACGCTCATCCACTACCGCATGGAATCCTGGGAGGAACGTGCCTACACATACATCAAGGAAATGCTGAGCCGAAGCAGGTGGCCGGTGGATGCTCTCATATTCGACCCAGCCCTTGTAATGCGCGGGCTCGTTCTCGATATCGAACTGGGAAACGTGGTCAAGGCAAACCGGTTCGGTTACATAAAACGTGCCTTCCACGGCACGAAACCACTCGAATTCGACGAGCAGCGCAGGAGCTACCAGCGTGTCCTGGTGGACCTGAATGAGCCAAGGTGGTACTTCCTGAATACCTTGTTTTCGATCTCCGAGGCATGCCTTTTCATGCAGCTCGTCGAGCTTTTTGACCGGGGCGAATTGCCCGGCTGCACGGGATATGAGGATCTTTTTCGCCGAATTCGCCGCTCCGCCGACGAGGCGCACATGGAGGGGAGGCTGAAAGCCGAGATCATCTCCCATCCTGATCGGTTCGTGGAGCCCGATGGTGAAATCCCGCTCGCCCTTCTCGATCAGAAAAGGGCGGGCAAGAAGATCCTGCTCATTACAAATTCCGAGTGGTCCTACGCCGCTCCGATGCTCGCCTACGCGTTTGACCGGTACCTGCCGAAGTCCCGAACATGGCGTGATCTTTTCGACATCATCATCGTCGGGGCCAGAAAGCCGGACTTCTTTTCCTTCTCCATGCCCGCGTTCGAGGTAGTCGACGGGCAGGGTCTGCTGCGCGAGCACAGGGGGTCCCTCATGCCGGGGCATGTCTACATGGGGGCAAATGCGTCAATGGTCGAAAAAAGCCTGAAAATGACGGGCGAGGAAATTCTGTACGTGGGCGACCATATTTTCGTGGATGTGAATGTTTCAAAAAGCATTCTGCGCTGGAGAACGGCCCTTGTAATTCGGGAGCTTGAGGAAGAAATAGCGGTGATGGAGGATTTTCAGCCTCGCCAGACGGAACTTGTCGCCCTGATGAAGGTTAAGGAAGAACTGGAAGCGGAGTACTGCTCGCTTCGCCTGCTCGCGCAGCGCATACAGAAGCGCTATGGGCCTCATCCCGAACGAACGAGCCTCCCGCGGGTACAGCAGGAAATGAATGAAGTGCACGCCAGAATCCTGGATGTCGATTCCAGGATCTCCCCGATTGCCCAGGCGGCAGGTCAGCTCCTCAATCCAAACTGGGGGCTTCTCATGCGCGCCGGGATCGACAAAAGCCACCTGGCAAGGCAGGTGGAGCGGTATGCGGACATATACACGGCCAAGGTTTCCAATTTTCTGCATGCAAGCCCGTTTGCTTTTCTACGGTCAAGCCGCGGGAGCCTTCCACACGATCCGGAATGCCCTCCGGACAATCACCTCCCGCGGGGACAGGCGTCGCGGTTCACCACAACGGCTTGACATTATCAAGGGATAATTTAGCTTAATTAATAAATGACATTCAAGCAGGGAGGCGCCAATGGAAGATCACTATAAGTTTGAGACGTTCAGTTCGGACTCGTCTTCTTTTGACCAGGATTTCACGAGTTTTCTCAACACAAGGCGGTCCGAATCCTGGAAGGTGAAGCATTGTTCTTACTGCCACGATAACGATATGAAAAAGAGTTACGCATCCTGCATATTCAAGAAAAAATCATAATATCCCAACTCTGTCGGGCAACTCGATAATGAAGGCTCCTGGTCAGGAGCCTTTCGCGTCTTTAGAAAGGGGTCAAGTCTCCATTTGGCTGTTTCTTCAGCCATCCAGCCAAACGGAGACTTGCCCCCCTCAGGAAATGCGGGCTCATGGTTTTGATGGACAAGGCAACCTCCCCCGGGAAGATGGGGGAGGTTGTTGTATCGTTCAAGGGTGACATTCGACCCGAGGTGCAAGGGGCAAGCATTCCCAGTCTGTCGGCTCTTCAGGCTACACCGGGTTAATCAGCCTGCCTGCGGATGAACGTGGGGATGCTCAGGTCTTCCTCCTCGTGCGCCCTGCCGCCTCCCGTGATCATCTGGAGGAGCGTGCGGCGCCGCGCCGGTTGTTGCTCGGACTCGGTTTCCTCACTCTGCGCGACCTCGGTCTTGGGAACACGCTGGCGCACGTGCGCCGGGATCTGGAGATAATCGTAGTTGAGATCGGGCACCATGCCCTCCGGCTTCAGTCTCCTCAGGGGCCGGACCGAGGACGGTTCGGCTTTCTTCGCAACCTCCGCCTTGCCGATTCCGGTGGCGATGACCGTGACGCGGATCTCGTCGGCCATGCTCTCATCCATCACCATACCGAGAATGATGTTGGCATCCTCGTTGACTTCCTTCTGAATGATGGAGAGGGCTTCCTCGAACTCATGCATGCCGAGATCGGGGCCGGCCGAAATGTTGATGAGGGCGGCACGTGCGCCGTGTATGGAGATGTCTTCCAGGAGGGGGCTGGAAATTGCCTGCTGAACGGCCTGAGAGGCGCGGTTTTCTCCGCGTCCGACGCCGGTGCCCATCAGGGCCAGGCCCATTTCGCCCATGACGGTCTTGACGTCGTTGAAGTCAACATTGATGTAGCCCTGCTTGATAATGAGGTCGGATATGCCCTTAACGGCATAGAGCAGGACATCATCGGCCCGCTTTATCATCTCGAGGAAGGTGGAGCGTTTTTCGGCCAGGCACAGAAGGCGGTTGTTGGGGATGGTGATAAGGGTGTCGACTGTCTCCTGCAGGGATTTAAGCCCGTCATCGGCATTGCGGATGCGGACCCTGCCTTCGACCATGAATGGTTTGGTGACGACTGCAACGGTAAGAGCACCCATTTCCTTGCAAATCTTGGCCGCGATAGGCGCGCCGCCCGTTCCGGTGCCCCCGCCCAGCCCGGCCGTGATGAATACCATATCACTGCCGTTTACAGCCTCGCGAATCTTGTCCAGGTCCTCCTGAGCCGCCTTGGCCCCTACTTCAGGCTGTCCACCGGCCCCGAGCCCCTTTGTCAGGTTGGTTCCAAGCTGAATTTTAATAGGTGCGAGATTTCTCTCCAGCACCTGCCAGTCGGTGTTCGCGGCAATAAACTGGACGCCTTCAAGCCCAGTTCTGATCATATTATTAATGGCATTGCCGCCCCCGCCGCCTATACCCAGAACGCTGATTTTCGCCCTGCTGCTGACTCCGGCATATTCCATCGTCATCTGTTCCATTCTGTCCTTCCCCCTCTTAGTCTCTTTCCTAGCCATGATAGCTCCGCCTGAGAGTGTCACCCATTCCGATAATTGCACAAGCACGCAAAGCCCGCCTCACCGGCGCTTCCTCCAGGCGCAATCGGCGGCCTCCGCCGCATTTTTACCAGAATTCCTTGTACCACCGTTTGAGCGTCTCCATAATCGACCAGACTTTTCCGCGGGAAGTCCTCATGGGCATTCCCCCTCCGAGTTCCTTGCCATAGAGAAGCAGGCCGGCGGCTGTTGAGTAGATTGGATTCTTAACCACATCACCGAGGCCTCCAAAATTGTAGGGCACCCCGATCCGCACCGGCGCGTCAAAAACCCGCTCGGCCAGTTCCCGGATTCCCGGCAGAAGCGAAACGCCCCCCGTCAGCACAACGCCGGCATGGAGCGATTCAATGTAGCCGGACCTAACCAGTTCCCACTCGATGATGTCCAGTATCTCTTTTACGCGCGCTTCTATTATCTGCGCAAGTATCGATTGAGCCAGTTGCCGGGGCTTTTGTCCGCCAACCGACCCCACCTCGATGATGTCCTGCTGGTTTACCATTTCGACCAGCGCGCAACCGTACTTTTTCTTGATCTTTTCAGCCTCGTCCATCGAGCAGCGCAGACCCACCGAAATATCCGAGGTGATATGGTTTCCCCCCAACCCGACAACGGTTGAGTGGCGAATTGCATTATTCTGGAAGACGGCAATTTCGCTGGTGCCTCCTCCGATGTCGATGAGCGCCACGCCGAGCTGCTTTTCATCCAGGTCCAGAACAGCCTCGCTGGATGCGAGCGATTCGAGCACCACGTCCTGAACCTGCAACTCCGCCCTTTGACAGCACTTTATGATATTCTGGACGGCGCTGGTCATACCCGTGATGATGTGCACCTTGGCCTCCAGCCGTACACCGGCCATGCCGATGGGATGGTGGATGCCGTCCTGATCGTCCACGATATACTGCTGGGGAAGCACATGCAGGATCTGGCGGTCAAAGGGCAGGGCCACCGTTTTGGCGGCATCAAGCACCCTTTCCACATCCGACTGGGTTACTTCCCGGCTCTTGATCGCGATAACACCGTGGCTGTTAAGGCTCTGCACGTGCGTGCCCGCCACTCCGGCATACACTGTTGAGATTTCGCATCCAGCCATCAACTCGGCTTCCTCGACCGCCTTCTGGATCGAGTGGACCGTCTGGTCTATATTGACCACAACACCGCCCCTCAGCCCGGCCGATGGATAGGTGCCAACCCCCACGATGTCCATCCCCTCCGGCGTAACTTCACCGACTACGGCGCACACCTTGGTGGTTCCCAGGTCGAGACCGACGATCAGTTCCTCTCTTTTTCCCATCGGATTCCTTTCAGACTTTCACACAAACAGCCGGATTCCGAGACGGATATCAAGCTCCCGCTCTTTGAAGATCATCATCACGTTCCGCAAAGTTCTATCCAAGGGACTGACGGTTTTGACCTGTTTCACGCAATGCGACCGGTCCCATTCCGGACCGTCAACTTCAGCTTGCCTGTTTACCTTGCCCCTGCGCGGACTTTGGCACAGGGAAATGACCATCCAGGTATGCCTTGCCCGGATAGTCAAGATCTATGCGCGTGACCAGCTCCGTCCACTGCCGCTGGTTCAGGACGCCAACCACTTCCTTCAATCTCGCCAGTTTTCGCGAAAAATTGTCCTGGCCCACTTCCACCGGAACCCCTCTTTCACCCAGCACGAGAGTGAAACCGCCCGGGTTCCACTGGCACTCAAGCGTGGAACTGGCCGAAAGCCAACTCCTGGCCCCATACAGTGCCGCAATCAACTCTTTTACCCGGTTGAGATGCTGGGCGGGAACAAAATCCCCCTCCTTCACGCCCGGCTCGCAAATTCCGGTAATGAGCGGCAAATGGCGATTGTCCTCGGGAAGGGACCGGGCGAAAAGGCGTCCCTCCTCATCAACCAGGTACAGATCGCCACCCCCCAAAACAGCCAGGGGCTCTCTTTCCGATATATCCACAACGATTCGCCCCGGCAGATCCAAACGGACGGAAGCAGACTTTACCGTCGGAATTGTCTTGAGGCGTTCCACAACCGGTCCAAGCCTAAGGTTCAATATGCATTCGCCTCTGGCCACTCCCATAGTGTCCAGAATTTGGGCTCTGTCCAGTTTATTCAAACCCGCTATTTCAATTTCCTCGACCTTCAGCCACGGAGCGTCAAGGAGGGTATGGTAAAGGCGTGTGAGTCCAGCACCAAGGATCAGTATCAGGCAAAATCCAACGAAAGTTGCCAAAATCGGCCAGCAGTTACGAATTTTTCCCTTAAGAGCCTTCATCCGGTTCTCTCGGTACCTATTACGCTTCTTTTTCCTGGATTTTGTCATCTGGTCGGGTTCTTTCAGAATTGGCCCAGTATACGAATTTCCCGTTCCAAACGCACGCCAAAAGTTCCGAAAACTTCCTTTTCTATTTTTTCAATCAGCGCCTTGATCTCCCCGGAAGTGGCCTTTCCCCGGTTGATGATCCAGTTCGCATGCTTTTTCGAAACTTCGGCGTCACCTATGCGAAAGCCTTTAAGTCCCGTCTTTTCTATGAGTTCCCAGGCTGATCGGCCCGGGGGATTCTTAAAAATCGAACCCGCGGATGCAAATCCCAGCGGCTGCGTTTTCTTGCGACGCTCCAGGATCTCCTTGACGCGCGCCCTCTGTGTTTCACTCGACCCTTTTCCCAGGCCGAAGCAGGCCCCCAGGACGATGCTGCCCTCCGGGAGTCCCATCCAACGATAGGCCGGCCTAAGTTCGTCCCTTGTCACTCGGACCTTTTCGCCTCCACCCGTCATCAGATCAATCCACATCAAGGTATCGAAAATTGTCCCCGCGGCTGTTCCCGCATTCATGACAAGAGCGCCGCCCACGGTACCGGGGATCCCCGCCAGCGGTTCCAACCCCTCCAACTCGCCGCGCACGCAATAGCGGATCACCTCCCGCAGGCTGACTCCAGCTCCCGAATAAAGGCTGGTCGCTTCGCTTTCACTCTCGTGCAGACGGAACAGCTTGTTACAGGAAAGCTGCAGTTGGACAGCCATGACATCCAGCGGCCCGTCCGCAGGCAGGAGGTTGCTTCCTCCACCCAGCACAAAGAGCGGAACACCCCTGTCTCGCATTTCGCTCAACAGAATTGCAAGCGCTCTCTCGCTTCTCGGACGGGCGAGGCATCGGACCGGCCCGCCGACACGGAAGGTAGTGTGCCTGGAAAGCGGCTCATCCCACCGCAACTCCACGTCAGGCACCCTTTTGAGAGTCGAGCTGATGCGCGTCGCCGTGAGCTTCATGAATTTTCCATCCACGCCGGTATTTCCGTTGCTGTTCATTCCGCTCGTTCCCATGTCCAGTTGATGCTTTTAATTCCCATTCCTCAACTTCTTCAGCAAATCTTCCCCAACCTGCCAGATATTACCGGCCCCGAGCGTGATGACCACGTCTCCGGGAGCCACTATCGCTCCGAGCTTATCTACCATGAGGTCCAGCGTGGGGCAGTAGTGGATGTCATGATGGCCATGCGCGGTGATATGCTCGATGAGGCGGCTCGCGGTTATTCCGGGAATGGGCTTTTCACTCGCCGCATAGATTTCGGTCATCAGCAGCACATCGCAGTGGTAGAAGCAGCGGGCGAACTGCCCCATGAGCGCCTGCGTCCGCGAGTAGCGGTGCGGCTGGAACGCCACGATCCGCCTGCGGTCGGGGTAGCAACTGGCAAGGGTCTCCAGCACCGCCCGTATTTCCGTGGGATGATGCCCATAGTCATCCAGGACGAGTACCCCGCCTGCCTCTCCCCTGATGTGAAACCTCCTCTGCACCCCCGTCATATCCCGCAGCCCAGCCTGGATAGCCGGCCACTCCATCTCCAGTTCGCGGGCAACCGCCACGGCGGCGAGAGAATTCAGGACATTGTGACGCCCGGGGATCGGAATCTCGATCTGGCCAAGCTCCTCACCCTGGTGGAAAGCCTTATAGGTGCTCGACAAACCGTTGTTTTTAACATCCCTGGCCTGGAAATCCGCCTGGGAGGAAAATCCGTAGGTGGTAAACCTCTTCTGGACCCGGGGCAGGATGGCCTGGATATTCTCGTCTTCCAGGCAGAGGACCGCCTTCCCGTAAAACGGGATCTTGTTGATGAAGGTGAGGAAGGTTTCCAGGATGTGGTCCAGGTCGCGGTAGAAATCCAGGTGTTCGAGATCGATATTGGTTACCACGGCGATTGTGGGCGGCAGCAAAAGAAAGGTGCCGTCGCTCTCGTCGGCTTCGGCGACCATGAATTCGCCCGTTCCCAACTTGGCGTTGGTTCCCCAGGCGTTCAGCCTGCCGCCTATGACGACCGTCGGGTCCAGTCCGCCCCGCGCCAGCACAGTGGAGACCATCGAGGTCGTTGTCGTCTTGCCGTGTGCTCCCGCGACCAGTACCGAGTATTTGAGGCGCATCAGCTCGGCCAGCATCTCGGCGCGTCGTATCACGGGAACCTTCGGCATCCTGCGGGCCGCCATCAGTTCGGGATTGTCCTCGGAGATTGCCGAGGAGACCACCACGACATCGGCCCCACGCACATGGTCCGGATCATGGCCGCTGTATATCCTGGCGCCAAGCGAGGAAAGGCGCTCCGTAATGTCAGAAGTCTTCTGGTCCGAGCCGCTCACCTGGTAGCCCAGGTTCAGCAGCAGCTCGGCTATTCCGCTCATTCCGATTCCGCCGATACCAATAAAGTGTATGCACTGATACCGTTTATACATTCTTATCCATTCGTTTTTCGCTGCTCCGGGCAATACTCATGAGCAGTCCCACCGCTATGCAGTTAGCCGTAAAAGCGCTCCCCCCGTAAGATATGAAGGGGAGCGGCATTCCCTTGGTCGGAACAAGCCCCAGGACCACACCCATATTGAGCAGCGCCTGGAGTGAAAAGAGCATCGTGAGGCCGAGCGCGAGCAGGCTTCCAAGCAGGTCCGGAGCCTGCCTCGATATTTCCATCCCCGTTCGAAAGAGGAAAAGGAAAAGGAGGCATGTTATCAGGATGCCAACAAACCCGAGTTCCTCGCCTATCACGGCCATGATGAAGTCCGTGTACGATTCCGGGAGGTAAAAGAGCTTCTGCCCGCCCGCACCCAGGCCCTTGCCGAAAAAACCGCCGGAGCCCACGGCAATCCAGGCCTGGATAAGCTGGTAGCCCGAATCAAGCGGGTCTATCCAGGGGTTAAGGAAGGCCGTGACCCGCTCCCAACGGTACGGGACATGGTAGACGAAACGATAGAAACCGCCGGCGGCAATCGGGATCATCAGAAAGAAATTCCTGCAGGGAACTCCTCCGACCGCAAGCATGATGGCCGTCAGCATCGCAATCATGAACGTCGTGCCGAAATCAGGTTCCTTAAGCAGCAGGGCGCTCATGGCACCGCACAGAATCATGTGCGGCCAGAAACTGACTCGTGCCTGCTTTATCCGGTCCTGCTTGCGTACGAGAGAAAAACTCAAGAAAAGCACCCACATGACCTTGGCGTACTCGGCCGGCTGAAGGAGAAAAGGACCCAGGTGAAACCAGCGCCGGGCGCTGTTCAGTTCCACTCCGATTCCCGGTACGAGGACGGCCGCCAGCACGCCCAGGGTGGTGAGCAACATCGCCCCGGTGTATTTTCCGTAGACCCGGTAAGATGTCCGGCTTACCAGCAAAATGACCGGAAGCCCCAGGGCAATGCACAGGAGCTGGCGCTTCATGTAGTGGTTGGCGTCCGCGAATTTCTTGAGAGCGGGAATGGAGCTGGCGCTGTAGATCATAATGAGACCGAAGGCTACCAGGAGAGACACCTCTATCCATAGCTGGACCTCAAGAGAAAGGGGCTTCCAGTTGATCCCCTGCTTCTCCCTGAAGCTTGCTCCCATTATGGATGTTGGTGTATCCGCCGCCGGCCGGATCATTCGCAGTCTCCCACTCCCTCTTCATTGCCTGCCGTCATTCCTTCCACAATCTGCTCCATCGCCATCGCGCGGGACCCTTTTACGAGAATCCATGCGTGTTCCGGAAGATTGCGGCGAAGATATGAGAGCGCATCCTCATGGCTGTGCGCGTGATAGCACGCTGAAGCATCCATCCCGGCTGCCCGTGCCCCCCTCTCCATTTCCAGTCCCATTTCTCCGAGGGTCACCAGCCTGCCCGGTTTTGCCGCTCCGATGCTTTTTCCCGCATCGAAGTGCAGGGCAGGGCTCTCCGGCCCCAACTCGCGCATTTCACCGAGCACGGCAACAAAAGGCCGGCCGGTGCATGCGGAGCGCACTGCTTCGACAGCGGCCAGGAGCGAACCGGGATTCGCATTGTACGTATCGTCGACCAAAACGCACCCGTTGCGGAGGCGAATGCACTGCATCCGCTGATTGGCCGGTTCATATTCCGCCAAACCGGCCGCTATCTCCTCGGCCGATGCTCCCATACCGTAAGCCGTAGCGGCCGCGGCCAGGGCGTTGCGCGCGTGGTGCGATCCCATTATGGGTAAGCAGACCGGGAGTTCGGTCCCGCCCAGTGCAATGCTGAACCTGGTCATGCCCTCCGAAACAACGACCGGGCCGGCGGCATGTACATCCGCCGCGGCATTGCCGCTCGAATAGGTTACCTTCCTGGCGTTCACGCGCTCCGCGTAGCGGGAAAGCCTCGGATCGTCCAGGTTCACCACGGCAAGACCGCCGGGGCGAAGCCGTTTCCAGAGCAGCCCCTTTTCCTCCACTATGCCGTCAAGAGATCCCAATCCCTGGAGATGCGCGGGGTGGACATTCGTTATCACCCCCGCATCGGGAGAACCGATTCGGGCGAGACGCTCCATTTCACCCGGAACGTTTATGCCCATCTCCACCACAGCCATGCGGTGCTCAAGGGTTAGCTCCAGCAGCGTTAACGGCAGGCCGATCAGATTGTTGTAGTTACCCCTGTTTTTCAGCACTTTCCGGCTTCGCTCGAAAATCGCGGCGATCATCTCCTTCGTGCTGGTCTTGCCGTTGCTGCCCGAGACGGCGATCACGGGAATGTCGAACCGGTTCCGGTGATAACGGGCAATCTCGCCCAGCGAATATAGAGTGTCCCGGACCTGTATGACCGCGCAGCCCATGGGATCAGTCCCGTTCCGCCACTCCGAAACGATCACGGCGCTCGCGCCCTTGCCGATCGCATCCGCCACAAAGGCGTGCCCGTTGTGATTCTCGCCTGAAAGTGCAATAAAGCAATGGCGGGCAGCCATTCTCCGGGTGTCCGTCGATATCGTCTGTATGGGAGCGTCGGGGTTTCCCGAAAGGAGCTTACCCCCGGCCGCTTCAGTAAGAATTGCCGGTGTCCACAACATCTTTTGCGCTTTCACCAAAGACTTGCGTCTTCTGGAAATAGTCCCTCACAACGATCCTGTCGTCGAAAGAGTGTTTCGTGTAACCAATAATCTGGTACGTCTCATGCCCCTTGCCTCCTATGAAAAGGAGGTCGCCGGGACGGGCCGCCGACAACCCGAACTCTATGGCTTTTCGCCTGTCGGATATTCTGACGTACCATTTCCCGGCGGGCAGAGAACTGTTCGGCTCAGCCCGGCGTATATCCAGGCCACTGAGCCCTGCTTCGATCTGGTCGAGGATTTTTTCCGGGTCCTCTGTCCGCGGGTTGTCGCTCGTAAGCACGACCACGTCGGCGCACCGGGCCGCGATCCCGCCCATAAGGGGCCTCTTTCCATTATCACGGTCTCCACCGCAGCCGAAAACGGCAATCAGGCGTCCCGAGGTCATTTCTCGCAGGCAGCCAAGGGCCTTCTCCATGGCATCCGGCGTGTGCGCATAGTCCACTATCACGCCGCAGCCGAACCATGCCGGCACCTGCACCCGCTGCAAACGCCCGTCTACCTCCGAAACAGCCTCTATTCCGGCCGCGATCGCATTCAACGGCACATCCAGGCAACTGCCGGCCGAAACCGCGGCCAGAATATTGTACAAGTTGAGCCTGCCAACGAGAGCAGACCGTATCTCGATGGCGCCGCGCGGGGTCATAACACGCGCGCAAATCCCATCGGGACCGAAATCAACTGCCTCGGTGCACACACTATCCCTGCCCTGTACGGTGGAAGCCGCGCCGTTCGCCTGCTCGCTCCCACGGCCCGGCGGGTCGGAGGCTTTCCCCGGTGCATGGGTTCCGTTCGTCCCCGGCAAACCGGGATAGATTTTCGCGGAATATCCCACGGCCCGTGCCGCTCGGGTTCCGTTTTCCAGCAGTTTCATCCCGTATGGGTCATCGGCATTTATGACCGCCGCGGAAGCTTGCGGGTCCAGGTAGTTGGAGAAGAGGAGCTTCTTGGCGAGGAAGTAGTCCTCCATCGTTTTGTGGAAGTCGAGGTGGTCCTGGGAGAGGTTCGTGAAAACTCCCGCTCGGAAGGCCAGGCCCGCAACCCTCCCCAGCACCAGAGAATGAGAGGAGACCTCCATGACGACATGCGTCACTCCGTCCCCGAGCATCTCGTGGAGGATTCTCTGCAGGTCGAGGGACTCGGGTGTGGTCATCGAAGCAGGTATTTCCTTGCCCGCCCACCTGTATGAGAGCGTCCCCAGAACCCCCGGCTCAAACCCGGCATGCCGCAGAATACTTTCCAGCAAGAGGGATGTGGTTGTCTTTCCGTTGGTGCCGGTTATGCCGACAAGCTTGAGCTTCGATGCCGGATGATCGTAGAAGGAGGCCGAAATGGCCGCGAGCGCGCCGCGGGAATCCCGGACGCGAACGACCGCGGCGGGAATATCCTTGCCCGCTTCCGATTCACAGACAACCGCCACCGCCCCATTCGAGAGGGCGTCCCGGATGAAGGAATGCCCGTCGACGCGGGACCCCGGCAGGCATACGAAGAGACTGCCGGCGACGGCCTTCCTGCTGTCGCAGCACACGCTCGATATGGTCGCGCCCATATCCCCGCGTGTCTCCACGACCGTCAGACCATCTATGAGTTCACCGAGAGTTTTCATCAAAGCAGCTCTTCCAAATTATCACCAAACCACCGCACCCCTCCGGCCATCCACCAAATCTTCCCGCCGCGTGGGGGGGGGTTACCACCTTTTCCGGTCCCGCGAATGATCCACATCGGCCGATTTATCGCCAGTCCACACCCACGTAAATCACATAAAACAGGCTGCCGTCCCGGGTTAATACAGACCGATCGGTTGTCCCTCGGCCCTTGAGTATTTCTCCACTTTCGGCTTATCGTGGCGACTGGTCTTTGGCTTTTCCTGGCTCTTTTTGGCATTTACCGCAACGGCCGGGGTATCGGCTTTCTTCGAAGCCGCTTTATGCACCTGTGCTTGTCTGGCGGAATTCGCGCCTGATTTAACCGTAGAAGCATCAGCCACCGAGCCTTTGTCACGGCTCGCGGGATTGGCGTTGGCCTGTCGTAGGGATGGACCGGGCGCAGGATGAGGAACGGAGGGCATTACCCCCAGATAGGGCAGGGCTTTGGCGGCAATGTTGCGAAAAACGGGCGCCGCCACCACTCCACCATATATTGCCCCCTGGGGCTCGTGGATGACCACTGATATTGCCAGTTTGGGTTGTTCCGCCGGGATGTACCCGGTAAAAACGGCTGTATATTTTTTCGAAGCATAACGCTTCGTCACTGGGTCCATTACCTGGGCCGTTCCAGTCTTGCCTGCCGCGGTGTAACCCTCCGGGACGGCATTAACGCCAGTGCCGCCTTCCTGAGTTACAGAAGTCATCATAGCACGTATCTGGTCGGCTGTCTTCTTGTGAATCACGGTTCGCAATTTCGGGGACTGGAATTCCTTGACCGGCTTGCCCTGGCTGTCCACAATCCGCGTTGCGATGAGGGGAGGGCTGTATTCGCCATCGTTGGCGATGGTCGCGACCGCGGAGGTCAACTGGAGGCTGGTCACGCCGATTGCCTGGCCGAAACCGGTGGTCGCCAGGTCGATGGGTCTCCACTTCCGGTGCGGCCGCAGAAGGCCCTTGACCTCTCCGGGAAGCTGAACGCCCGTAAGAGAACCGAAACCGAAGCCCTGGATATATTTACTGTAGCGCTCACTGCCCAGGTGAAGCGCAATTTTAGCGGCCGCGATATTGCTGGAATACTTGATGACCTCCTGCATGGTGAGCCATCCGTAGGGATGAACATCCTTTATCGTGTGGCCGGCCAGCTTGCATTGCCCGGCTTCACAGTAGATCCGGTCCCGCTCGCGGACTTTGTTCTCATCGAGCGCCGCGCACATGAGGAAGACTTTGAATGTCGAGCCCGGTTCGAAGGAATCCGTTATGGTGCGGTTTCTCCAGAGCTGAGCATCTTTTTTCGCGGGAAGGTTCGGGTCGAAATAAGGCCAGTTCACCATGGCGAGCACCTCGGAGGTCTGCGTATCGATGACCACTACCTCGCCCGCCCTGGCCCTGTATTTCTGGATGATTTTCTCCAATTCGCATTCAGCCAGGTACTGTATGAAAGCATCGATCGTGAGCTTTACACCATAGCTTTCAGCCGGCTCGGGCGGAGCGGAGGGCTTGAGCCACAGGCATTTGCGCACCCCGTCGCGCATCTGCCCTACCGGTGTCGTGCAGCCCTGCAAAACATCATCAAATGATTTTTCGATCCCTTCCAGCCCGGTTCCATCCAGACCTACAAAGCCAACCACCTGGCCCGCAACCTGCCGGTAGGGATAAAACCTCTTGTATTCACTTACCAGGTTCAGGCCGCGTCCGTTCAGCCCCTCCACGGCCATGGCCTGCTGGTCGGTCAGGTGGCGCTTGAGCCACACGAAGTGGCGGGCTCCGGTTAGCTTCTTTTCAAGTACGTTTTGCGGTTCACCCAAAACGAGGCTGAGATGGCTCGCGATTTTCTTGGGATTATCGATCGAATTGCCGCCGGCGTAAAGCGAACGCTGAGGGACCGAGTAGGAGAGCAGGCGTCCCTGTCGATCGTAAATGGAACCCCTGTAGGCGGGAACATTGAAAGTGGTGTTTATCTGGGCATTGGCGCGCTCCACCCAGATGGAGTGCTCCACGACCTGGAGCCGGAATGCTTTGCCAAGGACCGCGCAAAGTCCGACGATCACCAGCACCTGGAAGAGCACGCGGCACGACCAGTAGCGAGCGGTCAAAAATTTCCTCGGCTCGCGTGATTCCATCGATTCCTGCCCCTCCCGATTCGCTCAGCGCATAAGCACCTTCTGGTCCGGCCTCGGTGGAGCCAGGCCGAACTGGTTGCGTCCGATTTCCTCCAGCCGGTATGGATCTCTGAACCTGGACCACTCCAGTTTGAGCTTCCGGTGAACCGTGCTGTGGAGTTCATTTTCTTCGTAGATCTTTGCCAGCCTGTAACCGTTCTGCACCTGCTGAATGTAGAGCCAGACGTAGAATATGGCGCACAAAACCAAACTGATTCCCAGCA
Organism: Syntrophobacter sp.; assembly: GCA_039679945.1. Lineage (GTDB taxonomy): Bacteria > Desulfobacterota > Syntrophobacteria > Syntrophobacterales > Syntrophobacteraceae > SbD1. The sequence goes on along the minus strand of JBDKTY010000243.1, from coordinate 3,406 downwards.
GCACCGAGACAACCAGCCAACCCCAGACTCGCGACGAGGCGGGGTCCTTTTCCTGGAAATTAAAATCGCCGCCAGGTTTGAAGCTGAGCATTGAAGCGCCTTCAGTCGAACGGCCCATTGGATCTCCGCTACTCCAGGCATTCGCAAAGCTTTTCCTCTTCGCCAAGAGCGCTCGGTGCGGGACCGGCGCTGGACGACAGGAGCGCCGCGACAAACCAGCCGATAAGTGTTCCGGCAAAGAAAACTATCAGATATCCCATTCCGCCCCCCTTGCTCCGGGACCGGAACGGATCAGACTCGGCCGGAACGGGAAGGCCGACGACCTTGACAGTCTGTCTGCGTTGTTCTGCCGATTGCGAACCAGAGCGGGTTCGAACCGGTCCGTGTCACCGTTGAACAAAAAAGACCGCCTTGAAGGGCACCTGCTCTTCTGAAACCCTGCTCTTAAGGAATCCTGCATGTCCGCCCCCTTTCCTGCCCAGGTTCACTGCCCCAACTTCTAAATCATCTTCCCGGGGCCCCCCTTCGCCTCCTCCAGAGGGTGCTGTCCCCCAGTACCTCCGCAAGCTGGTTCCATGCCGATCTTCCCCTCATCCCAACACTACCTTTTCCCGGATTGCCTCCGAGTTGTTATCCGGACGGTCTCCCCAGGACCGTCCGGATAGGCCCTCTTTCCTTCCTCTGCCCCCGGTTCCCCGGAAACCCCCTCTGCTCAGCCCCCTTGCGGGGCTGAAGACGGTCCGCGTCTCCCCCGGGTCCCCTCAAACCCGGAAGAGACGGGGCCTTGGTGTATGCTAGTGTTCATCGCCTTTAAGCTTCTCGACCGCCCTGAGTCGCGCGCCGCGCGAGCGGGGATTGCGCTCCATCTCCTCCGGCGAAGGCCGGAGGGCTTTTCTCGTCAGGACCCTGACAAGCGGCACTCCCTCGCACTCGCATGCAGCGCGCTCGCGTGGACAACGGCATGAACGCGCCCAGTTCCTGAACGTCTCCTTCACGATCCGGTCCTCCAACGAATGAAAAGCTATGACACATAGCCTCCCGCCGGGACCGAGGACGTCCAGCGCCTCGGGAAGAAAGCGTTCCAGTGAATCGAGTTCACCGTTTACCGCTATCCGAAGAGCCTGAAATGTTCTTGTGGCCGGGTGTATGCGCATGGCATCCCGTGACGGTGGAACGGCCCCGCGCACCAGTTCGGCAAGTTCGCGCGTTCCGCTTATCCTGCGTTTCTTTCTCTCCGCCACGATCACCCGCGCTATTCTCCTGGACCGCCGCTCCTCACCGTACCGGAAAATCAGATCGGCAAGGTCCTTTTCCGACAGCGTGCCAACCAGGTCCGCCGCGGTAATCGCCGTATTACGGTTCATGCGCATGTCCAGCGGTCCATCCCGCATGAAGCTGAACCCCCGCTCCGGATCGTCGATCTGATAGCTCGATACACCGAGATCGGCGACGATTCCGTCCACGTGCATGAGGCCATGTTTGCGGAGGGCCTGGCGGATATCCGCGAAATTCGCCTTCTCCAGAAGAATTCTTTTGCCATGACCGCCAAGCCTCTCTTGCACGCGTGTGATTGCCTCTTCATCCCAGTCCATCCCGAGCACAACCCCTCCCGGCTCGCTCTTTTCCAGAATGGCCCCGGCAAACCCTCCCCCTCCTAAAGTACAATCGACGTAAATGCCCCCCGGCGAACAGCCGAGAAGCTCAAGCGACTCGTCGAGCATGACCGGAATGTGTTTTCCCTCGGACTGACTGTCGTTCATTCCTAAAGCCCGGCGCCCGCTATTGTTTCCATTATCTTCTGGTAGTTCTGCTTGTCACGTTCGGCCTGGACATCCCAGGTTGCCTTGTCCCAGATTTCGAAATTGGTCAGGACCCCGGCAAGCATCACTTCCTGCCCCACGCCGGCTTCCTCGCGAAGCATCGGGGGAATCAGAATCCGCCCCTGGTTGTCGAACTCACACTCCTCCGCGCTCGAAACAAAACGCCGCAGAAAAGAGCGGTGTTCAGGCTGTACTTCCGAGAGACGCAAGGCCTTCGATTCGATCTCATCCCACCTTTCGGGAGGATAAGCGACCAGGCATTCCCCCAATTGGGCGACTATGAGAGCGTCTGTGTAATGGTTTTGCAGGACTTCCCTGAACTTTGTGGGTATCCGGAGCCGCCCCTTTGTATCAAGGCGGTGGACCGAGCGTCCTCTGAAGTAGGGCTTGTTTAAGATACCCACTTTTTACCCCTTCTGCCCACAATTTCCCACTTGAGGCCATTATCACTGCCATTTTTCGTTTGTCAAGCACAATTTCAGTGTCTTGCATGAAAACCTCTGCAAAAAAGTTGGATATTCCCTATCCCTCAAAATCTCCCCATCTAAACAGTCACCTCACGAGAAATTTGTAAGCGCTGTTTCCTAATTCCCCCGCCCGCAAGTGTCTTAAAATCCATCTTCTCCTGTCCTCAATGACCAGCAAATCCCAAAATGAACACCGAACAGGACAGCAGCACCAAAGCAACAGTTGACAAACTGTCGACGTGGGTGCGTCGAAGGGACATATATACACCCCGACATTCCGAAAATGCTGAAAATCCGGTGAAAATCTGGATATTTAGTTGCCCTTTGGATTGTTCTGTGGTAGGGTCTGTTTTGAGTACCGGGATGCCTTCACGGGTATTCCAACAACTCCGAAAAGCCTCTGCTGATCCCTAATGGCCTTCCCACCATCCTGGCAGAGGCTTTTTGACTGTAGATACGAGGAACCGATGACGCCTGATGATGAGAAAATTCTAAAGGTAGCCAAAGAGATCCTGATCAAGTTCATTGAACTTGGCAGAGTCTCCCCCGCCAACTTTGACGAGCACTTTCGAAGCGTTTTCTGGACCCTCAAAGATACGCTGGTCAGTGCGCAGGTCCCCAAGATCGACCTTTCACTCATCCCCGAAGATACGTCCGAGGATTGATCACTGCATCCCCGCACCTGCCGGACACATGCGAGCAAAAAAGCGCGATCGCGTTCCGCCGGTTTACGCTCAGGGGGTGCACTCACTTCTGTCCGATGTGGGCGTGGCAAAGAGTGTAGCCGAGCGCAGCAACAGAGCGTAGGTTGGGGTGAGCGGAGCGAACCCCAACATTTATCACTTCGGATTGCTCTTATTCGAGCAGCCACCGTTACATTGCCACCGGAACGCTGGGCCGGAATTGGGGTGGAGGTGTGCAAATCCAAGACGAGTGCAGCTTCGGCGAGAGATGAGGCGTGGGTGTTGGGGTTCGCTTTCGCTCACCCCAACCTACCGTGCTCATCCCCGAAGATACGTCCGAGGATTGATCACTGCATCCCCGCACCTGCCGGACACATGCGAGCAAAAAAGCGCGATCGCGTTCCGCCGGTTTACGCTCAGGGGGTGCACTCACTTC
>JBDKTY010000242.1:0-6293 GCA_039679945.1 Syntrophobacter sp. | reverse complement strand
GGCGGGCACTCGGCCTGGTTCGTCGGGGTAGTCTTGCTGACCGTTTACATTATCTTCGCCATGACTCTCTATCTACTGCCGCCGCGGGTACAATGACCCAATCGTCTCCAAACTGCGCCGGCGATTGGTAATCGTCTGGTAAACCCCACCTCACAAATCAAACGGCGCTGCGGCATACTCGGCGTAAGAAAACAAGTGCGCAAGGCCGGGATTCCGGCAACGGACTACAACGTAGACTGATTTACCTGCTCGGCGGTGAGCCTTTGGGGAAGAAGAGCCAGGTGGCCCTGCTCGCTTCGGGCATAGGGAAGTTTTTCAAAGAGGTGGCGAAGATGATGGTAGGGCTCGAGGCCGTAGGCTTTCGCCGGCTCCCCCCACCCCCTGTTGCCTCCTTTCGCCTACTCCTCCAACGGCACCTTTCTCGATCTCTCCCGCTTCACGCTGCTGCGCTGCTTCTTTTCTTCCAGGCGGCGTTCTTTCCTCCCTTGCTCACGCGGGTCTTCTTCCTGATCGGCAGGCGCTTGAGCGCCGCCTGCATCAGTTCCACGAAGCGTTCGATCGCCAATGTTCCTCTTTCACGGCCTGCCCCCTTCTTTTCTTTGTGTGTGTAAATCCCATCCTCCCCCCAAACATCGATTTAACTTTCTGTCAAGCCTAACCTTGTGGTAATATAAGTAAATTACAACATTCCCAACCCCCTTACAGGAGCTAGCCATGCCCCTCAAGCTTACGAAACTTGTTGCGCCCGATGGCTCGGAAATCTTCCTACAGTACGATGGAGAAGTTGAAAACTATCGTCTCCGCGCCACAGGAGCGGTCGATGATGTGATGGAGAGAAGCAGGGCCTTCAAAGATCATCTCGAAACAACAGTCAGGGCCTACTCTTCCATGGTGCTCGATGCCATCAAGTCATCCACGGCCGGGGCTTCAAGTCCCGAGAAGGTAATCCTTGAATTCGGCATCCAGGTGGGCGGGCAGGCCGGGATACCTCTGATCACCAGTGGGACGGCACAAGCCAACGTCAAGGTGAGCATTCAGTGGAATCTTGGCGGCAAGCCGTCATGAGCGGCTGGGGAATCGATCGCATCCGCCAATCTGCCGTCAAGATCCTCGGCCCCGAAGGCGTAGCGGGTTCCGGTTTTATCATCCGCTCCGACGGGTATGTCATCACCTGCCACCACGTCATCTATCGACTCGCCAGCATCAGAGTGGAACACCAGGGCACAATTTTCGAACAGGTGGAGTGGTGTGAGCACTACTCCGACCCGGATACCGATGTCGCCATCCTTAAGCTCGAAGCCGAAGGGTTGACACCCCTTCCTATCGCCAACCCCGCGGAGTTGCCGTCATCCGTCATCGTCTATGGCTTCCCGCAGTCGAAAGCCGAGCAGTTCGATGATTTTGAGGTCGTGTCCGAGAAGATCTCGGCAAGCAGTCGGGTCAAGACGCTTTCCACTTATTATTCCGCTGACGCAATCGAACCCCAAAATCCCTGGAACAGGCTGCCCGATGCAAAGGCATCCTTCCTTTCACATAAGCTTGATGCCTCGGTGGATAGTGGCACCAGTGGAGGGCCTGTTTTCTCGGAAAGTCTCGGCGCGGCTGTCGGGGTGATTCAGTCCAATGCCGGCAAGGAAAGCTATGCCATCCGTTGGGACAACCTGGAAAGAACGCTCGTGGCACTTGGCCTCGAACCGGAGCGCAATGCCATTCGAGAGTTTCTGGATGCCATTGAGAGGCACTTCAGTTGCATGCGCCTTTTTCACTGCGATCGGGAAGTCCTTCTGGAAGATCAATATATTCCCATCCAGGTCAGTGTGGAGAGACGGGATGTCCGTCAGGTGGAGAGCGTCCACGCTTATAGCGCGGGTGAGGCCCAGAAGAGAGCCTACGCCATGCGACCGGGCGATGGGGAGGGTTCTCGAAAAGATCTCCCCTGGGAAGAGGCCAGATCGGAGCACCAGAAAATCATGGTCCTGGCCGATCCGGGCATGGGCAAGTCCACCGTCCTCAAAATGGAAGCAAGCCGAAGGGCCAAAGCGGAAAAGGAGAAACTGAAAGATTCCTCCATCGCCCCGGCTGAAGTGGTCTTCCCCCTTTTCCTGCAACTCTTCGACCTCGCTCATACGGAAGACGAACTGATCGATGCGATCCCGAAGGTGCTTGTCCGCGAATACCGGCAGGTGTCAGCCATTCAGGATCGACTGAGGGATAGCCTCGCAAGTGGCAGATGTCTGCTGTTGCTCGATGCCCTGGATGAAGTCCCTTCGTCGGGTAGGAATTCTCTATCCGAGAAACTCAATCGTTTTGTTCGAAACTATCCCTGTCCGGTGATTTGCACTTCGAGAATAGTCGGCTATTCCGAAGGGTTCCTGGCCGGGGCGAAGCACATGGAGATCGTCCCTTTCAGGACACAGCAGATCGAGCTGTATGTAAAGACATGGTTCAGGAATGCCGCCTCGCAGATCGAAGACCGGACGAAGTGCCCTGATGGGCTGATTAAAGAACTTCGGGTCAGGCCGCAGGTAGCGGGTCTCGTTCAGAATCCGCTCCTTTTATCCCTGATCTGCAGCCTCTACCAGCACGAGAAGATCGTTCTGCCGGCCAAACGCGCAAAAGTCTACGAAATGGCCGTAAGCTTCATTCTCGACGAATGGGCCTGCCGGCGAAAACGCCCTCCCAGGTGGGCGCTTGAGCCGAAGCTGCTTTTGCTGGAAGACCTTGCCTACCGGTTCTCCTGTGCTGGCAGGCAGATCTTCTCCCGCGATGACCTCTACGAAAAGGTCAATCGTTACCTGCAAGATCCCAACTCCCCCACCGATTTCCTTAACGAAAAGGCGGCCGGCATCGTCGAGGAACTGGCGGAGACGCACGGGGTTCTTCAGAAACTCGATCGAAACGGGAGTCGCTATATCTTCCTGCACAGGACCTTCCAGGAGTACTTCACGGCCTCTTATCTCAAAAGAAAAGTGGAAGAGGATGCAAAGGGTTTGGCCTTGCTTCACGAACGCTTCTGGGATTTCGACTGGCACGAAGTCCTGGCCCTTGTCGCTGGCATGTTGGATGACCCGGCTTTGCTTCTGGACCGCATCCTTCGGGAAAAGGACGATGTTGTTTCTAGCCTGCTCCTGCTGGCCGGCCGTTGTGCCGCGGAATGCAGCGCGGAAAGCAGGCGGGACCCATGCTCTGCCGTCGATAGCGTGATCGATCGAGTCTTTGATCTGTGGTCATCCGAACAGCGCGGGTTGCTGGCGAGGTCGACCATAGTTGCCCTCGGGCAAAGCCATCCCCATCTATTGGATAGAATCATCTCCGCCCTTGAGCATGGAGACGATCCCCTCCGAAGGAGCGCCGCGGAGGCTCTGGGGAAGATCGGCGATGTCCGGGCCGTCGACGCTCTCCTGAACGCCCTTGAGCATGGAGACAATTTCCTCCGAAGGAGCGCCGCAATGGCTCTGGGGAAGATCGGCGATGGCCGGGCCGTCGACGCCCTCGTGAACGCCCTTGAGCATGGAGTTTATTTGCTTCGACTGAATGCCGCAGGTGCTCTCTGGCAGATCGGCGATGGGCGAGCCGTCGACGCTCTCCTGAACGCCTTTGAGCATGGAGACAATTTCCTCCGAGGGAATGCCGCAATGGCTCTGGGGCAGATCGGCGATGGTCGGGCCGTCGACGCCCTCGTGAACGCCCTCGAGCATGGAGACGATTCCCTCCGAGAGTACGCCGCAATGGCTCTGGGGTTGATGGGCGATGGTCGGGCCGTCGACGCCCTTGTGAACGCCCTTGAGCATGGAGACGATTCCGAGCGTTGGCGGGCCGCCATGGCTCTTGAAAAAATCGGCAAGTTGGAGGTTCTGGAAAAGATCATCAACCGTGGCATTGACACTAATAAACCGAGCACCTTGTGGCTGATAAAGGCATTGGTAGTGAAGTTCAATCGAGAAGATTCGGCCTATATCCCTGCCTATCCGGAACTGTTTGAGGGCAGACGCGTGAAACGCTTCATCAGGAGGGTGTCGAACTGGTGGAGCAGGGACCGGCAGGAAAGCAGACCAAGGTAGCCGCTCTGCATCGGCAATAGCCGTCAAAAGTCACTCCGCTATTCACACCCGGAGCCTTCTTCGGTCGAAATTCCATTCCTGCCCGCCCCACCATGAGGAAGGATGGGGTCAGGTCTTGAAAGAGGAATATTGAACCCAAATTGGTTTTGACAACTTGATTTGGCCCACTTTGATATTTTCATCTGGCCCCCTCCTTTACACACGACCGAAAGGAACAGCAGGCGGGAAAAATGTGAGACCGTCTACACGCGGAAACAATAACGAAGGAGGGCGGCGTGTTCCATCCGCCGCCTTCCTTCCGGTTCTTCACAAGAAACCTTACCTGGCCTTATGTTTTCCAACCTTCTTTTGCGAACGTTGTGCAATCATGTCGGAATAAATATTGACATATAAAATTTTAGAATTACTATCAATAACAGTACATTATTCACTGCTAATCAAATGGCTTTTTTCGTTTTGAGGGAAGCCATGAAAGACTGCGTTGCGAAACTGCCCATGCGAAGCCCCCTCAGGCCGCCTTTTTAGGCCTGTGGGGGCTTTTTGCTCTGACGAGAGCCGGTCGGTTTTCACTGGTCAACCTGTTTGAATCTGTTTCAAATTCAGGGAGATGAACATGAAAAGAGCAGCGGTCATCCTCTTTACGGTATTTTGCGCCCTTTTGATCGTTGCGGCCGATGTGGGTATCTCTGCGAACAAAGTGGTGATCAGCGTGACGGGTGCGGACAGCATGTTTGGCAGATTGTATACCCTTTCGCAACTGTTCGAAATAGAAAATCCCTCCATAGACGTGCAAGTTACCATGGGCAAAACCGTGGATGACGGGTTTTCCTCGCTGACGAAAAGCAACACCGATGTTGCAATGGCGTCTCGAAGAATAAACGACCAGGAAAGTGAGGCAGCGAAAGCCAGGGGAGCTGAACTGGTTGAGAAGCTCATTGGCTATGGTGGAATCGTGATCATTACGCACGCCTCCAATCCTTTGCGTGAAATCACTGTTGAGCAGGTTCAGAAACTGCTGCGCGGTGACTGCGCAAACTGGAAGGAAATCGGTGGTCGAGACGAACAGGTAAAAATCTTTGGTGTGGGTCAAAAACATCCTGGAACGGTAGTGTTCATCCGCGACAATCTTCTGGCCAAGGCGCCTTTTTCCTCCAAGGCTGAGATCATGCCCGATTTCACGAGCATACTGACACGGGTGGCCTATACGCCGGGAGCGGTAGGTTATGTGAGAATCCGGGATGCCTTTGAGTATCCCGGCCCAACGGGGTGCCATGTCCTGCTGATAAAAAAGACCCAGGATTCTGAGGCAGTTATTCCTTGCAGAGCTACGGTGAAAGACGGAACCTATCCGCTCAGGCGTCCGTATTTCCTCTATTACAACGGCAAGGCTTCCGACGCGGTAAAGAAATTCGTCGCGTTCATCGAAGCCAAAGGATGGGGGCAACAGGCCCTTTAGGTCGCAGTGTGCGAGGAAGGAGGGGTCAGGTCTTGAAAGAGGAATATTGAACCTAATTTCCCTTTTCAAGATCTGCCCCCTCCTTTACTTCAAGTCCGTCTCGGCTCAATGCGGTGTGCATTTTTATAAATATCATCTTATACTAAGTTGCGTTCAAGTTAAAGGTGTGATATAGTAGCCCTCACATAAACAGGAGGGCTGACGATGGGAAGGAAGATCAACGTTACAGATGAGATCGAAAGGGCTTTAAAGTTGGCCCGGGGAACAGATAGGGCAGATGATCTCAGGATGGCCCAGTCAGTGATCATGCCCGGGCTTGCGGGGACAAGTGATTCGTTGACGGGGAAGATCATCGGAAGGTCCAACGCGACTGTCTTGAGGCTCCGCAAGCAATTCAAAGAGATCTGCTCGGGTGCAAAGCGTGAGGAGCGCAACTGGGGAGGCCGCCGCTATGGCTACATGACCATTGAGGAAGAGCGAGTGTTTCTCTCTTCCTTTTGCGGGGAGTCCGAGAGCGGAAACATCCTGAATGTTTCCGAGATCAAGCAGGCATTTGAGGGCAGAGTCGGGCGCACGGTTGCCAAGACCACCATCTACAGAATGCTTGAGCGACACGGTTGGAGAAAGATCGCTCCAAGGCCCCGCCATCCCAAAAGCGACGCTGAAGCTCAGGAGCAGTTTAAAAAAAACTCCGCCGGTTCGTGAGAAGGTGTGCAGATGCGCTTTCCTCGGTCGGGGCTCGCCTCAGGGTCATGTTCCAAGACGAGGCGAGGTTT